>NZ_JBQAEG010000001.1:0-966318 GCF_051915205.1 Bacillus cereus group sp. MYBKT111-2
TACGAAACGGATTAAGGCAAAATTAAAAATGAGCCCGGTACAATACCGGACTCACTTTTATCAAGCTGCCTAATGAAATAACTGTGTCTAACTTTTAGGGGTCACTTCAGAAAAACTCGCTCTTTTTTTGTTATGTACAATAATTCATTACTATTCTAATTCAATTGAAACATTTTTTTGTGGTACAAATGTAGAAATTGCATGTTTATAAATAAGCTGTTGCTTACCTTCTGTTTCCAGTAGGACTGTAAAATTATCAAATCCTTTAATTAATCCACGAAGCTGGAAACCATTTAATAAGTACAGCGTAACAAACGTATTCTCTTTACGGAGTTGATTTAAAAACTGATCTTGAATATTGATTGATTGCTTCATGTCGAATCCTCCTCTTTTTCTCTACTTACTATTATTCGACTTTAGTTGTAGCTTTCCTTCTATGTATCGTAAAATTTCTGACGTTTTTTCACCGTCTGTAACATCAAACCATGTGACATCCATCTTATTACGGAACCACGTTAATTGACGTTTTGCATAACGACGTGAATTCGTCTTTAATTGTGATACCGCTTCTTCTAAAGAGACACGATCCTCAAAATAATCATATATCTCTTTATACCCAATCGCTTGAATAGATTGACAATCTCGTATCCCTCGATTATACAACCCTTCTACTTCTTCTAATAAACCTTGGTCCATCATTATATCAACTCGTAAGTTAATGCGATCGTATAGCATTTCACGATCCATTGTCAAGCCAATTAAGGAAACATCGTATAATAACTCGTTTTCTTGTTTTTCAAGTTGATCACTCATTTTTTCACCCGTCGTGTGGAAAATTTCTAACGCCCTAATGACACGGCGTACATTATTTGCATGAATACGCTCAGCGCTTTCTGGGTCTATTTCCTGTAATTTCTTATGTACATATTCCACACCACGTTCTAATGCTAACTTTTCCATTTGTTCTCGGTATATAGCATCACCAGCATCATCCGTAAACTGATAATCGAATAAAACAGATTGTATATACAGACCAGTTCCACCAACGATAATCGGCAATTTACCACGCTCTGTAATCTCGCGAATATGCTTACGAACACGTTCTTGAAATTCGGCAACCGAAAATGATTCTTCCGGATTTTTTATATCAACCATATAATGTGGAATTCCGTCCATCTCTTCTTTCGTCACCTTTGCGGTTCCAATATCCATCGTACGATAAATCTGCATGGAATCTCCACTTATAATTTCACCATTTAACGCTTTGGCAAGATCAATACTTAACTTCGTCTTCCCAACAGCAGTTGGTCCAATGATGACAGCAACTTTTTCACGTTGCACTTCTCCCATATCATTCAACTCTCTTTATGTAATGTACTCCATCTATTGATTATATCCAATCTTACCAATTTTAACGGCATGATTGCAAGTTCTTTCATTACGGTACATGAAATTATAAATAAAAAAGAACATAGTTTGTCCAATTCCACATATACATGATTAAAAATACCTTCGAGAGGATGAGTTAACTATGAAACAATCCACTATCAATTTTTCATCTTTGACAAAAGACCTCATTTTAGCTACTGCTACAAAAGAACACAATTGTTCACAAGAAGAATTATACTTCGCCTTAAATTGTTTATTACGTTCTTTTCATTCTGCTCTCCAAGAAACAACATTCCATCTAGAAAATAAAGATACAGAGTATATACAAAACCAATTTTGCAGCGCATATAAAATTATTACAGGTAAAACTATTTATCCTTTTCAATAATCCATAAAAGGCGATTGCTTACATACTTTCAAGCAACCGCCTTTTATATTAATACATATATACTACTCTATAACTTTCACTTTTACAGATTTGCGCCCCCAGCTATTCGCACTACCATCTGAGCCAACTAAAACATCAATACGATTTCCTTTAATCGCACCACCAGTATCTCCAGCAATCGCTTCTCCATATCCTTCTACCCATACTTTTGATCCAAGTGGAATTACTTTAGGATCAACAGCAATTACTTTCATATTTGGATTTGCTGTTAAGTCATGCCCCATTGCAGTTAATACACGACCACCATACGAACCATTCTCACTCGGATCTGCTGTATATGCTGTCGCTTCTACCGTTATTTCACGTCCACTAGTCGGTGCACTTGTTTCATTAGATTTCGCAACTTGTTTCGTAGTTGACTGCTGTTTTGCCACAGGTTTACTTGATTCTACATTCTTAACAGATTCTTTACTCTTAACTACTTTATTACTTTTAACCGGCGTATTTACTCTTTCCGGCGCTTCTTCTTTCGTTGCAACTTCTTTCTTTTCAATCACTGGTGCCGTTCCTGTTAAAAATGGCACATGAACATATCCTGTTTTTCCATTATAGTCAAATTGCAACCATTCATTTTGAACTTGATTTGTCGTTTCAATTACATCATTTTTATTCAGTTTTCCAAGAATTTCTGAATCAGTATTCGCTCCAGCGCGAACATTTAACACACCCGCCGTTACATAATATGTACTTTTTGTAAATTCAGCACTTACAAACGCTTCTTGACCATTTAATTTAATTTTTGTCCATCCGTTTTCTGTATTTACAACATCTAATTTATTTCCACTTAACATTTTACCTACAAGCTTAGACTCTACAGTTGGGTTTTCTCTAACATTTAATACGTCTGTTGTTACAATCGTTTCCGCTTTCGCAGAACCTGCAAAAATCCCAAGACCAAAAACTGCCGCCGTTGCTATACCTAATAATTTTTTCATGAATAGCCTCCATTTGCTTTGTTTTCGTATTTTTATTATAGCAACGGATTTTTAAGATTTTTAGAAAACACACAATTACAAACCATTCGTAATATACGATTAATGAGCTGTAACATAAATTTCCATATTAATGAATTACATTTCCAATAGAATTCCCAATAGTTTTCATATATTTTCCACATACAAGCATCAGAATTTTTTTCCAGAAAAAATTACAGTATTACTTTTTTGTTACAAAAAAATCATATTTCATTACATCTTTTACCAAAATTCATCATTCTCCAATTATCAACCTCCTTTTTTGTAATAAAAAGGAGCAGCTAATAAAAGCTACTCCCTTTACACGTATTATTTAACTTTCTTTTTCCAAATTCCCATCATAAGAGCAGAAACAACTGCCCCTATCAATATCGAGAAAATATATAACACTGGTTTATTTACTAAAGCGATAACAAACAATCCACCATGCGGTGCTGGTAATGTAATTTGGAATAACATTGATAATGCACCTGCAATACTTGAACCGACAACACAACTGACAATTACCCGAACCGGATCTGCTGCTGCAAATGGAATCGCACCTTCTGTAATAAACGATGCCCCCATAATATAATTTGTTAAACCAGACTTACGTTCCGCTTCTGTAAACTTCGATTTAAAGAAGGTAGTTGCTAACGCAATTGCAAGCGGTGGCACCATACCACCAGCCATAACCGCTGAATGCACCCCAAAGTTCTTCGCTTCTATCGCAGCAATACCAAACGTAAATGCTGCTTTATTAATTGGACCACCCATATCAATTGCCATCATCGCACCTAAAATAAGACCTAGTAATATAGCATTTGTACCGTTCAAACCATTTAACCATCCTGTTAACATTTCATTCAATGCTACTACAGGCGGAATTACTACTTTTTGCATAACAACTCCTGTAATCAATAGTCCGAAGACTGGATATAACAAAACAGGCTTAATTCCTTCTAACTGTACTGGTAACCCTGAAAATAATTTTTTCAATCCTAAAACAACATATCCGGCTAAGAAACCAGCAATTAATCCACCTAAAAATCCAGCATTCGCATGTGCCGCTAAAAATCCTCCGACAACACCAGGCATAAAACCAGGACGATCAGCAATAGAACTAGCAATAAATCCTGCTAAAATTGGTACAAGGAATAAAAATGCCCCTGTTCCCCCTCCTCCAATAGACATGAACAATTCAGCTAAAGGACCTTCTGCTTTTATACCACCAAACGAAAACGCTAGCGCAATTAAAATCCCGCCACCAACAACGAATGGAAGCATATTACTTACGCCGTTCATTAAATGCTTATAAATTCCTAATCCATTTTCTTTCTCCGTATTTTCTGCCTTTCCATCCTCTTTTACACCTTTAAAGATTGGTGCATCCTGTTTTACAGCACGATTAAGAAGTTTTTCAGTTTTTCTAATCCCGTCAGCGACTGGCACTTGAATAACATGTTTACCAGCAAAACGGTTCATTTCTACTTGTTTATCTGCCGCAACAATTATAGCCGTTGCGCGTTCAATATCCTCTTTCGTTAAACCGTTTTTTATACCTGTTGATCCATTCGTTTCAACTTTAATTGCAATTCCTAGCTCTGCTGCTTTTGCTTTCAAGCTATCTGCAGCCATATATGTGTGAGCGATTCCAGTCGGGCAAGCTGTAACAGCTAATACGTACGGTTCATTCCCTTCTGGTTTTGCAACTTCAACCTCTTCTTCTTCTTTTTCATTTTCTTTTTCATCAAATAAACGAAGAAGTTCTTCTTCATCCTTCGCTTCTAACAATTGCTTACGAAACCCTTCATCCATTAATAGTGTAGATAGGCGTGATAACGTTTCCAAATGCGTATTATTCGCCCCTTCACTTGCAGCAATCATAAAAAATAAATGCGCAGGTTGTCCGTCAAGCGATTCATAGTTGATACCGCTTACACTTCTACCAAAACAAATCGCTGGTTGCTTAACAGCTTTTGTTTTCGCATGAGGTATAGCAATCCCTTCACCAATGCCGGTTGTACTTTGTGACTCCCGCTTTAAAATAGCTTCTTTAAATTCAGCTTTGCTATTTAAACGATTTGCCCCGTTTAATTTCTCAACTAACTCATCTATGACAGCTTCTTTATTTGAAGCTGTCAAATTCATAATAACTGTATCCCTTTTTAATAGTTCTGTAATTTTCATATGTTGCTTCCCCCTATCGCTTAGTTACAATTACTTGCGACAATAATTCTTCTACTTTTTCCTTTTCACATAAATCGGCTGAAAATGCTGTTGCACTCCCTGTTGCAACGCCATATTGAAATGCCTTTTCAATATCTTTTGTCTGTTCATATCTTCCTACAAATCCCGCAACGAGAGAATCTCCAGCCCCAACCGAATTAATTACAACGCCTTTTGGAATAGTTGCTTCATATATACCTTCTGCCGTAAATAATAAAGCTCCATCTCCGGCCATTGATACGATAACGTGCTCTACACCTTGTTCAACTAATTTTCTTCCATATGGTAAAACATCTTCTACTGTGGAAATCTCTACTCCGAATAACTCACCAAGTTCATGATGATTAGGCTTTATTAAAAATGGTTTATTTTTAACTACATGCTGCAAGGCACTACCACTTGCATCTACTACTACACGAATGCCTTTTTCAGCTCCGAACGCTGCGATTGATTCATAAAAGGTAGTTGGGATAGACGCTGGTACACTTCCAGCTAGTACAACACAATCTCCCTTTTGCATACTTTCAATTTGTTTCATTAATTGTTCAAATTGTTCCTTAGTCACACTAGGTCCTTGCCCATTTAATTCTGTTTCTTCTTGCCCTTTTATTTTCACATTAATTCGAGAATCTCCATCTACTTGGACGAAGTTTGTTATTACACCTTCCGTCTGTAATACATCTTTAATAAATCGACCGGTAAATCCACCAGTAAATCCTAGCGCTACATTTTCCACACCTAAACGATGAAGAACACGAGAAACATTAATCCCTTTCCCTCCAGGAAACTTCATATCTTTTTCCGCTCGATTTACTGCGCCTAACTCTAAGGAATTAACTTGTACTATATAATCAATAGATGGGTTTAAAGTTACTGTATAGATCATTGTTTATCAGCCTCAATTACATTGGTTTGTCTTTTATATTTTTCTAAATCAATTTCTAAATGGTTTGTAATAATATTCGCCTCTTCCACATTGGCAATTTTCGCAAACGCAACTTCCGAAAACTTACTTTCATCAATTAAGAAATATCCTTCATTTGCTAATGTTAATGCCATTTGCTTTAAAAGTGCCTCTTCTGGATCTGGTGTTGTAAAACCAAGCTGTTCATGTACACCATTCGCTCCTAAAAAACATTTATCAAAACGATACTTCTGCATGCTTTCCTGTGCCATAGCACCGATTAAAGCTTTCGTCCTACTCTTCATCATTCCGCCTAGTAAATATGCACGAATATGATTTTCAACTAAAGCTTCAATATGCATAAGTCCATTCGTAACAACGGTAACATCCTTATTTATTAAAAATGGAATCATTTCAAATGTTGTACTTCCTGCATCTAAATAAATGCAATCACCTTGTTCCACAACGTTAGCCGCATACTTCGCAATTTGTTGTTTTATTTGAATGTTTTTGGATGATTTTTCAACCATCGTCGGCTCCTGTCCTTTTCCTGTTAAAACAGCTGCACCACCGTGAACTCTTTTTAATAACCGTTGTTTTTCCAATTGCGCTAAATCACGACGAATTGTTGATTCAGAGCTTTCTGTTCTTTCCACTAATTGTTGTAATTTAACAACCTTCTGCTCTTTTACAAGTTGCAATATCATTTGATGACGTTCAGGAGTTAACATTTTATTCACCTCTTCTTTGATTACAGTATAATGAAAACGATCACAAAAATCAACCATAAACATTCATAAATAACCAAAAACAATCACAAACAGTTATAAACAACAAAAAAGAAACCCATTGGATTGTTATATCAAATGGGTTCCTTTACTCGCTTCACTTATAAGGAAGCTTTATATATGCTTAAAACATCGTCTTTATTTAATTTTTTAAAGTTACCAAATTCGCCATAAGCCATCGCTTTATCCGCCATTACATCAATTTCATTTTCTCCAATAGCATAATCAGATAAAGTTACTGGTGCTTCAATTGAAGTCCAAAATTGACGTAACGCCTCAATTCCTTCTAACGCAATTTCTCGATCAGTCTTTCCATCTGTTTCTACATCGAATACACGAATAGCAAATTGTTTAAAACGACTTACATTTTCATCTACAACATGCTTCATCCAGTTCGGGAATAAAATCGCAAGGCCACCTCCGTGTGGTATATCATGAACCGCTGAAACCGCGTGCTCAATATTGTGTGTTGCCCAGTCTCCTTTTACTCCCATCGCTAAAATACCGTTTAGCGCCATAGTACCGCAGTATAAAATCGTTTCTCTATGCTCATAATTTTCTAGATCATTTAAAAGCTTAGGAGCTGTCTCAATGACTGTTTTTAAAACAGATTCACAATAACGATCTTGTAATTCTGTATTTGTTCCATGATGGAAATATTGTTCTAATACGTGTGACATAATATCTACCATACCGTAAATTGTTTGATCCCTCGGTACAGACGCAGTATGAGCTGGATCTAAAATTGAAAACTGAGGGAAGGTAACTGGGCTACCCCAGCCATATTTTTCATTCGTTTCCCAGTTTGTAATGACAGAACCAGCATTCATTTCAGATCCTGTTGCCGCAAGAGTAAGCACAGTACCAAATGGTAATGCCTCACTGGCAAATGTTTTTTTCGTTACAATATCCCACACATCTCCATCGTACTTACTACCAGCTGCAATTGCCTTCGTACAGTCGATTACACTACCTCCACCAACTGCTAAAATAAATTCAACACCATTATCTTTACAAATTTGAATCCCTTTCTTTACAGTTGATACACGTGGATTCGGTTCAACACCTGTCAATTCAAATACTTCTGCATTTATTTCCTTTAAAATAGAAATTACATTATCATAAATACCGTTTCTTTTAATGCTGCCTCCCCCGTATACGAGAAGAACTTTTTTACCGAACTGTGGAATTTCAGTTTTCAATTGCTCTAATTGACCTTTACCGAAAATAAGTTTCGTTGGATTACGAAATACAAAATTTTGCATATCCCTTTACCATCCCTTCTATATGAAAAGCAACTATACTTTTGTATACCATATTTTTTTCATTTTACAAAAACATTTGCCTAACAAAAAAATCTCAGCCTATAGGCTGAGATTTTTTATTGATAATAAGGTGAGATCATTAAGTAAACAATAACACCAGATAAACTTACATATAACCAAATCGGCATCGTCCAACGTACAATTTTACGATGACGTGTTAATTGATTTGTAAAACCAAATACAAGTGCAAACAATGCAAGTGGTACGATAATTGCTGCTAGGATAATATGTGTAATTAAAATGATGAAATACACATATTTAATGAATCCTTCGCCACCAAAATGTGTTGCTGGCGCCAAGTAATGATACGATAAATAAGAAACACAAAATAGCAACGTCGTTGTAAATGCTGCTAGGATGAAGCCACGATGCATTTTCACATTCTTCTTAATAATAGAGAATAACGCTGCTAATAAAAATACAAACGTAAAGCTATTAAAAATTGCGTTTAACATTGGTAAAATCGTTACATCAAAATGTACTTCTCCTTCATAGCCAACAGGTCCAAAGAACAAAAATAAAATAATCGCATTTACAATTACAGAAAGCGTTATCACAATAGGAGCATAGCTTTTCTGATTTGTTGATTGATCCACCAAAATGGTCACTCCCTCTTCCTTCAAATATGTATACGTAACCTCACTATTTTAACATACTATTCACAGTGTAAATGTGACAATAGTTTGACACAGCAAGACAAAACAAAGAAAAAATCCTTCTTAATAAAACTTCTTAAGAAGGATTTTATCGCTTTATTATTCAAATAGCAATGCGATTAGTTTTTGTTAAAAAATGTATCGCTATATGCTTGAAAAATTTCAGACACTTGATATCCCATTAAAGAAATTGCTGTTAATGAAAAGAAACCAATCATAAGAAATCGAAACCACATATAAATCTCCTCCTTGTATTTAGCTTAAAAAACATTCGCTATATTACAAGTTGAGTGGCACTCTTCATCGTCACTTTCCTTTTTCTTTACAATTGCTGTTATAAATCGAATCATAAAGAAAAATACAAAAGGAAATTGTTCGTAATTTACCTTGGCATAGTTCAGCAACGGCTCGCGTTGCACATCGAACGGGGATGAGAAGGAATAGAACATACCTTGCTCTTCCATATATACAATTACAATTTTCATACAAAATACGATTCCTAGAAACGAAACAATATCTTGCCATTCTGTCGTATATAACAGGTTATACAGCTCTAATACATACTCTTCCATCGTCATCCCCCCTTCCTTTTTTACCATTCTGCTCGCCTTCGTATAAAAAGTCAAGAAAAAAGTTTATATTCACTATGACAATAGTAATTACTCTTTTCTTTACTTATATATGAATCTTTTCTACCAATGATTGGATGTAGCATTTCTTAGAAAACAAGAAATTAGAATCGAATAGATTCCTCATTCTTACTTTTAGTATTCAACACCGTACTATTTTTATTTCTATTAAAAATAAAATAAGAAAGTATTATAAGAACAGTAACAAGCATCGTCAAAAGTGCTTGTGAACGTAAAGATTCAATTGCAAGCATCGCAATTAAAACTGCTATAATAGCTGCAATTGTAACATACGTCACATACGGGAAAAACCACATTTTCACTTTCAAATTTTGTTGTTCTACTTTCCCCATTTTTTTACGGATCTTTAAATGTGAAACTGCTATAACGAGATAAACGAGTAACGCAATTCCGCCAGATGCATTGACTAAAAATAAAAAGACTTTATCTGGAGATATGTAACTAAAAACAACTCCAATATAAGCGAAGAACGTTCCGAATAAAACGGCCCGAACTGGAACACCACTACTATTCAATTTCAAAAATGCCTTTGGAGCATCTCCTCTTTCTGCCATTGAAAAAAGCATTCTTGAGTTCGTATATAAACCAGAATTTAAACAAGAAAGTACAGCTGTTAAAACGATAAAATTCATAATTTGTGCTGCCGCTGGTATTCCTATATGTTCCAGTACTGCTACAAACGGACTTTTTAGTATGTTCGCTGAATTCCACGGAAGAAGTGTAACAACTACAGCGATAGATCCAATGAAAAATACGAGAATACGCCAAATTACACTATTTGTTGCTGTTTTTACTGCTTTTACAGGTTCAGCAGATTCTCCAGCAGCTACTGCAACAATCTCAGATCCCATAAATGAAAATATAACGACAGTAATTCCAAGTAGCACCGAACTTATACCGTTTGGCATAAATCCTCCTTGTCCTACTAAATTGGAAGTGCCAGGTGCTTCCGTTCCTGGTACAAATCCTAAAATAACAGCTAGTCCAAGACAAAGGAACAAAACGATACTTATTACTTTAATAAAAGAAAACCAATATTCAAACTCTCCAAATGATTTCACCGAAAAAACATTCGTCAATGTTAATAAAATCGTTAATATTAGGCTTAATAACCAAAGAGGGATTTCTGGAATCCAGTATTGAATAATACCAGCACCTGCTGTGGCTTCTATTGCAATAACAATTACCCAGAAAAACCAATATAGCCACCCAATTGTATAACCCGCCCATGGACCAATTGCTTCTCGTGCATATGTTGCAAATGACCCACTTGTCGGGTTAATAGCTGCCATTTCTCCAAGCATTCTCATAACGAAAATAACTAGAAGTCCTGCTAATGCATATGAAACGATAGAACCTGGTCCGGCTGAATGTACAACCGCCCCACTTCCAACAAACAAACCAGCTCCTATTACGCCGCCAATTGAGATCATTGTAATGTGGCGTATTTTGAGGTCTTTCTTAAGATTTTTATCCAACTCTTATACATCCCCTTCCAAACGTAATTTTGAAATTTATGTAAGAGTATTATGTGAAAACTTTGCCTACACTTTAAAATATATCAAAATATTCTGAATTTAACAATTGTAATGCAAGCTCCCATAAAAATTATTACATTAGGTTTAATAATTTTCCATATACAATTGTTGAGAAAATTATAGTCACCTTACAAAAGAACGAATTTTCAGATATTATTAAATAAACAAGATTATACATCTAGACAACTTTTTGTATAGGAGTGTTGATATGTTAAACAAGTTCAAATTCATTTGTTGTACGTTAGTAATTTTTTTACTGCTACCACTAGCCCCCTTTCAAGCACAAGCAGCAAACAATTTAGGATCAAAACTACTCGTTGGATACTGGCATAACTTTGATAACGGTACTGGCATTATTAAATTAAGAGACGTTTCACCAAAATGGGATGTAATTAATGTATCTTTCGGGGAAACTGGTGGTGATCGTTCTACTGTTGAATTTTCTCCTGTGTATGGTACAGATGCAGAATTCAAATCAGATATTTCTTATTTAAAGAGTAAAGGAAAAAAAGTAGTTCTTTCAATTGGTGGACAAAATGGAGTCGTTTTACTTCCTGACAATGCCGCTAAGCAACGCTTTATTAATTCCATACAATCTCTCATTGATAAATACGGTTTTGATGGAATAGATATTGACCTTGAATCAGGTATTTACTTAAACGGAAATGACACTAATTTCAAAAACCCAACTACTCCTCAAATCGTAAATCTTATTTCGGCTATTCGAACAATCTCAGATCATTACGGTCCCGACTTTCTATTAAGCATGGCTCCTGAAACAGCTTATGTTCAAGGCGGTTATAGTGCATACGGAAGCATCTGGGGTGCATATTTACCGATTATTTACGGAGTGAAAGACAAACTGACATACATTCACGTTCAACACTACAACGCTGGCAGCGGGGTTGGAATGGACGGTAATAACTACAATCAAGGTACTGCAGACTACGAGGTCGCTATGGCAGATATGCTCTTACATGGTTTTCCTGTAGGTGGTAATGCAAATAACATGTTCCCAGCTCTTCGTTCGGATCAAGTAATGATTGGACTTCCTGCAGCACCAGCGGCCGCTCCAAGTGGTGGGTATATTTCTCCAACTGAAATGAAAAAAGCTTTAGATTATATCATTAAGGGAATTCCTTTCGGAGGAAAGTATAAACTTTCAAATGCGAGTGGCTATCCTGCATTCCGCGGTCTAATGTCTTGGTCTATTAATTGGGATGCAAAAAATAACTTTGAATTCTCTAGTAGCTATAGAACATATTTCGATGCTATTCCCTTGCAAAAATAATAAAAAACAACAATAGGTTTTATATGACCTATTGTTGTTTTTTATTTACCACCAATTAACATCGCTCGTTCATCAAAAACAAATTGAGAATGATGATGTGGAATTGAATACATTAGTTACTATTTTGCTTCAATACAAATACTGAAAGTTCAGGTACACTACAAAATCTAACAGGCATTCGTGTTGTCCCAATACCACGATTTACGTATAAATGTAACGGCTTATTCTTCCCTTCTAATTCATACATACCTTCAACATGAATCTCAGCTAGTTTTGTCGTAATGAATGGACCGATAAAAGGAATTTGAACTTGTCCTCCGTGACTATGGCCTGACATTTGAAAATCAACTGGGTAACGAGCTACTTTGTCTACAACATCCGGCTCATGTACTAAGAGCATATTGAAATCTTGTTGCCTCACATGTTTTAAAGTCGAGTCTATTTGCGGCTTTCCTAATAAGAAATCATCCAAACCTGATATTGTAATATATTTTCCGTTTTCCGCTTTAATTTTCTGCACTTCATTTACTAACACAGCGAAACCAGCTTCCTCCATATATTTTTTATAAAATAAACTACCTCCCCCGCCTCTATCATGATTCCCAAACACTGCATATTTCCCTAAGGGCGCATGTATTTGCTGTAATATGCCTTTTGCTTCTTCTTTTTCGGCTTGATACGATCCAAATTTATCTATTAAATCCCCTGTAAAAACTACTACATCCGGACGTAACGCATTCATCTTCTCCACCAAATTTTCTAGTTGTTTCAGTGTGAATTCTGGTCCTAAATGTACATCTGAGAACTGCAATATTTTTTTATTATGAAACTCTTTAGGAATTGTAGAAACTTCTATTTCATTCCACGTAACTGTTACTAGTTTTCGTTCTATTTCTGTCGCATAGAAATACAAACTTATAGAAATCATTACTACACTTACAAAACTGATTATAGATACCTTGACGATTGATTTTTTTTGTTCTTCTTTTACGTGATACGTATTCATGTTCTCACCTCTAGAAGTACTTTAAAACCTTATTGTTACATGAATGTGACAACACGAACAATGTTAGTTATATTCAATTCCAGTCCTGCTCACTTTGACAAATTTATACAGAAGTCATAACATATTTTTATAATACATAGATTCTTAAAAATGTTCCATCTATTCTTTTATCATTTTATTAAGGAGAGATTATTCATGTCTGTATTTACACCAGAAGAAATTACGGAACTTGCTGCTAATTCCGGAAGAAAAAAAGCTCATTTATCATTACTCCCTATGCTAATTCTCGGTTTTTTTGGCGGTGCTTTCATAGCATTAGGGTATTTACTCGATATTCATGTTATTGGAACAATGCCAAAGGCTTGGGGATCATTTACTAGTTTTCTAGGCGCTGCTGTATTCCCTATCGGTCTTATACTCGTTATTCTTGCAGGCGGTGAGTTAGTAACTGGCAATATGATGACCGTTTCAATGGCGTGGCTTCATAAAAAAATCGACTTATTTCACTTCATTCGAAATTTATTCATTGTTACGTTTAGCAACTTCATAGGTGCTGTATTCGTTGCTTATTTTTTCGGTCATATCGTCGGATTAGCAGAGGGCGCTTTTTTAGCGAAAACAGTTTCTGTTGCGCAAGCTAAACTACAAGATACACCACTACAAGCTTTCATTTCTGCAATCGGATGTAATTGGCTTGTTTGTTTAGCTGTTTGGCTCAGTATGGGAAGTAAAGAATTTATCGGAAAGATTATCGGTATTTGGTTCCCAGTTATGACTTTTGTTGCAATTGGATTTCAACACGTTGTAGCCAATATGTTTGTCATCCCAGCTGCAATTTTTGCTGGTCATTTAACTTGGTTTGAATATTTTCCAAACTTCATTTTTGTTTTCTTCGGAAACTTAGTAGGAGGTATGTTATTTGTGGCATTACCTTATTTCATATCTTATAATAAGAAACTACCTTCTACTAAAGAACAAACGGAATTAAAGAAAAAATCTGTATCTGCTTAAATGGAACGACTATACAGTAATCCTGAAAAATATTACAAATTCCATTTTTTTTATGAATATATGTGCGTACACTTGTTCTTGAATGTTTTATACGTTATAATAACAACTTAAATAGCATTATTTACATATGAGGTGAAAAACATGAACAAAACAGAATTAATCAAAAACGTAGCACAAAATGCTGAGATTTCTCAAAAAGAAGCTACTGTAGTTGTACAAACTGTAGTAGAATCAATCACTAACACTTTAGCTGCTGGTGAAAAAGTACAACTTATCGGATTCGGTACATTCGAAGTTCGCGAAAGAGCTGCTCGTACAGGCCGTAACCCACAAACTGGTGAAGAAATGCAAATCGCAGCTTCTAAAGTACCTGCTTTCAAAGCTGGTAAAGAACTAAAAGAAGCTGTAAAATAATGAAAAATAGCCTTCTCTTTTACGAGAGGGCTATTTTTTCATTACATAATTAATAAAAATCTGACCATTATGCTCTTTCTTTTGTTCCTTTATGCAAATAAAGCCTTTACTTTCAAAAAAAGGTTTTGCTGTAATACTCGCTTCTGTATATATCTCCCTATGCCCCAAGTTCACTGCTTCTTTTTCTAACTTCTGTAGTATGTATGATGCTATTCTTTTCCCTTGATAATCTTTATGCGTAAATAGACGATCTACGTAATACTCATCATTATAATCCCCAAATCCGACTATCACACCGTTATGATCCGCTACATAACTAATATTCTTCTCTAAAGACTGTAACCAGCTTTCTCTATCTAGCTGATCTGGTGCCCATGCCTGTAGCTGTAATACGTTATAATCTTTTGCATTAATTGTATGAACTGTTTCATAGAACAACTGTAATACTTGTTCTAAATCATCTTTATGAAAGGCCCTAATGATTGTATCTTTTAACATATTTGAATCTCCTTACTACACTATCATTTAACTTTTCTACCATTTATGATTCAATATTTCTGCTTTATTATATCTTTTTTCTTTCTATATTAACAAAAAACAATACTTATTTCAAAGTATTGTTTTTTGTTTAAAAGCCTATGAAATTACTCTATAAATTTACATTTTTATTATTTTAACTTCACTCTTTGCAATCGTAATGCATTTAATACGACCGATACAGAACTAAATGCCATCGCTGCTCCTGCAACCCAAGGCGCTAAGAAACCAAGCGCTGCAATTGGGATTCCTAAGCCGTTATAAGCTAGTGCCCAGAATAAATTTTGCTTAATATTTCTTATCGTCATCTTACTCATAAAGATTGCATCAGCAATACTATTTAAATCGCCACGAATTAACGTAATATCTGCCGCTTCCATCGCTACATCCGTTCCTGTTCCAATTGCCATACCGATATCCGCCGTTGCAAGTGCTGGAGCATCATTTATTCCGTCTCCAACCATTGCTACTTTCTTACCTTGCGCTTGAAGTTTTTTCACTTCTTCTGCTTTTCCTTCTGGTAATACTTCTGCAATTACGTGTTCAATACCAACTTGCCCCGCAATCGCCTGAGCAGTTTGCGTATTATCTCCTGTAATCATCACAACGTCTAGACCCATTTTCTTAAGCCTTGTAATAGCTGCTTTTGAAGTATCTTTTACAGTATCTGCAACAGCCACTATACCAGCATATTCTTTATTAATTGCAATAAGCATTGCTGTTTTGCCTTCTCGTTCTAACTCTTCCATCGATTTAGAAACTTCTTCAATATCAATATTGAATTTCTTCATTAATCGGCGTGTACCAATTAATAATTGTTTCCCTTCTACGACTGATTCAATACCGAATCCAGGAATCGCTTCAAACGTTTCTGAACTTGGAATATCAATTTTCTTTTCTTTAATTCCTTCTACAATCGCTTCTGCAAGTGGGTGTTCAGAATTTTTTTCTGCCGCACCTACTAAACGTAATATTTCTTCTTCATTGAATCCATCTGCGACAATTACATCCGTTAACACTGGCTTTCCATTTGTCACAGTACCTGTTTTATCTAGAATAACTGTATCCAATCGATGCGTTGCTTCTAAATGCTCTCCGCCTTTAAATAAAATACCATACTCAGCTGATCTTCCTGATCCAGCCATAATAGATGTAGGTGTCGCAAGACCTAATGCACATGGACAAGCGATAACAAGTACTGCTATCATTTTCTCAAGTGCTCCGCCAAAATCACCTGGTGTAACAAATATCATCCACACTGCAAATGTAATAATAGCAATCACAACTACAACCGGTACGAAAATACCTGAAATTTGATCTGCTACCCTTTGAATAGGAGCTTTTGAACCTTGAGCCTCTTCTACTACTTTAATAATTTGAGCTAATGCAGTATCTCTTCCTACCTTAGTTGCTTTCACTTTTAAAAATCCATTTTTATTCATTGTAGAACCGATTACTACATCCCCAATTGTTTTATCAACTGGAATACTTTCACCTGTTAACATCGATTCATCTATTGCTGACTTTCCTTCTACAATCTCACCATCTACCGGAATTTTTTCACCAGGCTTTACATAAACGATATCACCAGCTACTACTTCTTCGATTAAAATTTTCATTTCTGTTCCATCTCGCACAACTGTAGCTGTCTTTGCTTGTAAACCCATCAACTTTTTAATTGCTTCTGATGAACGTCCCTTTGCTTTTGCTTCAAATAATTTACCTAAAATAATTAGTGTAATAAGTACCGCGCTCGTTTCAAAATATAAATCTGTCATGTGTTCCGAAGAACCGATAGATTGAATGCTTAAATATACACTATAGAAATAGGCGGCCGACGTTCCAAGTGCCACAAGAACATCCATGTTAGCACTTTTATTACGTAACGCTTTATAAGCCCCAACATAAAACTGTCCACCAATGATAAATTGAACTGGCGTTGCAAGAGCTAGCTGCACCCAAGGGTTCATAAGCATATCAGGTAAATAAATAAACGATGTAAATGAGAAGTGACTTACCATTGCCCACAGTAACGGGAATGATAAAATAAACGAAATAATAAACTTCTTCTTTTGTCGCTTAATTTCTTGTAAGCGATGATCAGTTGATCCATCTTGCTCATCTGATTTCACTTCCAATTTATATCCTAATTTCGTAATTGCACTCTTCATTTCATTTACATTAATTTCATCAGGATTAAAATCTACTGTAGCTGATTCCAAAGCGAAATTTACTGTCGCCCCGTTCACACCTTCTAACTTATTTAAACGCTTTTCTACTCTATTGGCACATGCTGCGCATGTCATTCCTGAAACAGTAAATTCAGCTTTATCACTTACAATTCCATATCCTAACGATTCAACTTTTTCCTTAAATTGTTGCGGATTTGTTTTTTGGGGATCATATATTATTTTCGTTTTTTCAAGTGCAAAATTTACATTTGCATCATGAACACCTTCTACTTTTTTTAGGCCTTTTTCAATTCTATTTGCACATGCTGCACATGTCATTCCTGATATTTGAAGATTGGCCTCTTTTTGTTCATTCATGTCTCTCACCTCTATATACCCTTATGAGGTATAATTATTAGCAAAATAAATCGTACTTCCTATAAAGTACGATTTATTTCCATATCTAAAAATAATTATTGAACATCGTATCCTTGATCTTCAATTACAGCAACGATATCTTTTAATGTTACAACTGACGAGTCGATAGTAACTTCAACAGTTCCTTCTGCTAATTGAACTTTCACTTGTTCAACACCGTTTAGCTCTTTCACACTGCTTTCGATAGCATTTACACAATGTCCACAAGACATACCTTCAACTTGTAATGTTAACTGTTCCATTTAAAATCCTCCTCTTGTTTATTCATTGTTTGTTAATCACAGTTACATCTTACCATACCCCCCTAAGGTAATCAATGATTTTTTATCATGATTTTTCAATTATTTTCTAAAAGTTTATTTTACACACACTTTTTCACACCAATACAAGGATAAACAAAAAACAAGCTAGTTACACACTAGCTTGTTTTTACGCTTTTGAAAAACGTTCAAATACTGTCATTAATTCTTCGATTGCTTCGTCACCATTGCCATCTTTAATAGCACCTGAAACACAATGACTCGTATGGTTTTTTAATACACCCATTCCTACTTTTTTCATCGCTGCATTAATCGCTGAAATTTGCACTAAAATATCCACGCAATACCGATCATTTTCAATCATATTTTGAATACCCCGAACTTGCCCTTCAATTCTCTTCAATCTATTTATAATTTGCTCTTTTTCTTTTTCTGATCTATGTGTTACTGCTTCATGCTCTTTATGCCCCATATTATCACCTTCTTAAAGTTTCTCTTCATCCAATAAAACAATTACTTTTACGAGTATACCAATTATAGCATTAAATATCTATGCATGATACCCCATATGAGTATATTTCCACTTTATGATTATTCTTAACACATTGTTAGCTTCTCAGTCTTAATTTTCATTATACCCTTTCCTTTTTTCAAAAAACAATAATAAGCGAGGGTTGTCCATCCCCGCTTATTATTCATTCCCAAATATAAAAGCCTCAATCTTCACACATGTAAATTGAGACTTTTTCTTCCTATATATAATTATTGCTGATCACATACTTTTGTATCATTCACTACTGAAGTTCCTTCAACGGTTACCGTATGAAAACAGTCATTTACACGAACTGTCACAACATTATCTTGCCGATCAATGATATGATATTCATTAAAATTTTTATTTAGAGCACTGCGAATTTGTTCTCCTTCATAAATTGGGATACCATGCGATAAAACCCAAATAAGTCCAGCGATAGCGAGAATAGTTTTCATACGATCTACCTCCTTGAGAATATAGTGAACTTTTCATCCGTGCTTTTTCAGCTCTACGAATCATAATTGGAATGAACCAAGCCTTTTCGGAAATAAGTTCATTTCGTCTATTTTATGTTTATGCTAATTGTGAACGAATTGTGACAACTTTTTGTCTCTTTAGACGAAAAATTGAAACAAAACTTTCAAAAAGGACAATTCTACTTACGCAAACAAAAGGCTATGGAGAATTTCCCCATAGCCTTTTGCTTACATTTAATTAGACGATCATTTCATTATGTTTAATAGTAAGTGTTTCAATTTGAATGGTAGCATGTTCAATATGAAACTCTTGTTTTAACATATCAATAATATTTTGAAGTACTTCTTGATCATCCTGTTTTTTATCAATCATTACATGGACGCTTAATGCGTCTAGTCCAGATGTAATTGTCCAAATATGAAGATCATGTAAATCACGTACACCTTCTACTCCTTTAATCGCTTGCTTCACTTTCTCTAGTTCAATTGCAACGGGTGTACCCTCCATAAGTATATGAATGGAATGTTTTGTTACTCCCCACGCGCTCTTTAAAATTAATAAAGCAACAACTACTGAAATAATTGGATCTGCTATATACCATGAGAATAACGACATAAGTACCCCAGCTACTAATGCTCCCACTGACCCTAAAGCATCTCCAAGAACATGTAAATACGCGCTACGTAAATTTACATTATTTTTCACATCACCTTGTCTCATCAGTGCCCATGCACTAATTAAATTTGCTAGTAAACCAATTGATGCGATTAACATCATTGGACCACTTGAAACAGTTGGTGGTTCAAAAAACCGACCAATTGCTTCCCATACGATAAGCCCTGCTACAACAAATAACGTAATTCCATTAATTAATGCCGCCAAAATCTCAAAACGATAATATCCATACGTTTTTTTAGAAGTAACCGTTCTAGCTGCTAATCCAATAGCAATTAAACTTAATAATAAGGAACTTGTATCGCTTAACATATGTCCTGAATCAGATAATAAAGCCAAACTATTTGTAACTAGTCCCCCGAAAAATTCAAGGAACATGATAGTTGCTGTAATCACTAAGGCTGTAATTAATCCTTTTCTGTTACCTTTCCTACTTTCCTCAAAATGATGATGGCCATGGGAATGCCCGTGAGCATGCCCATGATGTTGGTGACCGTGATGATGTCCCATATAAATACCTCCTTTTAATTTTGTTTGTCTTTCATAATTCCACTATTAAATTTTTATTTTATTTACAAATGGCTCTTTTCTTATTTGAATCGAACTTGTTGGACAGCCGTCACTTGCCGCCAACATTGCTTGCAAGAAAGTTTTTGGAATACCCATTATTCCTTGGTTATTATCTAATACACCAAATGATTTTCCTCTTCCGTCTACCTGATATATATCAGGTGCTATAGAAATACATAGTCCACATGCCTCACAATTCTTTTTATTTACAACCGTATAATATAACACTATAAATCACCTCCGATATAAATATACAATACGTAGGTAGGGTATATTTATACCAAACTTCCTTCTAAAGTTTCTATTTCTCTAGTTAAATAATAATAGCATATCGGTTTTAAATCGCTATCTAATTCATAAACCAATGGTGTTCCTGTTGGAATGTTCACATTTTCTATATCTTTATCTGAAATTTGATCTAAATGTTTTACTAAAGCACGTATTGTATTGCCGTGTGCTGCTATAATTACTTGTTTACCAGCTTTTACGTTAGGAGCTATCTCTTCATTCCAATAGGAAACAACTCGTTTTTCTGTATCTTCTAGATCTTCTGTAAGAGGAAACTCATAATCTTTTACATCTCTATATTTCGGATGTGCTGCTTCATATCTTTCGTCATCTTTTGTAAGTGCTGGTGGGCGTACATTTGTTGAACGTCTCCATAATGTTACTTGTTCATCGCCATATTTTCTCGCTGTTTCTTCCTTATTTAATCCTTGAAGCGCACCGTAATGTCGCTCATTTAATTTCCATGTTTTATGAACAGGTATCCACATCAAATCCATTTCTTCGAGAGTAATCCATAAAGTACGCATCGCTCTTCTCAAAACAGATGTATATGCGATATCAAACGAGAAACCATTAGCTTTCAGCATTATTCCAGCTTCTCTTGCTTCTTTCATACCTTTCATTGATAAATCAACATCTGTCCAACCTGTAAACCGATTTTCAACATTCCATTCACTTTGTCCATGTCTTATTAATACAAGTTTAACCATACTTATTATCTCCTCTCCTTTGAAAGTTGCATTTTCATAAAGAAGTATCTTTATGAAAATGCATTGTTACATATTTAGTTCTTTTTTCTTTATTTCACTACTATGACTAAACGCTAATTCAATTAATCCATTTACGTGAGAGTCATCTAATGAATAAAAAACAAGTTTCCCCTCTTTACGCTTTTTCGCCAATCCTATCGTTTGTAATAGTCTTAAGTGATGTGAAGCTGTTGCAATACTACTATGAATAATACTTGCGACATCACGTACGCAAAGTTCCTTTTCTGTATACAACGCATAAGCAATTTTTAAACGTGTTTCATCTGCAAGTGCCTTAAACATCTTCGCTACACTACTTATCTTCTCTTTCTCTAGCATATCACTTGCATGTTTTACTTTTTGCTCATCATGATAACAAAGTTCACAATACTCTTCACTCATATGTAACACCTCTTATTCAAATATATATTTGATTATGTATGTAGTATACCTTATAAACGAGAAACATTCAAATGTTTATTTGAATGTTTCTCGTTTATATTAAATTACTCGCTTTCTCACTAGCTTTTTAATTGATGGATACGTTGCTTTTAAACAATAATGAAAAAAGGTAAGCAATCGCTCACCTTTTCCCTCTTCTATATGTGACTAACAAACCTCAATCCTTTACTTAAAGAAGTCGGTACAACAGATGCATGGTTCTCCCCTTCCGCCTCATAAAACGTAAATCGAAACTGATCGTGTTTTACTTTGAAAAGGCGCTCTGATAATTCGTTTGCCCCTACAACCATATGCTCTCGTTCAAGTGAACCAACTGTAAGAAATACTCCTGTTTTAACCTTTGCCTTGTTTAATTCATTTATCAGATTCCCTTCTTTTTCAAGCACAGATTGGTTATTCCACCAAATAGATGGACTACTAATAAAATAATTTTGAAAGGCATTTATGTTTGTAAATAATATATGTAAAGCAAATAGTCCACCTAGTGAATGCCCAAATAGTGTTTGCTTTCCTTTATCAATTTCAAAATTCTTTTCAATTTGCGGCTTTAATTCTTCTTCAATAAAAGTAAAGAAATGATGTGCTCCTCCTGTTTTAGGCCAAGGTTTACCATCTGGTTTTAAAGCCGCATCTTTTGAAATTACGCTAGGCGTAAAATCATAACATCTTTCTTCACCTGAAAATGCCCCTTCGATTGGATAACCAATACCTACTATAATGGCTGGTGAAACACCTGTTTTTTCCGCTCTAACTGATTGTATTTTAACCGCTTCATGGAATGTCTGAAAAAAGGCATTACCATCTAATACGTAAATGACAGGATATCCTGAATCCAGTGCTGGTTGCCTCGGCTTTGAAATATGAATTTGATATTCCTTACCATCTAATTTTGAATACATGTTCCACTGTTCAGTATTAGATGTTACAATCTGCTGTTTTTCAATCGTAGTGTTCATCTTATATCCCCCCTTCTTAACTCGTTACATATATTTCTACTTTTTCTTCTTGAAATACAACGCTATCATAACCGAAGCAAACAGGAGACCCATTATACGGATCAATCATGACACGTGCATCAATATGAAATACTTCTTTTAACACTTCATTTGTAATGATTTCTTCTGGGCTACCAGTTGTAACGATTTCTCCTTCCTTCATTGCAATAATTTCATCTGAAAACCTTGCTGCATGGTTAATATCATGTAATACCATAACGACCGTACAATTATGGTCTTTATTTAATTTCTCCACAATTTGTAATACATCTAATTGATGAGACATATCAAGATATGTAGTTGGCTCATCTAATAACAACACTTCTGTCTCTTGTGCCAAAGCCATCGCTAGCCATACCTTTTGTCGTTGACCACCTGATAAATTTGCGATTTGTCTCGTTCGAAATGCAGAAGTTTTCGTTATATCTAATGCCCAGTCAATCATCTCTTTATCTTTTGAAGTTAACTTATTTACATTATTTCGATGTGGATAACGTCCATAAGAAATTAATTCTTCTACTTTAAGCTCTCCTGGTGCAATTGGAGTTTGCGGAAGTAGAGCTAACTGCTTCGCAATTTCTTTCGTTGGAATTGTATGTAAATCCTGTCCTTGCAAATATACTTTACCACTCTTTTGCTTTAAAATTCTTCCCATCGTTTTTAACAGTGTCGATTTACCGCACCCATTTGGTCCTATAATTGTCGTTACTTTTCCTTCTTGTATTTCCACATTTAAATCGCGAAACACTGTAAGCTTTTCATAACTTGTTTCTAAATTTTTCGCACTTAAAATACTCACTTTTATTCCTCCTCTTACGCTTTCGCCTTATAAAGTAAATATAAGAAATAAGGTACACCGACAATAGAAATAACGATTCCAACTGGTAACTCTACAGGTGTGAAAACTGTTTTTGCGATAAAGTCTGAAGCAATTACAAGAAACATTCCAATTACTCCGCACGTAGGAATGATATGCTTATGCTGAATACCGACAAGTCTTTTCGCTATATGCGGTGCCATTAATCCGATGAAACCAATACTTCCTGAAACTGCAACACATGCGCTTACAAGTCCGATACTACTTAGTAGTAAAATTGATTTCTCTCTTTCTACTGAAACACCTAAACTTGTAATACTCGTTTCTTCCAATTGAAATAAATCTAATAAATAAGCTTTCTTTTGTATAAGTGGAATCAGTATGATAAGCCACGGTAACATTGCAATAATATACTTCCAGTTTGCACTATATATACTGCCTGACACCCAAACTGCAGCCATCTCGAAATCGGTTGACTTCATTTTGAGTGATAAATACATAGAAAAGGCTCCAAATCCTGATCCAATCGCAATCCCTGTTAATAAAAGACGCTGCGAATCTAACTTACCATTTTTCCAAGAAAACAGATAAATGATGATAGCTGCACCTAATCCGCCTACTAAACCAAACATTGGCATCATCATAATAGAAACCCAGTCTGTGCTTTTTAATTGCCCTTGGAAGAAAAACATAAAAATGACGATTGCTGTTCCTGCTCCTGCATTAACTCCTAAAATACCTGGGTCTGCCAATCCATTTCTCGTAATTCCTTGAATAACAGCACCTGCAACACCGAGACCTACCCCTACTAATCCCGCAATTATGATGCGCGGGAGACGAAACTCAAAAATAACCAAATCATGGTCTGGTACTGGATTTATTCTAAGGAGTGTTTTACATACATCTGTAATCGTAATATCAAACGTACCATTCGTTAAACTAATATAAATAGCACATAGTATTAAAAATATACTAATCCCCATCGTCATTCCAAAACGTTGACTTGAACTTTTAAGCATGTCTCTCTCCTCCTCTTGTACGGATTAAATAAAGGAAGAAAGGAATTCCAATTAAGGAGGTAACGACTCCAATCGGTGTTTCAAATGGATAGTTTACAAACCTACTTAAAATATCACATAACGCTAGAAAAACGCCGCCAATAACGCCTGCGCATGGCAAAATCCACTTATAATCTACCCCAATTATAAAGCGAGTAATGTGCGGAATAATTAAACCTACAAAACCAACTTTCCCCACTAAAGCAACTGCCGTTCCTGTTAAAAAGATAACTGATAAAATAGCCATCGCTTTAACTAGTTTTGTACGCTGCCCTAGGTTAATAGAAACTTCTTCTCCTAAAGAAAGAATCGTAATAGATTTTGATATTAACAGCGCTAAAACTATTCCAATTATCCCAAACGGTATCGTAATTTTAATGATATTAGGGTCTACTTGGTCTAATTTTGCATTAAACCAAAAACTAACATTTTGAGAAATTTGGAAGTATGAAGCCATTGCAGCAGACACACTGCTTAAAAATGTTCCAATAACTGTCCCAATAATCGCTAACCGAACTGGCGATAAACCATTTTGAAGGAGCGAACCAAAACCAAATACGATACCGGCTCCTAATGCAGAACCAATCATTGAACATACAACCATACCAATCGATGACATTCCCGGAAGAAAAATCATACAAAGTGTAATAACAAAAGCTGCCCCATCCGTCACACCCATAATAGAAGGGGATGCAAGATAGTTTCTTGTCATCCCCTGCATAAGTGCTCCTGATATGGCTAGAAATGCTCCAACTAAAAGAGCTGCAACTACCCTTGGTAAACGTGAAGTAATAATGATATTATGATTTACATCACTTGAATCAAAATGAAATAACGCGTTCCACACCGTTTCAGCATCAATACTTTTCGCCCCATACAAAATAGAAAGTATAACTGTAAATAAGATGAGTATGGGTGCTATACATAATATAGTTACTGGTACTGCATTTGTTTTCTGCATATCATTCAACGCACCTTACTTATTGTATTATTTAGATAAATTTTTCACTGCTTCTTTTAAGAACGCTGTTTTACTCCAAGCAGTACCACCTTGTGCCATTGGATCAACAACGTTTACAAATACTTTCTTTTCTTTCGCAGCATTCATACTTTGCCAAATTGGATTATTTTCAATTTCTTCTAGCACTTTCGGGTTTTTATTTTCAGTTGTTTCATATTGTAAGAAAATATAATCTGGGTTTAGTTCAGCAAGTTTTTCAAATGAAATTTTCTCTTGTGCTTTTACAGTTTTCAATTGTTCTGGAACAGTTAATCCAAGATCTTTATAAATTACAGGGTTGAAGTATACTCCTTCTGGGTATAGGAATAATTCGTTTGCTCTTAGTCTGATTACAAGGACTTTTTTGTCTTTTAACTTATCACCTAGTTTTGCTTTTGCTTTTTCAGCGTCCGCATTGTAATCTTTAATAATTTTTTCTGCTTTATCTTTTTTGCCAGTTAATTCTCCCATTAACTTTAAGTTATCCTCCCAATTTGTTGAAACATGTGATACCGGGAATGTAGGAGCTACTTTCGTAAACTTTTCAGCTGTTTCTGCTGGGAATTTCGTACTAGATGTAATAACGTCTGGTTTTAATTGAAGTAATGTTTCGAAATTTGGTTGCATTTTCTCACCAACAGATTTTGCACCTTCTAAATCTTTCTCCAGATACTTTGGTAATTTACCACCAACCGTAATTGCACCAACTGGTTTAATTCCAAGTACTGCTGCATCTTCCATTGACTCTAAACTAGCTGTTGCAATTTTATCTACTTTTGCTGGCACTGTATATTCTTTACCTAAATATGTAATTTTTCGTTTTTCGTCTTTTTTCGTCTCACTAGCCTTTGTCTGTTGAGTTTTTTCTCCTGAAGTTTTATCCGCACTATTACATGCTGCTAGTCCTACACTTAAAACTGTTACCATACCTAATGTAAATAACTTCTTATTCATCTTTAAATATCTCCTCTCGAATTTCCAAACTATATTCTCAATAAAATTTAACTATATGAAACTTGTCCTACATATATATTTTATTAGATTAATAATTCTATCCAGAACTCATTCTCGTTCACTTCCCCTAAGCTATAATTCTTTTATACCTCACCCATTGATAATCTTTTTCATTGATAATGATTATCGTTACTAATTATATATTTAATATGCAATTATTTCAAGAAAGATTTGAAAAATTTTAACAAACTGAATTAAAAAAGAAGTATCCGCCTCATGTTAGGTAGATACTTCTTTTTTTAGAAATTTATATGTAATTCAACTGGGCAATGGTCTGACCCCATTACTTCACTATTAATTTTCGCCGCTGTTATTTGGTCTTTCATTCTCTCGGAAACAACAAAATAATCTAAACGCCATCCAATATTTTCACCTTTGTAATCTTGCTCTTACATTTATGAATACATACATACACACTTTATTCAGGTTATACTAATTTCAGAGGTGATGTTCTTTGCACAATGAAGGAGTTACGTTAACAAATGAGCATTGGCAAGCAATTATTCATAATGATTCTTCCTATGATAGCAAATTCTTTTATGCCGTGAAATCAACCGGGGTTTTTTGCCGACCGTCATGCAAATCAAGAATACCGAATAAAAACAATGTACGAATTTTTCATCATGCAGAGCAAGCATTAAGTGAAAACTTTCGCCCGTGCAAACGTTGTAAACCAAATGGGCTCACTTTACCTAATGAAGAGTGGGTAGAACAAATTAAAGAGTATATCGAAAAACACTTTGATGAATTATTAACTCTAGACATACTTGCGGAAATGTGCCATGGTAGCCCCTTTCATTTACAACGCACTTTCAAAAAAATGACAGGAATAAGTCCGATAGAATATATACAGCAGTTCAGAATTGTTAAAGCAGCAGAACACCTTTTACACACAAATCAACCCATTAAAGAAATTAGTACTGCCGTCGGGATAGAAAACCCAGAATATTTCGCAACTTTATTTAAAAAGAAAACTGGATTTACCCCTACTGAATATCGAAAAAAGAATGAAATAAAAGAGGGATACAATAATGAATTCTTACAAAAATAATTATATATATTGGACGCTACTGACACATGCAAATTGGAAGTTTCATATTGCTGCAACTGAAACTGGACTATGTTTCATTGGATCACAAAACGAAACCTTTGAAGAAGTAAATATATGGGCTAGAAAAAAACTGCCTCAACATATATTGATCCATAGTCCAGATTACTTACAAGTATATACAAAAGAAATTATCGAGTATTTAGAAAACAAGAGAGAAACCTTTACATCCCCTATCGCTGCTTACGGAACTGCATTTCAATTATCTGTTTGGAGTACGGTACGTGAAATTCCTTATGGAAAAACATATTCTTATACAGAAATTGCAGATAAAATTCAAAAACCTACAGCGGTACGTGCCGTTGCGTCTGCTATTGCTGCCAACCCAATTCTCATTATGATTCCTTGCCACCGTGTTATTGGAAAGAATGGTAAACTAACTGGTTTTAGAGGGGGATTAGAAATGAAGAAAGAATTGCTTGCATTAGAAAAATTACAGGTGGAATTCATATGACAGCCGAATATAGTAACGCATTAACTTTAACAGTTCCAACAGAATTTAGTTTTCAAGAAAATTTACGCTATCTATCCCGTTCTAACAATGAATGTATGTTCCACATTGAAGATAACAAAATTTATAAAGTTATCCCTGTTCACGATGTAAATCCTTTAGTTGAAATTAGTATGAATGCGGATGATACTATTCAAATACGTTTTTTAGGAGAAACCTATATCTCTGCAAAACCGATACGCGATGCTGTAGCTAACTATGTAACTGAATGGTTTGATTTAACTACTGATTTAGCTCCCTTTTATACATTAGCTAAACATGATGTACTCCTTCAAAGACCAATTGAACAATATTATGGCCTTCGTACTTTAGGTATTCCAGACTTATTTGAGGCACTTTCCTGGGGAATTATCGGGCAGCAAATTAACCTCACTTATGCTTATACACTAAAAAGAAGATTAGTCGAGACATTTGGAAGTTATGTAGAATGGAACGATAGAAAGCATTGGATATTCCCATCACATGAAACAATTGCCAATTTACACGTAGAGGATCTCAAAAATTTAAAAATGACGACTAGAAAATGTGAATATTTAATCGGTATTGCAAAGCTTATTACAGAAGGAAAATTATCAAAAGAATCTTTACTGCAAATACAAGACGTGAAACAAGCTGAAAAAAGATTAACTGCTATACATGGTATAGGACCGTGGACGGCCAACTATGTTTTAATGCGTTGTTTACGATTTCCTTCTGCTTTTCCAATTGACGATGTTGGTTTGCACAATGCAATTAAATATATAACAGGTTCTAAAAGTAAACCGACTAAACAGGAAATAAAAGATTTTGCGGCAAATTGGATCAACTGGGAGTCTTACGCAACTTTTTATTTGTGGCGAGTATTATACTAAAAAACCAAGTAGCGTTTTTGCACTACTTGGTTCTTTTTTAAGCTTGTTCTTCAAATCGTCTTGCAATTTCTATAATAACTTGAACAGCTTTTTCCATAACATCTACCGAAACATACTCAAATTTACCGTGATAGTTTTCACCACCTGTGAAAATGTTTGGGGTTGGTAATCCCATATACGATAATTGTGATCCATCTGTTCCACCACGAATCGGATGAATATTTGGTTCGATATTTAAACTTTTCATTGCCTCATATGCAATATCAACAATTTCTCTCACTGGTTCAATCTTTTCAAGCATGTTATAGTATTGATCATTCATTTCTAAAACGACTGCATCTCGTCCATACTTCTCTTGCATTTGCTTCACAATATTTTCAACGTTATGTTTACGCGCTTCAAAATTTTCACGATCAAAATCTCGAATAATATAATACGCTTTACTTTGCTCAACATCACCATTTAAAGAAAGTAAATGATAGAATCCTTCATACCCCTCTGTATATTCTGGTGCCTCTTCTACTGGTAAATAGCTATTAAACTCCATAGCAAGTTTAGTTGCGTTACGCATTTTATTTTTCGCTGTTCCAGGATGTGTATTCGTTCCGTTAAACGTTAACTTAGCACCTGCAGCATTAAAGCTTTCATACTCTAAACCACCTAATGGACCTCCATCCATCGTATAAGCAAATGAAGCGCCAAACGCTTCTACATCAAAATGCGCTGGGCCGCGGCCAATTTCTTCATCCGGCGTAAACGCAACTCTAATTTTCCCATGTTTAATTTGCGGATTATGTATTAAATAATTCATTGCAACCATAATTTCTGTAAGACCAGCTTTATCATCTGCTCCTAACAGTGTTGTACCGTCCGTTGTAATAATCGTATGTCCTTTATAAGACGGTAATTCTGGGAACTGTTCTGGCGTTAATACAACATTAAGCTCTTCATTTAATGTAATTGCGTTCCCGTCAAAGTTTTCATGAATTTGTGGTTTTACATTTTTTCCAGTAAAGTCTGTTGCTGTATCTAAATGTGCTAAAAAGCCGATTACAGGAACATCCTTATCCGTATTAGCCGGAAGTGTTGCCATTACATATCCGTTATCGTCCATCGTTACTTCTGTTAACCCAATTTCTTTTAACTCTTCAACTAATAACTTACCAAACTCAATTTGTCCTGGTGTTGTTGGCACTGTATGACTGTCTTCATTTGATTGCGTATCAATCTTTACATATCTCGTAAATCTTTCAATAAGTTCTTGTTTCAAATTCATTCACTCCCTTTTATACTTCTTTCTCTATTATAATCCTTGAGACGAAATATTTTAACTTTTTTGACTGTGAATACATATATTTCATTTGTATTTTAGCTATTTTAAATACCGGCTGAAAAGTCGTAAAATTTGTACATTAAAACCCTTACATGTAATATACATAATTATACAATATGGGAGGTTTTAAAAATGAGGCTAACTCTCTTTCGCTATTTTCTTTTTTTCTTAGGGTTAATCTTCTTTGGGCTTGGAAATGCTCTTGCAGTCAAAGTAAAATTTCTCGGTTTACATCCTTGGGAAGTTTTAAATATGGCTCTCTACCAAAGGTTTGGATGGACGATTGGTACGTGGAGTGTCATATGTGGGTTATGTCTCGTTCTCATTTCTTTACTAGTAGATCGAAAATATATAAATGTGGGAACATTTTTAAATGCACTACTTATCGGTCCCATTATGGACTTTTTCTTACAATCAAATATTCTTCCAAACGCTAGTGATTATTTATGGATAAACTTACTCATTTTATTTTCTGGTATTGCCATTACAGGTATCGGTGGAGGTATGTATGTTGCGGCTGGAATTGGTGCTGGACCTCGTGATGGATTCATGCTTACTATTTCCGACAAAACAGGTCTATCTATTAGCCGTGCTCGAATCATTGTAGAATGCATTGTACTAGTTATTGGATTTATGCTAGGTGGTCCTGTTTTTATCGTAACTTTTCTGTATACCTTTATTCAAAGTCCAATCTTTCAGCAATCATTTAAGGTATTTCAAACACTTTTACATACTCTACATAACAAAAAGAAAATTAGTGAACATGTTTAAAGTACAATTTAATACAAATAAATTCACCCTATTTACGATTCTCACCGCAAATAGGGTGTTTCTTTTTTATTCCATAATTTAAGAAGATATACTAACCATTCACAATAAAAGTATATACATCGTTATAAATACAACCATTTACCCTAATAACGTACTTCCCGGGTTTACTAAAACGAATTGTGTATTTATTTAGCTGAATTGCTTCTTTATCTCCAGAAAGAATATCAATGCTTCTGCCACTTAATACATATAATTCATTTAGATTCATCGATACATCAATTGCATTGAAATTCTCCTCTTTCACTTGCTGTGATTCCGCAGCGCTTATACTTGGTTCTAAAAACAGTAGTCCACTTAATCCAATCGTCCCCGCTAAAGCAACTCCCGCAAACTTTTTAATTTGTTTCATTACAATGACCTCCTTATAGATTTTGCGTAAAGGTGATGTCCTCCCTTACACCACAAAGCCTATATGTAATGAAATAAAAAGTAAACGAGGACAGTAAGACAAACTTCTACATCTTTTTCTCCTATTGAATATAAATCCAACGTTTGGAGTTTTGTCACATTTAAAATTGTTTACTTAAACCAACTTTCAATTATATTATTCAGAAACTGAATAATTACTTATTGATTTAACATTCTAAAAATAGTTGATAAAAATGCTTTCTATTGAAATAAAAAAGATTTTGCTATAAAAGTAACTTTTACAACAAAATCCATACAACCAACTTTATTCCGCTTTCCATAATCTCTCTACATTCATTAATTGTTCTTCATTAAATTCCATCTTATATATATCTGGTTTTGACGTATTCATTAAAAATTCAAAATCATATTGTTCATCAAAATAGTTCATCATTAATGTCATGACAAGCCCATGTGTACCAATTACAATTTTTTGTCCTTGAAAATCCATTAAGATTTCTCTTAATACTTTCACTACTCTTCTCTGGCAATCCGTATATGACTCTCCTTCCGTTCGTGCAAAGTCCGGATTAGAGAACATCTTCTTTACAAGTGGATACACTTCTTTATCTGATATAACCTGATCCTCACTTAAAAACATACACTCTTTGAGATTTTCATATATTAATACTTCTTTTTCATAGAAATTGGCTGCTTTTTCTATCGTTAACACAGCCCTTTTATACGGACTTGAAATAAAAGTATCAATTGCCTCTGCTTTTAATATGTCCGTTACTCTATGAGCGTCTAAACTTCCCTTTTCAGTTAATCCCCGTGTTCTTTCACTCCCTTCTAATTTTGGTGATTCACCATGCCTAACCATATAAATATATGTATTCATACTTCCTCCTTGAAAATATTCATTCGTTTTTTATAAACTTTGCTGATTTGTTCGTCTAATCCATTCTCCTACTAAACTCTCAAATAATTCAGGCCGTTCAATTTGCAAATTATGCCCTGCCATATCTAACACCGCTAATGTCGCTCTTGGGTAATCATCAATAATTTCTATAATATCTTGATAACCTACCGATATATCTTGTCTTCCGGCTAATAACAGAACAGGTTTCTCATATTTCTTACGGTGAAAATCTTAAGAATAAATACATACAAAGGTCTTACTTAAAATAACCTCTATCAGTCAAAAATTAAAATTCAAAAAAGCCTTTATCATTTTATATGCAATTTTGCATCTCTACTTTCAAATCACTAAAAAACCTTTACAATTCAAAAGATGACTAAATATACAATTTCTATTTAAAATCTTTATACAGTATATACTATCAAATGCAATATTTTTCATTTTTTAGAGCAATTACACTTTTCAAAACTTCCTTATAAACATGATTTTTATAAGGAAATCTGATACAATTCTTAAATAATATTATTATGTATAGATATTACGAATATAGTGCATAATTAAAGAAGGTGATTTTATTGAAATTAAATAAAAATTTACAGCTATGTATATTAATTGGAACATTAATGTGTTATTCAATCTATTTTATGTTTTTCTATCTGTTCCCCACTCATTTTTCAAATTCGGATGTACGCTTCGCTTCCCTTATTGTTGAAGCCATTACATTTGTATCACTCATTTATTCTATATATTCTAAAAAAGTTAGTTCAAATCCGTTTTGGATATGTATCACGATAGCAATTGGTAGTTTTTTGTTAGGAAAAATAGTATATACATATCAAGAGAGCTTCTTCAAAATTCCAATACATCGTTTTACTATTTCTGATGTGTTTTATATGCTTTTTCTACTCTTCTGTCTTATCGCTTTCTGCTATAAAATCCTAAAAGAATGCGATAAATGGGAAAAATCGTTCTTTATTTGTGATATATGCATAGTACTTACTTCCATATTCACATTGGAGTGGTATTTATTTAATCAACCAAATTTAAATATATTCTCTCTTTCACTAGGAGATGTTTTCCTTTCATTTCTATATCCAATTGCAGATTTATTATTTCTTCTACTAGGTGTTAGTCTCTTTTTCCGTCCAACAATTTTTAATTCTAAACGGAAAATTTATATCTTTATTTTTGTATTAATAAGTTCTGCAACTTTTAACTATATTTATTTTTACTTACATAACCATTTATCAACTGAAACGATAACATTATTACGTCTTTTATATAGAATACCTATATTACTTATTGCAATAGCTGGATCTATTTCAGAAGATCGTAATAGTCATAAAAATTATTTCATTGTAAACCCTATAATAGAAAAAAAGGCTTTAGTTGTATTTCCCTATCTTGCCGTTGCAATACTAATCGGGTTTACGTTAAAAGAACAAACAGCATCTTCCATTCTCATTACGGGAAATTGTATTGCTTTTATTTTCGTACTCATTCGTCATTCTATTGTACGTATGCAAAACAATTCTCTAACCAAACGTTTACAAGTATTCAATGCCCAATTGGAAGAAAAAGTTAGATTACGAACTTCAGATTTAGTTCATAAATCAGAGGCTCTATCTCAAAAGCAACAAAAATTCAAATCATTATATGAATATCATCCTGACCCTATTTTTACAATTGATTTAAATGGCGTATTCTTAAATGTAAATAAAGCTGGAAGTATACTACTCAGTGCACCAACGGATGAGTTACTTGGTGAAACTTGTTTTTCGATTATTTTAGATGAAGACAAATATAAACTAGCATCTGCATTAGAAAAAGTGAAACAACAAGAATCAGCATCCTTACAACTTAGTTCTCAATATAAAGATGGATTTACTTATTCTTTATACGTTACCATCGTCCCTATTATGATAGACGGGCAAATTTCAGGAAGCTATATTATGATGAAAGATATTACTGCGCTAAAAAAACAGCAAGAAGAAATAAAATATTTAGCATTCCATGATACTGTAACGAAAATTGGGAACCGTGCCTTTTTTCATAAGAAATTAAAAAGAATTATAAAAAATGCTAAAACGACAGAAAGCGAGTTTGCATTATTATATTTGGACTTAGATCGCTTTAAAGCAGTTAACGATACACTTGGACATTCGGCAGGAGACTACATATTAGAAGAAGTAGCGAAGCGATTCCAATCCTGTCTTCCATCACATACTCATCTATCAAGAATCGGTGGCGATGAATTTACAATCTTAATTGAAAACTATACTGATGAAGATTCCTTATTCCAGTTATGCAACCAGTTATTTAAATGCATGGAAAAATCGTTTGTCATATATGAACATACATTAACTCTATCAATAAGTATCGGCATCGCTATTTATCCACATTCTGGAATCGATACCGCTACACTTCTGAAAAACGCTAATGTTGCAATGTATGATGCGAAAGCAAAAGAACTTAATTCTGTCTCTATTTATGATGACGTAATTGCAAAAAAAATTGAAAGACGATTACGATTAGAAAAAGATTTACCAAATGCAATTCAAAATGAAGAATTGTTCCTTTTATATCAACCTCAAGTTGATAGCAAATCTAACAAAATTATCGGTGCTGAAGCTTTAATTAGGTGGAATCATCCTGAATTAGGTGTTATTTCTCCATACGAGTTTATTCCGATTGCAGAAGAAACGCTACAAATCATTCCAATAGGAAAATGGACACTACAACAAGCTTGTGAACAAATGAAACGTTGGCACACAAGCGGATATTCACATTTGAAAATAGGTGTAAATTTATCTGCTAAAGAATTTGAACAAGAAGATTTTGTAAAGTCTATTTCTGCTACATTAACAAATACTGGTTTACCAGCAAGTTCTCTCGATCTTGAATTAACAGAGCGAATTGCAATGATGGATGAGCGAGAAACATTAATAAAACTACGTACACTAAAAAGTTTAGGGATTCATATTTCAATCGATGACTTTGGTACAGGCTATTCTTCGCTAGCTTACTTACCTTTATATCCAATCGATACGTTAAAAATCCCACGAGAATTTATTACAATGTCTGAAACATGTGACGATGGAATGGAAATTATTAAAACAATCATCACATTAGCAAATACATTAGGAATGTCAGTTATCGCTGAAGGTGTAGAAACGAAAAAACACGTGAGTTTCCTTCAAAAAAATAATTGTCAATTGATTCAAGGCTACTACTACAGCAAGCCTATTCATGCTGATTCATTTTCTACTCTTCTCAAAAAAGGTGTTCGTTATAACCATTAGCGCAAATACATACAAGAAAAAGGAAGAAGAGCCCGTCTCCTCTTTCTTTTTTTGTGCTTTGCAACTTTTCATTTCCTTCACATATCATTTATGTAAGTAGTTACTAATATATTTATGATAACAGACTTGAATTGGAGGGAATTACATGCAGTACGACAATCCAAATCATAAACTTTACAAAAACATTCCCCTATCCCTCTTCTCAATAAAAAATGAGCTAAAACAAAAATGCACCAACGCAAATAACTTTCTTTACCCCTTTTCGAAAGAAGAAGAAATATTAATACATACAATTAAAGAAAGAACAAAATTATTAAATCAAAATAATGTGACAAGAACTCGCGCTTACTATCAATTTTACAAAAGGTATCCTGAAATACATTGGGCATTACTTGGACATATGGTTTCGCGTAACGGCGGTTGGAACATGACAGATTTAAAGGGGGATTTATATACGAAGTTGTTATCTGAGAAAGATCAATTTACTTTCTTTTCTTTTTTAGAACGGGGGAATTGGCTTATCTTTCAAGATGTGTATCCACAATTTTTGTTATATGAACAGAGTGTAAAAAAATCCAAAAATCTTTTTTATCTCCTCCCTCATCTCAATGTGTCAACATTTATGGAAACGATGTGGAACTTTTTTTGGAAAACCGGAAACAAACAAATATTAGCTATTTCCACTATTATTAATGAACAAAACTACTTAGAAAAAAGAGTAATTCAAAATAAACACTTCAAAAAAAATGTACTAAATAGTATTGGATTCAAACTTTTTGATTTCTTTCAATTTAATCATATCCTCTTCCCTTTCTGCGAAGAAAAGCCTATACAGAAAACAAAATTAATTGGTGATACAATGAAACACTTCACTTCCTTACACGAACGAATTTTGCTCGGAAAAAGATTATATGCACTATTATTTCATGATGAGCATGTTTTAGCTCGTATACTACAATGGGCTGACACTCATCCACACACTGGATCACGAAAAGATTATTGGCCACATTTATTTTCAAGCGTAAATGAATCCTTTTCAAGAGAGTTTTATAAACGAAGAATAAAGAAATGCCAATTAAAAAGTGATGCCTACCGTATATATAGCCCTGCACTTATGTATGCATGGAAAAATATGAAACATGAAGAAGCAGAATATGAAGATTGGTTTAACGACTGGCAAGTCATACATTATTTAACTGATAAGGAGGAAAGGATACATGGACAAATCACAGAAGACTACTGTAAAACACTCGAAAAGATTGAACTGGCCATTCTTGCAAAGAAAAATGTTCTCCTTCGAGAAGAAGAATAACCTTTTCGCATTAGTCGTTACAATCTTACTCTCTTCTATTATCGGCACTTGCTTAGATGCTTTCTTTGTTGCGAAACAAATATATTCCTTTCCGGTTAGACCATTCTCATCCATATTTTCAGTTAACATAGGCTTTACTTTGTTTGTACTACCGATTTTAACAACAATTTTCATACACATTTCAAAAAACCTATCTGTATTTTCTAGGATTCTATTTATTCTTACAATAGGTATTTGTGCTAGCATTTTTGAACAGATTGCTGAAAGATTAGGTTTCTTTACTCATAGTGTAGATTGGAATCATACATACTCTTTATTTGGCTATATGATATTCTTTTTTTTTATTTGGAAAGTATATCATTGCATAAAAAAATAAAGAGATCATTATAGATCTCTTCTTAAGCATAATCTTTAGTTATTGCTAATGGTGCACGGGTTTGAAGGCTTTTAGATCGTAAACGATAGGCAACGACTTTCTTCTTATATTGCTTTATTACGTCAACGTGTTCCTCATAGCTGTATAGAGAAAATCTAATCTCTTTATTCCCTTTTTTCGTATCAATGACGATTGGTATTCCTTCCCCGCGCGGTGGAAAATAATGTTTATCTAAAAATAAAGCTTCATTAAATTCATGAATAACTTGTAGTTTCATTTCCCCCTCTATATTTTTTCCATCTATCGATATAGAGGTATTCTCCTCATCAAGTTTTTGATGTAATTCAAATCTACTAATAATAGATTCTACAACTGAAGTTGGCATACTAGAAACGAGTACTTTAAGGGCACCAAAAATAAATAATGTAACTATAAACCATGTTGTCACTTTCATCATCTCCATTACAATTTAAAATATAAATTTCGTTCCATATGGTATAAATATACTGATGAGTATTCCTGTTACAATCATAGTCACCGAACCGATTGTCGCTTCTTCAAACCACTTTAATGGTAAAATACGAGTGGAAAGGAGCAGAAACAGCATTAACATCCCTATTAAACTTCCTGGCATTGATAAATGGAATACTCCATCCACGTACCAACTAAACTAAATACATACAGCACGCCTACTTGAAGTAAAAGCGTCACGTACTTCATTTCTTTCCCTCATTCCAATATTACGCCTCTCTATTATGAAATCTCATTTAACGTTTCAGCAAACCTCGTCATTCCCAGCTGAATTTGTTCGGCATTTACTCTCCCAAAAGTAAAACGAATATATTCACTTTTAGTACCTAAAACACTACCAGGGACAAACGCTACACCATTTCGTATAGATTCACCTAATAAATGATACTCATCAAACGTTCCTTGCACTTTGCACCATAAATGTATTCCACCCTCTGGAACAAAAAATTCAACCTGGTCTCCTAATATTTCTTCAAGCTTTCTAATTAATACATCTCTTCTTTCTTTCAATTGTCTACGAAGCATTGTAATATGCGCATGAAAATCGTCTGATTCTAAAAATTGATTTGCTACCCACTGGGTAAATACACTGTGCCCAAAATCAACTTGCTGCTTCGCATCCGCTAAACGTTCTATTACACGCGTAGGACCAATTACCCAGCCAATACGTAATCCCGATGCAACAATTTTTGATAATGAACTTACATAAAGAACATTCCCGTTTTGATCCATTGATTTTAATGTTGGATTCACTTCTCCATTAAAGGACGTTAAACTATACGGATCATCTTCTACAATCGGTATACCAAATTCAGAAGACAGTTCTAAAATCTTTTTACGTCTTGCTAATGACAGCACAGTTCCCGTTGGATTTTGATAATCTGGATTTAAAAATACCATGCGAATACGATGCTTTTTATGCAAATCAATTAAGTCATCTGGATTCATTCCATGCTGATCAATAGGTAAATGAAATATTTTTAAACCAGCAGATTTAAACATCGGCAATGAGAAACAATACGAAGGGTCCTCAATTGCAATCGCATCACCAGGTTTTAATAAGCACTGAACGATAAGATTAAGTGCTTGTTGTGCTCCAGATGTAATAAGAATAGAATTCGAATCTGCTTCAATTTGTTTATATTGCTGAACATGTGCTGCAATTGTTTTTCTCAACATTTCATTTCCAAGTGGATGGTCATAACCGAGGTTTTCCATAAATGTTTTCTCCGACAAGATCGTTCGGAATCTATCACTTGGAATTAATTCTGGTGATAATTCACCACTCGCTAAATTAATTAAGTCGTCTTTTTGCGTTTCCGTTCGAATTTGTTGAACGAGTGGTACGTTAGGTAAGAACGATCCATCCTCAACGTACCTACCCCAGTTCGGTATTCGTTTATGTGACACACCCCATATGTCTGTATTCACCCGTGTTCCGCTTCCTTTTTGCCGTTCTACTACTCCAAGTGATTTTAATTCTTCATATGCAGCAACTATCGTACTCCGGTTCACTTGTAATTCTTTTGCTAACATACGCTCAGAAGGTAACTTGCTATCAGAAGGAAACTCACCCGAAGAAATACCCCTTTCAATATAATCTGCGATTTGTTTATATACAGGCGTCTTATCTGCACGATTTGGTTTCCATTCCATATAGTTGCCTCCTTTCAAAGCTAACTATCCTCAATTTATTACTAACAGTATTTACCGTAAAAATAGTATTAATTAGTCACATTTTCTCATCCTAAAATGGATATATTAAAATAGCTCCGTTTCTGATTACTCGATAGCTTCTGAAATTCCAGCTTCATACTCTCGTTGCAGTTCTGTTACAAACTATCAAATTATTACCGCATACCACGTTACCCCAACAAGTAGTACGAAAAGAAGGATAATATAAATAGTTGATAAGTTTTTCACATTTCTCTTTGTAGACTTGCCGTAATTCTCCTCCACATTCCGTGCAACTAGCACGGTTCCAAACAGTGATCCAATTACAATAATAACGACTAGTGAAATTGCAAAAATCATTGTATTTTCACCTCTCTAAAGACAATCTATTTTAATAAAGAATTTCCTCTTTAAAATGTTAATAACATACTACCTTTCTTCTCTTATCATAATGGATGTTTGCCAAAAACGGACCAACCACTTTTATGTTTTTTTGCTCATCCACTTTAAAAATAAAAAGCAACTGAACACTTATGATCAGTTGCTTTTTTGCAGGATTATTTATGCTAATTTTCATTTGAAATTAATTTGATTTAAAAGTTTAGTCTTTTCATAATGAAACATCGATTGAGATAACTCGAAAATTGTTCCATTTACAAGATACACTGTATTTTTAATAAGAAGCGACGTATTTTATCGCTTCTTACTCTCCTCATCTTTAATCTCTTATTAATGACTTATTCGCTCTTATAACTTCTTGATACAGCAATGGTGACCACTTTTCATTTATGTAGTCTTGAATGATCCAACCTACTCTTGTAGGACTCTTTTGTTTTATATAGTTTGCAATTTCAGGATTTATATAAGAGGCATAGTAATATGGACTATTCCATGCTGTACCACCAGAAGACAAGCTTGCAAAATTAATATATAGATGATGTAAATACTCACTATTATTCATCGTTTCGTTGATTGTATCTTTAATAGATTTTACTTTCTCATCATAACCCACTTTATATTTATCTTGTACCGTTACATTTACGTTGTGATTTACAGTTGTCGTAAACGTCTCATTATCTGGCCAATAAAAATTATTATATCCTCCAGATTCATTACTACCGCCATATCTTTTTAGTAGTACAATTTTCCCACGAGCATCTCCAAGTTTTATATTTCCTTCTGTTTTTAAAAAGATAGGATCAACAAAATAATTTTTTTCAAACGTATTACTAAAGGAACCTTCTGCTCCTTTCATATCCTCATACTCTTTTTTTAAAGACATAATAATTGTTTCACTCGGGTTATCTTTTAAAAATTGTTTCGCTTCGTTTATGAATTCGTGTAGGGTTACATAAAGATATAATGGCCCATGATGAAGAACTATCGTATTATCAGCTGTTAAACGTCCTCTTATATCAAAAATTCTAGCTCCATGATCCATTTGGTAACGAAAATCATATTCTTGCGTCATTCCCCATACTTGCTTAATCGGATTTTGCAACTTAAACGTTCCACTATCATGTGTTCCTGGAATTGAAATTCGTGCTAACGGGATATTATCAGGTATAGGTTGCATCCATTTTGACCAATTTTCAAGCTCATTAACAGAGCTAGCCGCAACGACTCTCTTCTCATGTAAAGCAAATACAAATGTGATAAATATCGTACTACATATGAATAATTTCAAAATAAATTTCTTACTGCTCATTATTATTCCTCCTTTTTTGTTTTATATCAAACTTATTGAATATAATATAATCTAGTGAGTAAAAAATAAATATCATTTCATAAGTATGAAATATTGCATAGAAATAAAGTTAAAAAACATTCATATATCCTGAATTAGAAAAATTTAAAGGAACTTCATCTGAAGCTCCTTTCGTTTACTTTATATTCAATACATATGAACCATCTTTATTCTCATACTTATAGACGTATAAATAATATTTACCTGGCTTTGCATTATAAGTTCCTTTCACTACATTTCCTTCATTTTCACCATATGCTACATAGTTATTTAAATCTGATTCATGATGAAGTACCCATGTCATTCCGATATTTTGTTCATTTAGTAGGGATATGTTAATATTTTCCGGTGAGTCAATTTGGAAAGTAAATACATCTACTCTATCACTATTATGTAGCGTTCCTTTCACCGGTGTATGAAAGTTAACTTTATTTGCCTGTCTAGGCTCATTATTTGGTTCATTTTCTATTACTTGTAACTCATTCCCACCGTTTGGTTTTCTTTGTTCATAACCTAAGTTAACTAGTATAGACTTCAAATCTGGTAAAACACCTATTTTATCTACATATGGATCTTTAGATTTTGTTCCTGTGTTCTTGTTGCTTAATATTGCTCTTAGTTCACTCGGTCTATATGGTTGTCCTAAATTTTCTTTCGCAATGCTTTGTACTAAAGTCGCTGCTCCGGCAATAATAGGTGACGCACTCGACGTTCCACTAAAGCTAGGTGTATAAAGATTTATAGCACTTCGACTTTGCTCAGCTGTAGTTGTATCTACGTTTTCTCCCCAACCATAGACATCAATACGGCTTCCATAATTCGAAAACCACATACGCTCATGAGGGAGAGATGAAGAGCCCGCTCCTACCATAATTGCACCTGAATCTTTAAAATCTTTACTATTACGATTTAAAATTTGTTTACCATTTCTATCTTTAAATTGATCTAAATCATTCCAACCATTTGCTCCAGCTTCTATAATGACAACACCTTTATCTGTACCAGCACGGATCGCATCAAAGATATCTGGTTGTACTTCAACAGGTAAATATTTATCACCATATCCATCGAAAGATGCTTGTGCCTCTAACAATAAAACATCCCCAGCTTCTAACTGATTTACAGCACTTAATATTGCATCAGCTGTATTATACTGTCCGTTATCTCTTATTTGAGAAATCACCTTTGCTTTCGCTTTTGGCGCAATCCCAATATTCCCAACTTCATTGTCCTCAGAGGATACAATTCCTAGTACAGACGTCCCATGACCGACATGTTGATCTATATTTATTCCAGACATTAATTCAATATTTTGATGTACTAAATCCTCATGATTTAATAACCATCCATATTCCATATCAACAAAAGTTATAACATTTCCTTTACCGCCTTGAACTTCCCAGGCGAAGGGCGCATTAATACCGTATGGTGCTGCTTCAAGATAACCTTGTTTTTTAAATCTAGGATTGTTATTAGGATTAAGAGATACACTTGATGGTCGCACTTCTGGTGGCGTTATTTTTTCTTGCTTCTTCATATACACATCTTCTATTAAAGAAGATTTCTTTAACCTATCTACTAGTTCTTCTTTCTGCTCACCATTTTGAGTTTGAAGAATATAGTAGTTTAATAAATTTGTAGATACATTATTGGGTGCTTTCACTTCAAGGTCTTCTATTTCCTCTGGACTTACAGATGTGAATAAACGCGTGAATGTTACATCTGGATATTCTACCAAAAGATCTTCTAGTACTTTGTCGTTCGTTTGAGATTGTATTTGTTTTTCAATACCATCTTCATATGGAAATTTCAAATCCGCTTTAAATTTTACTATGATTTGCTTATCTGTTTCTTGTTCTATTCCTAATTTACTCTGCTGTTCTATAGAATCAGCATGTACACTATTGATAGTGCCTCCTGTTCCTAAAAGTGTTGTAATGATTACAGTTGACGCACACATTTTTTGAAATATTTTCATTACTTCAATCCTCCTATTAACAACAATTAATCATTATATTAATTTATAGTGATTTTATTTATATAACATATTCCCTTTCTACTAAATAGATTATAGTAATCAGCAATATGAACTTCAATGTATTTTCATATGCAATATTTCATATTAGAACTCTACAATACATGAATAAGAAACTTATAATGATTATTTATTTTATATGTGCTAATATACTTACATTAATATATTAAGTGTATAAATATCCGAAACTAGATTACTGAACAGCTTCACCTTAATTTTTTCTTAGGAGGATTTACAATGAAATTATTAAAAATAAAACATATAATCCCTTTATCTGCGGCTGCAATTACATTCGTATGTAGTCAAAGTACAGCTGAGGCTTCTACCATTCATACAGTAAAAAAGAATGATACACTTTGGGGCATTAGTAAACAATACGACGTTTCAATACAATCCATTAAACAGGCTAACCATAAAGGAAACGATCAAACTTTCATTGGCGAACAGTTACATATTCCAGGTTCCGTCAACTCAAATGAAATCACTGTTCACCAAAACGCCAAACCTGCGAACATTTCTGAGCAAATTATTTATCAAGTACAACCAGGAGATTCATTAGAAACGATAGCAAAGCGTTACAATGTTACCGTTCAATCTATAAAACAAATTAACAATACAGTGGGAAACAAGCTCTATGCAGGACAACATTTGAAAATCAACTCAAGCATTTCAGAAAAAGAAAAAGACTTAATGGCACGCTTAGTTACCGCTGAAGCAGGTGGAGAATCATATAAAGGAAAAGTGGCTGTAGCAAAAGTTATCCTAAACCGTGTAAATGCAAACGGGTTTCCAAATACAATAACAGGCGTTATTTATGAACCTATTACATACGGATATGCATTTACTCCTGTTACAGATGGAAGAATTAATCAACCTGCAAGCGCAGAAGCAAAAATGGCAGTAGAAGAGGCTATCTCCACAAATGGAATACATTCTGATTGGCTTTATTTCTATAACCCGAAAACATCAACAGACAAGTGGATTACGACACGTCAAACAGTAGCAGTAATCGGTAACCACGTCTTCGCTAAATAACATTTAAAATCATTAACAGACCTCTTCACTTAAAAGGTCTGTTTTTTTATATGTAAGATTTTATTAATCATATGACATAGTGATCTTTTAAAACTATCTCTTATTTCAAATGAAAAATTTGTATTTACTCCACCACTCTGAAAAATTAAAAAAGAATCAAGTTCAAAAACTCTCTTTATTAATAAAAGCTATTTCTTAACTTCATAAAATTGTTATACACTAGAAAAATAAAAAACAAACTATTCGTTAGCAGGTGGAAGAATATGTATGATGTTACAATTATCGGCGCTGGAGTAAGTAGCATTTTTATGGCTTATTCACTAGCTAAAAGTAACAAAAAGGTTTTAATTCTTGATAAAGGTAAAGCGCTAGAAAATCGCCATTGTCCTTTTGAGGAAGGAAAAGCGTGTAATTGTACTACATGTGATAAATATTTCGGATTTGCTGGTTTAGGAAAATCTGAAGGGAAATTTAATTATACAAACGGATTTGGTGGAGAACTTGAGCAAAAAGTTGGGAAAGAGGGTTTTATACAACTTATGGCTGAAGTAGATGAAATTCTATGTCAGTTCGGAGGAAATTCAGTTTCAAAATATTCTACAGAAAATCCAAATCTCAATAAGAGAGCTGAATCGTGTGGTTTACAAATGCTAACAACAGAAGTACGGCATCTTGGTACTACCCTTTCAAGTGACATTTTTCAGCAACTCTATGAATTTTTACTTACGAAAATAAATATACAATTTCATATAGATGTACAACATATTATGAAACAGAAAGATCATTTTACTATAGATACAAATGAAGGAACATTTCAATCTAGACAACTAGTATTTGCAACTGGGCGTTCCGGAGCGGATTGGTTAAAGGAGATGTGCACTTCTCTACATATTTTTCAGGAACAAACTCGTGTAGATTTAGGTATCAGGGTAGAGATGAAAGAACACCAATTACGTTCTATATTAAAAGATACATTTGAGACAAAACTTTCGTATGAGCATAAAGGTTTCACAGCAACTACGTACTGTATGAATCCAAAAGGACGCATTATTAGAAAGTACGAAGAAGGTCTAGTTATGCCTGACGGTCAAAATTTTCGGGAGAAAGGAACTGGTACACCTAACTTAAACTTCACTTTATTTATCCCGCTTTATTTTCCAACTCTCAAAGAAGCAAATCTGTATGCAAGCTCAATTATTAAAGGCATTAACCAAGGACGAGATCGGATTGTTATACAGCGCTTAGAGGACTTATTAAAAAAAGAACCTACAATAGCGAACGATATGAAACATAACCGTATACAACCTACACTACAAGGAGATTATGGAGATTTGCATACAGAAATTCCTCCATTATATATTGAAGGACTTAAAGAATTTTTATTACGCTTAGAACAATTTATCCAAGAACCGATCGATAAAGATACTTTATTATATGGAATTGACGGAAAGTTTTATGCTCCTACGATAAAACTCAATAATCATTTTGAAACAAGTATACATGGACTATTTTTAGTTGGGGATTGTTCAGGCGTCACTCATTCATTATCTCAAGCTGCTGCAAGTGGATTGTATGTTGGAAAATATTTATCTGACATCTAATTGCATAATTAAGATACCAATCAAATATTTTAAGTTTCACAACGCTTTATTTATGTAGTAATAGCATAAATCACTATCCTCCTTCCGCTAACGATTATCCCACAAGGAATCGAGATTTCATGAGATACATATGTAATATAAACGTGTATATAAAACGATTGACATTCAATTTATTAGAATTGAATGTCAATCGTTTTACAAGCCTCTATTCATTTCTACTTTCATTTGTTCGATATTTTGTAACATCATCATAGTGTTTAATATGTTAGGATGTCTATAAGTATTTTTTACTACAACTATGACTTTTTCTGCTCTGTTCTAAAAAATAGATTTACGCTTTAAAATTCCTCATTGTACGTATGTGAATACTTTATATTATTACCTTTAGAAACCTTTAGCTAATTGATTCATTACACTCTAATAGTTATAAAAATATAATATATAACACAAGTTAAATAAATTGTATAAAGAAGGAGTCAAAATGAAAAATAAAATCAATTTACAAATGCAAAATATAAGCTTTGTTTTAATAATTGCTTTAGCAGTATGGTTAAAAACATATCTTATTACAAGGTTCAGTTTTGATTTAAAAATTGAGTCTTCTACACAAGAGCTGATTTTATTTATTAGCCCACTCGCTGCATCATTAGCTTTTGTCGGATTCGCATTATTTGCAACCGGTGAAAAGCGAAATTATATCGCACTATGTATTAACTTCTTATTAACAATCGTACTCGTTGGAAATGTAATGTTCTATGATTTTTATAGCGATTTTGTTACGTTACCAGTACTTGGACAAACATCAAACTTCGGCCAATTAGGCGGCAGTATTATAGAAATATTGAACTACAAAATTATTCTCGCATTCGTAGACATTATTTTCTTCTTTATTTTATTAAAGAAGAAGGCACTAGTCTTTCAAACAGGACGTGTAACGCATCCGGCACGCTTCGTATATTTTCTCTTAACGGTTGGTGTATTTTTTGCAAATCTACATCTTGCAGAAAAAGAACGACCTGAACTATTAACGAGATCGTTTGACCGGGTCATGCTTGTTAAAAATTTAGGACTATACACGCATCAAGTTTATGATTTAACACTGCAAGTAAAAGCAGGATCACAAAAGGCACTTGCTGATAGTAGCAAATTACAAGAAACAGAAAACTACGTGAAGGCAAACGAAAGTGAGCCAAATCCTCACATGTTTGGTGTAGCGAAAGGAAAAAACGTAATTGTTGTCACTCTTGAATCCCTGCAAACCTTTTTAATCGGCGCAACAGTTAACGGACAAGAAGTTACACCATTTTTGAATGAATTCATAAATGAAAGCTATTACTTTGATAACTTTTTCCACCAAACTGGGCAAGGAAAAACATCCGATTCTGAATTTCTAATCGATACGTCGTTATATCCATTAAATCGAGGAGCTGTATTTTTCACACACGGTAACAATGATTATACTGCGACGCCAGAAATTTTACGTCAGCAAGGTTATTTCACTTCTGTATTCCATGCGAATAATGCAACATTTTGGAATCGTAACATTATGTATTCTGCTCTCGGTTATGACCGTTACTATAATGAACTTGATTACAAAATTACGCCCGAAACAAATTTAAATTGGGGATTAAAAGATATCGAATACTTCGATCAATCAGTAGATATATTAAAAACTGTTGATCAACCATTTTATGCTCGTTTCCTTACTTTAACGAATCATTATCCATTTACGTATGATGAAGATACAAAATTCATTGAACCATATAACTCTGGTAATGGCGTATTTGATCGTTATATCGTAACAGCACGTTACTTAGACGAATCCATTAAAAAATTTATTGAGCGTTTAAAAGCTGAGGGAATGTATGATGATTCTATTATTGTATTATACGGTGATCATTATGGTATTTCTGAAAAACATAATCGTGCAATGGCACAATTTTTAGAAAAAGATCAAATAACAGAATTTGATACTTTAAATTTACAACGTACACCTTTATATATTCATGTTCCTGGACAAACAGAAGGTGAAACGATTTCAAAGCCTACGGGACAAATCGATATGAAACCTACTATTCTCAATTTATTAGGGATTGATACTACGAACGATATTCGTTTTGGTCATGATATGTTTTCAGATGAATATACCGGTTTTGTCGTTTTACGTGATGGTAGCTTCATTACAGACAAATACGCATACAAAAACAACACTTTCTATGACCGCATAACAGGTGAAATTGTAGATTTACCAAAAAAAGAAGCTCAAGCACTCATTAACCGTGCACAAAATGAATTACGAATGTCTGACAAAATTATTGAAGGCGATTTATTACGTTTCTCAGAAAGTAATCAAATTAAAACTGGTGAAGTACAAACTAAAATTAAAGAAACTGAAAAATAATGTAAATATGAAAAGGGAGCAACTCATTACAGTTGCTCCCTTTTATTCTCTTCTAATACATGATGCAGTTTCATATATTTCACTTTTATTCTACGCTTGTCTCTAAACTTACATCTGTATAAGTATGATCATCACTTATATGTAAAATCACTTCACATTGACGTAATCTCAATTCAAAGAGCATGATAGAATCATGATAGACTTCAGGATTTGATTTCATTTTATGTAACATCTCTTGTTTTTCTTGTATTTCTAGTTGCATATTTTCTACAGTTTGTTTCAAACAGTTAAATGGATTCCTAAAGAATATATGAATATCTCGCTCTTGTGTGTTTTCAAATAGCTCAAATTGCAAGAAAAATTTCTTCATAATAGAATCCGTTACCTCGGTATAATCTTCATTTTCTACATACTGTTTGTATTTGTTATATAACATAGTTTTATTTTTAGGAAGAACTCCAAATAATTTACCGGCACTTTTCAGTAAAAATTGCGCTGGCGTAAATCGACGTAAAATATTTACTTCATCCATTTGTATGCTAGTCGTCATTCTGTCAGTATCTCTGCGCCAATCGTCAAGCACTTTAAAGTCACATTCTAACTGAATTCGATTTTCTCCAAATAAAGAATTAAGTCCTTCACTAAGTTCTTCTAAGTAAGACTGACTTTGAAGGAGCTCATTATGAGAAGTTGCAATCCAATTTTGCATAGAAAGAGCAAGATAAGGTAATACCGTTTGTTCTAAATATTTATGCACTCTTTCATTCATTGCTTTATTTAGTTGCGTATCCATGTGACCGAAATCACTTTCTTCACTCATTAAATCAGAACAGCTCTGTAATATCTTCGGTATATTTTCAGTAAGATCATTTATAATTTCCGTTTTCATTGTACGATATGACTGTGTAATGAAATGAATTTTCTCCCTCTCAAATGCAGTAAGATTATTCATGCTACCGTTTAGTTTCACTATCATATCTTCATTCCACTTAATAGCATCCACGAGATTGTTTTCTTTCTCAACGCGTTTATTTAAAAGATATGTAATTGTTTTTCGGATGAAGAACAATAGCTTTTCAGTACGTTCTGCACCAATATTTTTATGATTAAAGTTATAATGAATAAACTCAGTTAACTCATTTAATTGTTGACTACTTGTATATAACGAAGAATAAGGAAAAATTCTCGCTTGCGGGAAATATGTGTTTATTCTCGCTGCCGTATCTTGTAATACTCTTTTCACTTCTGCTTCACTGTAAATGTTATCGATTTTATTTAATAAGAAATGAATTTGTAAATTTGGTGTATGTTCTTGAATGCTTAATAGAATATCACGCTCTTTATCAGTAAACGGTGAATCCGCATTCAATACAAACAATAATTCATCCACAGAATTTAGATATTCAAATGTTTCATCCCTAGTGTCATTATTCCTATTAAATCCAGGTGTAACTACAAATGTAAGTTTATTTTCATTTAAAAATCTACATGGTAATTTAAATTCAACACATGCTCTATCTCTATACGTTTGCTGGTGCTGAGACACCATATTATGATAATCAGAGATATCTTCCGTTGTTGTAATTGCAGCATCTGTTATGACGTTAATTTCTGTATGAGCATCATTTTTTAAAACTACTACATTTGAAATTGATTTTTCTAATATATTTTCTCCTAATATAGAGTTGATAAATGTAGTTTTTCCGTTCCCTGAAGTTCCTGTTACTAAAATACGATTTGTTCTTAAATCTGCAAGTTCGTCAACTAACCATCTAAATCGTTGACCTATTTCTATATTGTGCTTTTGTGCCCACTGTGTAATAGATTCAAAAAGATGTAGACTGTACTCTAAAGCATTCACATGATTCATAGAATATGACAGTAGGTTTTCCGCATGTTTTATATTTGATGAATCTATTTGGGTAGGAAAAATTTCATCCCATGCCAATACAGCTGCTGATGGCAATACAGCATAAGACGGATTGACTACTTTTAACCAATTTGTTAAAAGACTTGGAATGATATCGTGTAATTGTTTAAGCATATATTGCCCTTGAATTAATGCAAAGTATGTTTCTTCGTAAAGAGAAGAAATTTTGTCCCATATATCGGACGACTCTATTTCAATATGTAAGAAAAATTCATTTATTGTGTTAAGCCACAATAAGTAATTTTGTTCATTTTTATAACTGTTCCAAAGTGATGAAACCATTTGCGTAAATTGTACTTGATCTACATTATTTAATGTAACTAATGCATCATAAAAATAATCTGGTGAAATATGTTTAGTAAATCCTTTATCGATATATCCTTTTAACACCTCAAACCAAGGATAAGATTCTATTCGAATTAACTCATTCACAGCAAGCTCTACTGCACTATCAAAATCTTGTTGTTCCTCATAAAAGGAACGGGCAATTTTTGTGACATTCGGATAATCCGGATTTAAAGAAACCGCTTCTTTAATAACAGCGAAAGCTGCTTCAAAATTATTTTGCTCTATGTAAAGAGAAAGTAATTGTAATCTAATTTCTGTCATCAATATTATATTATCAGTAGCAATGGAAGTATAAACATTTTCAGCAACTGCTAATTGATTCAGTTCGAAATAAGCATCCGCAATATTTTTTTGTGCCCATGGTGCTAATTCATTACTAACCTTCTCCCATTTAAAAATAGCTGCTTCAAAATCTTGATGCTGATAATAAAATTCACCTTGCGCAAAACGAATATAAGATCCATCAGAAATCTCATTTTTTTCTTCGTTTACATAAGCTTCTCCAAGTACGTCAAGAGGTGGTTTTGTTACATTCTCCATTAGGAATGTTTCATAATACATCTTTTTTATTAATTGTTTTTCTATTCTCATCTTTTCCCCCACTATATCTTGAAAATACATTTTTAAGATATGTCAACACTTTATTTATGTATGCTTTTTATCTTAACAAAGAATATCTTTTGGAAAATTTCATTTTCCTTTCATTTTTCAAGTTAGATTGAATTTTTATGAGAAAAGTTTCAGTTTTTTTTCAATTCCCTTTCAGTTATGAAACAGCATTAAATGTTCCTAATAACATAATAACACTATAATATTCCGCATTATATTATCAGGAAAAACCTATATGAATCATATTATAAAAACAATTTATAACGAATATATATGCAAAAACACCTCCCCAAACAAATAACAAAAATCAATATCATATATTTCACAAATTATTTTCCTTTAAAATATTTCAGTAGTTTCGTAATTAAATTCCATTAACCTCTATAAATAACTAGTCCAAAAAAAATCTATATGCATATCATGTTATAGTAAAGAATTCAGGAAATCCTAAAAGGAGGCATTTTCATGTTTGAAGATAAATCTAAAATAAACTACCCATATGAATTTACCGAAACTACAACAATCCCGCTAAAAAACCCTATCAATAAAAATTTCAAAAACGGCTCTGGTACACATACTTTCCCAATTAAGAAGCATTATAAAGAGCAGGTGCTATATACGGAAAAAATTAATAATAATAAAAATAAATAAGCGTATAGGCTCTTATAACAATTAATCAAATAAGAATCTATATTAGACCTTGTATAGTTATAGGTAATATATAAGTTTTTCTTATACAACTCATGTACTTTTAAAAAGTGCTGATATACAGCGCTTTTTTATACATAGATAATAGAAGAACCAAAAAGGTATGGATATTTTCCACACCTTTTTGGTTCTTTACTATTTATAAATAAATTCCACCTTCACTGCTCCTTAGCTAATGCTCCTAGCAGCAAATTTCTACTCGTTGGAGTCATTGAAGAAAGGAGTAGATTTATGATAAATCCCAAAGTTAAAGAAGTAGCCAAGAATGATATAGGTCATTATTGCCCTATTATATATATTCAAAAATTTACCAAATGTTGCTTCAAAGCTACTTAATTTTCATAAAATATTTTTTGTTTCCGTTGGAACGGATAGGCTTTAATCTCATCTGTATCTAAATTTTCATGAAATAAATGAACAGCTATAATTTGTCTACAATCGTAAGTATGATAATAATATGTTCCGGATTCCATACACATTACGCTTGTATATATGGTATTATCTAATGCACCTTCTTCTGTTATTACTCCACCTTTAGGAACCTCACAATTTGATAAGATATGAAAAAGGGCTGATACTCCCTCTTCTTCGCTATCTATACCTTGAATGTTTTGTTTGCCATATGCTGCCCGCACAAATCTTGAGGGTGGAGTGAAATCCCCTGGAAGTCCCATTGAGCCCGATCCCTGACCAAAAGCACTTAATGGTAAGTTACTCCACTCTGTTGGCGCGAATGGCTGCGATTTAAGACCTATGTATTGTCTTAAATTTTGCAAATGCCAATTAAACTCCGGACTATTCGTCATCACTCCTAGTGGGTTGTCATACATTTTTAATCCTTCATTTGTCGGCTCCAGTACAATACAATCTCCCCATTTATCTGCCAAAATCCAATGTAGTGGTGGCGTAAGTCCTAAATCCGGTAACGGTATATCCAAAAAGGTAAGGCTATCTACAGATTTCTTTAACTCTTTGACAGAATTGAATTGTGTAAGACTCCAAGTCACAAAATCAAATGGAGCTAAATTCGTTTTATTGTCATCTATGCTTTGACTATACGTAGCGAATCCTGGAAAATAGAGTGTTGCACATGTCATACCTGCTTCATTTACTCCGTCCGCCATAATGATCCTTCCTTGATGATTAATTCCCATTCCGACCGTAGCATGTTTCGTATTAATGATTTCACCAGTTATATTATTCCACTGGTAATGTCGAGGAATGATTATTACTTCTTGATTCATATCTAATGTGAAGTCCATCGTTCTTGCAAAAAGATGCTGACCGTTTTTTGTCTCTAATGTCAAACTAGTACACATAAAGAACACCCCATTTTATGGTTTTATCTACACTTTACATAATTCCGATAAGTCTGTAAATTAAAAACCTCTTTCCTTACAAACAAATTAAGAACGTACATATAAATTACAAATAGGTTGAGGTTATCTCTAGTTTATAAATGAATTTTTAACATATAGTTGTAAAAGAAGTATATTAAAAAGGAGCGAATTGTTATAATCTGCCCCCCTCCCTCTACTTCGCTGATATTTCCAAAACAACTTTTGCACCGTGCAGCTTTTTCGAATTACTTAAGTAAAGATTTCCACCGTGTTGCTTTGCAAAGCTTTTAGCAATGTATAACCCCATTCCATGATGATCTTTGGAGTTTCTACTTTTATCTCCCCTATAAAACTGCTCTGTAGCTGAATGCATTTCCTCTTCTGTAAACCCTCTTCCCGAGTCCTCTACAATAAATTGCAGTTTTTCACTAATCATTTCCACTGAGAACATCAAGTCACCCTTTGTCGGAGAATATTCAATTGCATTCATCATTATATTCATAATTGCTCTTTTCAAAGCGGTCTCGTCAATAGGAATAAAATTTGGTATGTCCTGAACATTTTCAATTAGATTTAACTGTTTGCCTAAAACACAAATTGCACTTTCTTCTATAATATTATGAATAAAGTCTCGGAGATCTGTTTGCTTGAATTGAAGTGGAGCGCCTTCCTCACATTTCGTAATATCGAGTAAAGATTTCATATATATTTCCATCTCATCAATACTTTTCAAAAGATGCTCATTACATTTCTTCTGATTTGAATCTAGCATTGATTCATTTAATAGCTCTGCATTCCCTCTCAATATCGTTAACGGCGTTTTAATGTCATGTGCCAAAGCAGCAATCTGCTCTCTTCTATTTGTTTCCATATTCCACTGTGTACGTAACGAATGATTTAATTCATCTTTCATTTTTACTAAAGAAGTTAATACTTCATTCACTTCTTTTATTTTAGATTGTTCCACTTGAAAATCTAAATCTTCCTTTTGAATTTTATCTGTTACCTTTCTCAAAATCATCATTTCCTTTGACAATGATTTACCAAAAGAGCGAGATAGAAATATCACTTCGGCAACAAATAGTAGAATAAAAAGAACAATTTCACAAACTTCCGGACTCGGTAAATACTTCTGCAAAATAGGATTTTTAAAAGTAGCGTGTAACGTATATAGAATGACACAAATATCTTTATCGCGTTCTATAATTGCATAGTAGTACGTACTGTCACCTTTTTCATCATTATGTATGTTATTCCATATTTGTCCTGCATAATCTTTATTAATACTCCCTTGTATAACGTTTCCTGAAAAATCATACAGAGCATATTTATATTGTTTTAAAATTTGATCATCTTCCTGTTCCGCTTTAACTATAGCATCTCTTTGCGACTCAATCTGTTTTTCATAATAATTTGCTGGTAAGATTATTTCTGCGTTAACTCCAACTTGGAATAGAATCATAAAAAAAGTCACTAAAGCAATCGTCCCTATTGAAAATGCAAAAATATACTGTATTAAAATCTTACTAAGGTTGACTTGCTTTTTCATTTTCTCCATTTATAACCAATTCCCCATACTGTTTCTATTGGATTCATGCCATACTTAGATAATTTATGACGGATATTTTTAATATGTTCCACAATTACTTGGTTATCACTTTCTCCCTCATAACCAAAAACATTTTCGTAAATCTTTTCTCTTGAAAATACTTGTCCATGATTCAAAGCTAGATATTCGCAAATTCCATACTCACTTTTCGTAAATGCGATAGATGTATCGTCATACCATATTTCTTTACATGACAGATGAAATGTAAGACCTGACAGGAAAAATGCATTTTGCTTTTCTCTATGCTCACGCCTTACATGCGCGGATACCCTCGCACGCAGTTCTCCAATTCCAAAAGGTTTTGTAATATAGTCATCTCCACCGAGACTAAGCCCTGTGATTAGATCCTTCTCCATTGTTTTGGCTGTTAGAAATATAATTGGACTATCAACCAAATCTCGTATTTCCTTACAAAGTGTAAAACCATCTATTTCTGGCATCATGACATCTAACAGAATTAAATCAAAATGACAAAATTTTTCCTTTGGTATAGTAAGAGGATTACTAACGGCTGTTACCTCATGACCTTCTTTCTCTAGAGCACTTTTTATAATGTAAAGGATGCCGTCTTCATCATCAATTGCTAATATTCTTGCCATATAGAATCCCTCCCCACTCTTCCATTATAATACAATTACACTTACATTTCTTTGCGTCCTTCATAAAAGGAAAACCACATAAGAGAAATAACAAATGCAATGATCGTGAAACAAACACAAATCACTGCTCCAGTTGCTGCCTCTACTGCTAAGACACGAATAGAACTAGAACTTAATTTGTATCCCAAAAAATAATTGCATAATCTCGCGCCCCATGCACATGGTATGTATTTCCAAATTATATCCCCCATCCCTGTAAGCATTAAAGCTGCCAACAAGCTTTCTATAATTCCAATCCCAATGGAAACACCTTTACTAAAGCGAAAATTTAAGAACAGATGCCATATATACATAAAGATTTGACAACTAAAAAGAATGAATGAAATTTCAACATACAAAGCAAATGGAATTTCATTTTGTCCTAACAGAAAATGAAAACCTGTCGCAAACCCAACGACTGCCAACATAGTGGAACAAAACCCACATATTAAAAGTAAACATACTTTACTAATTAACGCTTTACGTCTTCCGTATTCCGTTGATAAAAGTTCTTTAAAATTTCCTGCCAAAGCTTCCTGTTCCACGACAGAAGAACACACTATGCTAATTAGCAACGGAAAAGATATCGATAATACTTGTATATAGCCTGAAACTTTATTTATAGAATCAAATTTTGAAAAGGAATAATAACTAAAAAAAAGAGCAATACCGATGATTGGCATCGCTACATGTATCCAGAAAAAAATCGTGTGTTTCATTTTTATAAAATCAGCTCTTAATATCCTCGACAAAACCGCCATATTATTTTGCCTCCTGCTTTTCAAACCACTTTGCCGTCACATAAGTGAATAACAGGAACAACACAACAGAAATTACTATGCCTGGCAAAATCACATCGTAGGAAAGTAGTTCTGGTTTAAACGTTACACTTCCGGTTTCTGCATACAAACCATTTGGTAGTATTTTCAAAATAGGGATCATCAGTCTACTTGGATATGTGTATGGACTAATCATCCAAATATTTTTTGTTGCCAATACAACTCCAAAAATTCCATTTGCCCCTACATTCAACAGAAGCGTCGGAAATAGACCTATTTTGTTACCTAAAAACAAGCAGATTGGAATTTGCCACATAAAAGTAACGATTAAAAGAACGATTCCTAATAGTGCATTTACCGTAGGAATGATGCGGAAATTCTCTTTATTTACTAGTAAACTAGATAACTCGATTCCACAGAAAAACAGTATGCATGAAAAACTCAAAATTCCTAAAATTAGTAATACTTTAGAAATCCACACTCGTTTTAATGAAACTGGTAACGATAAAATGGAACGATTATTCATTTTTTTATCTTTCTCCGCAAGAAGTACACAACTTAAAGAAACCATTCCCGGAAGCATCGTAATGTACCACCAGTTGTAACTAGATAATTGAAAATAATCCGCCGATAATAAAAAGGCAATTAGTATTGTAGCAAATGGAACTAGCCATATAAGTTTATTCAAAAAAGTATGTCTAATTTTAATTTTTTCAGATGCAATATATAGATTCATTTCTTATGCCTCCCTTCTATACTTTCCAGCCACTTGTACAAATAAATCTTCCAAGTCATCATTCTTATTCAATTTCCCCTGATACCCCAATACACCACCTGATATAATCCCAACATGATCTGCAATTTGACTTACTTCGCTTAAAATATGACTCGATAAAATGACCGTAATTCCTTTTCCAGGAAAGGATAGAATGAGTTTTCTTAATTCCTGAATTCCAAAAGGATCCAGTCCATTCATTGGCTCATCTAATATTAAAAATTTCGGATGGTTCAGCAATGCAATCGCAATCCCCAGTCGTTGCTTCATCCCCATAGAAAAATCCTTCGCTTTTTTCTTATTTGTATTCTCTAGCTCCACAATATGCAATACTTCATCAATCCTTGATTTAGGCAAACCTAAAACAGTCGTACGAACCTGCAGGTTTTCTCTTGCTGTTAAATTTTCATAAAGCGGAGGAGACTCAATTAAAGCACCAATAGAATGTAGATCGTGCCGCGTCCATTTATGACCATCAAAGTAAATCTCACCAGAAGTAGGTGTAAGCATGCCTGTTATCATTTTTAAAGTGGTCGATTTCCCCGCTCCATTAGGACCTAACAATCCATAAATTGAATATTTCGGTACAGAAAGCGAAATATTTTGTACCACACTTTGCTTTCTAAATGTTTTACAAAGATTTTTTGTTTCTAACATAATCTCATTCATCCTAAACTTCCTCCTCGTATATTGTAATTCTAGAATAAATGACAATTATAAGGATTCTATAAGGAAAAGAAAAAACATAGAGAGAAAAAGAAGTTTTTACATGCAACCTGTATGAAAACTATGGATTCATATGATTTTTCTATAATTGGTTGCAGCTGAAGAATTTATAAAAAAAGAATATCTAAACAAAAAAGAAGCGATTTATTTCATCGCTTCTTTTTATTAAATCATATTATCCCTACATAACCCTCTTAAACATCTTCTCCAACTCATAAGTAGAATGATGCACAAGAATTGGTCTTCCGTGCGGGCATGTGTATGGGTTTGTTGTTGTACGAAGTTCTTCCAGTAAAGCAAATATTTGATCGTTCGTTAAATATTGATTTGCTTTAATTGAAGCTTTACAGCTCATCATGATGGCTGCTTCTTCACGTAATTTTTTAATATCAACTTTTTTTAGTTTAACGACCTGCTCCATCATTTCATCGATAATTTCTGTTTCTTGCCCTTTTGGGAACCACGTTGGATGCGAGCGAACGATAAAGGATTGATGGCCGAATTGCTCCAAAAATAGACCGACTTTCTTTAGCTCTTCTAGTTGCTCTTCAACACGTAAAAATTCAGTAAGAGATAAATCAATACGATATGGCACGAGTAGCTCTTGTACTTCTTGCGCTACTCGCCCTACTTTATCACGGAAGTATTCATAATTAATACGTTCCTGCGCGGCATGCTGGTCAATCATATATAAACCTTTATCATTTTGAGCGAAAATGTATGTTCCGTGCATTTGTCCAATTGGATAAAGCGGCGGTAAATCATTACCGTTCATTTCAATCTCTTTTATTTCCTGAACTTCTTCTTCTAATTCCTCTAGTTCAAAATCCTCTTCGTTACTGTCCCACGATTTCTCTTCTCTAATCGGTTCTTCCATTATCGGTTTAGTAGATGGCTGCCAACTTTGTTCTTCTCTTACGAGCGATTGTGGTGGTTGCCATTCTTGCTTTGGCGGTTGCCACAGTTGTGCTGGTTGTTTCACAGCCAGTGGTTCTTCTTGTTTTTCATCCATGCCCATCGGTAAAACGATCTCCGGCATAGATGATTCTTTCGGCTTCGCATGCTCAAACTGAAACTGTTCTTGCACACTTTCATCTTTTTCTTTTTTCTTCGTTGTTACACCTGCATCTGGAATGAGCTGTATTTTTTTGAATGCTGCTTGCAATGTTTCTTCGATAAGCTTTAGCAATTCTTGTTCTTTACTAAAACGAACTTCTAATTTCGCAGGATGTACGTTAACGTCAACTAGCATTGGATCCATTTCAATCGATAAGAAGCCGATTGGATATCGTCCGACTGGCAATAATGTATGGTATCCTTGCTGAATAGCTTTCATTAATACGAAATTTCGAACGTAACGACCATTTACGATTGTTGACATATAATTTCGAGATGCTCTCGTTACTTCTGGTAATGTTACATAGCCTTTAATTGTGAAATCTAAAGATTCCGCTTCAATTGGAACAAGCTTCTTTGCAACTTGAATGCTATAAATCGATGCAAGTACTTGTCTTACATCACCATTTCCTGATGTATGAAGCAATTTCTTTTCATTATGAAATAGCTTTAACGATACTTCTGGGTGTGACATTGCAATACGATACACGATATCTGTAATATTCCCAAGCTCTGTATGAATGGTTTTCATATATTTAAGACGCGCTGGTGTATTAAAGAATAAGTTTTGTACTGTAATATCTGTTCCTTTTCGGCTCGCTGTTTTCTCCTGCTTTATAATGTCTCCACCTTTAATAATAAGGTGCGTACCAGGTGCATCACCTGTGCTAGTGATTAATTCTAATTCACTAACTGAGGCAATACTCGGTAATGCCTCGCCGCGGAAACCGAGTGTTCTTATGCGAAACAGATCGTTTTCATCTTTAATTTTGCTCGTCGCATGTCGTTCAAAAGCGACGATACAATCTTCTTCTGCAATGCCGTCCCCATTATCAATGATGCGAATTTTCGATAAACCAGCTTCTTCTAAGTGGATTTCAATAGATGTACTATTCGCATCGATAGAATTTTCCACAAGTTCTTTTACGACTGAGGCAGGGCGCTCTACTACTTCCCCTGCCGCAATTAAGTTAGAGAGTTGATCATCGAGTTTGCGAATTTTCCCCATCTACTTACTCATCCTTTCTTTAACTTTTTCTGTAAGCGATACAGTTCATTCATCGCTTCTAAAGGTGTCATATCAAGTAAATCAATTTTTTTAATTTGCGTCAGTACTGCCGTTTCTTTTGCATCTAAAACTGGCTTGTCTTGTTTTTTCGAAGATTGTTCTCCGCCAAAGAATGATAGTTGTGATTCTTCTTCAGTCTCTGCTTTCGTCTCTTCTATTTCTACTGGTTCTTCTTTTACAACTACAGGCTCTGGAATAACTTCTTGCGCCTGCGCTTTCACTTCTACACGCTTTGGAATAATAATTTCTTCCTGTCCTTCAAGTTGCGCTAATACTTCTTTCGCACGAGTGATTAAGCTATCTGGGAGCTCTGCAAGTTGCGCAACGTGAATTCCGTAACTTTTATCAGCTGCACCGTCTTGAATTTTATGAAGGAATACTACTTTTCCGTTCTCTTCAATAGCTGAAACGTGTACATTTTTCAGTTGATCTAAACTGTCTTCTAGCACGGTCAATTCATGATAATGCGTAGAGAATAACGTTTTTGCCCCAATTTGGTCGTGAATATGTTCAATGATTGCTTGTGCAAGTGCCATACCATCATACGTAGATGTACCGCGTCCAATTTCATCGAATAAAATTAAACTTCTTTCTGATGCGTTTGCAATGGCATTTTTCGCTTCTAACATTTCGACCATAAATGTACTTTGACCTGAAATTAAATCATCCGCCGCGCCAATTCTCGTAAAGATTTGGTCAAATACAGGTAATACTGCTTCTGTTGCTGGTACGAAACAACCAATTTGCGACATAACCGTTACAAGTGCTAATTGTCTCATATACGTACTTTTACCAGACATGTTCGGTCCTGTAATTAAAAATACATCCATATTCTCTGGCATAATACAATCATTCGGTACATACAATTTCCCGTTCAATACTTTTTCAACGACAGGATGACGACCATCTTTAATAAAGATTTCGCGCTTCGTTGTTAGTACAGGTTTTACAAACTGTTCTTCTTCACTAACTGTTGCAAAACTTTGCAGTACGTCTAATTCACTAATTACTTTCGCTAAATGCTGTAATTTCGGAATAAATACTTTTACTTCTTCACGAAGCGCTGTAAATAAATCGTATTCTAGTTGTACAATTTTTTCTTCAGCTTCTAATATTAATGTTTCTTTTTCTTTTAGTTCATCTGTAATGAAACGTTCCGCATTAGCAAGCGTTTGTTTACGCTCGTAGCGGCCTTCTGGTAATGCTCCAAGGTTCGCTTTCGTTACTTCAATGTAGTAACCGAAAATACGGTTGTATCCAATTTTCAACGATTTAATTCCTGTAATATCACGCTCTCGTTTTTCAAGCTCAGCAATCCACGTTTTTCCGTTTTTACTCACATAGCGATATTGATCAAGCTTGTCATTATAACCATCTTTAATAATATCTCCATCTTTAATCGAAAGCGGTGGATTTTCTTGAATACTTCTTCCTAGTAATTCTGTTAGACTCTCACACGGATCTGCACCTTGAATTAATCTCGCTGCATACGCGTTATCTAACAAACTAATCGCTTCTAAAATAGCTGGCACTTGTAGTAACGAGCGTCTTAACTGTAATAAGTCCCGTGCATTCACATTACCAAATGCAACTTTCCCTGCTAAACGTTCTAAATCATATACTTCTTTTAACTTTTCTTTTAAATCTTCACGCAAGAAGTAATCATTTACAAACGTTTCAACCATTTCTAAACGCTCTTCAATTCGTTCCTTCTGTATAAGTGGACGTTCCATCCACTGTTTTAACATACGACCACCCATAGCAGTCTTCGTCTTATCTAATAGCCATAGTAATGATCCTGTTTTTTCTTTCGTTCGAAGTGTTTCTGTCAGCTCTAAATTTCGCTTTGAATGCACATCAATCTTCATAAATTGATTCGTATAATAAATTTCCACAGGCTGTAAATGATCTAATGAACGTTTTTGCGTTCTTATTACATAGTTAAATAAGCGCCCAACTGCTTTAATTAACTTTGCTTGTGAAACATTTTTCACAAGATGTTCTAGCCCTTCAGGAATTGCCGTTGCATCTTCATATGAAATCGTCATTTTTAACGTTTCCGTTAACTTGTTTAGTTCATCTTTAGAAAAGGAAGAATCTACAACAATTTCTTTCGAACCAGTTGCATACACTTCTAATAAAATATCTTCTACTGAACCAGTCAATAACGTTACTGTATTTTGTCCAGTCGTTAAATCGTTACAAGCTAACGCATATGATCCATCTTCAAAATGTGTTAATGCGGCTAAAAAGTTATTTTCTTTCTCATCAATCGTACGCCCTTCCATCATCGTTCCTGGCGTAATTAATTGTACGACTTCACGGCGCACTACACCTTTAGCTGTTTTTGGGTCTTCTACTTGCTCACAAACTGCTACTTTATATCCTTTTTCAACAAGTTGTTCAATATAGTTTTTAGCCGCATGATACGGTACACCGCACATCGGTATACGTTCACTACTACCACCGTCTCGGCTCGTTAATGTAATTTCAAGTTCGTGGGCTGCTTTAACAGCATCCTCAAAGAACATTTCATAAAAATCACCTAAGCGGAAAAATAAAAAGGCATCTTGATAGTCTGCCTTAACCTTTAAATATTGCTGTATCATAGGCGTATATTGCGTCATACTTATCCTCCATAATTCTTACATAATAATCTATATTCATATATGTCACATTTCACGGACACTCTTATCTCCTATTTCAGGAGTCTTTCTTCATTATAGCACATTTCATTAGCAATCATGTTCATCTAAGCACCACTTATGTAAAGTAAAAAGCTAGGAAGAACTTCTCCCTAGCTTTCTATTACTCTTCTTCTGCATCAACGATAAAGTTCGGATCTAACTCTTCAAACTCATCATCTTCAATTTGGAAAGCATCATCTGATTCTACACAACCTTCAGGGTTTACACTTACACAAATTTTCGTTTCGCCAACTACTTCTGTTACAAATTCACGTTCTACCGTTACAACAATTTTATTACCATTTGGTGATACAAGAGCTTCTAAACAATTTGGTGGCTGAATGACACGAGCAATAATTTCTAAATCATCACCAGAAAAGTTTTTATCACGATATCCAATGCTTACTTCATCTGTGTAGTTTACACGTTCTGTTACAACTTCTGTCTTTGTATTGCCATCGAATGAATACCAAGTGTTCACATCATAGAAACCTTCAATTTCCACATGTTTTCCATTCTTTCTTGCTTCGTACGAGTGGTTAATTACCCAGCACCCTAAAATACTTGTTGGCTCATTATTCGATTCACATGTATGCGTTGACTTTGTATACTTACGTCCTTTTCCAACCACTGCTTTTGTAATAATCTCTCTAAATTCGGACATTCGTAACCCTCCTCAATCACTATTCACTTAATCATATGCGTGACAATAGCGGAATGTGTCATTCTTTTTTTCAGAAGAACTTACGTTTAATCCACTAAAAAAAGAGATGTCAATTCGACATCTCTTTAACAACCACAATTTCCTTTTTTACTTTCTACCGCTGCGCCCGTTTCACCCTTCAATACATCGCCATTAGTTGAAATTAATATTTCATCTGTTACGTTGTTAGAAATCGTACTTGCAACTAGCTGTAGTAAGTCATTTACATATGTTTGTGAAGATTTAAATTCTTGTACAACTGGGATGCTATCTAACTTATCTTGCAGGGCATCAATTTCAGCTTCTACTTTTTTCAAAGCTTCCCATTTCCCGTAATGTTGCAAGTTTACTGCTTGTTTTTGCAGTGCTTTAATTTCATCAATTGCGCGCTTCACATTTTCATTCTTATGAATTTGTGCCTCTGCTTTCTTAAAGAAATCAACTTCTTCTGTTTCAGAAATCATTTTTGCTAATTCTTTCGCTTGCTCAACAATTTCATCTTTCGAATATACTTTCATCTATTATTCCACCTCAATCGGCTCTTCAACTAATTCTCCGTTAAGAGACCAAGTTTTTGCATCCGTTACTTTTACTTTCACAAGCTGACCAATTAAAGACTTTGGAGCAACAAAGTTTACAAGTTTATTTGTACGAGTATAACCTGCAAGTACTTCTGGATTATTTTTACTCTCTCCATCAACTAACACTTCTACAATTTGACCTTTATAACGATTATTCTTTTCAATTGCCAATTTATTTACTAATGCATTTAAGCGTTGAAGACGTTCTTTCTTTACTTCCATCGGTACATTGTCTTTCATTTTTGCAGCTGGTGTACCTTCACGCGGAGAATAAATAAAGGTAAAGGCAGTATCAAACCCTACTTCACGATATAACGACATCGTTTCTTCAAATTGCTCATCTGTTTCATTCGGGAAACCGACAATAATATCAGTTGTTAATACCGCGTTTGGAATTGCTTCTTTAATTTTTCTTACAAGCTCTAAATAATGCTCACGTGAATATTTACGCGCCATAATTTTTAACATTTCTGTGCTTCCAGATTGAACTGGTAAGTGAATATGTTCTACTAAGTTGCCACCTTTTCCAAGCACTTCAATTAAGTGATCATCGAAATCGCGTGGATGGCTCGTTGTAAAACGAATACGGGCAATATCAACTTTACAGAGCTCGTCCATTAAATCGCCAAGACCGTATTCTATATCTTCAAAGTCTTTACCATATGCATTTACGTTCTGTCCAAGTAACGTAATTTCTTTATAACCATTCGCAGCTAAATGACGAATCTCTTGGATAATGTCTTCTGGACGTCTGCTTCGCTCTTTTCCACGTGTATACGGTACGATACAATATGTACAGAACTTATCACAGCCATACATAATATTTACCCAAGCTTTAATATCACCACGACGTACTTTCGGAAGATTTTCAATTACGTCTCCTTCTTTGGACCAAACTTCAACTACCGTCTCCTTCGAGAACATTGCATCTTTTAGAATGTACGGTAATCTATGAATATTATGCGTTCCAAACACCATATCTACATGCTGATTTTTTTGCATAATTTTATTTACAACAGATTCCTCTTGGGACATACAACCACATACACCAATTAAAAGATCAGGATTTCTTCGTTTTAGTGCCTTTAAATGCCCTAGTTCACCGAACACTTTATTTTCAGCATTTTCACGAATAGCACAAGTATTTAATAATACTACATCTGCTTCTTCAGTTGAAAAGGTTGGTTCATATCCAAGTGCAGTGAAAATACCCGCCATTACTTCTGTATCGTGCTCATTCATTTGACAACCATATGTACGAATATAAAACTTTCTTCCTGTACCGAAATTGCGAAACTCTTCAGGTAAGCCAAAATCCCGTTCAATTTTAACTTCTTCTTTCCCTCGTTTTTTCGCGTCTTTTAAGGAAGGTGGTTGGTATACACTTTCAAAGTATTTACTATAATCTTTCTCTTCTTTTTTCTTAGAGGAATTTGCTTGTTGACTTGCTAATCGTTGTTGCTCGTTCATCGGTAATCTCCTTTCACCCTTAACTATACACACTTTATAGTCCATTTTAATGCGCTTAGACCCACCTCAAAAATGGTTAGATAGCTTGAGAGATACTTGTCCTTTGAAACTTGAGTAATCAATCTAATCATCTATAAGAATGAAGTCTTCCCCACACAAATAGACATTCCCTTTTTGTATTTCTTTTGTCCTACTCAAAAGCATATTGCTTTATCCCTATACACATTACCATAGTATGAAGTGTTTCGCCAATTTTTACAAAGAAGAAGGCTTATCCTATTATTACATTTCCTAGTTAATGAACATGCAATTTTCATACAACGATTTATATATTATTTTACCATTCTGAATTTTCTAAGTAAATAAGACTACCTTATATTTTCACTCATAAAAAAAGGTTGCCAAATGGCAACCTCCTCTTCTTATATTACATAAATTCAGCAACAAGTTCATCAAACATTTTCTGATCCATATTTAAATCAGATTGCACTAAAGGCTTCTCACTATATCCTTTTACTAGTTCTTGGTATGAAGGTTGCGCTGTATTTTGATAAATTAACCCTGTTACTAATCCGTTGTTTTCCATTAATGTTTGCATAGCCATCATGCGATTAGACGGATCATATCCCTCTACTGTACTTAGTTTTGTTAAATTCTCTTTAAACCAATCGTAAGTATTTACTTTATTGTAAGTAACACATGGGCTGAATACGTTAATTAATGAAAATCCTTTATGGTTAATACCAGCTTCAATAATTTGTGTTAATTCTTTTAAATCACTTGAAAAGCTTTGTGCCACAAATGTTGCACCAGCTGTTAAAGCCATTTCCATAACATTTAGTGACGGTTCAATTGAACCTTGTGGTGTACTTTTCGTTTTAAATCCAGCTTCACTACGTGGTGAAGTTTGCCCTTTTGTTAATCCATAAATTTGGTTATCCATTACGATGTACGTAATGTCAATGTTACGACGAATAGAATGGATCGTATGTCCCATACCAATCGCAAATCCATCACCGTCACCACCTGATGCGATAACTGTTAAATCACGGTTTGCCATTTTTACACCTTGTGCAATTGGAAGGGCACGACCATGAATACTATGCACACCATATGAATTAATATAACCTGAAATACGACCTGAACAGCCGATACCAGAAATAACAGCAAGTTCATCTGGATTTAAGCCAACGTTAGCTGCCGCACGTTGAATTGCAGCTTGCACCGAGAAGTCTCCGCAACCTGGGCACCAGTTTGGTTTTACACTGTTACGAAAGTCCTTAAATGTTGCCATTTAATACAACCCCTTTTTTGCATTCGTTGTAAATCTCTTTCGGCAAGAATGGGTTCCCATCATATTTTAAAAGACTAGAAATTTTCTCACCGTTACCAAGATTCATTTTCATAATGTTAGCAAGTTGACCTGTTGCATTGTTTTCTACCACTACAACACGCTTCGCATTTTTCACAAGTGGATCGATTTCAGCTGTTGGGAACGGGTGAATTAAACGCACATGAGCATGGTTTACTTTCATACCCTCTTGTTCTAAGCGCTCCATTGCTTCTTCGATCGCACCACGAGTTGAGTTAAATCCAACAAGCAATACGTCTGCTTCTTCATGCTTAACATTTTTATAAACAGGGGTATTAAACTTCAAGTTCTCCATTTTACGGAAACGTTTGTCCATTTGATCTTTACGGTTTAATGCTGATTCAGATGGTTTACCAGTTTCATCATGTTCTACACCTGTAACATGGTGAACACCATTTTTCATACCAGGTAAAACACGTGGTGAAACGCCATCTTCTGTTACTTCATAACGCTTGAAGTATGCTTTATTTTCACGTTCTGGTAATTCCGCTTCTAAATCAAGCTTACCACGACGAATTTCCACTTTATCTAACTTAAGTGGTTCTACTGTCTGTTTCCCTAAAGAAAGCTGTAAATCTGTTAAGAAAATAACAGGTACTTGATATTCTTCAGATAAGTTAAACGCTTCTACAATATCATAGAAAGCTTCTTCCACTGTACTTGGCGCCATTACGATTTTTGGAATTTCACCGTGCGTACCGTAAATCATTGCCATTAAATCAGACTGCTCTTGTTTCGTTGGTAATCCTGTACTTGGACCACCACGTTGTGTATCAACAATTACTAATGGCGTTTCTGTAATACCTGCTAAACCAATCGCTTCCATCATTAAAGATAGACCTGGACCAGCAGATGCAGTTAATGTACGAACACCAGCATAGTTTGCACCGATTGCCATTGTACAAGCTGCAATTTCATCCTCAGTTTGGATTACTGTTCCGCCGACTTTTGGCAATTTTTTAATTAAGTATTCCATAATTTCAGATGCAGGTGTAATTGGATATGCAGACATAAAGCGAGCACCACCAGCTACTGCACCAAATGCGATCGCATCGTTCCCAATCATAAACATGCGCTTCTGACCATCAGCTTTTTCAAGCTGCATCATGTTTACTTTCTCACCTAGTAACTCTTTCATATATTGAGAGCCGCGCTTAATTGCGTCCATGTTCTTTTGAACGACTTGCTCTCCTTTACGACCAAAGATCTCTTCAACAACATCTAAATAAGCTGTTTCATCTAATCCTAATACCGCACTTGATGCTCCAACAGCAACCATGTTTTTCATTAATGATGTGCCTAATTCTGATGCAATATCTGTAAACGGTATCACATATAGATTTACATCTGTATTGTCAGGTATTGTCGGATTAAATTTCGCATCTGCAACTACAATCCCGCCCGGACGTAGTTCGTGGAAGTTAAAATCAATTGTTTCTTGATCAAAAGCAATTAAAATATCTAAATCATCTGAGATCGCGCGTACTTCTGTTGTACTTACACGAATTTTATTATTTGTATGGCCGCCTTTTATACGTGATGAGAAGTGGCGGTAACCGTATAGGTAATATCCTAATCGGTTTAATGCAATACAGAAGATTTCTCCTGTACTTTCAATTCCTTCACCTTGTTGGCCTCCAACTTTCCATGAAAGTTGACTAATCATCTCCTACACCCCTTTTGGCTGCATTCATTGTAGTGTATTTTTTTACAGTAATAGTTTAGCATTTTTTATGCAAATAAACTACAATGGACGCAAATTATGCCTCTTCTGATTTCCCTGAATCTTTAGTATAAAGCTATTTTGTTTTTCATTCTAGTATTAGGTCTTAAAAAAAGCAATAATATCAAATGAATTAATTCTAATTTTTCTGGATTTTTAAAACAAAAATTTTAAAAGCTTATATGTTCAACAAAATTATCATATAAAAATCGCTCTACAGTAGATGCAGCATAGTGTTTACAAAGCTCGTTAATTACATTTTCATAATCTCGATACGCTGATACATTTACAACTGTTTCTACTATCCCATCAAAATCCGAACCAAACCCTATATTGTTCTCTCCACCTAATGAACAAATATATTCGATATGTCTTACTATATCTGCTACATTTGCTTGTTTTTCATTTGTTAGAAACTGCGGTACAAAAGTGACACCGATCATGCCATTTCGCTTTATAAGAGCTTTAAGTTGTTCATCGTTTAAATTACGTGGGTGCTGACAAAGTTTCATACAATTTGAGTGGGAAGCAATAGGATTTTTTGCAATTTCAATCACATCCCAAAAACTTCTTTCATTCAAATGAGACACATCAGTCCATACATGTAACGCATTCAGTTCTTGTACAACATGTTTACCAGAAGTCGTTAAACCTGCCCCACGTGTCTCTAGCGCACCATCAGCTAATAGATTGGCATAATTCCATGTTAGTCCAAAAGAACGTACTCCTAGGCGATACAACAACCGTAATTTCATTGCATCTTTTCCAATTGCTTCGCATCCTTCTAATGTTAATATCGCTCCAATCTCGTCCTGTTTTAACATGTTCATATCATCTTTTGTCTGAATAAACTTCACACCTGGTAAGGATAAAATTTCATTATAAAAAATATCTACCATTTGCAATGCTACTTCAAATCGGTTTTCATATACCACTGTTTCTGGCACATATATAGCAAAACATTGTATACTTCCTTTTCTATTCTTTAACTGTTCAAATGTAATATGTAATTGCGAATCATGTTTAAAATCCTTTTTCCCTTGTGCACTCCATAACTGAAGAAGCACATCACAATGAGCATCAAAAATTTTCATTTTCATTCCTCCATTATAAAAACAACCTGTTTGCATACTGCAAACAGGTTGTTTAAACTTAACGAGGTTCTACAATTAATTTTATTGCTGTACGCTCTTCCCCATCAATCATAATATCCGTAAACGCTGGGATACAAATCAGGTCCAAACCACTAGGCGCTACAAATCCTCTTGCAATTGCTACTGCCTTTACCGCTTGGTTCAATGCACCTGCACCAATGGCTTGAATTTCTGCTGTTCCGCGTTCGCGAATAACACCTGCAAGTGCACCAGCTACAGAATTAGGGACCGACGTTGCTTTAACTTTTAATATTTCCATTCCGCGTTTCCTCCTCGTTTCTATAAAAAGTATTAGCAATTATTTCACTTTAACTTATATTCACGAGGAATGACACGTATTCCTGCTAAATTTCTGTAATTTTTCTAAAAAATTAAAAAATAATAACTTATCTAAATTTTAATAGGGATTACTCAAAAAATGGCTGATCATCATTAATTAAGATACGCTCAATTTTCTTAGCTTTTCCCGTATTAGGGTCCACATCAATTAGCACTGCACTTAATTGTGTTCTACCATTTGTCACTTCAAATCGTACTGGTAAGTTTGTTAAAAACTTCTTCAATACTGCTTCTCGGTCCATACCTAAAATTCCATCGTACGGCCCTGTCATACCAACATCTGTGATATATGCCGTTCCGCTTGGTAAAATGCGATTATCTGCTGTAGGAACATGCGTATGTGTACCTACTACCGCTGTAGCACGACCATCTACATACCAACCTAACGCTTGTTTTTCGCTTGTAGTTTCCGCATGGAAATCAACAAAAATAATATTCGTACGTTTTTTCGCAATGTTAATTAATTCATCCACTTTACGGAATGGACAATCAATTGGAGGAAGGAACGTACGTCCTTGTAAGTTAATAACTGCAACTTCTGTTCCATTACAGTTCACAAAAATAAGCCCTTTTCCTGGAGTGCCTTCTGGGAAGTTAGCTGGTCTTGCAAGATATTTTGCATCATCAATAAATTCAAATACTTCACGGTTATCCCAAGCGTGATTTCCAAGTGTAACCGCTTGTGCTCCGCATTCTAAAAAGTTTCGGTATATTTTTTCCGTAATTCCACGTCCACCTGCTGCATTTTCCCCATTAATAATGGTTACTGTAGGTGTATATTTCTTCTTTAATGCCGGTACGTATTGTTGAATCATACCTCTACCAGGAGATCCTACTACATCCCCAACAAATAATATTCTCATATGTCTTACCCTTCCTATGTACTACATTTTTTATTACTATAGCTTCAAGTAATTATCTTACAATATATTTATTATAAGTTTGTTTCACTTGTATGCTAGGTATAACTAATTTCCTTTATTTTAACCAATTCCAACACAAAAAAATAAAGTGGTGTTTCACCACTTTATTTTGCGTATTCCACTGCACGTGTTTCACGAATAACAGTTACTTTAATATGCCCTGGGTAATCCAGTTCATTTTCAATACGTTTTCGAATATCACGAGCTAAACGATGAGCTTCTAAATCATCAATTGTATCTGGTTTTACCAGAATACGAACTTCTCGTCCTGCTTGAATTGCGAAAGATTTTTCTACGCCTTCATAAGACTCTGAAATCTCTTCTAACTTTTCAAGACGACGAATATAGTTCTCAAGTGTTTCACTACGAGCTCCAGGTCTTGCAGCTGATAATGCATCTGCTGCTGCAACTAAAACTGCAATGATAGAAGTTGGTTCTGTGTCCCCATGGTGAGATGCAATACTGTTTATAACTACAGGATGCTCTTTATATTTCGTTGCGAGTTCAACACCAATTTCAACGTGGCTACCTTCTACTTCATGGTCAATCGCTTTACCGATATCATGTAATAGACCAGCACGTCTTGCTAGTTTTTCATCCTCACCAAGCTCTGCTGCCATAAGTCCAGTTAAATATGCAACTTCCATAGAGTGTTTTAAGACGTTTTGCCCGTAACTTGTACGGTATTTTAAACGACCTAAAATCTTAATTAAATCTGGATGTAAACCGTGAACACCCACTTCAAACGTTGTTTGCTCTCCGACTTCACGAATATACTCGTCCACTTCACGTCTTGATTTTTCGACCATCTCTTCAATACGCGCTGGGTGAATACGTCCGTCCTGTACTAGTTTATCAAGAGCGATACGAGCTGTTTCACGACGAATTGGGTCGAATCCAGAAAGGATAACCGCTTCTGGTGTATCATCGATAATTAGGTCAATACCTGTTAACGTTTCTAACGTACGAATATTTCGACCTTCACGTCCGATAATACGTCCCTTCATTTCGTCATTTGGAAGATTTACAACCGAAACGGTTGTTTCAGCAACATGATCAGCTGCACATCTCTGCATTGCAAGAGATAAAATCTCTTTCGCTTTCTTATCCGCTTCTTCTTTCGCACGAACTTCACTTTCTTTTACCATTACGGCAATTTCATGAGAAACTTCACTTTCTACTTTACCAAGAATAATTGCTTTCGCTTGTTCGCGTGTCAGATTGGAAATGCGCTCTAATTCTGTTTGTTGCTTTTGAACTAACTCTCCCACTTTGCTTTCCAACTCTTCAATCTGTTGTTGTCTCGCTACAAGAGAATCCTCTTTCTTTTCTAACTGTAGCTCGCGTTTATCGAGCGTTTCGTCTTTACGATCAAGGTTCTCTTCTTTTTGCATTAAACGATTTTCTTGTTTTTGTAATTCGCTTCTACGGTCACGAATTTCTAATTCAGCTTCTGTACGAAGTGTATGAATTTCATCCTTTGCTTCTAAAAGCGCTTCTTTCTTCAGTGCTTCAGCCTCACGATTCGCTTCATCTATAATACGTTTCGCTTCATTAGCTGCACCATTAATCTTCGCTTCAGCAATAGACTTTCGAACAAAAAAGCCAACAACTGCACCGACTGTTGCAAGCAAAATGGAGATGAGTATCCAAACTGCATTACTACTCATGATTTCACCTCCCCTTGCTATGAATGAAAAAAGACTGTCGGCATGTACATTGAATACCAACATACAGCAAAGACCGTCGTCCCGCTTTTTTAAGGGACTTTCTTCATTTCACAATTAAAATGTCATATTATTATTTCGGCAAGATTTAAGTCTTACTCCGAATATTACTTCTCTTCTTGAGAAGAGTGTTTCGTATATAAGAAAAAATATACATTCTCATTGTATCTATCGCAATTTTCATTGTCAAGCGTTGTCTACTTTTACTTTCTTTACCTTCAGCCCTAATTTATATATGAATGTAAAAAGCAGACAGCATATTATCCTGGAAAACCTTAGTAAATTCCAGTTTATTCATGTAAAACGTGCATATATCCCTCTTTATACATAATCTTTTAGGTAGATTAAATATTTTATCTCCAACGATATAGAACGCTTTCATAATGATACAAAAATAAAAGACACGAAGCCGTGTCTTTTATTTTTAATCAAGAAGACTTGGATCTTCCATACCTTCAGCACCTGAATCTTCGCTAATTCCGTGATGCTCACGAATAAAGAAGGCAATTTCTTCTCTTAAATCCGTATTTTCTTTTAAGAACTGCTTCGAATTTTCACGACCTTGTCCTAAGCGTTCTTCATTATAAGAGTACCAAGCACCGCTCTTTTGAACGATATCAAGTTCAGAAGCCATATCCAAGATTTCACCTTCTCTTGAAATACCTTCTCCGTACATAATATCAACTTCCGCAACACGGAATGGTGGTGCCACTTTATTTTTAACTACTTTTACTTTTGTTTTATTACCAACGATGTCGTTACCTTGTTTTAATTGCTCCGCACGACGCACTTCAAGACGAACAGTTGAATAGAATTTCAACGCACGACCACCTGGAGTTGTTTCTGGCACTATCTATAGATTTTCCATCTCTATAGTCCGGACTATCTCTTCATCTCTTTACAGAGAGCCTTGCACTTCCAGCAGTAGCCTATCATCTGCCGTACCCTACTCAGTTAACTAAAAGTTCTTTTCGGTAGTCTCTACACCTTCCCCATATCACTATGGAGCTTGGCACGGTATTACCCTAAATAATGGTGGGCTTCACCGTTAGCAACTATATGGATAGTTACACCCTTAGGCAATAAGGTTCACAAGGTTTTTAACATGCTATCACTAGCAAGGGAAACCCATGGTAAACTCCTTAATCTTTACGATTAAGCAACTTGTAGTTGATTTCCGAACATAACCCCAACTTTTTCACGAATTTGGTTAATAAAGATTGCGATTGTTTTTGATTTATTGATTGCACCTGAAAGTTTACGAAGTGCTTGAGACATTAAACGAGCTTGTAAACCTACGTGTGAGTCACCCATGTCTCCTTCAATCTCAGCTTTCGGTACAAGAGCTGCTACAGAGTCAATTACGATAATATCAACCGCACCACTTCGTACAAGTGCTTCTGCGATTTCTAAACCTTGCTCCCCTGTATCAGGTTGTGATAATAGTAATTCATCGATGTTAACACCTAATTTTTGTGCATATACAGGATCCATTGCATGCTCCGCATCGATGAATGCTGCTTGTCCACCTTGACGCTGTACCTCTGCAATTGCATGTAATGAAACTGTTGTTTTACCTGAACTCTCAGGTCCATAAATCTCGATAATACGGCCGCGTGGGTATCCGCCTACCCCTAATGCCACATCAAGTGCTAAAGAACCACTAGAAACTGTAGAAACTCTACGCTCCGCTTGTTCTCCTAATTTCATAATTGAACCTTTACCGAATTGCTTCTCTATTTGTTTTAACGCCATATCTAATGCCGCTTGACGATCACTCATTCAAAATTCCTCCTTAACTGAATTGCTAATCTTATTATACCTATTTTCAATTCAATTTGCCAACAAAAATCGAACATTTATTCGATTTTTTTATTTTCCATTAAATAAAACTGCATTTAACCATTAAAAAAAGCTAGAAGAGACTTATATCTCTTCTAGCTTTTTATACAAATGATAAAATCCATATTTTGCTGAGCGTTCCCTAATTTGTTGACGACTTCCGCTTAAATTTAGATGAAAGACTACAGTTGGTTCATCTTTCATCGCCAATCCAACAAATACTGTTCCCGGCTCTTTATGTTCTGAAACATCTGGTCCTGCTACCCCAGTGAAACTAATTCCGATATCCGCTTTTAATAATTCTTTAACATTTTCCGCAAGATAACGAGCACATTCTTTACTAACTGCACCGTCAGTAGACAACACTTCCTCAGGTACATGTAAAACATGTTGCTTCACATCATTATGATAACAAATGACACCGCCTTTAAATACGGAAGACACACCAGCACTTTCTGTTACTTGATTACCGAAGAGACCACCTGTTAAACTTTCTGCACACGCTAAAGTTAATCCTTTTTTCTTCAATAACTCTATCGCCTTATAGTGCAGAAACTCTTGGTCATACCCGTAGAAAAATTCTCCTACTCTTTCTAAAATCAAATCTTCCATATGCTGAATGAGTTTCTCCGCTTCATGAGCATTTTGATGCTTCGCAGTTAAACGTAATGTCACTTCTCCATCACTCGCAAGCGGGGCGATTGTCGGGTTCGTTTGTCCATCAATTAAATCTTGAACTTTCACCTCTAATTGAGATTCCCCAATTCCGAAGAAGCGAAGCACGCGAGAATAAATGTTTTCTCCTGTTGTAAAGTTACGTAAAAAAGGCTCTACATAACTTACATACATTGGCCTCATTTCCTTCGGCGGTCCTGGTAATAAGATATAAACTTTTCCGTTCTTATTTAAACCCATACCAGGTGCCATACCGTGATCATTTGCAAATACAGTTGCTCCATTTAAAACGAGTGCCTGCTTTTTATTATTTTCAGTGAACTCACGACCTGTACGCTTAAAATAATCGCTTATTAACGCTAATGCATTTTCGTCATATACAAGCTCTTCCCCTAAGCTAGACGCAATTGTTTCCTTCGTCAAATCATCTTTTGTCGGGCCTAATCCACCTGTAAAAATAAGCATATCCGCACGTTCTTCTGCAACTTCAATCGCCTGCTGTAATCGTTTGTTATTATCTCCAACTACAGTATGGTAGTACACATTAATGCCAATTGAAGCTAACTTTTCAGATAAAAACTGGGCGTTTGTATTTGCAATTTGTCCAAGTAATAATTCTGTTCCAACCGCAATAATTTCAGCGTTCATCCCAATTCCCCCATAAACTTCTATTTTGAGTTTACAAAAGCAGCTCTATTTTTCCAGAAATAATCCCATCCTGAAATAACAGTAAAAATTAATGCAATCCATATAAAGATATCAGCAACTGGAATATGGATTAAATTTAAAGGTACATCGTGTAATAAGTATGCCGCAATCGCGATAATTTGTGTCCATGTCTTAATTTTCCCTAGCTGATTTGCCGCAACTACTTCCCCTGTTCCAGCAAGTACAAGACGTAAACCAGTTACCGCAAACTCACGGCTTATAATAACAATAACGATCCAAGCAGGTACATATTGCATCTCAACTAACGTGATAAGTGCCGCTGAAACAAGTAATTTATCCGCTAACGGGTCAAGGAACTTCCCTAAATTCGTTACAAGATTATACTTTCTTGCGTAATGTCCATCAATCCAATCTGTAGCCGAAGCAACAATAAAGATAAGCGCTCCTACTAAATGTTGAATTGGTAAATCAACATCACCAATTGTGTATGAACCCCAATCAAAGGGTGCTAACATAATTACCATAAAAATTGGAATTAAGCAGATTCTAGATATTGTAATTTTGTTTGGTAAATTCACAGCTATTCCTCCATCATATCAAAAACATTTGTTCATTGAAAAAAGTCATCGAAGCGATGACTGTTATTGTGCAGGTTGCTCTATCCCTAGATTTTTAATCAAGAATTTTTGATGATAATTCTCTTCTGGATTCAACGGGAATGTAACCACTTGGCCATTTAATTTAAATTCAACATTCGGTGCACTTCCTATATTAAGGTTTACCACTTTCGCTGTTGATAAATCATATTTTTGAGTTTGACCTTCCTCTATTGTTCCACTAAAGATATCATTTCCTGCCTCATTTTTAATACCTACATAACTTGCACCTTTTGTTGTAATTTCTAATTCTAACGTTTTATTGTTATGAATTTCCAAAGTGGACTCCTTACCAGTTGTCCCAACTACTTTGATTTCTTGTTGTCCTGTTGGTTGCGCTGGTTGTTCTTCTTTCTTTGGCTCTTCTTTTTTCGATTCTTCTTTTTTTGGTTCCTCTTTTTTCGGCTCTTCCGCTTTCACTTCATCTTTCTTCGTATCTAACGGAGAATTTTCCGCTTTTTTAACTTCAATTTTCTCACTTTGAGCATTCGGAACCTTCTCATCACCTTTTCCAGTTAACGCTTGGAAAATAAACCAAATTACCACTCCAACTGCGATTACTAGCAGCGCAACTAAGATTTTCGGCATATGATCTGCAATTGGCCATGATGAAGATTTCTGCATTGTTTCTTGTGTTTTTTGTCCGGTTGACACTTGTGGAACGTCGCGTTTTTCAGATTGTGGTATCGTACTCTGATATTCTACAAGCAGTTCCTCTCCATTTAATCCAACCGCATCTGCGTATTGTTTAATGAATGCACGCGCATAAAAAGCTCCTGGCAATACATCATAATTGCCTTCCTCAATTGCTACTAAATGGCGTTTTTGAATTTTTGTAATCTCATGCAGCTGATCAATAGACAAGCCTTTCGTTCCTCTTGCTTCTTTCAGCTTTTGTCCTAATTCTGTCACTACTAACACCTCAATATTTCTTTAAAAGTCAAACATAGAGAAATTATTTTGCGTACCTTGCTCAATTTCATCTACTAAATTATATTGAATTTCTTCATCATAATCGTTACGCAACTCGATAATATAATCAAAATCATCCAATGTGTATTCTGACTGACTCACAAATACGTCAGGATGTTCCACAACTTTCGTTGCAGGCAATCTCATAATTTCACGAACAAGCTGCCAATGCCTTTCGTTAGCACGCTTTGTTGACACGATTCCATCTAAGATGAAAATATTGTCGTCGCTATACTCATCTTCAATCAATTGACTACGAACAGTTTGCTTAATAAGAGTAGACGATACAAATAACCATCTTTTATTTGCACAAACACTTGCGGCAACAATGGATTCTGTTTTTCCAACACGAGGCATTCCTCGTATACCAATTAGCTTATGGCCTTCTTTTTTCATTATTTCAGCCATAAAGTCTACAAGTAACCCTAATTCATCACGCACAAACCGAAATGTCTTCTTATCATCTGCATCTCGTTGTATGTACCTACCATGTCTAACCGCTAGCTTATCTCTTAGCTTTGGCGGACGATATTTCGTTACCGTTATGTTATCCATCGTATTTAAAATTGATTCTAGTCTAGAGATTTGCTCTTGATTATCACACATAAGGAGTAATCCACGCCTTGCATTATCTACACCATTAATTGTGACAATATTAATGCCGAGCATACCGATTAACGAAGAAACGTCACCAAGCAAGCCAGGTCGGTTTTTATGTATTTCATATTCAAAATACCATTCAATCATCCAAGATCACTCCCCTTGCTTACTTTACACCTACGTACTATATTATATGATTTCACCTTAATAGGGAAGCTAAATGTATAATCTATCCCTTTCAATTATTATACAAAAAAAATAGAGAGGAGAATCCCCTCTCTATTTTTTACTTATGTTGTACAAACTTTACCATTAAGTTTGCGATTGTATGTTGCTCTTGTTCGTCAGCAACTTTCCAAAGTTCAGCTAATAATTTCTCTTGATCGTTGCGTGCTTCTACTTCATTTGCTAAATAATCACCAACACGAAATGCCATATCTGATACAGCACCACCATCAAGACCTTTTCCTTGCGCTTGTTCTAAACGTTCTCCTAAAAAGCTCTTCCATTGATCAAAATTATCTAAAACTGACATGTGTAAGCACCTCACTACTTAGTAATAGAATCATGCTTAATTTGTACAGTTTTTCATTTTTTATGTAAGAAATTTTTAGCAATGCCACCCGCCATTTACTCCAATAATTTGTCCAGTTATATAAGATGCACCTGGTGATACGAGAAATGACACAGTTTTTGCTACTTCTTCCGGTAATCCTAATCGTCCTAACGGAATCTCTTCCGCAATTTCATTCTTATCCTCTTCTGAAAATACGTTTAACATTTCCGTTTCAATTGCACCTGGCGCCACCGCGTTCACTCTTATTCCACTTAATGAAACCTCTTTTGCTAAAGCTTTCACATATGAATTTTGCGCACCTTTTACCATCGAGTAAAGCACTTCACATGACGCGCCAATTTGTCCCCATATAGACGAAACAAGTACAATATTACCGCTTCTCCGTTGAATCATAGATGGCAATGCCATCGATAATAATTTATAGATACTCTTCACTTGAAGTTCTACCATATCATCCAATTCATCGTTCGTTACATCTGTTACGAGTCCAAAAATACTCTTCCCAGCTGCATATACGATAACATCAAGAGGATGTTCAATTTGTTTCCACAATTGCTCTGCTCCATCAGTAGAAGCTAAATTCGCTTGAACAGGAATTACTTCACCCCATTCTTTCTGCAACTCATTCACTTTCTCTTCACTGTTATTATAATGAACATATACTGTATATCCATCTTGAATTAATTGTTTCGAAATAGCAGAGCCAATCCCTCCGCTCCCTCCAGTTACTAATGCATACTTTTTCATACAATTCCTCTCTTATCTCAACAAAATCTTTTCCCTACAAATAAATAATACCCTCATCTTACAATTTATCAATGATAAGATGAGGGTATTATTATGAAACCTTTTATTTTTTTGGTAACACTTGACAAACGCTCATTTTTTCTTCTGATAATAATAATTTTGCTACTTCTTGTAAATCTTGAACAGTTAAACTTTCTAATACAGTCAATGCATCAAACAGACTCGATTCATTAAACGCATATCGTGTAAATTGATTTGCAATATATTCCGGTGAATTCAAGGAACGTAAAAAGCCACCTATTTTCTTTTTCTTTACTCGTTCTAATGCCGCCTCATCTAATTGATCATAATTTGTATTTAATAAAATACCTTTCAAACGCTCTTCCAGCTCATCAGGTTGCTTCGTATCGCCGCCAACCATTGCAAAACCGAAGTTATTCTCTTCCGTATAATCATACGAGAACGAATCATCAATGAGCCCTTCATTATATAAAGATTCGTAATGAACGGAGCTTTTCCCAAATAAATAATCTAAAAGTAACGTAAGCGCAATTTCTTGTTTTAAAAGGGCTTCCCCTTTTTCTTTTAAGTTTGTCGCTTTAATACCAACTAAACATTTCGGAGTTTGTACAGGCATTGAAATAATTTTCTTCTTTTCATTTACCTCATCTGGTTCTTCTTCGAATGAACGTACTATTTCTGGTTGGTTTTTATAATCTTTTTTCGCTTGATTTTCACGTATCAAATCCATCGTTTTCTCTGGATTAATTGCACCTACAACAAACATTAACATATTGCTTGGATGATAAAACGTTTCATAACATTCATATAGTAGGTCTTTCGTAATTTTACTAATAGACTCGATTGTACCCGCAATATCAATTTTAATCGGGTGCTTTACAAACAAGCTATCAATTAACCCAAAATATAAGCGCCAATCTGGATTATCTTGATACATTTGAATTTCTTGCCCAATGATACCTTTCTCTTTTTCAACTGTTTTTTCAGAAAAGTAAGGCTCTTGTACGAAATTTAACAATGTATTTAAATTTTGTTCTACATTTGATGTACACGAAAAAAGGTAAGCTGTTCTTGTGAATGATGTGAAAGCATTTGCCGATGCCCCTTGTTTACTAAACAATTGGAAGGCATCGTGATCTTCTTTTTCAAATAGTTTATGCTCAAGAAAATGAGCAATCCCATCCGGCACACGAATCATTTCTTCTTTACCTAGTGGTACGAATGTATTATCCACAGAACCATATTTTGTCGTAAACGTTGCAAATGTTTTATTAAATCCTTGCTTCGGTAAAATATATACATCTAATCCATTAGGAAGTTTTTCATAATAGAGTGTCTCTTTTAATTGCTCATAAACAATTTTCTCCATTTATTCTCCCTCCGTTCCGTGTAAAAAGTAAATTGTATCTAATTCAATATTTTTAGCAACTTTCACAATCTCTTCTTTCGTCACACTTTCAATACCTGTAAGCCATTCTTCAACCGGACGCGTACGATCTGAAATAATACCATGATACAGCATTTCCACAAATCCACGCGGTGTATCAATTGCTTCTAATATTTGATTTCGAATAACACTTTTCGTTTGATGCATCTCTTCTTCAGAAAAATCACCATTTTGCATTGCAAGCATTTGCTCTTTAATAATCTCAACCGCTTTTTCATAATTTTTCGCTTCGATTCCTGACATGACAAATAATAAACCTTTATGACTTTCAAAGCGAGATGCTGCATAGTACGCTAAACTATTTTTTTCACGAACATTAACGAATAACTTCGAATGAGAAAATCCTCCAAACAATCCATTAAACAATTGCAGCGCAAAATAATCTTCGTCTTTATACGTAATAAATGTACGATATCCGATGTGTAATTTACTTTGTTTTAATTCTTGTTTTTCCACAACTTCTTTTTCTTCATTATTTCTCTTATGAAGAAGTACATTTCTTTCCCTCACAGGACGTGCTGAAATAGAAAAATACTTACTTACAAGATCAACTGCGTTTTCTGAAATATCACCAATAATGTATAGGTCCATTTCATCTTCCGCTAACACTTTTTGATAATATTGATACAAACTTTCATTTGTAATAGAAGAAACACTCTCTTTTTTCCCATTTGCGCTTAAACGATACGGTTCTACTTTGCACATTTCTTCAATTAAACGCTCGTTTGCATAACGCATTTTATCATCATACGTCGCTTCAATTCGTTGTAAGAGCGCTCTCTTTTCACTTTCTACAATAGAAGGCAGAAAACCATTCCCCTCTGTTGCTGGATGTAAAACGATATCCGATAACATAGAAAGCGCTTTTTCAAATAACGGTGGTGCATCATGTAAATATACTTCATTTGCAATGTCTACATAAATAGAGATGATATGATCTTCTCCTTTTTTACTTACATCTACTGCCAAAGAAGATCCGTATAATTCCTCTAAATATTGACGAAGACGAATTACAGAAGGAAGCTTTTCTGTCGCACTTTGCAATACGTATGGCAATAGGGCACGCTCTGTCACCGTCTCCTCATTTAAAGGTGCTTTCAAACGAAATACAAATGTATTTGTTTTATATTTATCAGTTGGAATAATATGTACTCGTAAACCACCTAACTCATGTAACTGTTGTTCCATCAGTTTCATTTATAGCCCTCCTTTACGTATATAGGAATATTCCTCTTCAATATACAGTTTTTAGAAATGAAAAATCAACTTTTCTTCCTCACTATACTTACATTAGGCCCTTTCTAAAAACGGTAATATGTAAGGAACATAGTAAAATTCCGTATTAAATATAGTCTATGTAAAAAAGCCCGCACTAATGTGCGAGCTTTTTTTATACTTATCGTTTTCCTTTTTCATAAGGAGTTCCTAATGCTTTCGGAGCTTCAGAACGACCTACAAAACCAACAAGCGCTAATATTGTGAATACATACGGCAATATCGTTAAGAATACACTTGGAATTTCTTTTAGTACTGGAATTGTACCGCCTGTTATTCCTAATGATTGAGCAAATCCGAAGAACAGAGCCGCTCCAAGAGCACCGAGTGGATTCCATTTACCGAAAATCATTGCTGCTAACGCCAAGAAACCTTGTCCAGTAATTGTAGCGCCTGAGAAGTTACCAGAAATCGACATAGCGAAGACCGCTCCACCAACTCCTGCAAACATTCCAGATATAGCAACTGCAATATAACGCATTTTATATACGTTAATCCCCATCGTATCCGCTGCCATTGGATGCTCACCAACCGCACGAAGACGAAGACCGAACGGCGTTTTATAAATGATATACCAAACGACAAACGCTAAAATAATAGCAATATATGATGTTAACGGTACATTAGAGAAAAAGATTTTTCCGATTACCGGAATATCCGAAAGACCCGGAACATCGATTTTTTCAATGCGGTATTGAATGAAATCAGTTTGTCCTTTGCCAAAGATTTTCTTAATCGCAAATACTGTTAAACCAAGTGCTAAGAAGTTAATTGCTACTCCGCTCACTACTTGATCTGCACGGAATGTAATGGATGCTACTGCGTGAAGAAGTGCAAACAATCCACTACCAATTGCTGCAAATAATAATGCAATCCAAGGAGTCATCGATCCCCACGTATCACCCATTAATAACGTTGTAACAATACCAATAAATGCACCAAATAACATTAAACCTTCTAACGCTATATTTACAACTCCAGAACGTTCACTGAACACTCCACCTAACGCCGTAAAAATAAGTGGCGCTGCCGTATATAACGTACCCGTCACAAGAATGGCTAAAATATCTAAAAAGCTCATTTATTTCCCCTCCTTGCTCATGCGTGTAAGTGCCCAGCGTAAAACATAACTGCACGCTACAAAGAAAATAATACATGCAATAATAACGTTAATTAACTCCGAAGGTACATCTGCTTCGAAATTCATTTGTGGTGCTGCACTTTTCAAACCACCAAACAGTAAAGCTGCTAATAGTATACCAAATGGATTATTTCCACCTAAAAGTGCTACCGCAATCCCATCAAATCCAATACCAGTAAACGAAGACATTGCTGTCATACTTTGGAATGTCCCTAATCCTTCCATAGCTCCACCAATTCCTGCAAAAGCACCAGCAATTGTCATTGATAATACAACATTACGCGATACTTTCATTCCTGCGTATTGAGAGGCATTTTGGTTAAAACCAACCGATTTTAATTCATACCCTAACGTTGTTCTATCTAATAAGAACCACATTACAATCGCAATGATAATAGCCACAACAATTCCCCAGTGTAAACGAGATCCATCTGTCAATGAAGATAACCAATCAGAAGCTAACGAAGCACTTGCTTGTACGTCATAAGATTTTTCATTACCTTCGTGGATAAAACGTTTAATAAGATCATACGTAACATAAAGTGCAATGTAGTTCATCATAATTGTAACAATTACTTCATTTACTTTAAGTTTCCCTTTTAAATATCCAGGTATAAAGCCCCATAAACCGCCGACAATTGCCGCCACTAAAATAGATAACGGAATATGCAAAATTGCTGGTAACGACACTGCATATCCAAACCAAACAGCAGCGAGCCACCCAACTAATAACTGTCCTTCCACCCCAATATTGAAAAGACCTGTACGAAATGCAAATGCTACTGAAAGACCAGCTAATACAAGCGGAATCATCGTACGCAACGTCTCACCGATAGCTTGTGGATTGCCAACCATCCCTTCCCAAAGCGCGGCATATCCAACAATTGGATCATATCCACTAACTAACATTACAATGGCACCAACAAGTAAACCGAAAACTACGGATAACACAGGTACTAAAATATTAATTGTTCGTTCTGTTAAAAATTTTTTAGCCATTTGTGTTCACCTTCTCTTTCCCTGTCCCGCCGGCCATTAATAATCCAAGCTGTTGTTCATTTGTTTCTTTCGCATCCACAATTGCTACAATTTTCCCTTCATATATAACAGCCACTCGATCGCTTACATTTAAAATTTCATCCAGTTCTAAAGATAAAAGCAATACTGCCTTACCATTATCTCTCTGCTCAATTAATTTTTTATGAATAAATTCAATCGCACCTACATCTAAACCACGTGTCGGCTGTGCTGCAATTAGTAAATCTGGATTACGATCTACCTCACGTGCAATAATTGCCTTTTGTTGGTTTCCACCAGATAGAGCGCGAGCTAACGTTTGTTCACTAGGTGTACGTACATCAAACTGTTCAATAAGTGCTTTCGCTTTTTCTGTAATTTTACTAAAATTTAAAATCCCTTTCTTTGAAAATGGATTTTTATAGTATGTTTGTAAAACAATATTGTCCCGAACAGAAAAATCGAGAACAAGTCCGTGTTTATGACGGTCTTCAGGAATATGACCAATCCCCTCTTCTGTTATTCTTCGAACAGGCCAATTCGTTATTTCTTTTCCTTTAATTGCAATAGAACCTGACTCAACTTTTCGTAAACCAGTAATCGCCTCTATTAATTCACTTTGACCATTTCCATCAATCCCTGCAATCCCAACGATTTCTCCTGCACGAACAGTTAAGTCAAGGCCTTTTACAGCAGGTAACTTGCGCGTATCATGAACAATTAGGTTTGCAATAGATAGTACTTCTTCCATTGGTTTAGCTTCTATTTTTTCTGTTTTAAAATTCACTTGACGTCCGACCATTAACTCTGCAAGTTTATGCTCATCCGTTTCCGCTACATCAACAGTACCAATCCCCTTACCTTTACGAATAATTGTACAACGATCGCAAACTTCCATAATTTCTTTCAACTTATGTGTAATAAGGATAATAGATTTCCCCTCTTGCACAAGCTTTTTCATAATTTGAATCAACTCATGAATTTCTTGAGGAGTTAACACCGCGGTTGGCTCATCAAATATTAAAATCTCAGCACCACGATAAAGAGTCTTTAATATTTCAACCCTTTGCTGCATCCCAACAGAAATATCTTCAATTTTCGCATGTGGATCAACAGCCAAACCATACTGTTCAGATAATTGCTTAATTTCTTTTGCCGCTTCTTCAACAGCAATTTTCCCGTTTTTCTTCGGCTCATTTCCAAGAATAATATTCTCTGTAACTGTAAAATTATGAACAAGCATAAAATGCTGATGGACCATCCCAATACCAAGGTCATTTGCTATATTCGGATTTGTAATTTTTACAGGTTTTCCTTTAATTTTAATTTCACCTTGTTCTGGTTGGTACAAACCAAATAGTACATTCATCAATGTGGATTTCCCTGCACCATTTTCTCCAAGTAAAGCATGTATTTCTCCCTGTTTTACTTGCAGCGTAATATCGTCATTCGCTACAATGCCTGGGAATACTTTTGTAATATTGTTCATCTCAATTACGTATTCCATTTTGTTCCTCCTTTTAGCAGGGAACACTCCCTAATTACACTCTATTAAAAGTATTTTTATATATGCAAAGGTTAGTTCTACGAACTAACCTTTGCTATTTCTCTATTATTATTTCTTTAGAGAAGCTTCATATGTTTTATATTCTTCATCAGTTGCAGGGACTTTAATTTCACCGTCAGTGATTTTCTTCTCAAGCTCTTCTACTTTTGTTAAGATTTCTGGATTTACTTTTTTCACATTGTCAGTAGTTTTCGCAATACCAACACCGTCATCTTTTAATCCGAATTCTTCTACTTTACCGCCTTTTAATTTACCGTCTTTCGCTTCTTGTGCTACTTTTGCTACTGCAATATCAACACGTTTTACCATTGATGTTAAAGTTACGTTTTCAGGCATACCTTCTTGATTTTGGTCACGGTCAACACCGATTACCCAAACATTTTCACCTTTTTTCTTACGGTTTTTCGCTTCTGTGAATACACCGTTACCAGTTGCACCAGATGCATGATAAATTACGTCAACGCCTCCACCGTACATTGCTGAAGCTAATACTGATCCTTTTTCCGGCTTATCAAATGCATCAGCATATTGTGATACGATTTCGATATTTGGGTTTACTGCTTTTGCACCAGCTTTGAAACCTGATTCAAATTTTGTAATTAATGGACTCTTCACGCCACCAACAAAACCAACTTTATTTGATTTTGTCGTCATTGCTGCTACAGCACCAACTAGGAATGAACCTTCATGGTCTTTAAATGTAATACTTGTTACGTTTGGCTTTTCTACAACTGTATCTACAATCGCAAATTGCTCTTTTGGATACTGCTCAGCCACTTTTTCGATTGATTTTTCCATTAAGTAACCAATACCAAATGTTGTGTTATAATGATCTTTCGCAAACTTCGTTAAGTTCGGGATATAATCAGCATCTTTACTTGATTGAAGATAACGATATCCTTCATTTTTCTTTAAATTATTGTCTTTACCGAATTTCGTTAAACCTTCCCAAGCTGATTGGTTAAATGATTTGTCATCAACGCCCCCAACATCCGTAACCATACCAACTTTAAACTCTTTTTTGTCGCTACTCGCTTTATCCGAGTTACCACATGCACCTAACACCGCACTTGCTGCTAATGTTAATGATAATAAAAGACCTGTTTTTTTCTTCATACTAGAAACCCCTCCTGAAATGATTTGTCTATTTTTTATACGCTGCTGTCCCTAACTTCTTGCTGTCACCTCCCTAAAAAGGAACCTACCTACATACGTTTTCTTAATACGTGGAAGCTAAACTTATCAGCTCTAAAGTAATTGATAGAATATAAGATTGGCTCATCATTTTGATCATAGTGCATTTGTTTTAATACTAGCAGTGCCGTTTCCGGTTCACATTCCAAAATCGGTGAGATTTTCGGATGATAGCCAATTGGCTCAATATGAGCAACTGCGTATGTGATACGTTTGTGCGTATTGTTATGTATCACTGTAAGCAATGATTCTTCGTTGTATCCCGATAAATCTGGCAAGATTTCTTTTGCAAGTTTATCGATACAATATACAACAGGTTCCCCATCTGCTGTACGCACACGCTCAATCATCACTGCATTAAAACCATCTTCACTATTAAACTTCTCTTTTTCTTCTTCTGTTAAACTTGTTGTAGATGATGATAAAAAGATAGTTCCTGGTGTTTTCCCCACACTAGAAATCATATCTGTAATACTAGAAAGTTGTTCAATCCCAGAAGAAAATAACGGTTTTGCATTTACAAATGTTCCTACACCATGTCTACGAATGACAACATTTTCTTCTTCTAAAATACGCAGCGCTTCCCTTAAAGTCGCTCTACTTACGCCAAGTTCTTTCGCTAAATCAAACTCTGATGGCAACTTTTGTCTTTCTTTGTAAGCCCCATCTTTAATCTTTTCTTTGATGTGATCAATCACCCGTAAATATAGGTGACGACTATCGGATTTTACTGACATAAGACTCCCCCGCATTTCAATTATTCGACCTCTGATGTAAGACTTCTTTTCTCTTTTTTCAACTTACAACATAATAAAAATTGCTAAATACTAAAAATAAGCATAATTGTCGAATAAATATTAATAATTTTTTTAAAAAAAATTTTCACTCTTTACTGCATAAAAAAAACTTTGCACCATAAACATTCCTCATAGCGAGAAAAAGTTCGGCACAAAGATCTCTTACATCCTTTGTTACACACTTTTCCCCTCATAGTCTAGCAATTCATGGTTGCCAGGTAGAAACTTATGGACCTTATCTCCAAGATTATATGAGGCAGTGATTCTTTTCGAAGTAATCTTACCACTTGCTCCCATACGTGTCAACAAAATTTAACATTTTTCTACATGAAATATCGAACGTTCACAAAAAACCACACCAAAGTATTCGTATTCTAAAGAACCACCTTAAATGTAAGCCCTTTCTTTATCGCTGAATATAGTATATAACAAAACCAGCATATAAAAAAGCCTAATTGTAAAAACAATTAGGCTTTTTTTATGAACTTTTTTCTTGTACATCATTAATGAGCACTTCTCGTGGTTTACTACCTTCATAAGGACCTACTACACCATTCATTTCCATTGCATCAATTAAACGGGCAGCACGCGTATAACCAACTCTAAACCTACGTTGCAACATAGAAACAGATGCTGTTTGCATTTCCACTACGAGCTGAACTGCTTCATCGTATAATTCATCTTCTACTTCCTGCTTCGTATCAGGAACATCTTGCGGGATCATATCTTCTTGATATTGCGCTTTTTGCTGACCAATCACATATTCTACAACTCTCTCAACTTCATCATCTGATAAAAACGCACCTTGTACACGTACAGGCTTCGATGCACCAATTGGTATAAATAGCATATCTCCACGACCTAGCAGTTTCTCTGCACCACCACCGTCAAGAATTGTACGAGAATCTGTTTGAGATGATACAGCGAATGCAATACGTGATGGAATATTCGCTTTAATAACTCCCGTAATGACATCAACTGACGGACGTTGCGTTGCAATAATCAAATGAATACCAGCAGCACGAGCCATTTGCGCTAAACGCATAATCGCATCCTCTACATCCGACGAAGCAACCATCATTAAATCTGCTAACTCATCCACAATTACTACAATATACGGTAATTCTGGTTGTTTCGCTTCTGATTGACTATTATGCTCTTTTATATAATCATTATATCCTTCAATATTACGCGTACCACTATGAGCAAATAACTCATAACGGCGCTCCATTTCACTCACAACTTTTTTCAATGCTTGCGATGCCTTTTTCGGATCCGTTACAACTGGTGTTAACAAATGAGGCACACCGTTATATACATTTAACTCTACCATTTTCGGATCAATCATCATTAATTTTACTTCATGTGGTTTTGCACGCATTAAAATACTAACAATAATACCGTTAATACATACACTTTTCCCACTACCTGTCGCACCTGCAACTAGTAAATGGGGCATTTTATTTAAGCGGGCTAATACAGCTTCACCTGTAATATCTCGTCCAAGGCCTATTAACAACTTCTCTTCCGGATGATTGTTAGCTTTAGAATCAAGAACTTCTCTAAGCGTTACCATGGAGACTTCTGAGTTCGGCACTTCAATTCCTACAGCTGATTTCCCGGGAATAGGCGCTTCAATACGAATGTCTTTCGCCGCTAACGCAAGTGCTAAATCATCACTTAAACCGACGATTTTGCTTACCTTTACTCCCATATCAGGATACACTTCATATTTTGTAACTGCAGGACCTCTATGTACTTTTGTTACTTTCGCTTTCACTCCAAAACTTTGGAAAGTACGTTCTAATTTACGAGCATTCTCATAAATTTCCGCATTTTCATTTGTAACTTGCTTATTCTTTGGAAATTTCAATATATCAAGCGCAGGAAGCTTGTAATCTTTATTTTCTACATTTGAAAATTGCATAGGAGGTGCTTGTGTTTCACCCTCTAGCGATTCAACGATTTTTTCTCCACGCTTTTTCTTCGGCTCTTCAACTGGTGGAGTCTCTTCAATAAACGGTGAAGTGATTAACTCTTCTTGCTCTACTTCAATTCGTTTATCCTCTTCTTCATTTACAGGATAATTCTCAGTGAAATTCGAAATAATCGGAGGATCAATTGAGATTTCTTCCATCGGCTCAATAATTTCTTCTTGTTCTGCAGCACGTTTGCTTCTTGTGCTTCTTGTTGTTTTTTTCTTTTCTGTTTGTTCAGCCGTTCTTTTAGCTCTCCAATCTTTATAGTCCCCTTGCATCACTTGAAATTGACTTCTAAGAACTCTACCAACTGGAGCTAACACTTCTCCAATATGCTTATTTGTTATACAAAGTATACCGAGAATAACTAAAATAATACCAATAATATAAGCTCCTACTTCGTCAAATAAGAAGTAACATGTAGCAAACATAAGCGCACCAAACATGCCACCACCTAAATGAACGCTATCTGGCCCTTTTTTCATTTCAAGAAAGAAATTATCTTTCGTACTCACAATAACAGAAGTATTTTGCACTGCTCCATCTTTTGTAAGAAGGTTAAATAATGTAATATGACTAAACATTAATATCGCCAATACTATTAAATAAAAACCGATTAACCGTTTATTTAATAGGTTCGGCCATCCACGTTTTATAACGAATGAAACTGATAAAGCTATTACACCTAACACACCAATTATGTACCACTCACCAAAGAAGAAGCGAAAAAATAACACAAACGATTTCCCTACAACGCCTAGCTGTAAAATCGTAATGATTGAAAGTGCAAAAAGAGTTAAACCGACGATTTCATAATACAAAGTTGGCTTTATCGTACGTCTTGCCTTTGCCTTCGTCCCTCTTTGCTTTTGTTTTGCCATTTCTTCACCTCGTGTTCTACATATAAGTAAAACTTCCTAAAAAACTCTGCTTATATGTTTGTTTTCTCTATTTTTTCAGGTCTTTATATCTTCTATTTTTACACTTCTTGTAAAATGTTAAATAAACAGAAGAAAGCAGCCCTCTCATGGCTGCTCAACCGTCTTGTTTTTTATATTATACCATAGCTTCTAAACAAAATCCTTCTTTTTGCTAAAAGGTTATTTTCTGGCCAGGCTCAAATTCTAAGTAGTGATACGGATCCGTACTTAACACACGCACAATAGAATAACACCCATGTTCTTCTTCAGAAACCATTAATTCAACACCGTTTATATTTACGACTTTTTGACTTTCACATTGCGAATAATCGGCTGGATACACGAGTTGCTCTGGCATAATTGTATATAAAATCATTGTAACATTGTCCCTTCTGCATGATCATCCCCGCGAGCATCTATTAATTCGTTTAATTTTCGAATCGCATTTCCAATACCACCGACATCATCTATAAGACCATACTTCACTGCATCTCCACCAATTACATTCGTACCAATATCCCGCGTTAAATTCCCTTTCGCAAACATTAGCTCTTTAAAACGATCTTCTGTAACTTTCGAATGTTTCGTCACAAATCGAATAACTCTTTCTTGCATTTTATCTAAATACTCAAATGTTTGCGGCACACCTATAACAAGACCTGTTAGACGAATCGGATGAATTGTCATCGTCGCAGTTTCTGCAATAAATGAATAATCCGTAGAGACAGCAATTGGCACACCAATAGAATGTCCTCCACCCAGAACAAGTGATACCGTTGGCTTTGAAAGCGAAGCTACCATCTCAGAAATTGCTAACCCAGCTTCAACGTCACCTCCAACCGTATTTAATATTAAAAGTAAACCTTCAATTTTCGGATTTTGTTCTATCGCAACAATTTGCGGAATGATATGCTCATATTTTGTTGTTTTATTTTGCGGTGGCAACTGAACATGACCTTCCACCTGTCCAATGATTGTTAAACAATGAATACGTGATTCATTCATTTGTGGTACATTCGTTTGTCCAAGCTGTTGAATTTTTTCCACTATTGAAGCTTCTTTTCCGGTTTCTTTCGGTTCAGCCTCTTTCTCTTCATTTGTATAACGATCACGTTCTGTCATATCGCATCCCCTTTCACTCGTATATAACTAGTATTTCTTAAGTTATAAATTTCATTCGATAGAGTGAAAAAAGAAAAAAGATCACCCGTAAAGGTGATCTTTTTTATACTTCCATAATAATCGGTAAAATCATAGGTTTTCTCTTCGTCTCTTCGTACAAGAACTGCCCTAATAATTCACGAATATTTTGTTTTAACATAGACCATTCAATTGAATATTCTTTAATTGATTGCTCAACAATCATACGTACAATCTCTGTAGAGCGGTCAATTAACGCTTCTGATTCACGTACATACACAAAACCACGTGAAATGATTTCTGGACCAGATATAATTTTCTTTTCATCTTTACCCAGTGTTACAACAACTACTAATATTCCATCTTGAGATAACATTTTTCTATCTCGAAGAACGATATTACCAACGTCACCTACACCTAATCCATCAATTAACACATTACCAGCTTGCACTTTGCCAACTAAGTTTGCTTCATCGTCACCAAAAGCAATTACATCGCCTTTTTCTACGATAAAGATATTTTCTCTTGCAATACCTACATCTTCAGCTAAGTATGCATGTGCTTTTTGCATACGGAACTCACCATGTACGGGTACAAAATATTTCGGTTTCATTAAATTTAACATTAATTTTAATTCTTCTTGGCTACCATGACCGGAAACGTGAACTTTTCTTTCACCGTAATAAACAACTTCAGCTCCCGCTCTAAATAACAAGTCAATAATTTTTGATACAGATATTTCATTACCCGGAATTGGAGAAGCCGCAATAATAACCGTATCACCTTTACGAATTGAAATTTGTTTATGAGCTTGCTTCGCCATTCTAGAAAGTGCTGCCATCGGTTCACCTTGGCTACCTGTCGTTAAAATAGCTACCTTTTTCTCTGGGAAATTGTCTACTTCTTGTAGTGAAATAACCATACCTTCTGGAACATCTAAATAACCAAGACGTCTTGCGATATCTACCACTTTCACCATACTACGTCCTACAACCGCTACTTTTCGTCCTGTTTCAGCAGCTGCATCAAATACTTGTTGAATACGATGTACATTCGATGCAAATGAAGCAACGATAATACGTCCTTCTGCGCCGTAGAACACTTTAGAAATTTCTACACCAACTTCTTTTTCAGAACCTGTATAGCCTGGACGCTCAGCATTTGTACTATCAGATAATAAGCATAGAACGCCTTCATTTCCGATTTGAGCCATTTTCCCAAGGTCTGCTCCACTATTTCCAATTGGAGTTTGATCAAATTTAAAGTCTCCCGTATATACGATAGCACCTTTTGATGTATGGAAACAAACACCAACAGAATCTGGAATACTATGTGTCGTTCCAAAGAATGACACTGTTGTAGTATTAAACTCTACTGTCGAATTTGAATCGATTGTTTTTAAGTCTACACGGCCTAACATACCCGCTTCGCCAAGTTTTTCTTGTATAAGTCCTACCGTTAATTTCGTTGCATACACTGGAATTGATAATTTACGAAGTACGTAAACAATGCCACCAATATGATCTTCATGACCGTGAGTAATAAATAAACCTTTTACTCGCTCTTGGTTTTCTACTAAATATGTAATATCAGGAATAACGATATCAATTCCAAACATTTCATCTCCCGGAAACATTAACCCTGCATCTACAATAAAGATTTCAGAATCAATTTCAACACAGTACATGTTTTTCCCGATTTCACCTACTCCACCAAGAGCAAATACTTTAACAGACTCATTCTCTTTTCTCTTCATGTTGTTGCCTGGTTTAAAAATCTTTCAAACACTGATTTCACTAAAATTGCAGAGACACCAGGGGAAACTCTACAACCACCATATATTCACCGTCCAAGACGAATGTCCTTACCGTTATGCGATATCATGTCCTTGTTTATTTTTTAAACCAGGTTTCACCTCTCTTTCATTATATAAATCAAATATCTTATTCGATATGATATGAAAATGTAATCAAATTATAATTTTTACCAATTTTGCTAAGCATACCCGTACTAAGCTACTTAGCCATATTATACCTGATACAAGAAATAGAACACAAGTTAAATCGTGCGAAAGAAAAAGGAAAAGAACGCATTCCCAACAAACTTATCGAACTGATGTCCTTTATATTTACTCCGATTTCGTACCCCATATCGTTTTGAAGAAATAGCTATAAATACTCTAAATTTATTTCATAATATAGATTTTAAAGACTTATTTTTCTAGAATTGAACAAAAATACTTATAAAATGGAGTTTTTTTATGAATTACGTCATATTTGAAGTAATTACTCTCAAAAATAGAATTGGTACTTTATTACGTTTATATAAGCGTTCATTCTATAAATAACTATGACTTTTTAATTCCTTTAAAGGGTTAAGATTATTTTCTTTTACATGTTGCAATATATAATGAAAAACCAGTTAATGATCTTATAAAAACATATATAGGTAAGATAAGAAAAGAGAGGGAAAGACTTTCATACAAATAAAAAATGACCTAGTTCTACACTAGGTCATTTTTTATTAACGAGGGATAGATTGCATAACAGATTGTAACGTTACTCTTTCTTCTTCTGTTAATGGAAGAAGTGGTAAACGTACAGAACCTACATCTAATCCAACCATTTGTAACGCTGTTTTTACTGGTGTTGGACTTGGCGCCATAAATAATGAATCCGTTACTCTTACAAGTAATTGATGTAATTTTTGCGCCTTCTTAAATTCACCTGCTTGGAACGCTGCAATCATTTCTTGCATTTCATTTCCGATAACATGAGATGCTACAGAAACGATACCTTTCGCTCCAACTGCCATAGCTGGTAGCGTTAAACCGTCATCACCGCTGTATACTGCAAAGTCGTCCGCTGTTTTTTCAATGATTTCTGTCATTGTTAACACATCGCCGCCTGCATCTTTAATCGCAACAATGTTTTCTATTTCTGATAAACGAACAACTGTATCAACGGAGATTTGTACAATAGATCGTCCTGGAACGTTATATAGCATAACCGGAAGCGGCGTGCTTTCAGCAATTGCTTTAAAGTGCTGATACATTCCTTCTTGACTCGGTTTGTTATAATACGGTGCTACTAGCATTACTGCATCAACACCAACCTCTGTTGCCTTTTTTGTTAAGTCAATAGAAGCATGCGTATTATTACTACCTGTTCCAGCGATTACGGGCACCCTTTTATCGACAACAGATACGACATGGCGATATAACGCTACTTTTTCTTCTGAAGTTAATGTAGGAGATTCTCCTGTCGTTCCTCCTACCACGATTGCTGTTGTACCGTTATCAATTAAATAATTTACCAATTTCGTTGTCTTTGCAAAATCGATATTGCCGTTTATATCAAACGGTGTTACCATCGCGGTTGCAATTGTCCCAAAATCTATCATGGTCTCACTCCTTATTGTTCCAGTTGCTTTTCTTTTGAAAGCTCAAACGCACTATGTAATGCATTTACAGCCTCCACTAAATCAGTTTCTTTTACAAGAACCCAAATAGTTGTATGACTATCTGCTGATTGCAGAATTTGAATACCTTTTTCAGCTAAAGCTGTAACGATTTTCGCAGTAACCCCTGGGTATCCTGCCATTCCAGCTCCTACAATAGATACTTTCGCACAATGCTCTGTCACAATTGGCTCATATCCAAGGTTTTGTAATAGTTCAACTGCACGATTTGATACATTATCACTCACCGTATAAGCTACCCCAGTAGGTGAAATGTTAATTAAATCGACACTGATTCCTTCATTCGCCATTTCTTTAAACACATGCTGCTGCAAATCATATGCTGTTTCTTTTGCAAGTACTTTAATTTGCGTTACATTTGATACATGTGCAATACCTGTAACAGGACGTTCTTCTACATCACGGCCTTTTGTAGCGCCGTCAGATGCTGAAATAAGCGTACCTTCACTATCAGAGTACGTAGAACGTACACGAAGCGGTACTTTTGCATGCATCGCAATTTCAACTGCACGTGGATGAACGACTTTTGCACCTTGGTATGCCATGTTACAAATTTCGTTATACGTTACAGTTTGAAGATGACGTGCATCTTTTACAATGCGAGGATCCGCAGTCATCACACCTTCTACATCTGTGAAGATATCGATATATTCAGCATGAAGCGCAACACCTAAAGCTGAAGCTGAAGTATCACTACCTCCGCGTCCAAGTGTTGTCGTATCACCTTTTTTCGTTTGTCCTTGGAATCCTGTCACAACGATTACATCTACATTTTCTAGCTCTTCGTGTATACGATCACAATTCATTTCAATAATCTTAGCATTTGTAAAATCATCATTTGTTACAAAACCAGCTTGTGCACCATTTAATGCCGCCGCTTTTATACCGTTCTCATTTAACATGTTAGAGAAAACGATTGCTGAGATTAATTCTCCGCATGATAATAATAAATCTTGCTCACGATTAGAAATGTGAGATTCCTCTTGATTTACAAGACTTAACAACGTATCAGTTGCATATGGTTCACCTTTACGACCCATAGCAGATACGACAGTCACTACTTTATAACCCGCATCTAGCGATTTTTTTATATGATGAAGCGCATGCTTACGTCCATTTTCATCACGTACAGATGTGCCACCAAATTTTTGAACAATAATTTTCATATTTTGCACCTTCTCTTAGCCGTTTACACTAATTGTAATTTTACTAAGCGCTCTGCAATTTGAACAGAATTCCATGCAGCGCCTTTTAATAAGTTATCAGATACGACCCAAAGATGGAATCCTTTATCGTTATTTAAATCTTTACGGATTCTTCCAACGAATACTTCGTTTTTACCTACTGCAGTAGCTGGCATTGGATATAATTGCTCTTCTGGGTTATCTTGCAGAACGATACCTTCCGCATTTGCAAGTAAGTTCTTTAATTCCTCTACTGTTACGCCCTCTTTTTCTACTTCAATGTAAACAGACTCAGAGTGACCTGATACAACTGGTAAACGTACACATGTTGCCGCTACTTCTAGCTCTGGCATATGCATAATTTTTTTCGTTTCATTAATCATTTTCATTTCTTCAAATGTAAATCCATTATCTTGGAACTTATCAATCTGTGGAATCGCGTTGAAAGCAATCGGGAAATGTTTCTTATCACCTGATACAGGTAAAACATTCGCCTTCACTTCTTCACCATTTAAGATTGCTTGTGATTGTTCATGAAGTTCTTCAATCGCTGCCGCACCAGCACCTGATACAGCTTGATATGTGGAAACGATTACTCGTTTTAAACCATATTGCTGACGAACTGGCTCAAGAGCTACTACCATTTGAATTGTAGAACAGTTTGGATTTGCAATAATACCGTTATGTTCTTTTAAGTCGTTTTCATTTACTTCAGGTACAACAAGTGGCACGTTTTCTGTCATACGGAATGCACTTGTATTATCAACAACAATCGCACCGCGCTTTGCTGCTTCTGGCGCTAATTGTTTTGATACAGATCCACCAGCACTAAATAGTGCGATATCTACTCCTTCAAAACTTTCAGGAGTTGCCTCTTGAACTGTAAATTCTTCGCCTTTAAATACAAGTTTCTTACCTGCAGATCGTTTAGATGAAAGTAACGTTAACTTCCCGATTGGAAATTCTCGTTTCTCTAAAGTATTTAACATTTGTTCACCAACTGCGCCGGTTGCTCCAACTACAGCGACATGAAAAGTTTTTTGCTTTTCCATCACTATGCCCCTTTCTAGATACCAATCCTTCTATAACTTAGAATGAGAAGGAGTATAGAATACCCCTTCTAATCTTAATAACGTTAATTTTATCATATTCTACAGTAAGAATGATGGTTTCATCAAAAATTGTCCGTTTTTTTTCGTTTTTTAATTCATATATCTGAATTTTTCTACGACAACCGGTTGCAATTGCTTCCCTTGCAGTGCTTCTAATACTGTATCTTCAAGCAGCTCCATGCGAGCTACCATTGAGTTCGGTTTTTTCTCTGGTGCGTCTTGACCGAATGGGACGAAGTAGATGTTTTTTGTGGCCATTAGGCGCATGAGATTTACTCCATTAAGCCCTAAAGCATCATTCGTCGAAACGGCCAATACGACAGGCTTGCCATTTCTTAGCGTCGCTTTTGCTGCCATTAGTACTGGAGAGTCTGTCATTGCATTCGCAAATTTACTCATAGAATTTCCTGTTAAAGGAGCAATTACCATACAATCTAATGGGATTTTAGGTCCAAGTGGTTCTGCGCCAACGATTGAATTAATCGCTTTAAAACCTGTTACTTCTTCAATCTTTTTAATCCATTCTGCCCCTTCGCCAAATCTCGTATTTGTTGATTGAACAGTGTAAGAAACAACTGGACGCACTTCAGCCCCCTCAGCAATTAACTTTTCTAAATGAGGCATTACTTCTTCGTACGTACAATGTGAACCAGTAAAACCAAACCCTATTCTTTTCCCTTTTAAATTCATTCCCCATTCTCCTTTCTTGCGATTACATCTTCTGCTAATAACTGAGAAAGAACGTTCGCTAAAATTTGTCCTGCTGTTTTTGGAGCAACAATACCTGGTAATCCAGGTGCTAACAGCGCTTTAACTCCCCTTTTTTCCGCATATCTAAAGTCGGTACCACCTGGTTTAGAAGCTAAATCAATTACTAACGTATGGGCCGGCATTTTTGAAATGACATTTGCTGTCACAACGAGATGCGGAATTGTATTAATGACAATATCGATATCCCCTACTTCTTTCTCAATGTTCTGCATATGAAAAGGAGAAAACATCATTTCTGTAATACGTGCAATATGTTCCGATCGTCTTGCTCCAACTTTGACATGGGCTCCTAATGATTGAAATGCTCTGGCAACGCTCATCCCTGTTCTACCAAATCCTAAAACCATTACATTAGAACCATGAATTGTATAGTCGGTATGTTGAATTACCATCATTAATGTACCTTCTACAGTTGGTATAGAATTGTAGATTGCCACATCATCACGATCAAATAATTTAATTAGTTTACGGTTTGTAGTAGATACGAGATTTTCCAAGTAAGGCGTACCAATACCTGAATATATAGTAAAATGTTCTGGTGTATTTTCAATTTGTTCTTTCGTTATAGAAACTTTTTCATTTGAAAAAATAGTATCTACTTCTCCCTTTGCATTTGTACCTGCAACTGGCAAAATAATTGCATCTAAAGAAGTGAAATCTAAATTTTGTATACTTTCTTTTGCTGCCCCTGTGAAGCCATGGTCTAACTGATCAAACCCTATCAATGAAAGTTTCGCATCCAATTCAACGAGCTTGCGAATTACTTCTAGCTGTCTTGCATCTCCTCCTATGACAGCAATATGCATCTCAGTCAACATTCCCTAATTCACCTTCTTTTTCTGTCATTTATAAGAAAAGTGCCTACTTTTTCTTTTTCCTCCACATCATATGTAATGTACGAGTTTTAGGTGATTGAAAAACAAAAAGCACCTATCATGTATCCCGCTATTTGTATGCCGGAAGGCCCCACCTCAAACTTCGGCATAGGAGAAGACATTCTGTTGGATTTTGCTCTGAGTAAAATGAACAAAAAAAGATGACCAAAATGGCCATCTTTCACTTCGAATTTGAACGATCTGTAATATCACAAAGAATCATATCATGCCCCACTTTTTTAATTTGCCTCCATGCTACTCTTATTTCTTGTGGTTCCTTTTTGAAACCTCCCCATTTCCCAGCAGGTATAATAAGAGCCTGTATTTGTCCATCCTTCTCATCAACCTCTAAATCCACATAACCTAAAACCCCCATTTTTTCTGCTCTTTCTAAATTAACAATTTCTTTCCCACTTAGTTCACTTAATCGCATACTCTCTCCCCCTACCCAAATTATTCATTTAAGTTATCCATAATTAGTACCTATTCTATATACCCACAAAAAATAACCGTATCTCATTTAAAAGAGATACGGTTATTTTTAAATCATATATAGTAATTACAGTTTTATTCCTTTTGGAAGTTTTCCATCTGGACTAATTAATGCAGCAGAGAATTCATCTGTAAACATGTTACGAATTAACTCATCAACATTTTCTTTCGTTACAGTGTTTACACTTTCAATAATCTCATCAAGTGAACGATGCTTACGAAGTAGCAATTCATTTTTACCATTACGGCTCATACGGCTATTCGTACTTTCTAAACTTAACATTAAGTTTCCTTTTAATTGCTCTTTACTATTCATAAGCTCTTTTTCTGTAATACCTGTATTTTTCAATGTTTCTAATGTTTCTTGCATTGTTTCATACAGTGTATCTAATTGTTGGCTACCTGTTCCACCATACAGCGTTAACATACCTGTATCTTCATAAGAAGAATGGTAAGAAAATACTGAGTAAGCTAACCCTCGTTGCTCACGTACTTCTTGGAATAAACGGCTACTCATACTACCGCCTAAAACGTTATTTAATACAATTAAGTTATAAATATCTTCGTGTCCCATTTGTAAGCCTTTATATCCTAAACATAAATGGGCTTGTTCTGTTTCCTTTTTACGTGCTACCTTATTAAAATGGAAAATTGGGCTATGTACTTGTTCACGGTTTGTCGTTCCTTCATAACTACCGAAATATTGCTCTACCGTTTGTAAAAAGGCTTCATCAATATTTCCTGCAATTGATACAACTACATTTTCAGGTGTGTAATGATCCTTAATATATTGACGTAGCGTATCACCTGTAAACGTATTAAGCGTCTCTTCTGTTCCTAAAATAGGATATCCAAGCGGATGCGTTTCATATGTTGCTTTCGTTAACATATCATGCACAATATCATCTGGAGCATCTTCGTACATTTTAATTTCTTCACATACGACATTCTTCTCTTTTTTCAGTTCTTCTTCATCAAATGTTGAATTAAAGAACATATCTGCTAATACATCTAAAGCATATTTAGCATGCTCATCTAGCACTTTTGCATAGTAACAAGTGTATTCTTTTGAAGTAAAAGCATTTACTTGCCCACCAATGCTATCAAATGATTCTGCAATTTCGCGTGCACTACGTGTTTCCGTCCCTTTAAAGAACATATGCTCTAAAAAGTGAGAAATCCCGTTATTTTTTTCATTTTCATTTCTTGATCCTGCATGGATCCAAATACCAATCGCAACCGATCTTACAGTTGGTATATTCTCCATAACTATTCTTACACCATTTTTACAAGTATATTTTTTAATCAAAAACTTTCCTCCTACTGCCAGTTTCTCTAAATAAGTGCTATTATTTAATGATAACAAGTTTAAGGATGAATGTCATGCAAATGTATTTAATCCACACGTTTTTCATCCAGTAATTCTGTTATATTCCCTACTTTATATCCTTGTTCCTTCAATTTTGTAATCATTGTATCTAATGCTTCTGTTGTGGACGAAGTAGGATGCATTAATACGATAGCACCTGGATGTATTTTTCTCATTACTCTCTGCAATAGTACATCTGGCTCAGGTCGCTTCCAATCAATTGTATCGACAGTCCACATAATCGTTCCCATTTGAAAATCATCTGCAATTTTCACGACTTCATCCCGAAAACTTCCACTCGGCGGCGCGAACCATCTTACCTTTTGATTCGTAGCTGCTTCAATCATTCGATTTGTTTTTTGTAACTGATCTCTTATTTCATCAGACGATAACGTTTTCATATTAGGGTGTGTGTAAGAATGATTTCCGACTTCTTGATTTGCATCGACAATCATTTTTGCAAATCGTAAATTTTCTTTCACCCAACGTCCTTCTAAAAAGAAAGTCGCCTTCACATCATGTTTTTTCAATATTTCTAATATACGAGGCAAATACTCATTTCCCCATGCCACATTTATTGTTAATCCCACCATCTTTTTATTGGGATGCCCTCTATAAATTGGCGCTGGTGATAAATCTTCTAAGTGGACACTCGGCGATACTTCCTTGAATTCAAGATGTTTTTGATCAAATTTCTTTAACTTCTTCATATTTTTATAGGATGCTTCCATATCAACTTGTCTTCCATTATATCCTGGTGTGGCTTTCCATATCTTATCAATCATCGCATTTTGCGGTGCAATCTCATATTGTTTTGCATGCTTTTGAATTTCTTCATATAAGTGATCCTGTGCAAAAACGGAATAAGAGCCTACACTGACATATAAAAAGAATATACATATGTATGCCAATATACGAGCTTTCATATAAACCCTCCCATTAACTATATAAAAACCATTTTTCTTCTTATCTTTGTTAATTTGAGCGTTATAATGAAAACTATACCTATACTGACATAAAAATATATGTAAATCATATTTTTACATAACAAAAAAAGCCAGTTAAACTGGCTTTTACTTATTGCTGCTCTTGTTTGTTTTCTTCTTTAGCAGCTTCTTTTTCCTGCTCTTCTTTTAGCAATACTTTTCTAGATAAATTCACACGACCTTGCTTGTCAATCTCGATGACTTTAACTGTAATTATATCACCGATTTTTACAACGTCTTCCACTTTACCTACACGCTCAAGTGCAAGTTCAGAAATGTGAACTAATCCATCTTTACCGCTGAATAATTCAACGAAAGCACCGAATTTCTCAACACGTTTCACTTTTCCTTCGTAGATTTCACCTACTTGTACTTCGCGAACGATATCTTCGATAATTTTCTTAGCTTTGTCGTTCATTTCTTGATTTATTGAAGAAATGAATACTGTACCATCTTGCTCGATGTCAATCTTAACGCCAGTTTCTTCAATAATTTTATTGATTTGTTTACCGCTCGGTCCGATAACGTCACGGATTTTATCTGGGTTAATTGTCATTGTAATAATCTTTGGAGCGTACGCTGATAATTCAGTACGTGGCTCTGCAATAACAGATAACATATGATTTAGAATGTGCACACGACCAACTTTCGCTTGTTGTAATGCTTCTTCTAAAATTTCACGAGATAGACCATCAATTTTAATGTCCATTTGTAATGCAGTTACACCATGTGCTGTACCTGCTACTTTAAAGTCCATATCACCTAAATGATCTTCCATACCTTGAATATCAGATAAAATTGTGTAATGCTCACCAGTTTTAACTAGTCCCATTGCAATACCTGCAACTGGAGCTTTAAGTGGAACACCAGCATCCATCATTGCTAAAGTACTACCACAAATACTCGCTTGTGAAGTAGAACCATTTGATTCTAATACTTCAGATACAAGACGTACTGTGTATGGGAAATCTTTTTCAGATGGAATTACAGGCTCAAGAGCACGTTCTCCTAGTGCACCGTGACCGATTTCACGACGACCTGGTCCACGCATTGGTCTTGTTTCACCAACACTAAATGATGGGAAATTATAATGGTGCATAAAGCGTTTTGATTCTTCTACACCAAGGCCATCTAAAATTTGCACATCGCCTAATGCGCCTAATGTACAAATACTTAATGCTTGTGTTTGTCCACGTGTGAATAAACCAGAACCGTGTGTACGAGATAAAATGCCAACCTCTGATGCTAATGGACGGATTTCGTCACCTTTACGGCCATCTGGGCGGATTTTCTCAACTGTAATAAGACGACGTACTTCTTCTTTTACAATTTTATATAAAATCTCATTTACTTGTCCTAATGTATCAGCATCAGCTTCTTGCGCTTCGTAATGCTCAATTACACGCTTTTTCACTTCGTTAATTGCATCTTCACGTGCATGTTTCTCATGTACTTGAATTGCAGAATGCATATCCTTCTCAGCCATTTCACGTACAGCTTGGTTAAGATCAGCGTCAACTTCATAAAGTTTCACTTCTGATTTCTCTTTACCTACAGCTTGTACAATCTCTTCTTGGAATGCAATTAAACGTTTAATTTCGTCATGACCAAACATAATTGCTTCTAACATTGTTTCCTCAGGCACTTGATCTGCTCCTGCTTCAACCATGTTAATTGCATCTTTCGTACCAGCTACAACAAGGTGAATATCACTTTGTTCTTGCTGTTCTACTGTTGGGTTGATAACGAATTCGCCGTTAATACGACCAACTGTTGCACCCGCGATCGGACCTTCAAATGGAATGTCTGAAATCGATAACGCTAATGAAGAACCAAGCATAGCTGCCATTTCAGAAGAACAATCTTGATCAACACTCATTACGATGCTGACAACTTGTACTTCGTTACGGAAACCATCTGCGAAAAGTGGACGAATTGGACGGTCGATTAAACGACTTGCCAAAATTGCTTTTTCACTTGGACGACCTTCACGTTTAATGAAACCGCCAGGAATTTTTCCGACTGCATATAAACGCTCTTCATAGTTTACTGTAAGTGGGAAGAAATCTACATTTTTTGCTTCTTTTGATGCAGTTGCTGTAGATAGAACCGCTGTATCGCCATATCTTACTAATACTGCTCCGTTCGCTTGCTTTGCAAGCTGACCTGTTTCAACTGTTAGCTGGCGACCAGCTAAATCTATCGAGAAGACTTGCTTTTCTTGACTCATTTAAGTACCCCTCTCAATTTAAAGTATTCAATTCTTCTATGTAAATGGATAGTATATCACAATATTCTACCTCTAGTATTACCGAAAATGAAGTAAGCTATAAAGAGTAGAAGATATATTTTTACCTAACAAAAAAGCGGGAATATTCCCGCTTCTTTGACTATCGACGTAAGCCAAGCTTTGTGATTAATTCACGGTAACGTGTGATATCGCTATTACGAAGGTAAGTTAGTAAGTTACGACGTTTACCAACCATCTTTAATAGACCACGACGTGAATGATGATCTTTCTTGTGAGTACGTAAGTGCTCGTTTAGAGTGTTAATTTGCTCCGTTAGGACAGCAATTTGAACCTCTGGAGAACCAGTATCAGTCTCATGAGTTCTAAATTGTGCAATGATTTCATTTTTACGCTCTTGTGTTAAAGCCATCCTATTTCACCTCCTATTAATTAAACCCCCGATTACCTAGCAAGCGTCGGTGAGTCGCAATGCCAAGCAATGGTTGTCATAAAGTACATAACATAGAATACTACTTTTCATTTGAAAAAGCAAGTATATTATTTTCGTTCGCAAAATATTCTTGTGCTGTTTTCTTATCTTTTGCGATTTGTTCAACTAACTCATCGATGCCATTGAATTTCTTCTCTTCTCTTATACGCATATGCCACTCTACTGTAACATTTTGATCATATATGTCTTTGTTAAATTCAAATAAGTGCACTTCAATAGATAGTTGGCGCTCATCTTCTTTAAAGGTTGGTTTATATCCAATATTACATACACCATCGTACCATTCATCGTGAACTTTTAATCTCACTGCATAAACACCTACAGGTGGTAATAGATACTCATCACTTAAACCTACATTAGCTGTTGGGAAACCAATTTGACGTCCACGTTTATCACCGTGTACAACCGTTCCTCCTACTGTATATGCTCTACCTAAAATAGATGGAATTTGCTCCATTTCGCCATTTCGAATTAACTTTCGTAATGCCGTAGAACTTACTTTCTCTTCTTGAAATTCAACTTTTTCAATCACAGTCTGTGTAAACTCCCCTCTTGCATGAAATGGTAAAGTCTCCATCTTTCCTTTTCCTAAACGTCCATATGAATAATCAAACCCTGCTACTACATGCTTTACATTTAAACCAATAATATAATCATCTACAAATTGTTGTGGCAATAAGCCTGCAAATGATTCATCGAATTTAACAACATATAATATATCGATTCCTAAACTCTCGACTATTTTTTCTTTATCACACATTGGTGTAATATACTCCGCATGCGCTTCCTTTTTACCTAAAACAACAGATGGATGCGGATAAAATGTCATCACTGCACTTTTATATCCCTTTTCATCCGCTATTTGTTTCGCAGTTCGAATCACACATTGATGTCCTAAATGAATGCCATCAAAAAATCCTAATGCCATTACAGTAGGTGGTAATTCTAATTTATTTTGTTCATGTGGATGAGTTAAATGAATAAGTTTCACGCTTGAATTCACCTTTTTCTGTAATAATCCTTCCAATAATTCATTATAGCTTTAGTTCTTGATTATTCACAAGTACTTTCATCGGCTTTAGCATACCAGGGTGTTTTGGATGGTGCTCATAAATTGCAAGGCAACGATCGTTTTTATCAAACACTGTTATAAACGGCGCCGTTATTTGCAATTCATTTTTTAAGAACATACCATTTTTTATTTTTTCTGCTTGCTTTTCATCTACAACCATTTTCGGGAACTTACTTAATGCTTCATCAATTGAAATGAAGATAGACTCTACTGTTCCATTTTGCACGTTTTCTTCAATTTCTTCAAATGATATGCAATCTTCTAATACAAATTCACCTGAAGCCGTTCTTACAAGGTGAGACATATGTGATGGAAAACCAAGTTTTTCACCAATCATTACCGCTAACGTTCTTACATATGTCCCTTTACTACACGTTACACGGAAACGGAATGAAATATTTTCTCCTTCAAACACTTCACGTTCATCCAGTAATACAAATTCATGAATTGTAATTGTACGAACTGGACGTTCAACCTCTTGTCCTGCTCTTGCATATTCATATAATTTTTTTCCGTTAACTTTTACAGCCGAAAACATCGGAGGCATTTGCTCAATCGTACCTGTTAATGTCGCAAGAGCCTCTTCCACTTCTTTACGAGTAATAACACGGTCTACATGTTTCGTTTCCACAACTTCACCAGAAGCATCTTCAGTTGTTGTTGAAAACCCTAATGTCACTTCACCTTCATATGTTTTCGTCTCACTCGTTAAAAATTGTGCAATCTTTGTTGCTCGCCCAACACAAATCGGCAATACTCCTGTTACATCTGGATCTAATGTTCCTGTATGACCAATTCGTTTTTCACGCAATATCTTTCTTAATTTAAATACACAATCATGTGATGTCATGCCTTTTGGCTTATGTAATAATACTACACCTTCCATATATGTTCACCTCATCGTAATTCTTTCATAATCATTACCTAAAACTTATTTTACATTGAAAAAATGGATAGACAAATGTCTATCCATTATTCTTCACGTTTACCTTCTTTATTAATTTCATGTAAAAGTGTATCAATTCGATGACCATATCCAATAGATTCATCAAATTCAAAGGAAATTTCAGGTGTTTTACGAAGACGAATACGTTGGCCAATTTCTGAACGAATGAAGCCTTTTGCCTTCGCTAAACCTTTTAGTGTACTTTCTTTCTGTTCTTCATCACCTAAAACAGAAATATACACTGTAGCAATTTGTAAATCTCCACTCACTTGTACATCTGTTACAGTAACAAATCCGACACGTGGATCTTTAATTTTACGACTGATGATGTCGCCTAATTCTTTTTTCATTTGCTCGCCTACACGGTTTGCACGTAATTTCATAACTCTTCACCTCATTCAATACCATTCCAATTGTGTTATCGTACGTTCAATTTCAGGAAATGAATCGATGTACTCAAGTACACGATTCATTTCTTTTTCACAAATAACACGATTAGAGGATACAGAAACAATTGCAATTTCCGTACGTTGCCATACATCTTGATGCCCTACTTCTGAAACAGCTACGTTATAACGCTGCTTCACTCGAGTTAGCACCCGTTGCAAAATTGCTCGTTTCTCTTTTAAAGAATGCACATCGTAAATCATACACTCGAATGAGAGTGAAGCGATTATCATCGCTTCACTTCTTCCATAATGTATGCTTCAATAATGTCCCCTTCTTTAAGATCATTATATCGCTCAATTGTAATACCACACTCATAGTTTTGTGCAACTTCTTTTACGTCGTCTTTGAAACGTTTTAACGTATCAAGTTGTCCTTCGAAAATTACTACGCCATCACGGATAATACGCACGCCACTATCACGTGTAATTTTACCGTCTGTTACGTAACAACCTGCGATTGTTCCAACTTTTGTTACTTTAAACGTTTGACGTACTTCTGCTTGACCGATTACTTTTTCTTCGAATTCTGGATCTAGCATACCTTGCATCGCTGCTTCGATCTCTTCGATTACTTTATAAATAATGCGGTGTAAACGAATATCAACGTTCTCTAATTCAGCTGTACGCTTCGCATTTACATCTGGGCGTACGTTAAATCCAATTACAATTGCATTAGATGCAGAAGCTAAAATGATATCAGATTCTGTAATCGCACCTACGCCTGTATGGATAATTTTAACTTTAACACCTTCAACATCAATTTTACGAAGTGATGCTGCCATTGCTTCTACAGAACCTTGTACGTCCGCTTTCACAATTAAGTTAATTTCTTTTACATCGCCCTCTTGGATTTGTTGGAATAAATCTTCAAGGCTTAATTTAGATTTCTCACCACGTTGAGCAAGTAACGCTTCTTGTGCACGTGATTCACCGATTTGACGAGCTTTCTTCTCATCAGCGAATGCCATGAAACGGTCTCCCGCTTGTGGTACTTCGTTTAAACCTGTAATTTCAACAGGAGTTGATGGACCAGCAACTTTTACACGACGACCAATATCACTTACCATTGCACGAACACGTCCGAATGAAGTACCAACAACGATTGGGTCTCCAACTCGAAGCGTACCGTTTTGAACAAGTAATGTCGCGATAGTTCCTTTACCTTTATCAAGCTGTGCTTCAATTACAGTACCAGTTGCATAGCGGTTTGGATTTGCTTTATATTCTTCTACTTCACTCACAAGAAGAATCATTTCTAGTAAGTTGTCAATTCCTTCGCCTTGAATCGCTGAGATTGGTACGAAGATTGTATCTCCACCCCATGCTTCTGGAACTAATTCATATTCTGTTAGTTCTTGCATTACGCGATCAGGATTCGCAGCTGGTTTATCCATTTTATTCACAGCAACAATAATTGGTACTCCTGCTGCTTTCGCATGGTTAATTGCTTCAACTGTTTGTGGCATAACACCGTCATCAGCTGCAACAACAAGGATGGTAATATCCGTTACTTGTGCACCACGAGCACGCATCGTTGTAAACGCCGCGTGACCAGGTGTATCTAAGAATGTAATCTTCTTGTCATTTACTTCAACTTGGTATGCACCAATATGCTGAGTAATTCCACCTGCTTCGCCAGCAGTTACTTTAGAGTTACGGATAGAGTCAAGTAATGTTGTTTTACCATGGTCAACGTGTCCCATGATTGTAACTACAGCTGGACGCTCTTTTAAGTTCTCTTCATCATCTTGCTCATCGATGAATGTTTCAAACTCAGTCTCGCTGACAATTACTTCTTCTTCTACTTCAATACCGTAGTCGTTAGCAATTAACTCAATTGTGTCTTTATCTAAGTCTTGGTTAATTGTTGCCATAATTCCAAGCATGAAGAGCTTCTTAATAATTTCAGATGGCTCTTTGCTTAATTTCTTAGCAAGATCACCTACTGTAAGGCTTCCAGAGAAAGTAATTTTATCTGGTGTTTCTACAGTTTGTGTTTGTTGTCTTCCAGCAAAGTTCTCTTGACGCTTGTCTTCGTTTCCTTTGCCTTTTTTCTTTTTCTTATTGCTGTTCTTTTTACTACGAACAACTTTTTCTTCTACTTCAAACTCATCTGCAACAGAAGGTTTTTCAGCTTGATACTCATTATCTAATTTGTTTACTACTTCATCGTCTAACATTGTCATATGATTCGAAACCTCGATATTCATTTCTTTTAGTTTTGTCATAAGATCTTTACTTGAGATATTATGTTTTTTCGCATATTCATGCACTCGAATTTTACTCATACCTTCACCCCCGGTAATTTGTATCGAGCATGCTACGCAGCTTTTTCGCAAAGCCTTCATCTAACACAGCTACAACGACTCGCTCATCTCTCCCAATCGCATGCCCTAATTGTTGTCGATTTTCGACCTTTCTCATTGGTACGTTGTAGTACGTCGTTTTATCTGTGATACGCTTTGTAGTATTTACTGACGCATCCTCAGAGAGCAACACAAGTTTTGCCTTGCCACTTCGTACTTCCTTTAAAACGAGTTCTTCACCCGAAATAATTTTTCGAGCCCGGTTTGCTAGTCCTAAAAACGATTTCCAATCGGACACTTATTTCGACTCCTTCTCAACAAGCTCAAGAAGCTCTTCATAAAGAGAACTGTCGATTTTCGCTTTTAGATGATGTTCCAAAACATTTTTCTTTTGAGCTTGAAGAATGCTTTCTTTATCTTTTGATAAATAAGCACCTCGTCCTGATTTCTTTCCAGTTAAATCAATAGACACTTCTCCCTCTTTGGAACGAACAATGCGAACGAGCTCTCGTTTTGATTTCATTTCTTGCGTTGCAACACATTTTCGTAACGGAACTTTTCGATTGCTCATACTCATCACCTCTATTCGATTTCGTCTTCAACAGAATCGAATCCGAATGCGACTACGCTATCTTCTTCTGTTACAATACCAAGTTGTTTCGCATCAGACTCACTCTTAATATCAATTTTCCAACCTGTTAATTTAGCTGCAAGACGTGCATTTTGTCCACGTTTACCGATAGCTAATGACAGTTGGTGGTCTGGAACAACAACTGTTGTTGCTTTTTCTTCTTCATCTACAAGTACTTTCACAACTTGTGATGGGCTTAAAGCATTGGCAACATATTCTACTGGATCATTTGACCAGCGAACGATGTCAATCTTTTCACCTTTTAGTTCGTCTACAATGCGTTGTACACGTTGTCCTTTCGGTCCTACACAAGAACCTACTGGATCAACATCAATGTTCTCTGCATGTACAGAGATTTTAGAACGATCTCCTGCTTCACGTGCTACAGAACGAATTTCAACCGTTCCATCATAGATTTCAGGAACTTCCATTTCGAATAAACGTTTTAAAAGACCAGGATGTGTACGTGATACGTAAATTTGTGGTCCTTTTGTTGTTTTTTCTACTTTCGTAATGAATACGCGAATACGATCATGTGGTTTGTATTGTTCGTTTGGCATTTGCTCACTTACAGGTAATAAGGCTTCTACTTTTCCTAAGCTTACATAGATGAAACGAGCATCTTGACGTTGTACGATACCAACCATGATATCTTCTTCACGGTCACTAAACTCAGAGTAAATAACACCACGCTCAGCTTCACGCACTCGTTGTGTTACAACTTGTTTTGCAGTTTGTGCTGCAATACGACCGAAATCTTTTGGTGTTACTTCAATTTCTAGTACGTCACCATCTTGATAGTTTGGATTAATTTGTCTTGCTTCTTCAACAGAAATTTCAAGACGTGGATCAAACACATTATCAACAACGTCTTTACGTGCTAAAACTTGAATTGTTCCCACTTGTGGGTTAAAGCTCACACGAACGTTTTGTGCTTGGTTAAAATTGCGTTTATAAGCAGAGATTAACGCTGCTTCAATCGCATCAATAATAATATCTTTGCTAATTCCTTTTTCTGACTCTAATACGAGCAAGGCATCTAACAACTCAGTGCTCATGAAGATCCCCCTTCTAACTAAAACGTAACAGCAAGTCGCGCATTTGCAACTTTGTCCATTGGAATTTGGATTTCTTTTTTACGTGTTTTAATTGTTAATAATAGTGTAATTGTAGTACCATCGTAGGAAAGCATTTTTCCTTCAAACATCTTTTCACCATCAATCGGCTCATATGTTTTAATTGCCACTTGTTTTCCTACCGCTTGCTGGAAGTCTTTCTCTTTCTTTAATGGACGTTCTGCTCCAGGAGATGACACATCCAAAAAGTAAAGATGAGGAATTGGATCCTCTTTATCTAAAGCTTCGCTTAAACGTTCACTCACCGCACCGCATTCTTCAATGTCGACTCCCTTTTCAGAATCGATGAATACGCGTAAGAACCAGTCTTGTCCTTCTTTCACATACTCTACATCTACAAGCTCAAGATTTAACTCTTCAACGATTGGCTGCGCAAATGCTTCTACAACTTCTGTGACTTTCTTATCCATAAACAGCCTCCTTCCTGCCGCCATGTACCATTCACAAGAAAAGACCCCGTCCATAGAACGGTCTATCTTATTCTTTCTCGTTAGCTAACAAAAGCCCCTGCCGTTAAGCAGGGAATATCTGTCTTAGTATTACCAAATTTAAGAAGTAAAACTTGTAACAAAATATGTATATACGACAGAAATTTCTTACCTCTCCACATCAATAAAATGTAGATAGTAACACGAAAGAGTGGGTTTCCCCACTCTTCTTTTCACACAATATACATGACATGGTTATCTCGGTTAATAGTATACCATACCAAATGTTGATTTGCAAAGACTTTTCCTACCTATCAGAACAGCGATAACTGGTTTTGATCCGGCAAATCACCTAAACAACCTTGACTATCTAAATACTCAATAATTGTTTTCGAAACCTTACTACGCTGCTGCAAGTCTTCTTTTGATAAGAATTCTCCATTTTTACGTGCTTCCACAATACTTAAAGCTGCGTTTGTACCAAGACCAGGCACCGCATTAAATGGAGGGATTAATGAGTCTCCATCAATAATAAAATCTGTTGCATGTGAGCGATATAAATCCACCTTTTGGAATGAGTATCCACGCTCACACATTTCAAGTGTCATTTCTAGTACAGTCAATAAACTCTTCTCTTTCGGTGCTGCATCTAAACCTTTTTGCGCAATTTCATCAATTCTTGCACGTATAGATGCTGAACCTTTTGCCATCGCTTCTACGTCAAAGTCATCTGCACGAACCGTAAAGTATGCCGCATAGAATAAAAGCGCGAAATGCACTTTAAAGTATGCGATACGCACGGCCATAAGTACGTAAGCAGCCGCATGGGCTTTCGGGAACATGTACTTAATCTTCTTACATGAATCAATATACCAACCTGGTACATTATTACTTTTCATGTCCTCTTCCCATTCTTCTGGTACACCTTTACCTTTACGTACTGACTCCATGATTTTGAAGGCTAATGATGGGTCTAAACCTTGATAGATTAAATATACCATGATGTCATCACGACAACCGATAACTTCACTCAGCGTACATGTACCGTTATAAATTAACTCGTTTGCATTACCAAGCCATACGTCCGTACCATGTGATAATCCAGAAATTTGGACTAACTCTGAGAATGTCGTCGGTTTCGTCTCTTCTAACATCTGTCTTACGAATTTCGTACCAAACTCTGGTATACCAAGTGTACCTGTTTTACAGTTAATTTGTTCTTCCGTTACGCCTAACGATTCTGGCCCTGAGAAAATTTTCATTACTTCTGGATCATCCGTTGGGATTGTTTTTGGATCAATACCACTTAAATCTTGTAACATACGAATAACTGTCGGATCATCGTGTCCTAGTATATCAAGCTTCAGTAAATTATCATGAATAGAGTGGAAGTCAAAGTGTGTTGTTCTCCACTCAGCACCTATTGAATCTGCTGGATACTGTATTGGTGAGAAATCAAAAATGTCCATATAATCTGGCACAACGATAATACCACCTGGATGCTGCCCTGTTGTACGTTTTACACCAGTACATCCTGCTACTAAGCGGTCAATTTCTGCATTTCGAATTGTTAAGTTATGATCATTTGCATAACCCTTTACATATCCATAAGCAGTTTTTTCCGCAACTGTACCAATCGTTCCTGCACGATATACATAATCTTCACCGAATAGTACTTTCGTATAGTTATGGGCACGTGGTTGGTATTCCCCGGAGAAATTCAAATCGATATCGGGTACCTTATCTCCTTTAAATCCAAGGAACGTTTCAAACGGAATGTCATGTCCATCTTTTACATATGGAATATTACAAGTTGGACATTCTTTATCCGGTAAGTCAAAACCAGAACCTACAGAACCATCATTAAAGAATTCTGATTGCTTACACTTCGGACATACATAGTGTGGTGGTAATGGATTTACTTCTGTAATTTCCATCATCGTTGCAACGAATGATGAACCTACCGATCCACGCGAACCTACTAGATATCCGTCTACTAACGATTTTTTCACAAGCTTATGTGAAATTAAATAAATTACGGCGAATCCATGCCCGATGATACTTTTTAATTCTTTTTCTAAACGCGCTTCTACAATTTCAGGTAACTCTTCACCATAAATGCTACGCGCCATTTTATAACTCATATCACGCGTTTCATCATCTGCACCTTCAATTTTCGGTGTGTATAGATCATCTTTTACTGGATGAACATCGCCAATTAATGATGCAATCTTTTGTGTATTCGTTACGACAATTTCTTTCGCTACATCTTCACCTAAGAATGAGAAACACTCTAACATTTCATCGGTTGTACGGAAATGTACAGGTGGTAATGAATGTCGGTTTAACGGATTGGCTCCGCCCTGCGAACTAACTAAAATTTTGCGATACATTGCATCTTCTGGATCTAAGTAATGCACGTTTCCGGTAGCGACAACTGGTTTATCTAACGTCTCACCTAGTTTTACTAAGTTTGAAATAATTGTTTTTAATTGCCCCTCATCCCGAACAAGTTCACGCTCTACTAAATGACGTAACACTTCTGGTGGCATTACTTCAATGTAATCATAGAACTGCGCAATTTCTTCTACCTCTTCAGGAGCTTTTTGCATCATTGCCTCAAACACTTCACCTTTATCACAAGCCGTTCCTACTAAAATACCTTCACGATATTTTTTTAATAGTGATCTTGGTACTCGCGGTACACGGTAAAAGTAATTTAGATGAGAATATGAAACAAGTTTATATAAATTTTTCAATCCAACATCCGATGTAGCAAGTAATGTCATATGACTTGGACGCCCGCGCTTATATGCATCCCCTTGTCCCATACTATCGTTTAATTGATCGTGATATTCAAAACCTTTTTCAATTACATCTTTTAACATTTTCACTAGTAAGTATCCCGTTGCTTCTGTATCATAAATCGCACGGTGATGCTGAGTTAATTCAATGTCCATCTTTTTACATAATGTATTTAAACGATGATTTTTCATTTCTGGGAATAAGAATCGTGCAAGCTCTAACGTATCTATTACCGGATTTTTCGTTTTTTCTAAACCAGCTTTTTTAAATCCTACATTAATAAAGCCCATATCGAAGCTTGCGTTATGAGCAACAAGTGTATGGTCACCCATCCATTCCTCAAACTTTTTAAACACTTCGTCTACTTCTGGTGCGTCGGTCAACATATCATCTGTAATACCTGTTAACTCAATGATTGTTGCCGATAATGGTTGATGTGGATTTGCAAAAGATTCAAAGCGGTCAATAATTTCGCCACCTTTTACTTTTACGGCAGCTAACTCAATAACTGTATCATACACAGCTGATAAACCTGTCGTCTCAACGTCAAAAACAACATATGTTTCATCAGCCAGTAAACGATGTTCTTCATTATAAGCAATTGGTACTCCGTCATTCACTAAGTTTGCTTCCACACCATATATAACTTTAACTCCAGCCTTTTTCCCCGCAGAATATGCTTCCGGGAACGACTGAGCCACAGCATGGTCTGTAACCGCAATAGCCTCATGTCCCCATTTACCAGCTTGAGCAACAAGCTTAGAAACTGGAGTAACAGCATCCATTTGACTCATTGGAGTATGAAGATGAAGCTCTACTCTTTTTTCACCTTCTGGTGCTTTATCTTTACGAGACGGTCCTGTTATTTCATTAATATCATTTGCAATCATTACTAAATCTCGAACAAATGTATCATTTTGGACAGAACCACGAGCCTTCACCCACATTCCTTTCTTCAAGGATTGTAGCATTGGAATATCTTCTTTATCACGTGAGAACATTTTGATCATAATAGAATCTGTATAATCCGTTATTTTTAAAGTTAATAACGTACGTCCACTACGAAGTTCTTTTGTTTCCACATGGAAGACATATCCTTGAACTGTTTTTCTTCTTTCTTCATCTTGAATTTCTCGCATCGGTGTAATCTCTTCATCTGGCTTAATAAGATACCCAAGTGTAATCGGTCCTTCATACACAACGCTGCTTTCTTCAGCTTGCTTCTTTGCCATTTCTTCCATAGCTTGTATAACACGCTCACGGTCTTCTTGTTGCGTTTGCTCACGAAACTTTTGCATTTCTTCTGTATTTTGCTGTATATGTGTGTCTAACTGGAAACGTGGGAATCCGAAAGCCTCGTATTGATCTCCTACTGGTTTTGCAACGTTTTTCTTTAAAGCAGTAGATTCCAGCTCATTATTCACATTTATAAGTAACTTCACTCCATTCACCTGCGGAAGCTGCTTCTTTAAATAAGCAAACATAGGTGAAAATGTAATTCGTTCCGTACAAAGTGGCCAATACGCCCTCACTTCTTCTTCAGTAAATTGTTTATTCTCTGTTTCTAATGCAAATGTTGTTCTTGCAATATGAGAAAATGATTGCTTAAGCTTTGTTTCTAGCAATTCATATAATTCTGTAGGCAAAATACGTGGCACTTGTAAATTAAAATGCCAACTTTTATTCGCTTTATCGATAACGAGCCTTTCAATACCACCGCCTTGTAAATATTGATTTATAAGGTCGTCTGGTATTTGCAACTGCTGGAGCAAAATTTGAAATCGCTCTTTTTGTTCATTTGTTAAAGACATAAGCACTCTCCTTCCATTTGCTATTATAAATTGAAACGTACTACAAAGAAAGATTTCTCCCTTCTTCTTTTACAAAATACGTTTACAAAGAAAGAGAAGGTACCTCATTACGAGGTACCTCTTCCTATTTTAAAATATTAGCAATATATGTTTGAAGCTCTTCTACTTTTACTTCTTCAGACTCACCTGTAGCACGTACTTTCACTTCTACAATACCTTCGTCTGCTTTTTTACCAACTGTCACGCGAACTGGAAGGCCGAATAAATCAGCATCAGCAAATTTAACACCTGCACGTTCTGCACGATCATCTAGTAATACTTCATATCCTTGCTCTTGTAATGAGTTGTAGATATTTTCACCCATTTCACGTTGTGCATCAGACTTCATATTCACTGGAATTACATGCACATGGAACGGTGCTACAGCTTTTGGCCAAACTAAACCGTTCTCATCATTAAACTGCTCTGCAATTGCTGCCACTGTACGAGACACACCAATGCCGTAACAACCCATAATAAGCGGTTGTGTTTTTCCGTTTTCATCTAGGAATGTTGCGTTCATTGCTTCACTATAACGAGTTCCTAATTTAAATACATGACCAACTTCAATTCCGCGTGCGAAAAGAATTGTTCCGTTTCCGTCTGGAGATTGGTCTCCTTCTTGAATGAATCGTAAATCCGTATATTGACTTACTTTAAAGTCACGTTCTGGATTTACATTTACATAATGGAATCCTTCTTCGTTCGCTCCTGAACATCCGTTGACAATTGATGCTACAGCGTGATCAGCGATAATTTCGATATCACCATTTACACCAATCGGTCCTAATGAACCAACTTCACAATGTAATAATTCTTTTACTTCTTCATGAGAGGCAAGCTCAACAACTGAAGCACCGTATACATTTTTCACTTTTACATCGTTTACTTCATGATCACCACGAACAAGTACCACTACTAATTTCTCATCTACTTTAAATACCATAGACTTAATGCACTTGTCAGCTTCGATGTTTAAGAATGCAGATACTTCTTCAATTGCTTTTTGGTCTGGTGTTGCTACTTTTTCAAGCTCTTTTTCTGCTTCGTCACTCTTCGTATACGTAGCTACAACAGGAGCCATTTCGATGTTCGCTGCATAATCAGATGTATCAGAGTATGCAATTGTATCTTCACCAACATCAGATAATACCATAAATTCATGTGTATCTTTTCCGCCCATTGCTCCAGAATCAGCAATAACCGCACGGAAATTCAAACCACAACGAGCAAAAATGTTAGAGTATGCTTTGTATAAGCGATCGTATACTTCATCTAAGCTCTCTTGTGTAGCATGGAAAGAGTATGCATCTTTCATTAGAAACTCTCTTCCACGTAATAAACCGAAACGAGGTCTTTGTTCATCACGGAATTTTGTTTGAATTTGATATAATGTTAACGGTAATTTTTTATATGATTTCACTTCATCACGTACAAGATCCGTAATTACTTCTTCATGTGTCGCTCCTAATGCAAATTCACGAGCGTTACGATCTTTCATACGCATTAATTCAGATCCGTAAGAATACCAACGACCTGACTCTTGCCATAATTCTGCAGCTTGCATCGCTGGCATTAATAATTCTACAGCACCTGCGCGCTCCATTTCTTCTCGAACGATACGTTCTACTTTGTGTAGTACTTTTAATCCAAATGGTAGAAAACTATAAATACCAGAAGCATTTTGACGCATAAAACCTGCACGAAGTAATAACTGATGACTCTTAATCTCCGCATCAGCTGGAACTTCACGTAATGTAGGACTGAATACCATACTTTGTTTCATCTATTCGCACCTCTTCATTTTACTCTTACACGCAGGAAAACCCCTCACCTCGAGTTAGGTGAGGGATTTTATTCTACGAGCTCTATTTCATTATAAGTTTCACTTTATTTTACAAGAAAAACTTACGAATGTCATTCCAAGTTACAACTAACATAAGTAACATTAATAATGCAAAACCAATAAAGTGAACCATTCCTTCTTTTTGGCGATCAATTGGTTTCCCGCGCAATGCTTCAATTAAGAAGAAGAACAAACGTCCACCGTCTAAAGCAGGAACTGGTAGTAAATTAAATAAACCAAGGTTAATACTTAAAACGGCTGCTAAACTTAAAACACGCGTAAATCCATAATCTACAACTTGATCTGTTAGATTATAAATTCCTACTGGACCTGACAACTCATTAATAGAGAATTGACCAGTTACTAATTTCACAAGAGACTCAAAAATTAGTTTCGTCCATTGGTATGTTTGTTCAAAACCTGATTTAATAGAACCCATCACTGTTTTCTCTACAGGAGAGTAAACACCAATTCTACCAACTTCTTCTTTACCTTCTTTATCAAGCGTTGGCGTTACTTTCACATTAAACTGTTCACTATCACGCTTTACTTGTAACGTAATTTCTTTATTTGGATTTTCACGTACAATGGTAACAACATCTTTCCATGTACTTGTGTTTTTCCCATCAATAGCTTGAATTGTATCATTTTCTTTTAATCCAGCTTGCTCTGCTGCACTATTCTCCATCACTTTTCCGACCATTGGTTTGTCAACAGGAACACCTTGTACAAATCCAAGAATCACAAAAATAACAAATGCTAAAATGAAGTTCATTGCAGGGCCCGCAAAGATTGTTAACGCACGTTGTCCTAATTTCTTAGAGCCAAACTGCCTATTATACGGAGCAATTTGAATTTCTTCACCGGCAGTAATAATACGAGCCTTCTCGTTCACTCGGAATGTTTGAAGCTCTTCCTCGTACTCTTCATAACCCGAAATTGTTAAATTATGCTCTAAATCAGCTTGTTCGACTTCGATAACGCGAACATTGGGATACTTTTCATATCCTTCAAAAACTAATTTTGCAACTTCGTCTTTTGCATTTAATACAAGGCCAACCTTTTTCCCAGGCTTTAACTCAACTGTGTCTGCATCCTCGCCAGCCATTCTTACATAGCCACCAAGGGGCAGTAATCGAATCGTATACACCGTTTCATTCTTTTCAAATGAGAATATTTTCGGACCAAAACCAATCGCAAACTCGCGGCATAAAATACCTGCTCTTTTTGCGAAATATAGATGCCCTAGCTCATGGAAAAATACGAGTGCACCGAAAATTAATATAAAGGCAATCGCTGTATTCAATTCCATACCACCTTTGCTAAATTTGTTCCATCACAAACCGTCTTGTGGCTGCATCAATTTCCAGAATTTCCTCTAAGCTCGGACGCGCAATGACATTGTGATGGTTCATTGCTTTTTCAATGAGGTCTTCCACTGTTAAGAAACCAATTCTCTTTTGTAAAAAAGCTTCAACAGCTACTTCATTCGCTGCATTCATTACAGCTGGCATACTTCCACCTGCTTTTCCAGCTTCATACGCAAAACGTAGGCAACGGAAACGTTCTTGGTTCATCTTCTCAAAATGCAACGTTCCTATTTCCCATAAGTTTAACTGCTTTGTGTCTGAAAGAGGTAATCGATCAGGATATGTAAGCGCGTATTGAATTGGTACTCGCATATCAGGTGAGCCAAGCTGTGCCATCACACTACGATCTTCAAATTCAACCATAGAATGAATAATACTTTCTTTATGTAAAACAACATCGATTTGCTCATAAGGGATACCAAAAAGCCAATGTGCTTCAATTACTTCTAGCCCCTTATTCATCATTGTAGCAGAATCAATTGTAATTTTCGAACCCATTGACCAGTTTGGATGTCGAAGCGCATCTTCTACGGTCACATGATGCAATTCATCTCTCGTTTTATCACGGAAACTTCCACCAGAAGCCGTTATAATTAGTCGAGAAATTCTTTTTTCATTTTCACCATTCAAGCATTGAAAAATAGCTGAATGTTCACTGTCTACTGGAAGTAACGAAACATTATGTTTTCGCGCTGCTTCCATTACAAGATGCCCTGCAGTTACTAACGTTTCTTTGTTTGCAATTCCAATTGTTTTTTTCGCCTCAATTGCACGAAGTGTTGGTAACAACCCTACGCTACCTACAACAGCATTTACTACTATCTCCGCATCTGGATGTAATGCTACTTCTAAAAGTCCTTCACTACCATATACAATTTTTGTATTACCAGAGACAGCTTGTAATTTTAAAACATCTTCCTCTCTTTGCACAGAGACAATTTGCGGAGAAAATTCTTGAATGACCTTTACTGCATAGTCAATATTTTTCCCTACAGAAAAAGCAACGAGACGGAATTGGTCTGGGTGCGAGCGTAATACATCTAAAGTTTGTGTACCAATTGATCCGCTTGCACCTAATAAACTAATGTTTTTCATGACTCCAACCCCTCGTTCATTTATTAATTGTATTGTAATAAGAAGTAGAGAATTGGTAAAACGAATAACCAACTATCTGTTCGATCTAATATACCACCATGCCCAGGTAAAATTGTACCTGAATCTTTTACGCCATAATGACGTTTAAATGCAGATTGCACTAAATCACCAATTTGTCCAAAAATAGAAATGATAATTGTCAGCACAATTAAAATTACTACATTCGATTCCACTGGGAAAAACATGTTGTAAACAAGCGCCACAATAATTCCACAAACGATACCGCCTAATGAACCTTCAATCGTTTTATTTGGACTAATTTCTGGCCATAATTTTCTTTTTCCTAATGCTTTTCCTACGAAATATGCGCCTGAATCAGTAGCCCATATAACAAATAATGCGCAAAACACATATTTAATTCCTAAAATTCTCGTTTCATTCAAATATAAGAATCCCATTGCAACATATGTTGTCGCCATTAGTAAAAATGAAGCATTATCAAAAGTAAATGTATTCTTAGAAAGGACTGTATATGATAAAAGTAATAAAACAATCACAAATGTGATTTCTAATTTACCTAATCCAATCCAAGTAAACAGTTCTGATGCACTACTTGGAATTAAAATAATCCATAATAATACTGCAGCTAAAACTGTTGGTACTGAAATAAGCGTAAGCTTATTCATACGAATTAATTCATATAAACCTATAGAAGCAAGTGCATACACTAAAACCGTAAAAGGCACGCCACCGTAAATTACGATGGGAATGAATAGCGCGGCAGCAACCACTCCAGTAATAATTCTCTGTTTCACTACCAAACCCTCTCTTTCTACACGCCTCCGAATCTGCGCCCTCTATGTTGAAAGTCTGTAATCGCATTTAGCAAATGTTCCTCGGTAAAATCTGGCCAATACACATCTGTAAACCAAAATTCCGAATATGCAATTTGCCATAACATGAAATTACTAATACGTAGCTCTCCGCTCGTACGGATTAACAACTCTGGGTCAGGTAAAGAACTCGTCATTAAGTAGGAAGAAAGCATTTCTTCGCTTACATCTTCAACACGAACTTTTCCTTCCTCATGATCTTTCATCATATGTTGCACAGCAGAAACGATTTCATCTCGACTTCCATAGTTTAACGCGAAATTCAGAATTAATCCCGTATTCTCTTTCGTCTCTTCCATGGCCTTCTCCATCGCTCTGCGTGTATGCGTAGGAAGACGATCTTGTTGCCCTATTACTCGGACTTGTACGTTCTCTTCAATCAATTCTGGTAAAAATGTACCTAAAAATTCTTCTGGAAGCTTCATTAAATAATCAACTTCCTTTTTTGGTCTTTTCCAGTTCTCAGTTGAAAAAGCATAAAGAGTTAATACTTTTACATTAAGTTTGCTTGCAAATTTTGTGATTTTCTTTACAACTTGCATGCCTTCATGATGTCCCGCAATACGAGGCATCGCTCTCCTCTTTGCCCATCTTCCATTACCATCCATAATGATGGCAATATGTTCTGGGATGTATCCCTTTTTCACTTCTTCAACGAGATGATCAAACGATGTGTCCTTTTTGCCTTTAAAAAAAGGAAAGTTTTTAAACATCATTCATACCCTCCAGCAAGCAGACGTATGCCTAAAAGTGTAAAAAGACCCCCTTAAGAAGAGGGTCATATTTGCGAAAGTATCGCTATTACACTTCCATGATTTCTTTTTCTTTGTTTTTTGCGATTTCGTCAACTTTTGCAATATATTTATCTGTTTCTTTTTGGATATCTTCAGTATATCCTCTTAAATCATCTTCTGTAATCTCGCCAGCTTTTTCAAGCTTTTTAAGATCGTCGTTACCGTCACGACGTACGTTACGAACAGCAACTTTTGCTTCTTCAGCATATTTTTTCACAACTTTTACAAGATCACGACGACGCTCTTCTGTTAATGCAGGGAATGCAATACGAATTACAGTTCCATCATTAGAAGGGTTTAAGCCTAAATCTGCTTTTAAAATTGCTTTTTCGATATCACCGATAGAAGTTTTATCATAAGGTTGAATTACAAGTAAACGTGCTTCTGGAACTGTAATGTTCGCTAATTGCACAACTGGTGTTGGTGCACCATAGTAATCAACTTGTACTTTATCTAATACAGACGCGCTTGCACGGCCAGCACGAACTGTTGCTAATTCACGAGAATAAGCAGCAACTGCTTTTTCCATTTTTTCATTTGAAGACTTTAATACTTGTTGTCCCATATTTATTTCCCCCTTACAACTGTTCCGATATTTTCACCTAAAACGGCACGTTTAATATTACCTTTTTCCATAACTGAGAATACAATTAATGGAATATCATTATCCATACATAGAGAAGAAGCTGTAGAATCCATTACACCTAAACCTTCTTTTAATACATCTAAGTAAGTAAGCGTTTCGTATTTCGTAGCTGTTGGGTCAATAGATGGATCCGCATTATATACGCCATCTACATTGTTTTTCGCCATTAAAATTACGTCTGCTTCAATTTCTGCTGCACGTAATGCTGCTGTTGTATCTGTAGAGAAGTATGGATTACCTGTACCTGCTGCAAAGATAACAACACGTTTCTTCTCTAAGTGACGAACTGCTTTACGACGAATGTAAGGCTCTGCCACTTGACGCATCTCAATTGAAGTTTGTACGCGAGTTTGAATTCCGATATTCTCCAAGCTATCTTGAAGAGCTAATGAATTCATAACTGTCGCTAACATGCCCATGTAATCTGCTCCTGCACGATCCATGCCCATCTCACTTCCAATTTTCCCACGCCAAATGTTACCGCCACCAACAACAACAGCAACCTCTACATCAAGTTCTGCAATTTCTTTCACTTGTTCCGCAACTGATTTAATAACAGCTGGGTTAATTCCAAATCCTTGCTCGCCAGCTAAAGCTTCTCCACTCAGCTTTAAAACGACACGATTATATTTCGGTTTACTCATAATGAACCTCCAATTGCTTACATCTTTATTTTAAAAAAGGGAACACAATGTGTTCCCTAATCTGTATTAGTTACTACCTTTTACTTGGTTCATTACTTCTTCAGCAAAGTTGTCTTCGCGTTTTTCGATACCTTCACCAACAGCGTAGCGAACGAATCCTTTTAATGTTCCGCCTTTAGACTCAACGAACTGACGAACTTTCATATCAGGGTTTTTAACGAATGCTTGGTCAAGTAAGCAAATTTCTTCGAAGAATTTGCCAAGACGGCCTTCAACCATTTTTGCAACGATTTTTTCAGGCTTGCCTTCGTTTAATGCTTGTTGTGTTAATACTTGACGCTCATGCTCAACTTCTTCAGCTGTTACAGCATCGCGGTCGATGTATTTAGGGTTAACTGCAGCGATGTGCATTGCAACATCTTTAGCAGCCGCTTCATCAGTAGAACCTTCAAGAACTGTTAATACACCAATGCGTCCACCCATGTGTAGGTAAGCGCCGAATGCATCTGCATCAGTTTTTGATACGATTTCGAAACGACGAAGTGTAAGTTTTTCACCAATTTTAGCGATTGCTTCGTTGATGTGCTCTTCTACTTTTTTGCCGTTCTCCATTGTTTGAGCCATAGCTTCTTCAACGTTAGCTGGTTTGTTAGCTAATAAGTGAGCAGCTAATTCTTTAATTAATGTTTGGAAACCTTCGTTTTTCGCAACAAAATCAGTTTCAGAGTTTAATTCTAAGATTAAACCGTCGTTACCGTTTGTTTCGATGAAAGTTAAACCTTCAGCAGCGATGCGGTCTGCTTTTTTAGCAGCTTTCGCGATACCTTTTTCACGTAAGAAGTCAATTGCCTTCTCCATGTCGCCGTTAGTTTCTGTTAAAGCTTTTTTGCAGTCCATCATACCTGCGCCAGTTTTTTCACGTAATTCTTTTACCATTTGTGCAGTGATTGCCATACTTTTCATCCTCCTAAAATATGTATTTATACCTTTTATAAAGGTGTTTATACCTTAAAAAAGGTGATAAAAGGCCGAACCCCTTATCACCTTTCCAACTTTGTTACGCAGTAACAGTTTCTTCACCTTGTTTTGCTTCAAGGATCGCGTCTGCCATTTTAGATGTAAGAAGTTTTACAGCACGAATTGCATCATCGTTTGCTGGGATAACGTGATCGATTTCGTCTGGATCACAGTTTGTATCAACGATACCGATGATTGGAATGTGTAATTTGCGTGCTTCAGCAACTGCAATACGCTCTTTACGAGGGTCTACTACGAATAATGCACTTGGAAGACCTTTCATATCTTTAATACCGCCTAAGAATTTCTCAAGACGCTCTAACTCTTTTTTAAGTTGAACAACTTCTTTCTTAGGTAGTACTTCGAAAGTACCATCTTCTTGCATTCTTTCGATGTCTTTAAGACGCTTGATACGCTTTTGGATTGTTTGGAAGTTAGTTAAAGTTCCACCTAACCAACGTTGGTTAACGAAGTACATACCAGCACGAGTTGCTTCTTCTTTAATAGCTTCTTGTGCTTGTTTTTTAGTACCTACGAATAAGATGTCTCCGCCTTCAGCAGCGATGTCACGCATAACTTTGAAAGCTTCCTCAACTTTTTTCACAGTTTTTTGTAAGTCGATGATGTAGATACCGTTACGCTCTGTGAAAATGTAACGCTTCATTTTTGGGTTCCAACGACGAGTTTGATGTCCGAAATGAACACCAGCTTCAAGCAATTGCTTCATAGAAATTACTGACATAATATAGTTCCTCCTAAATGGTTTTTGATATCCTCCGTTTACTTCATCTCTAAGCGAAACTACAAACGTAGCACCAACACTTAAATCAGTAAACGTGTGTACTTTGTACTGACACCACTGCTTACTATATCATACTGAAATATTACAATCAAGTCGAAAATGCGAACAATGTAAAACTTTCTTTGTTCATACTCGAATTCTAGTATTACCAACCTACATTTCTTTTAAGCAAAAAAAGTGAAATGCAATTCATGGCCTTTCAAAAAAATGCGATTATGACGCTATGTACGAACAACATCAATCTGTTATACAAAAAAACTCTCCTCAAAAAATGAGAAGAGTTTTATAAATTAGTTTGTTTTTAATTTAGCAAGTTCATGTAAGAATTTGTCGTTTAGTACTTTAATGTATGTTCCTTTCATACCTAAAGAACGCGACTCAATTACACCAGCACTTTCTAATTTACGAAGTGCATTTACGATTACCGAACGAGTGATTCCTACGCGGTCAGCAATTTTACTTGCAACAAGTAAACCTTCTGTTCCGTTTAATTCTTCGAAGATGTGCTCGATTGCTTCTAACTCACTGTAAGATAATGAGCTGATCGCCATTTGAACAACAGCTTTGCTACGTGCTTCTTCTTCAATTTCTTCTGCTTTTTCACGTAAAATTTCCATACCTACAACAGTTGAGCTGTACTCAGCAAGAATTAAATCATCATCTAAGAACTCTTGACCAAGACGAGCTAAAACTAATGTACCTAGACGCTCACCGCCACCAACGATCGGTACGATTGTAGTTAAGCCTTGACCAAATAATTCTTTATTTTCTACTGGGAATGCTGTGTAAGCACTGTTTACATCTAAGTTTGAAGATGTTTCTGTAATGTTGAATAAGCTTTGTGTATACTCTTCTGGGAATTGACGCTCTGCAAGCATTTGTTTCATACGCTCATTCTCGATTTGTTGGTGAATTGCATAACCTAGTAATTTACCACGACGGCTTACTACGAATACGTTCGCTTCGATTACTTCACACATTGTGTCAGACATTTCTCTAAAGTTTACAGGCTTTCCTGCTGCGCTCTGTAATAACGCATTTAATTTTCTTGTTTTTGCTAATAATTCCATTTCAAAAGTTCCTCCTACATGTTACTCACATATTTTTTCATCACTTGGAAACTAGGGCGAGTCACCTGATGACACTATTACAAAATAAACTGGCTCACATCTTTATTTTTAGCAATCGTTGCTAATTTTTCCTCAACGTATTGAGGCGTTATCGTTATTTTCTCTAACGTAATTTCAGATGCTTCAAACGATAAATCTTCAAGGAGCTTCTCCATAATCGTATGAAGTCTTCTTGCTCCAATATTATCTGTATCCTGATTAACTTGATAAGCAATCTCAGCAATCTTACGAATAGCTTCGTCTGAAAATTCAATTTCTATACCTTCAGTCGCTAATAAAGCAATATATTGTTTAATTAACGCATTGTCAGGCTCGATTAATATTTTAACAAAATCATCCGTCGATAATTTTGTTAATTCTACTCGAATCGGAAATCTCCCTTGTAATTCCGGAATCAAATCTGACGGTTTAGACATATGAAACGCTCCAGCTGCAACGAATAAAATATAATCCGTTTTTACTGATCCGTATTTTGTCGCAACATTTGATCCTTCTACAATTGGTAAAATGTCACGTTGCACACCTTCACGTGATACATCTACACTATTCGACTGCTTACCAGCAATTTTGTCAATTTCATCGATAAAAATAATCCCGAGCTGTTCAGCACGATAAACAGCCTCTTGTGTAACTTCATCCATATCAATTAAGCGCTGTGCTTCCTCATTTGTCAAGACTTTTCTTGCTTCTTTTACAGAAAGTTTACGTTTTTTTGTTTTTTTCGGCATAAAACTTCCTAATGCATCTTGAAAATTCATCCCCATTTGTTCCATGCCAGTTCCCTGCAGCATATCGAACATGGAAGACTGTTGTTCAGTCACTTCAATCGATACAATTTCATCTTCAAGAAGTCCTGCAGCAAGCTTTCTTTCCACATCTTGACGTTTCTTTTCGATTTCAACATCTTCCTGTGAATCTGTTGTTTGATTCGAATTTTGAGCGCCACCAAATAGCATTTCTAATGGGTTTTTAAATCCAGATTGCTTCTCCGGACTCGGCACTAAAATTTCAACAAGACGTTGGTTCGCTTGTTCTTCTGCTTTGTCTTGTACTTTTACTACCATTTCTTCTTTCACAATGCGAACTGACGTTTCCACAAGGTCACGTACCATCGATTCTACATCTCTACCTACATATCCAACTTCTGTAAATTTCGTAGCTTCAACCTTAATAAAAGGTGCTCCAACGAGTTTCGCCATTCGTCGTGCTACCTCTGTTTTACCAACACCTGTCGGTCCAATCATTAAAATATTTTTAGGTGCAATTTCATCACGTAGATTTTCAGCTAATTTACTTCGGCGGTATCGATTTCTTAAAGCTACAGCAACCGCTTTCTTCGCATCCTTTTGACCGATAATGTATTGATCTAATTTTTCCACAATTTGACGCGGAGTAAAATGTAAATGCATATAAAATGCCTCCCTTACGATTCTACAATTCTTCCACAATTATATTGTGGTTTGTATACACACAAATATCGCCTGCAATGTCTAAACTCGCTTTCGCAATTTGCTTCGCTGTTAAATGTTCACTTGCATATTGTTTTAAAGCACGACCTGCTGAAAGCGCATAATTTCCGCCAGATCCAATTGCTAAAATACCATCATCCGGTTCAATCACTTCTCCCGTACCTGAAACAAGGAGCATCGTTGTTTTATCCATGACAATGAGCATCGCTTCTAGCTGACGTAACATTTTGTCACCGCGCCATTGCTTCGCCATCTCAACAGCAGCACGCTGCAAGTTTCCATTATACTCTTCTAATTTCCCTTCAAACATTTCAAAAAGAGTAAATGCATCAGCAACTGAACCTGCAAAACCAGCTAAAACTTTCCCTTGAAAAAGTTTACGAACCTTACGAGCTGTATGTTTCATTACAACAGCATTTCCCATTGTCACCTGGCCATCTCCAGCCATTGCACATTCTCCATTATGATGAACTGCAAATATCGTTGTAGCGTGGAAATTTCCCATAGAAAAAACTCCTTTATATGTTTTTATAGCTTTAAAAGCAATTTATGCCCGTGGGTGATGCTTCATGTAGACAGAACGCAATCTTTCTTTAGAGACATGCGTATAAATTTGTGTCGTAGACAAATTTTCATGACCGAGTAGCTCCTGTACAGTACGTAAATCTGCCCCTTCATCTAACATATGTGTAGCAAATGTATGCCTTAACATATGAGGACTTATACGCATTGTCAGTGAAGCTTTCTTAATGAGTTCATTTAATACATAGCGTACTCCTCGACTTGTCAGCGGCGTGCCTTTCGCATTTAAAAATACCATATGAGATTGTTCTTCAGTTTTCTTGGCTAACTGTTTTCTCCCGTTCTCTATATAAGTAATTAAAGCATCTTGTGCATAGCTCCCGAACGGAATATACCTTTGTTTTTTTCCTTTTCCCATTACTAAAATTGTTCCCACCGCAAAGTCAATATCGGTAAGTTGTAAATTGACACATTCACTCACACGGATCCCGGTCGCATACATCAACTCTAATAAAGCTTGATTCCTTTGACCTAACGGGGTTTCCGTATCAGAAACTTCAAATAATTCCTCTAATTCTTCAGCATATAAAAACTTTGGGATTGACAATTCTTTTTTGGGGAGTGACGCAAGTGCAAACGGATTATCCTTCCGATAACCTTCACGCATCAAAAAACGATATAAACTTCGTAAGCTTGATACTTTTCTTGCGACAGATTTACGGGCTAACTTTTCATCGTGCAACGTCGTTAAGTACAAACGAACATCCGCGTATGTAATATCTAAAAAAGAGGATATGCCTTCTCGCTCCATAAATTGCACAAAATGTTCTAAATCATTTTGATAACTTGCAATTGTATATTTTGAATAATTTCTTTCAATTTGTAAATATCCAACGAATAATTGTAACAATTTCTTCACATTCACACAATTCACCTCAATAAAGGCTACTAAATCGTATCACAACTTAGTAGCCTTTGCAAGAAATTTAACTAAATATTTACAAAATTTCGAATCGTTTCTAAAGCGCGTGTTGCATAGGCTTCATTACGTTCTGCTTTCTTCTTAATTTTCTTCTCTAACGGTGCAAACAGACCGAAGTTCGCATTCATCGGTTGGAAGTTTTTTGCATTTGTCGCAGTAATATAATTCGCCATACTTCCCATCGCAGTTACTGGTGGTAATACAACCGGCTCTTCACCTTTTACAAGTCGAGCAGCGTTGATACCTGCTAGCAATCCTGAAGCCGCTGATTCAACATATCCCTCCACTCCAGTCATTTGACCAGCGAAGAATAAATCATCACGTTGTTTATATTGGTATGTTGGACGAAGCAAGTTAGGTGAATTAATAAACGTATTACGATGCATTACACCATAACGTACAATCTCTGCGTTTTCCAGTCCTGGAATCAACTGTAACACTTCTTTTTGCGGTCCCCATTTTAAATGCGTTTGGAAACCTACGATATTGTATAACGTTCCCGCTGCATCATCTTGGCGTAACTGAACAACAGCATATGGCGTTTTCCCTGTTTTCGGATCTTCTAATCCAACAGGTTTCATCGGTCCAAATACTAGTGTTTGTCTTCCTCTACTTGCCATAACTTCTACCGGCATACAACCTTCAAAGAAAATTTCTTTTTCAAATTCTTTTAAAGGTACTGTTTCAGCAGCGATTAAAGCCTCGTAAAAACGGTCAAATTCCTCTTCCGTCATTGGACAGTTTAAATATGCCGCTTCACCTTTATCGTAACGAGATTTTAAATACACTTTATTCATATCAATGCTGTCTTTCTCAACAATCGGTGCTGCAGCATCATAGAAATAAAAGTAGTCTTCACCCGTTAATTCTTTTAATTGCGCAGAAAGATCAGGTGACGTAAGTGGACCTGTCGCGATAACAGTAGGACCTTCTGGAATTTCAGTGATTTCTTCATTCATCACAGTTACGTTCGGATGGTTTTTCACATATTCCGTTACTTTTGCCGCAAATTCATGACGATCTACTGCCAAAGCCCCTCCTGCTGGGACAGAGCACTCATCAGCTGCACGAATAATAACAGAATCCATTAAACGCATTTCTTCTTTAATAACACCAACAGCATTTGTTAATGTGTTTGCGCGAAGCGAGTTACTACATACTAATTCTGCAAATTTATCTGTGTGATGAGCTGGCGTTTGCCTTACCGGTCTCATTTCGTATAATCTTACTTGGACACCACGTTTTGCAATTTGGTAAGCTGCTTCACTTCCTGCAAGACCTGCGCCAATGACGTTTACTACTTGTGTTGTCATATATTTATCACCTTTCCTTTTCTTCCCGAAAAAAATGTGAGCAGTTACGCTCACATTTGTTGTTCTTCTTCATAATCACACGAAATACATTGTACTTGTACGCCTTTTTTCAACTTCTTCTCTACTAGCATACCTTCACACTTCGGACATTTACGGCCAATCGGCTTATCCCAAGATACAAAGTCACACTCTGGATACGTACCGCACCCATAGAAAAGACGTTTCTTTTTATTACTACGACGTTCAATAATTTGACCTTTATCACATTTCGGACAAGTAACACCGATTTCTTTCACAATCGGTTTTGTATTACGACAATCTGGGAAATTCGAGCAAGCCATAAATTTCCCGTATTTACCCATTTTAAAGACCATTGGGTGATTACATAATTCACAGTCTTCCCCAGCTGGTTCATCTTTAATTTCTACTTCACGCATTTCTTTTTCCGCTTTTTCTAAACGCGGTTCAAATCCTACGTAGAAATCATCCACAATTTTTACCCAATTCGCATTTCCTTCTTCTACTTCATCGAGGCTTTGCTCCATGTTAGCAGTGAATTCAATGTTAATAATTTCTGGGAAAAACTCTAAAATAAGTTCAATTACTATTTCACCAAGTTCAGTTGGAACGAAGCGTTTATTATCCAAACCTACATATCCACGTTTTTGAATCGTTTCAAGTGTCGGTACGTAAGTCGACGGTCTTCCAATTCCAAGCTCTTCAAGTGTTCTTACTAGACGAGCCTCAGTATAGCGCGGCGGTGGTTGTGTAAAGTGTTGCTTCGGTTCTAAATCCTTAGAAAATACGGTTTCCCCTACTTCTAAAGGTGGCAACATCTTATCCTTTTCTTCAGCCCCGTCATCTTTCGACTCTACATACACTTTCATAAATCCTGGGAACTTTACAACCGATCCACTTGCACGGAACTGAACATTATTATTAATGAGTCTCGCTGTCACAGTATCCATTATAGCAGACGCCATTTGACTTGCAACAAATCGCTCCCAAATCAATTTATACAATCGAAGTTGATCACGACTTAAGAAACTCTTTAGTTCCTCTGGCTTTCTCATTACCGAAGTAGGACGAATTGCCTCATGCGCATCTTGTGCGTTCGACTTCTTCGTTTCTTTCTTCTTTTCTGTTCCTATGTATTCCGTACCAAACGCCTCAGTAATGTAAGTACGTGCCTCTGTTTGAGCTGTTTCTGAGATACGCGTTGAATCAGTTCTCATATACGTAATAAGACCTACAGTTCCTTGTTTTCCAAGATCGATCCCTTCATACAATTGCTGCGCAAGCATCATCGTTTTCTTTGCTCGCATGTTTAACTTACGCGCTGCCTCTTGTTGCAAGGAAGATGTTGTAAATGGTAATGCAGGATTACGTTTTCGCTCTTTTCGCGTTACATTTTCAACTGAGAACGCATTATCTTTCAGCCGTTCAATTATTTCATTCACTTGTGTTTCATTCGTTAATTGAACTTTTTCACCATCTACACCGTAAAAGCTTGCTTCAAATGTGTCTTTCCCTTTCACAAATTCTGTCTTAATTGTCCAGAATTCTTCAGGCTCGAAACTTTGAATTTCTCTTTCACGTTCGATAATTAAACGAACTGCTACAGATTGTACGCGTCCTGCACTTAATCCTTTTTTTACTTTCTTCCATAATAAAGGACTAATATTGTAACCAACAAGACGATCTAGTATACGTCTTGCTTGTTGTGCATCTACTAAATCCATGTTAATCGCACGAGGATGTTTGAATGATTCTTTTATTGCATCTTTTGTAATCTCATTAAACACAACTCGGCAATCTGATTCAACGTCCACATTTAACGTATTGGCTAAATGCCAAGCAATAGCTTCCCCTTCGCGGTCTGGATCGGCCGCGAGATAGACTTTCTTTGCTTTTTTTGCCGCTGATTTTAAGTCTTTTAAGACGGGACCTTTACCACGAATGGTAATATACTTCGGGGTGAAGTTGTTCTTTACTTCTATCCCCATTTGGCTTTTAGGTAAATCGCGAACGTGTCCCATAGACGCGACAACTTTGTATTTTTTCCCTAAATATTTCTCAATGGTCTTCGCCTTAGAAGGCGACTCCACGATTACGAGGTAATCTGACATGCTAGTGCCTCCTTAAGAGGTGGATTCAAGTCTTCATTAATCTTATTGATTTCTCTTGTTTTTGTCAATCAAGAATGAATATACCATACAGTGCCTATCTACCATTTGTCAATAATTGTTTAATAAAAACATAAAAATATAAGGTTAATTTAAAATCTCTTCCAGTATATCTCCTGCATTTCTTACTAGTTTCGCTCCTTGTTGAATGAGATAATTTGTTCCTGATGCACTATCTATAAATATAGGTCCAGGCAGTGCAAATACCTCTCTATTTTGCTCTAGAGCAAGGTCTGCAGTAATAAGTGTTCCACTTCTCGATTTCGCTTCTACAACTAAAACACCTTTACTTATGCCACTAATAATCCGATTCCTTTTTGGAAAATACCATTTTTTCGGTGCATAGTGCGGAGGATACTCTGTTAATAACAATATATATTCATTCCACGCTTCATATAAACATCGATTCTCTTTTGGATATATATACGATAATCCATGTCCTAGTATCGCAATTGTTGGGCAACGCCGTCTTACTGTAATTTCATGAGACATCGTATCTATCCCTCTTGCAAATCCACTGACAATAAGCCATTCCTTTTCTAATAATGGATGTAAAATAAATTTCAAACTTTCATGTCCATATAAAGTTGGTTCTCTCGTTCCAACAACCGCTAATTTATTCGCTTTATTAAGAAAATCTTTCTCTCCTTTTCCATATAATACAAAGGGAGGATCTTGTATTTCACGTAATAATTTTGGATAATCTTCATCCCATATTGTCATATAAAAGATTCGATTTTCCTCTAAATAAGATATATATTGCGAGAGATTTGAACTTTGAAGAAAATTTACTAATTCTGAAGATTTTTTTGAGGATATTCCAGTGTAACATTCAATTTGTTTTGCATTAAAATTGTATATTCCCTTCAATTCTGGGTCGACATGTAATAGCCTCTCTATCGCCTTCCAATGGTCTGCTAACAAGCAATGGAGATGTAATAATCGTTCTCTTTTCATCTCAATTCTCCTTACCCATAATTTTTATTATGTTAACAAGAAGTTTGTAAAAAGACACCTTCAAGCAAGAAGGTGTCTTTCAACAGATTAGTAGTTTTTACAAGTCTCAAATAGACCTTTTTCTTTTAAGACAGAGATTAGCGTTTCGCCCATAACTGCTGGAGTTTCCGCTACTTTAATACCACAAGCTTCCATCGTTTTAATCTTTTCTGCAGCAGTTCCTTTACCGCCAGAAATGATTGCACCAGCATGGCCCATACGTTTGCCAGCAGGTGCTGTTTGGCCGCCAATGAAGCCTACAACAGGTTTTGTCATATTAGCTTTCACCCATTCAGCTGCCTCTTCTTCCGCTGTACCACCGATTTCACCAATCATAATTACAGCATGTGTTTCTTCATCTTCATTAAATGCTTTTAACGCATCAATAAAGTCTGTACCGTTAACTGGGTCTCCGCCGATACCTACAGCAGTAGATTGACCAATACCTTCTTGTGTTAACTGATGTACAGCCTCATACGTTAATGTACCAGAGCGAGATACGATACCTACATGACCTTTTTTATGAATGTATCCTGGCATAATACCAATTTTACATTCATCAGGCGTAATAACACCTGGGCAGTTCGGTCCAAGTAAACGTGTATGTTTACCAGCCATATATCTCTTTACGTTTACCATATCTAATACAGGAATCCCTTCAGTAATACATACTACTAAATCAATTTCTGCATCAACTGCTTCCATAATTGCATCAGCCGCAAAAGCGGGTGGAACGTATACAACTGAAGCGTTTGCGCCTGTTGCTTTCACTGCATCTTCTACAGTATCAAATACTGGTACACCTTCAATATCAGTGCCACCTTTACCTGGCGTTACACCACCGACAATTTTCGTACCGTATTCAATCATTTGTTTTGTGTGGAATAACCCTTGAGAACCTGTAATACCTTGAACAATAACTTTTGTATCTTTATTAACTAATACGCTCATTTTTCTCCCCCGCTTTCTATTAGCCCACTAGTGAAACAATTTTTTGTGCACCGTCTGCCATAGATTCTGCTGCAACAATATTTAAGCCAGACTCATTTAAAATTTTCTTACCTAACTCTACGTTTGTACCTTCAAGACGTACAACTAAAGGCAATTCAAGACCTACTTGTTTCGTTGCTTCAATAACACCTTCTGCAATAACATCACACTTCATAATGCCACCAAAAATGTTAACGAAGATACCTTTTACATTTTTGTCAGATAGGATAATTTTGAATGCTTCTGTAACTTTTTCAGCCGTCGCACCGCCACCAACATCTAAGAAGTTAGCTGGATCACCATGGTAATGTTTAATGATATCCATCGTAGCCATCGCTAAACCTGCACCATTAACCATACAACCGATATTTCCATCTAAAGGAATGTAGTTTAAGTCATATTTAGAAGCTTCGATTTCTTTTGCATCTTCCTCATCAAGGTCACGAAGTTCTAAAATGTCTTTATGGCGATATAAAGCATTAGAATCAAAGTTTAATTTCGCATCTAATGCCATAACTTTACCATCACCTGTTGTAACAAGTGGGTTAATCTCTGCGATAGAGCAATCTTTTTCGATAAAAGCACGGTATAAGCCCATCATAAACTTCACAGCTTGTCCTACAAGCTCTTTTGGAATATTGATGTTAAATGCAATTCGGCGTGCTTGGAAGCCTTGTAAGCCTACTGCTGGATCAATATATTCTTTAAAGATTTTTTCAGGTGTTTTTTCTGCTACTTCTTCAATTTCTGTTCCGCCTTCTTCAGAAGCCATTAAAACAACTTGAGAAGTTGCACGGTCTAAAACAAGACCTACATAATATTCTTTTTTAATATCGCAACCTTCTTCGATAAGTAAGCGTTTTACTTCCTTACCTTCAGGACCTGTTTGATGTGTCACAAGTGTAGTTCCTAAAATGCTCTCTGCATATGTACGAACTTCATCTAAATTTTTTGCAACTTTTACTCCGCCAGCTTTGCCGCGTCCACCAGCGTGAATTTGTGCTTTCACTACACATACATCCGTTCCTAATTCTTTCGCCGCTTCTACAGCTTCTTCTACTGTAAATGCAACCTTCCCGTTCGGAACGCTAACCCCATAGCTTCTAAGGACTGCCTTACCTTGGTACTCATGGATATTCATGGTCCCATCCTCCCCTGTTTTCCTGTTTTACTCGAAAAGTTTTTTAATGTTTAAAAAACATTACATTGCCATTGTATAAGATGATTGGCACGCTGTCTACAATAAAGTGTCAGAAAACTGAAATCGCTTTATTCTTTTTGGAAAATAGTAATGTTTATATGTCAAAATACAAAATAAGCTGCGTTTTCGCAGCTTATTTTTGAATCATATCTTTAATTGGCGCAAACGATTTTCGATGTTCTTCTAATATGCCATGCGCTTCAATCGCTTCTAAATGTTGTTTTGTGCCATATCCCATATGTTGTTCAAATCCATATGCAGGATACTTTTCTCCAAGCTCTTTCATCATACGATCTCTCGTTACTTTCGCAATAATGGATGCAGCTGAAATAGAAATACTTTTTGCATCACCTTTAATAATAGATGTTTGCGGAATTGGTGTAGGGAGTTTCATCGCATCAATTAATAAATATTGTGGTGTACAAGATAAATTCGCAACAGCATCTAACATCGCTTGTTTCGTCGCTTGATAAATATTTATTTCATCAATAACTTGCGGTGATACAATTCCAACTCCAATTGCAATTGCTTGCGCTTTAATTTCATCATAAAAACGCTCACGTTTCGCTTCACTCAACTTTTTCGAGTCATTTAACCCCGGAATATAAAAATCCTTAGGAAGAACGACAGCTGCCGTCACAACAGGCCCAGCTAACGGTCCACGACCTACTTCATCTATACCTGCGATATATGTGAGACCTTTTTCACGTAACGCATTTTCATACTTAGACATTTCTAGAAATTTTTCTTTTTCCTTTTGCGCTAACTCTTTTTGTTTATACCACTTAGAAATGAGCTTTTGTACCCCTTTACGTTCATCTTTTATTAATATTTGAAAGCGGTCGTCCTCTTCACTCATAATTTCTTGTAGTAAATGTTCCGCCTCTTGAATCGTCACTTTTTGCATTCATGCCACTCCCTTTATATACAAAAAAGAAAAGACGTACAAACGCACGTCTTATACTTCTTCTACTTTTTCTGCATCTTCTGTCTGCTCCGCAAACTCTTCTGGTGTTTCAAACGTCATTTTCCCAAGTTTGCCACCACGAAGCTCACGAAGTATAAGTTCAGATGTTTTATCATAATCAATCATTCCGCCGCCCATTAAACAGCCTCTATTTTTTCCAATCGCATCAAATAACTCCACAATATCTTCTGGAATGTCATTTAAATTATAGCGCTCTTTTAATCGCTCTGGGTAATGTTTCTCCATAAAACGTAGCGCATAAACAGCTACGTCTTGTAGATTTAAAATAGAATCTTTAATTGCACCAGTCGTAGCTAGACGTAATCCAACTAATTGGTCCTCAAATTTAGGCCATAGTATACCTGGTGTATCAAGTAATTCCATTTCCTTCCCAACTTTAATCCATTGCTGAGCTGTTGTCACACCAGGACGATCTCCTGTTTTAGCAATATTTTTCTTCGCTAACTTATTAATCAACGTAGATTTACCAACATTCGGTATCCCCACAATTAATGCACGAATCGCTCTCGGTCTAATACCTTTTGCAACCATTTTATCAAATTTCTCTTTCACTAACACTTTACAAGCCGCTGCAATTTCCTTCATACCTTGTCCAGCCTGTGCGTTAATTGAAATTGCCATATGGCCTTTTTCTTTAAAATATGCGATCCATTGCTTTGTTAAACGATCATCTGCCATATCCGCTTTATTTAAAACAACAAGCCTCGGTTTATGTGTAATAATCTCATCGATCATCGGATTTCGAGAAGATAAAGGTAATCGAGCATCTACAAGCTCAATTACAACATCAATTAACTTTAATTTTTCTGTTACTTGGCGTCTAGCCTTTGCCATATGTCCCGGGAACCATTGAATTACCATGTTGCCACCTTCTTTTTCTTTTATTTCACAATACGAGCATCTTTTAACGGCCAATATAGTATATTTGCTTTTCCAATCACTTGGTCCATTGAAATTGTACCAATCGAACGGCTATCTTTACTAAAACGACGATTATCGCCTAAAACAAATAATTGACCTTCTGGAACAGTTTTCTTCCCTGTCATTTCTTCAAGAGTGAAATCATATGTAAGCGGTCCGTCAGCAATTTGTTTTTTCTGCTTGTCTAAATACGGCTCCTCATAAGCCTTTCCATTAACATATAGTTTATCATTACGATACTCTATTTCATCGCCTGGTAGGCCGATAATACGCTTAATATAATCTTTATCTTCCGTTGCTCGGAATACAATAATATCAAATCGTTTCGGATCTCCTATGTGATAACCAATTTTATTAACAATCATTCGATCGCGATCATGTAAAGTAGACGCCATCGATACTCCATCTACGAGAATTGGCGCAAAGAAAAACTGTCTAATAACACCTGCTAATACAACAGCTATCAAAATTGCCTTGATCCATTCCCAAAGTGAACTCTTTTCTTTCTTCATGCTTTTCCCCTCCACGATTATGTAAGCTGATCGTATTATATCAAAATTTTATATAGATTGGAAAAAGGGAGCTTGTGCATTTACAAGCTCCCATACATGTCTTATCGAATTTCTTTAATACGTGCTTTTTTACCGCGAAGGTTACGTAAGTAGTATAACTTAGCACGACGTACTTTACCACGGCGAAGTACTTCGATTTTCGCGATTCTTGGCGTGTGAACTGGGAATGTACGCTCTACACCTACACCGTAAGAAATCTTACGAACTGTGAATGTTTCACTGATTCCGCCACCACGACGTTTAATTACAACACCTTCGAAAAGCTGAATTCTTTCACGAGTTCCCTCAACTACTTTTACGTGTACACGTAAAGTGTCTCCAGGACGGAATGAAGGAAGGTCAGTTTTTAATTGGCCTTTTGTAATTTCTGCGATTAATTGTTGCATATTAAATTCTCTCCTTTAAACAGATGCTCTTATAAAGTCTAAATAAATTACAGCGGAACATCGTTAATACGGCCACTGATTTCAGTAGCACAAGTGTTATAATAGCATATTGCTAGGGCTGTTGCAATAGAAAATATATCAAGCCCTTATTTGCCTTCTTTAATCTGTTCTAACCATTTCTTTTCTTGCTTAGACAATTCTCGTTCTTCCAATAAATCCGGTCTACGCGTGTATGTACGACGTAGTGATTCTTTATGTCGCCATTCATCAATATTTTTATGATTTCCTGACATTAATACATCTGGCACTTTCATACCACGAAAATCAGCTGGACGTGTATAATGAGGATGCTCTAATAAACCTGTACTAAACGAATCCTCGACTTGTGAAGCATGATTCCCTAGTACTCCTGGCAGTAGACGTACAACACTATCAGTAATAACCATAGAGGCTAACTCTCCACCAGTTAACACGTAGTCACCAATAGAAATCTCATCTGTTACGAGATGTTCACGAATTCGTTCGTCATATCCTTCATAATGCCCACATACAAAGATTAAATGTTCTTCCTCTGCAAGCTCTTCCGCTTTCTTCTGAGTAAATCTTTCACCCTGTGGACACATTAAAACAACTCTCGGCTTACGCTCTGTCTCTTTCGTTAAATCTTCTACCGCATCAAAAATAGGCTGAGGAGTTAATACCATCCCAGCGCCACCACCATACGGATAATCATCCACGCTATTATGCTTACTCGTTGTATAATCGCGGAAATTGACAACACGAAGCTCTACCGCTTCTTTTTCTTGTGCTTTCTTTAAAATTGAAGATCCAAACACACCTGTAAACATATCTGGAAACAATGTTAAAATGTCAATTTTCATTATAGTAGCCCTTCCATTACATGAATGGTTACTAATTTATTCTCAATGTTAACTTGAAGTACAACATCATCAATATAAGGAATTAACAGATCTTGACCTTTTGGACGTTTAATTACCCAAACATCATTTGCACCAGGGGATAAAACTTCTTTTATTGTCCCTAACGCTTCTCCTTCTTCTGTTACAACGTTGCAACCAATAATTTCATGATAGTAGTATTCACCTTCAGCTAGTTCGCCTAATTGATCTTCAGGTACTTTTAAAAGAGAACCTTTAAACTGTTCTACTTCATTTACATTCCCATATCCTTCAAATGTCAATAAATCGAATGTTTTATGTTGACGATGAGAAGTAATCTTTACTGGGAAAGGCTCTCCACCTTTTTCATTCGATATGTATAACGTATTCCCTACTTTATATCGCTCTTCTGGAAAATCAGTACGAGAAACCACACGAATTTCTCCTTTTACGCCATGAGTATTTACAATTTTCCCTACGTTAAACCATTTTGTCATAAACAGTATGTCACCTCTGGTTTCTATATAAATTAAGCATCTCCATTTCATATATGGAACATGCAACTTCTCTTTAAATGTTAAAAAAGGGAGAGGAATAACTCCTCGCCCTTTTTACGTTTATTGAATTTCCAGTGTTACTTTTTCACTATTGTGATGTCCCACTGAATACAAGAGCATTCGAATTGCTTTCGCAACTTTCCCTTGCTTTCCAATGACTTTTCCAACATCCTCAGGATGTACAGTTAATCGATACTTTATCTCTCCGTTGTAAAGTTCCTGTGTAACTTTTACTTCTTCAGGATGATCGACAAGAGGCTTGACAATCGTCTCGACTAACTTCTTCATAGTCATTGCCTCAATTACTTACCTTGTTTAGATAAGTGGAATTTCTCCATGATACCTTGGTTAGAGAATAAGTTACGAACTGTATCAGATGGTTTAGCACCATTTCCTAACCATTTTAATGCTGCTTCTTCGTTGATCTTAACTTCAGCTGGTTGAGCAACCGGATTGTAAGTACCGATTTCCTCAATGAAACGTCCGTCACGAGGAGAACGAGAATCTGCAACAACTACACGATAGAAAGGAGTTTTTTTAGCTCCCATACGTTTTAAACGAATTTTAACTGCCATTTATAAAGCACCTCCGAATTTATTTCACACAGATAATTATATTAGCAAAAAGACTATTGCTTTGTAAAGTATTTTTTCTTAACAGAGCCATCTTTTTTCCTTACATGAATGGAAACTTCAATCCACCTAGTCCTTTTTTCTTACCTTTTTGCATTCCAGTCATCGTTTTCATCATCTTTTTCATATCATCAAATTGCTTGATTAAACGATTAATTTCTTGTACCGTTGTACCGCTACCTTTGGCAATGCGTTTTTTGCGACTAGCATTGATTATTTCCGGCTGTTCTCGCTCTAATTTAGTCATAGAACGAATAATTGCCTCAATATGCCCAATTTGTTTTTCATCAACTTGTGCATTTTTCAGCCCTTTAATTTTATTTGCACCAGGAAGCATTCCTAACAATTCGTCAAGCGGTCCAAGTTGACGCACTTGTCCAAGTTGTTCTAGGAAATCGTCAAGCGTAAACGAAAGCGTACGCATTTTTTGCTCAAGTTCTTTTGCTTTCTCCTCATCAACTGTAGCTTGCGCTTTTTCAATTAATGTTAAGACGTCTCCCATCCCTAAAATACGGGATGCCATACGTTCTGGATGGAACGCTTCAAGTGCATCTAGTTTTTCACCCATACCAGCAAATTTAATTGGCGTATTTGTAACAGCTTTAATAGATAATGCCGCACCACCGCGCGTATCACCATCTAGCTTCGTTAATACAACTCCTGTTAAACCTAACTGTTCATGGAAACTTTGTGCAACATTAACCGCGTCTTGTCCTGTCATCGCATCGACAACAAGGAAAATTTCATCCGGTTTCGCAACTTCTTTCACTTTCGCTAATTCATCCATTAGTTCTTCATCAATATGCAGGCGACCTGCTGTATCAATTAAAACATAATCATGATGATCTTCTTTCGCTTTTGCAATCGCTTGTTTCGCAATTTCAACAGGACTTACTTGATCTCCTAAAGAGAATACAGGCATGTCCAATTGCTTCCCTAATGTTTCAAGCTGTTTAATCGCTGCAGGACGGTAAATATCCGCTGCAACAAGCATCGGTTTACGATTATGCTTTTTACGAAGCAAATTCGCAAGCTTACCTGTCGTCGTTGTTTTACCTGCACCTTGCAGACCAACCATCATAATAACAGTCGGTGGCTTATTAGCAACAGCAATTTTGCTTTGCTCTCCGCCCATAAGTTCTGTAAGTTCTTCCTGCACAACTTTAATTACTTGTTGTCCAGGTGTCAAACTTTTCATTACATCTTGTCCGACAGCACGTTCAGACACACGCTTTACAAAATCTTTTACTACTTTAAAGTTAACGTCCGCTTCTAAAAGAGCTAGACGAACTTCTCTCATCATTTCTTTCACATCGGCTTCAGAAACTTTTCCTTTGCCGCGGATTTTTTGCATCGTCTGTTGAAGTCGGTCGGCTAATCCTTCAAATGCCATATTGCCGCCCTCCTAATCTAATTTTTCGATAGCTTCAACAACTTGTTTCATTTCTTCATTCACATGCTCTTCTTCGCTGATTAGCTGTTTTAGCTTTGCAACAAGTCGCTGTCGCTCTTGAAACTTTTGAAGTAATACTAATTTTTCTTCATATTCTTCAAGCATCGCTTCAGTCCGTTTAATGTTATCATACACGGCTTGGCGACTTACATCAAATTCTTCCGCAATTTCACCAAGAGATAAATCATCAAGATAATAAAGCGACATATAACTTCTTTGTTTTTGCGTTAACAACGATTGATAAAAATCAAATAAATAGTTCATTCTCGTTGTTTTTTCGAGCATGTTGGATCATCCTTTGTTAAGTGATTTCCCTTTACATGAATTAGTTTACATGGAGTACAAAAGAGTGTCAAGTTTTTTTCTTAACATCACATATTTTTTATAGAAAAAGAAGCGGAAAATACCGCTTCTTTCACTTATACTTCTTCTGTTTCTACTAAATTCGCAAATAAACCATATACATATTGTTCCGGATCGAACTGTTGCAGATCATCCATTTGCTCTCCTAATCCAACGAACTTCACCGGTACATCCATTTCGTTACGAATCGCTAATACAATACCACCTTTAGCAGTTCCATCTAACTTCGTTAAAACAATACCAGTAACATTCGTTGCTTCACGGAATGTTTTCGCTTGACTTAAACCGTTTTGTCCTGTTGTAGCATCAATAACAAGTAATACTTCATGAGGAGCTCCTGGTACTTCACGCTCAATTACACGCTTTACTTTCTCTAACTCTTTCATTAAGTTCACTTTATTTTGTAAACGTCCTGCTGTATCACATAGTAATACATCTACTTTACGTGCTTTTGCAGCTTGTACAGCGTCATACATAACCGCTGCTGGATCAGACCCTGATCCTTGTTTAATCACTTCTACCCCAACGCGATCGCCCCATACTTCTAATTGTTCAATCGCTCCAGCACGGAATGTATCTCCTGCTGCTAATAAGACAGACTTACCCTCTGATTTAAACTTATGAGCCATCTTACCAATTGTTGTCGTTTTACCTACACCATTAACACCAACAAATAAAACAACTGTCAAGCCATCCTTTTGCATATTAATTTCATTAGTAAAATCACTGTCACCTTTATAAATTTCTATTAATTTTTCCGAAATAACAGCTTGTACTTCTCTTGGATCTTGAATATTACGGCGTTGTACTTCTTCTTTCAGCTGGTCAATTAATTCCATCACTGTCGAAACGCCAACATCTGCACCGATTAAAATTTCTTCTAATTCTTCGAAGAAATCTTCATCTACTTTACGGTAACGAAAGACTAAATCATTTACTTTATCTGCAAACGAATTTCTCGTTTTTTCTAATCCTTGTTTAAACTTCTCTGTTACCGTATCCGTTTGTTTTGAAATTTTTTCTTTTAGTTTTTTAAAAAAGCTCATACTGTCCCATCCTTCCTATTTGCTTGCAACTAGTTCTTCTCCATCATCTAAACGAACCGAAACAAGTTTAGATACCCCTGACTCTTGCATTGTTACACCGTACAATACGTCAGACTCTTCCATTGTACCTTTTCTATGTGTAATTACAATAAACTGTGTCTCATCACTAAATTTCTTTAAATACTGGGCAAAACGGGCAACGTTTGCTTCATCAAGAGCAGCCTCTACCTCATCTAGTACACAGAATGGGACTGGGCGCACTTTTAAAATACCAAATAACAGTGCAATTGCCGTTAAAGCACGCTCTCCACCTGAAAGTAAACCTAAGTTTTGCAGTTTCTTCCCTGGCGGTTGTGCTACGATATCAATACCTGTATTTAATAAGTCCTCTGGATTCGTCATGACTAAATCCGCTCTACCGCCTCCAAATAATTCAGAGAACACCGATTGAAACTCCATTCGAATTCCTTCAAATGTAGTAGAAAAGCGTTTTTTCATTTCTTCATCCATTTCAGTAATAAGTTGGTGCAACGTCGTTTTTGCTTCTTCCAGATCATCTTTTTGCTCTAGTAAGAATGTATGACGCTCTGCCACACGCTCATACTCCTCAATCGCTCCTAAGTTTACTGTGCCTAGCTCTTCGATGGAGAGTTTAATTAGTTTCACCTTTTTACGTGCATCCTCAGCAGGCATCACCATTGTATACTTCAGTTTTGCCGCTTCAAATGAAATCGTATATGTTTCACGTAAATGTTGTAATCTATTTTCTAACTCTACATCAAGTCGGTTTATTTTTACTTCTTGATCTTTCAACATCTCAAGAATGTATTTATGTTTACCTGTTGTTTCTTTCAGATTACGCTCTAACTGCTCTACTCTCTCTTGTAACGATACACGTTGTTCGCGACGAGAGCGAATTAACTCTGAAGTTTGATTACGATCATATGCTTTCTTCTCAATCATATTCGTAATCTGCTCTTCACCACTTGAATTCGATGTCATTTCTTGTTTTAAGAATGCTAAATCCTCTTTCGTTTTGACAAGTGTTGCATCCGTTTCTTCTTTTTCTTTCGTCAATCGTTCAACTTTTTCTTTTTGATTAGATAAGCGTTGTTGCTTTTCAGCCGCCAACACTTTCAATTCAGTCATTTCTTTTTGAACTTTTTCTTTCGAAGAATGCTGCTCACTTTTTTGTTTTGTTAAAGCTACAATTTTGTTATCTAATTCCGTAATCTCCGCTTGAAGAGTTGCTAAAATCTTTTCTAGATCTTCTTTACGCCCTTGTATCTTCACTTGATCTTGTAAGAATCCTTCAATCTCTAAATCGTAAATAGATAAACGATCATTAATACGATGTTCCTCTAATTCTAAGCGATTAATTTCTTCTCTTAATTTCTGTTCATCTACACGTTCCGCTTCTACACTTTGCCTTAATTCGCGTATTTGCACTTCTTTTTCTTGAATCTCTTGCTTTACTGCTTTAACAAAGTTTTCTAACTTCGTCGTTTTTTCTTCCATATCAGTTAACTTGCTCGTCCACTCTTCTAATTCACGTTGACGTCCTAATAAAGAAGATTTCGCTTGTTTTACCGCTCCACCTGTCATAGAACCGCCAGGGTTCACTACATCACCTTCGATTGTTACAATGCGATAACGGTATTGTAGTTGTTTCGCCAACTCATTCGCCCCACGTAAATCTTTTGCAACAATAACAGTACCTAATAAATTTGAAACTACATTTTCATATTTATTGTTATATTGCACAAGTTCTGCCGCCACACCTACAAACGATGGATGCTGATTTACAATACGTAATTGCTCAAATGATAACGATCTACCTTTAATAACAGCTTGCGGTAAAAACGTTGCTCGTCCATGTTTATTCTGTTTTAAAAACGCAATTGCATTACGAGCATGCTCTTCTTTTTGTACAACTATATGCTGCATCGCTGCACCTAGAGCAATTTCCATTGCAATTTCATATTCTTTCGGTACCGTTAGCAGCTCTGCAACAGCCCCCTCAATACCTTGCAACCTATTTTCTCGAGCTTTTAATACTTCACGTACCCCTTGATAGAAACCAGAGTAGTCCTCTTGCATCTCTTCTAGCATTTCTTTCCGAGAACGTGCCTGTTGTACAAATTGATACGCTTGATACAGTTTTGTTTCATTTTCACTATACTGCGCCTTGCATTTCCCAAGTGCCGCTTCTGTCTTTTGTATATTCGAAAGGATTCCAGCTACTTTTTCTTTTACTTGTTCATAACTTTCCACAAGTTTTGTCTTTTTCGCTGTAATTTCCATACGCATTTCTACATATTTCGCATTTTCTTCATCAAGGCGTTCATTTTTTGAGTTTTGTTGTTTAGATTGTTCTTCAATCATTGATAACTCATTACGATGGCTAGCTTGTTGATTTAAAAGTTCAATATAGTCACCTTTTAAATTCTCAATTCGTTCCTCTAAATCGTCAGCAAACGTTGCAAGCAATTGCTCATTATCATGCAATTTCGTCTCCAGCTCTTTTACATGATTTACAAATTGCATCAACACTTCTGTACTCGATTCAATTTCACCATCATAACTTGTAGCTTTTTCTGTTAATTCAACAATTAACTGTTCAAGTTGTGCACAATGCGTCGTTGCATTTTGCTTTCTTTCTTTTAATAGCTCACGCTGTCCTTCTAACTTTTCTAGCTCTTTACTAGAAAGTAAAAGTACTTCTTGCAGGGAATCTACAGACTCATCTACTGCTTGTAATTGGCCTCGTAATTCCTCTAGCTCTTCTTCACCTTTTTGTAAATGCGTTGACATTTTAGCTTCTTCGTTTTTATTATGCCCAAACTGATTTCGAAGCGCTTCCCATTTCTCATGCAATTCTTCAATTTCATGTACAATAAGCGCTGCTTCTACTTTCTCTAATTCTTCTTTTTTCTCGAGATAATCCTTTGCAATAGAAGCTTGTCTTTCTAAAGGTTCTACTTGACTACTTAATTCGTGAATTATATCTTGTACGCGATTTAAGTTTTCTTGTGTGTCTGCTAATTTACCTTCAGCTTTCTTTTTACGAAGTTTGTATTTCAGCACTCCCGCCGCTTCTTCAAATACACCACGACGTTCTTCTGATTTACTACTTAAAATCTCTTCAACTTTCCCCTGGCTAATAATCGAAAAAGCTTCTCTTCCCATACCAGAGTCCATAAATAAATCGATAATATCTTTCAACCTGCATGATTGTTTATTAATATAAAAATCACTATCACCAGAACGAGATACACGACGCGTTACACACACCTCATTATATTCAATCGGTAAACGTTGATCTTCATTATTTAAAGTTATTGTTACTTCAGCAACATTAACTGCTCTTCTCGTATCACTACCTGCAAAAATAATATCTTCCATCTTTGCACCACGTAATGATTTTGCCGATTGTTCACCAAGTACCCAGCGAATGGCATCAGTAATATTACTTTTTCCGCTTCCATTAGGTCCTACTACAGACGTTACACCTGGGACGAAATCGACAGATACACGCTCAGCAAAAGACTTAAATCCTGCTATTTCTAATCTTTTTAAAAACACGAAAGGCCTTCCTCCTATTCTCCGTTGCTATAAATGTTATTTATACAAAAACAACATTTATACGGATTTCCTTTCCTTTTATTCACAAATGAAAGGAAAGTTTCATTCTATGCACAAGGAATCCCCCTCATTCAAAGGGGGATTCCTTATAGTTGTTCTTTTAACTTTTTCAACGCTTCTGCAGCAGCTTGTTGCTCCGCTTCTTTTTTCGACTTGCCACTACCAAGTCCTAAAGCCACGTTATTTAACGTAACACGTGACACAAATTCTCGATTGTGGGCTGGCCCTTTTTCTTGTAAAATTTGATACTCAATATTGCCACTACCATCACGCTGAATCAACTCTTGTAATTGACTCTTATAATCCATCACATGAGAAAAAGCACCTTCATTAATTTTAGGGTATACAATTTCTTTTAAGAAGCCCCATACTGTTTCTAGCCCTTGATCAAGATAAAGGGCACCAATAAACGCTTCAAAGACATCCGCTAATAAAGCTGGTCGTTCACGTCCACCTGTCATTTCCTCACCTTTTCCTAATAAAACAAGGCTACCAAATGACAACTCGTTTGCAAAACGAACAAGAGATGGTTCACATACAATTGCTGCACGTAGTTTTGTTAACTCTCCTTCGCTCATTGTCGGATATTTTTGAAACAGATACTGCGATACAGTAAGTTCCAATACTGCATCTCCAAGAAATTCGAGACGCTCATTGTCTTCATGTGGTTTTTTTCGATGCTCATTCACATACGATGAATGCGTAAATGCTTGAATCAATAATTTTTCATCTGTAAACGTAATACCTATCTTTTCTTGAAATACTTTAAACGCTTCACGATATTTTGTTTCGTATTTTTTTTCTCTATATTTACGGTACGGCATAGGTCCCTCCAGATATAAGCCGAGAAGCCCCGCTAAAAAACGGGACTTCATTCAAGCATTATAGATGACTCTCTATGTAAGTCACAGCATCGCCAACAGTAGCAATCTTTTCAGCATCTTCATCAGAAATTTCCATTTCGAATTCGTCTTCTAATTGCATTACAAGTTCTACTACATCTAGGGAGTCTGCTCCTAAATCTTCCTTGAAGCTTGCAGCTGGTACTACTTCTGTTTCTTCTACTCCTAAACGATCAACGATAATTTTTGTTACACGCTCTAAAACATCTGCCATTCCATTCACCTCCCCTCAAATATTATATTAAATATTGTCCAAAAAAACTAGTTGAAATCGATTCTTTTATTACATTACCATACCGCCATCAACATTTAACGTTTGACCTGTAATATATTTGCTTTGATCAGAAGCAAAAAACGTTACAGCATTTGCGATATCTTGCGCTTCACCAAACTGAGCTGCAGGAATTAATTTTAACATTTCAGCTTTTATATTTTCATCTAATACGTCTGTCATATCCGTCGCAATAAATCCAGGAGCAATTGCATTTACAGTAATATTGCGGCTCGCTAACTCTTTTGCTGAAGTTTTTGTTAATCCAATTACACCTGCTTTAGCAGCAACATAGTTTGCTTGTCCTGGATTACCCGTTACTCCAACAACAGAAGCGATATTAACAATACGCCCATGACGTTGACGCATCATAAAACGAGATACTGCCTTCGTACATAAGAATACACCTTTTAGGTTTGTATTAATAACTGTATCCCATTCTTCTTCTTTCATACGCATTAATAAATTATCTTTTGTTACACCTGCATTATTTACAAGAATATCAACTTGTCCAAATACATCTACAGTTTGTTTCACCATATTTGTAACGTCTTCAGCATTTGCAACATCTGCTCTTACTGCAATTGCATCCGAACCTAATTTCTTTATTTCATCAACTACTTCATTTGCCTTTTGCTCGTTACCAGCATAATTTACTACAACATTTGCCCCTTGTTTTGCTAAATCAATCGCAATTGCACGACCAATTCCACGTGAAGCACCCGTTACTAATGCTACTTTCCCTTTTAACATCAGTTTTCTCCTCTCAAATTTGAAATGGTATCTTGTAATGTCTCTTCATCGTATATCGCGTATGCTTTCACTGATGAATCAATTGACTTCATAAGTCCAGCAAGTACTTTCCCAGGTCCAATCTCAATAAATGTATCTACCCCTTGACTCACCATATATTCAATGGATGGATACCATAAGACAGGCGAATAGAGCTGCTCGATTAGCTTTTCTTGAATATGCGCACCACTTGTAATAACGTCTGCTGTTACATTTGCGATTACAGGAATATTCGTATCTTGAATTGTAATTTCATTTAAGACACTTTGGAATTTCTCCGCCGCTGGCTTCATAAGCGCAGAGTGAAACGGTCCACTTACTTTAAGCGGAATTGCTCTCTTTGCACCATGTTCTTTCGCTCTTTGAGAAGCAATCTCGACTCCTTGCTTTGTTCCAGAAATCACAATTTGCTTCGTACTATTCATATTAGCAATTTGTACTGCATACCCTTCACTTGTTACTTCTTCTGTAACTTGTTTCAGCATATGTGGATCAGCACCTAAAATAGCCGCCATTGCACCTTCTCCGCCAGGAACAGCTTCTTCCATATATTCCCCACGTTTCCTTACAGCATATACTGCATCCTCAAAAGTTAATGCACCCGCTGCTACAAGAGCGCTATACTCACCTAAACTATGCCCTGCGACAAAGTCTGGTGTAATATCATACTCTTTTAAAGCTGTCAAAATAGCAAAACTCGTTGTTAATAAAGCAGGTTGCGCATTTGTTGTTAACGTAAGCTTTTCCTGTGGCCCTTCAAAAATCACTTCTGAAAGTGAGTCTTGCAACACCTCATCTGCTTTTGCAAATACATTTGCAACTTCTTTATTATTCTCTGCTAACTGTTTACCCATTCCAACTGCCTGTGAACCTTGGCCCGGAAAAAGAAATGCTAGTTTTCCCATTTCAAATCCTCCTCTTATTGGAGTGGCTCTTTCTCCATTACGCTTGAAATAGTAGGAATAACTTCTTTCGCTACCATTTCTCTCGTTTGACGAATCGCACTAAATATTGATTGGTCATTAGAAGAACCGTGAGCCTTAATGACAGGAGCTTTCAATCCAAATAACGCCGCTCCTCCATACTCCGAATAATCCATTTTATCTTTTAATACCATAAGTTTTGGTTTTAATACCGCCGCTGCTAATTTGCTCGTAAACGAACTCATTAACTGCTCTTTTAACATAGAGAATAATGCAAGTGCTGTTCCTTCTAAAGATTTTAGCGCTACATTACCTGTAAAACCGTCACATACAACAACATCTGCTACACCTTGTAACAAGTCTCTTGATTCAACGTTTCCAACAAAATTAATTGGCGCATCTTTAAGCATTGCAAAGACTTGTTTTGAAAGCTCGTTCCCTTTGCCATCCTCTGTTCCAACATTTAAAAGTCCAACGCGAGGATTTTTAATCCCTCTTACTTTCTCAGCGTATACAGATCCCATTACTGCATATTGATATAAATGAATTGGTTTTGCATCAACGTTTGCTCCAACATCTAACATAACAAAACCTTCTCCATCAACAGTTGGCATTGTAGGGGATAAAGCTGGTCGCTCAATTCCTTCCATTCGACCTACAACAAACAATCCGGCCGCCATTAAAGCACCTGTACTACCAGCTGATATACAAGCATCTGCTACGCCATCTTTTACTTGCTGTGCCGCAAGTACCATTGAAGCTTGTTTTTTTCGACGAACCGCTCTTACTGGTTCATCTGTCGATTCGATTTTTTCGTCTGTATGGAGTATAGTAATTCGCTCTTCACTCGTTAAGTATTGACGAATTTCCTCTTCTTTCCCTACTAACGTAATATGTAGATCAGAATATTCCTTAATAGCTTTCATTGCTCCTAGTACGACAGCCTTTGGAGCATGATCGCCGCCCATTGCATCTATTGCGATTTTCATAAGTTGTTACCTTCCTCACTATAATTACTAGATCGATACATTTCAAAAGTGCCTGTAAAAACAAGTTCTTCTCCAACGAAGCTACGCACTTTGACAACCGTCCGCCCTTTGTCATTCTCTACATCTTCCACGCGCGCTTTTGCAACAACACGCTCTCCTAATTTTACAGGACGAATGTATCGAATGGTAGACTTTGCAGTTAAAGCTAATTCTTCATCAATAACCGCAACAGCTAGTGAGTTTGCTTGTGCAAACAAATGATGCCCACGGGCAATTTGATTTCTTTTAAATACGTGTTCTACCTTCACTTCAAAGATAGAAATTGCATGTCTATCTAATTCTATATCAATAATTTCTCCGACAACCTCTTCTAACGGTAAAGATTTCACATCTTCTTCATGTTGCTTTGTAGCTACATGTTTAATTCTTTCTCTTAATTCAGGAATAGATAATTCCATACGATCTAGACGTACGGTTTGTATACTCACTTGAAATTTCTCTGCTAAATCTTCATCCGTAATAAAAGGATTCGTTTCTATAGTTTGTTGTAATAATTCTTGTCTTTCTTTTTTACTTCTTCTTTTTTTCATACCGCACCATCCATTTTTATGACTAGGTACTAACAGTAGTATATAATCATTAAAAGTAGAATGCAACAAAAACTTTTGTTGCCTCCCTTTAATCGAGCTTCTCTCCCTGGAACACACCTGTCCCATCAAGATACGTACGCAACGACGCATATTGATCATTATGCCAAAATGCTTCTGAATCTACTAGTAACGCCGCATCTTGTCTAGCTGTTTCTAGCGCCCGATAATCATGTACCATATCAGCAACCTTGAATTCTGGTAAACCACTTTGCTTACTCCCAAAGAAATCTCCAGGACCTCTTAACTCTAAATCTTTTTCCGACAATACAAATCCATCATTCGTTTCGGTCATAATACGCATTCGTTCTTTTCCCGTTTCCGATTTTGGATCCGCGATTAATAAACAATACGATTGTTCACTACCACGCCCAACACGTCCTCTTAGCTGATGAAGCTGTGATAAACCGAAACGCTCTGCATCATAAATAACCATTACAGTCGCATTCGGTACGTTCACACCTACTTCAACAACTGTTGTCGATACAAGAATTTGCACTTTATTTTCACTAAATTGTCCCATTATCTCTTCTTTTTCTTGAGATGATAATCTTCCATGCATTAATCCAACTTGACATTTCCCCTGATAATGATGAGTCAGCATGCTATGTAAGTCGATTGCATTTTGCACATCAAGTTTCTCAGATTCTTCAATAAGGGGACAAATAACATATGCTTGTCTTCCTTTATTTATCTCTTTCTCTACAAAACCGAGAACACGATCTAACATGTCATGTTTTGCCCAGTATGTTTCAATTACCTTTCTACCAGCCGGCATCTCATCGATTATAGAAACATCCATCTCTCCAAATGCAGTAATTGCTAACGTACGTGGAATCGGGGTCGCTGTCATAAATAATACGTCTGGACTCTCGCCTTTCTCACGTAAAACTCGTCGCTGCGCTACACCAAATCGATGTTGTTCATCAGTAATAACGAGACCTAACCTATGAAAGATCACTTCATCTTGAATTAAAGCATGTGTTCCAACAAGGATATCTATTTCTCCTTGTTCTAATTTTGCCAAAATCTCTCGGCGTCTCACACCTTTAACTGAACTTGTTAACAATTCAACCTTCATACCAAAGTGCGAGAACGTCTCTGCGAGCGATTGATAATGTTGTTCTGCTAAAATTTCTGTCGGAACCATTAAAGCACCTTGATAATGCGCTAATTTTGCTGCATAAAGACCAATTGCAGCAACCACCGTTTTACCAGAACCTACATCACCTTGCAACAGACGATTCATTCGATAAGGAGATGTCATATCTTTCATAATTTCATCTACAACTCGGCGTTGCGCACCAGTTAACGGAAACGGAAGAGCATCGATAAACTCTTGCAATTCTTCTGAAGGAATTTCTTTTTTCGTCCCTTTCGAATTTTCCCTCTCCATTTTCCGTAACGTTTGCATTTTTAACTGAAATAAGAAAAACTCCTCATATACAAAACGGCGACGCGCTTGCTTCAAATCTTCCTGACCTGTTGGAAAATGCAACGCCCGAAGCGCTTCATAACGCGGCAATAATTTATATCGACTTAGCAATCCATCAGGTAACACTTCAACTATAGAATCTCCATACTCTTTTAACGCTTGTGCAATAAAACGGCGCATCTGTTTTACTGTAAGTTTCCCTTTCACTGAGTACACAGGCTCTACTTCTTGTTGACGTACAACCGGTCCAAAATGAAGTTCTGATACCGCAATCGTTTGACGATGCTGATCCCATTTACCAGTAATCGTTACCGTTTCATCTAAATTTAACTTCTGCTTATAGTACGGCCTATTAAAACATACAGCTGTAATTAAATAACGACCTACGAGGACACGAACCGTAAGACGCGACTTCTTCTTCCCATAATATTGCAGTAAAGGAGCACTATGAACTTTTCCCTCTACTGTTACACGTTCATCATGCTTTACTTCAGCAAGATCTTTCATCGCATAGTCTTCATAACGGTACGGAAAATGTTCTAATAGATGAGAAACTGTATAAATTCCCATCTCGTGTAGTAATTCAGATGTTTCTCCTCCGATTCCCTTTACATCCGTAACGGGAACTTGTACAACTTCATTCAAGATTCTCACGCTCCGTCACATTATTTTTTTGATTCATTATCCATTAACATGATTGACATCTGTAATCGCTCTCTTTCACCCTATATATTCTATCATAGGCATTCTAAGAGAAACTACTCAAATCCCTCATAAACAACACGAAAGAAAAGAGCCTCACTATTAGCAGCAAGGCTCTTTTTTATCTTCAATATGCTAGCCTTTTGAATAAAAACTAGTAATAAACTTCATATTACTACTTATTATCCATTAGCAAGTAAGTAATCCATTTATTTTCAAAACGAATTTTTTCTTATTCTACAGAGAAGATGAAAGAATACACCGGTTGGTTTCCAGCATGTACTTCTACTTCTGCATCTTCAAAATTCTCTTCTACAAATTCAACTAATTCAGCTACTTCTTCGTCAGTTGCATCTTCACCTTGTAGAATCGTTACGATTTCAGAATCTTCATCAATTAGTGCTTCTAGTAATTGCTTCGCAGCCCCTACTTTTTCAGCATTTGTTGATACGATTTTTCCATCTGCGATACACATGAAATCATCTTTTTGAATTGCCACACCATCAATTTCCGTATCACGTACAGCATACGTAATTTGACCTGTTTTCACATGAGATAAAGCTTCTTTCATGTTTTCTTCATTTTCTTCTAGCGTTCCAACTGGATTAAATGCTAACATTGCAGCCATACCTTGAGGAACTGTTTTTGAACGAACTACAATCACTTCTTGATCCACAACTGACGCTGCTTGTTCTGCTGCCATTACGATATTCCCGTTGTTCGGTAAAATAATGATTTTTTCAGCGTTTGCTTCTTCAATCGCCTTCACGATATCCTCAGTACTTGGATTCATCGTTTGGCCACCTTCGATAACTTTCGTCGCGCCAATGCTTTCAAATAAAGTTTTAATACCAGATCCCATAGCTACAGTTACGATACCATATGGTTGTTTCTCTTTAGGCTGGCTAGTTGGCTCAGGCATCATAGCAGGCTCATCTAATAAAGCGGTATGCTGTTCACGCATATTCTCTACTTTAATCTTGATTAAACTACCGTAACGTTGTCCGTAGTTCATAGCGTCTCCAGGATGTTCTGCATGAATATGAACTTTTACAATTTCATCATCAGATACAACTAGTAGTGAATCACCATACACACTAATATCTTCACGGAATTTTTGTTCAGAGAAATTATGTTCTTTCACTTTATCAGCTTCTAATTTCACCATGAACTCCGTACAATATCCATACTTAATATCTTCTGTACTCAATTGGCTTTGTACACTACGGTGATGTTCTGCGCGCACCATTTCATTCATAGATGGTTGGGCAGGTGCATCAGAAGAAATCGTTTCTCCTTTTAAGTCAGCTAAAAACCCTTCGTAAACTACTACAAGACCTTTACCACCGCTATCTACAACGCCAACTTGTTTTAATACAGGTAATAAATCTGGCGTACGATTTAACGATGCATTTGCTTCTTTCACAACGTCTTCCATAAACAAAACAAAGTCGCGCTGTTTTTTCGCAACTGTTACTGCATATTTACCCGTTTCTCTTGCAACCGTTAAAATCGTTCCTTCAATCGGTTTCATAACCGCTTTGTAAGCCGCCTCTACTCCAGCTTCTAAAGCTGCAGCAAAATCAACTGTTGTTAATTCTTCTTTTTGTTCAATGGATTTCGAGAAACCACGGAACAACTGAGATAAAATAACTCCAGAGTTACCACGAGCTCCCATTAATAATCCTTTGGCTAAACTTACGCCGACTTTACCAGCATGTTGTGAAGGATTTGCTTTCACTTCACGTGCGCCTGAAGTCATAGATAAGTTCATGTTTGTACCGGTATCGCCATCTGGAACTGGAAATACGTTTAATGCATCAACAAGCTGAACATTATTCGTTAAATTATTCGCTCCTTGAATGATCATTTGTGATAAACGTTTTCCATCAATTTTTTGAATTGACACAGATTTTCCTCCTTAATGCACATTACAAGTTTATTACTTTAACTCCTTGTACGTAGATGTTTACAGAATCTACTGCTAGTCCTACAGTTTGATCTAATGTATATTTCACTTTCGTCTGCACGTTATGTGCTACTTCTGAAATTTTCGTACCATAGCTCACAATAATATACATATCAATATGTACTTCATCTTCATCTTTACGAACAATAACACCTCTAGTGAAATTTTCTTTTCGTAAAATGTCTGTTAATCCATCTTTTAACTGATTTTTTGATGCCATACCTACGATACCGTAGCAATCTACCGCGGCACCTCCAGCAATTGTTGCAATTACATCTGTACTAATATCAATTTGACCGTACTTCGTTTTAATTTCAATTGACATCTCGTTTTCCCCCTTCATAAATGGTGAAAGTGAGTTAGACTACTTTAGTTACTATCATATAATCTTTTTAAAGAAAATTCCATCGTTCTTTCTTTTTCACTCTCATATTTTATGTTGAAAACTACACTTTTTTATGATGAGCAAAATAGTCCATTGTTATTATACAACATGTATTACTATAATATGTCAAGCAATTTTTCTTGATTTCAACTTTTCTTCATTGACATATAGTGTCAAGTAATTTTTCTTGATTTCTTTTTTCTACAGTGTTGCATTCTCTTTTTAGTTGTGTTAAATTATAGTAGTGTTTTTAGCATCGCATAAAAGACTAACATTGAAAAATTACGTATGGTAAGGTATCAAGGGAGGGAAATATAAATGGCTCGTGTTTGTGCTATTACTGGAAGAAAAGCTCGTTCTGGTAACTCTCGTTCTCACGCAATGAACGCTACAAAACGTAAGTGGGGCGCTAACCTTCAAAAAGTTCGCGTACGCATCGACGGAAAAGTTCAACGTGTTTACGTTTCTGCTAGAGCATTAAAATCTGGCAAAATCGAACGTGTTTAATAATAAAAAAAAGAGCCGCTAGGCTCTTTTTTTACTATACCAATGGAAAAAGCACCGGTAATAGGTGCTTTTTTTAATCTTTTTTGAAGGTATTTAACATGGCACGAACAATTCCACCAAGAAATTTAGGTAACTTAATTGTATAAAATCTCATGGTTTCCCTCCTAATCCCCATTACTCCACTTGGTCACTATATGATGTAAGGAGCAAAATTGTTTCTTTAATCAGTGCTTCTTATCACCATTAATATGCCAGAAGTAAATGAAAAAGTACCTTTTTCCTCAACGAGTTCATTACTAATACAAAGTGTGGATCCCCACTCTATTTTTTTATTCGTTAGAGGATATTTAAAACCAAGTAATGTAATCCCTTCCACTATTTCAGTAACAGGCACAAAAGATACATAAGGGAAATTTTTATTTTCTTCAATTATATGTGTACCTACTCTTTTTACACTTATTTCATTTTGATTGTCTACAATACACATCTCTATTCCTACTTCTAATCCTTTTAAAAGCATTTGTATATTCGCTAAACCGTGATCAAGTCTTCCGCCAGTAGCACCAAAAATACGAATGAGTGCCGGCTTTTGTTCTAACGCCCAGTTAATCGCAATTTCTAAATCAGTTTGATCTTTTTCACGAGGAACAATATGTAAATCATTTGTTTGTTGCCCCATCCATGCTAATTCTTCTTCCGTAACCGAGTCATAATCTCCAAACGCAACAGCAGGAGTAATACCTCTTTTTAATAAACGATATACTCCTCTATCAACTGCCGCCCACACTACTTTCTCATTTTCATATGAAGAAAAATCTGCACAATATTCCGCGGGTCCTCCCGCTAAAATATGAATAATCATGTTTCCTTCCCCTTCTATTGTAAAAAGGCAATCTGCCATTCGGTAGATTGCCTTTTTATATATTTTTTCTCTACCCTTTATAAATAGTGAAAACTTACTACACTAGAAGATTCACTGGGATAAAGACTCGTTCATTCATTATCCACGAATGACACGAATTGCTTCACCGCGGTCTTTTTGATTGTATACTGCTGACCCAGCTACAAGTACATTTGCTCCTGCTTCTACACAAAGTCTTGCTGTTTCAGCGTTTACACCACCATCAACTTCAATTTCTACTTCTAGATTGCGCTCTTTAACCATTTCTGCAACTTGTTTAATTTTCGGTAATACAGAATGAATAAATTTCTGCCCACCAAATCCAGGGTTTACTGTCATAAGTAATACCATATCAATATCTTCTAATACATGCTCAATCACTGAAACTGGCGTATGCGGATTTAATACAACTCCTGCTTTAATGCCATGAGATTTAATTAACTGAATTGTACGATGTAAATGAGGGCACGCCTCTACATGAACAGTAATAATATCCGCTCCCGCTTTTGCGAAAGTCGGGATATAGTTATCAGGATTTTCAATCATTAAATGTACATCTAACGGTAACGATGTGATCGGACGAATTGCTTCTACAATTAATGGTCCAATCGTAATATTTGGTACGAAATGTCCATCCATTACATCGACGTGAATGTAATCCGCTCCGCCTTTTTCTACATCTTTAATCTCTTCCCCTAATTTTGAAAAATCTGCTGATAAGATCGATGGTGCAATTTTAATCATAACTAATACCTCGGCTTTCTCTCTCTAATTTCTTCTACAAATTGTTTGTAATTCTTATAACGATATTCTGTAATCTTCCCCTCTTCAACCGCAGCCTTCACAGCGCATTTCGGTTCAGAAAGATGTGTACACCCTCTAAATTTACAGTATTGGCTCGCTTCTTTCAACTCTGGAAAACAATATGTAAGATCTTCTACCTCTATCTCTATGAAATCGAGTGAACTAAAACCAGGTGTATCTGCAACTAGTCCGCTTCCAATCGCAATTAATTCTACGTGTCTTGTCGTATGTTTCCCGCGTCCTAAATGTGAGGAAATATCATTCGTTTTCAGTTCTAATTCTGGACGTAAGACGTTAAGCATAGAAGATTTTCCAACACCAGATTGCCCCGCAACAACGGAAACACAACCTTCTAAGAACGGTTTTAAAATATCAATACTTTCCGATGTATTTATAGAAGTAAATAATACATCATATCCCATCTCACGATAGTCATTTGCATAAGATTCAACAGTTCCTCTCATTTTTTCATCCACTAAATCCATCTTACTAATGCAAATAATCGGCTTAATGTTATGATATTCAATCAGCACTAAAAATCGATCTAACAGCCCCGGATTAAAATCTGGTTCTACTGCTGAAAAAACAAGAATTGCTTGATCAACATTAGCAATAGGAGGCCTGACAAGTTCATTTTTTCGATCAAATACTTCAAGCACGTATCCTTCACTTGGATTATCAGCCTGAAAAACCACTTGGTCTCCTACCAGTGGTGTAATTTTATTTTTTCTAAACACACCACGCCCGCGACATTGTGTAATCCCTTCTTCATGCTGCACATAATAAAATCCACTTAGAGCTTTTACAATTTTTCCTTCTGGCATATAATTCTCCTTTATTCTGTATAAAGTGAAGCTGGAATTCATATTGAATGGATTATCATTCTTTAAATAAAGATTTCAAAACCCGTCATATATACACATTAATATATTTAATCTACCATCAAATTTAAAATATTATTTATAACAGTATCACTTTTATATCTTTTTGAATCATATATTTTTGCCTGTTATACAGTCCACTATATGTAGACAGCATAACAGGCAGAAGTAATACATTCCATTCTCTTTGGAGATAAAATGGAATTCATTATTATTGAGTTGGGTATGGTACTTCTTTGTCAATAATCGTTACACCATCTCGTACAATTTTATAATGTCCTTTTGTACCTTCTTGAATTACAAATTCTAATGAAATAGTTGCCGACTCTGAAATTGTTCTAGTTTCAATTGGTCTATCCATTTTTTGTTGCATATCTTCTTTATAAATTTCTATCGTTTGCGGTTTTTTCTCACCTATTATAGAAGACTCATACGGAATAGAAATATTATCCACTTTCACTGTTTTCGTTACTTTCGGCTTAGGACCATCTGAAATAACAATCGTCACTTTATCTCCTTCTTTTAACGGCGTTCCTGGTTTTGGAGATTGCGAAATTACAAGTCCTTTATCAACAGTATCAGAATACTCTCGTTTTATATCTGGAGTTAGTTTTCTCTCATTCAGATAACCAGTTGCACTATTTTCAGTCCACCTTGAAAAATCACCCGGTCTAATTTGATAAGGACCTTTACTCACCCAGATTTTCAGTTCTTGCTCGGCCTCTACCACCATTTGGTCAGACGTCGGAAATTGCTCTACGATTGCACCTTTTGGCCTATCATCTTCAATATAATATACTGTAACTTGTTTATATTTCTCTTCTAACTCTGTTCTTATACTCTCTAAATCTTTTCCTGTGAAATCAATCATCTTACTTTTCTTTTTCCCACCTGATTGATAGATAGTAATTTTAGAGTTTTCTTTCACGACTCTTCCTGCCACAGGGTCTGTTTTTATAACATCACCGGTTTCAACATCATCTGTATATACAATATTAGGTTCCGTAACCTCAAAACCCTTTTCAACTAATGTATTTACTGCGGTCGTATATTTCATACCAGCCACATCAGGGACTTTTACATCTTTTGGAATAAAGAATCCTGGAATAACAGTAAGGGCTAACGTTATTCCGATCGCTAAAAGTAAAAATGTTGTAATTAAAACTTTGAGCCATTTATTACTTCGTTTTTTCTTCTTATTTAAATCCTCATCTTCTTTTCTTGCCTGTTCATCCACTTTACTTCCTTGTAAAACAATTGTTTCATCAGTTACATTTTCGAATAATTGTTCCTGTTGAATAACCGGAATCGCTTTTGTCGCTTCCATATCTTCCGGTATGTAAAATGGCTGCTCATTTATCCTCTCTGGATATAGCGCAGTTTCAATATCTCGTTTCATCGCATTAGCAGATTGATATCGATGAAACGGATCTTTCGCAGTTGCCTTTAATATAATATTTTCGACACTTTGCGGAATACTTTCATTCCATCTTTTTGGAGACGGAATTTCACTTTGTAAATGTTTTAAAGCTATAGCAACAGCAGATTCTCCAGAAAATGGTTGTCTTCCTGTTAACAACTCAAACATAACAATCCCTAGGGAATAAATATCTGATTGTTTATTTGCTATCCCGCCACGTGCTTGTTCTGGTGATAAATAATGCACCGAACCGAGTACTGAATTTGTATGTGTAATTGTTGTTGCACTTGTAGCTGTCGCAATTCCAAAATCTGTTACTTTTATTACTCCATCAGCTCGAATTAAAATATTGTGCGGTTTAATATCGCGGTGCACAATTTCAAAATGATGGGCGTGTGCCATGGCGGATGTTAACTGCTCCATAATATCAAGAGCTTCTCCTATCGGTAACATTCCTCGCTCAATTATGTATTGCTTCAATGTTTGTCCTGGTACATACTCCATTACAAGATAATATATACCATCTTCTTCTCCGACATCATACATATTCACAATATTTGGATGCGACAACGTTGTAACAGACTGCGCTTCTCGATGGAAACGTTTAATAAACTCTTCGTTATTTGAATAGTCGAGTCTTAATATTTTCACCGCTACATCTCGGCCTAGTATATCATCATGAGCTAAATACACATTGGCCATTCCACCGCCACCAATCATTTTCAGTAGCTTATAACGGTCATTTAAGCGTTTTCCAATCAGCACGTTGCACTTCACCTACTTTCGTTTGTCGAACCCGCATAATCAATGAGAACAAGGGTGATATTATCTTCCCCGCCACGATCATTCGCCAATTGAATGAGACGTTGTCCCTTAGTTTCTAGCTGTTCATTTAACTGTAAAACTTGTTGCATATCAGCAATAGAAACTTTGTTAGATAGTCCATCAGAGCAAAGAAGTAACTGATCATCTTCCTCTAGCACTAATGTTTTCACATCTAATCCGACTTTCTCTTCTGTTCCTAATGCCCTTAACAAAACATTCTTTTTCGGGTGATATTCTGCGTCTTCTTTTGAAATTTCACCATGTCTCACAAGTTCATTGACAAGTGAGTGATCTTCCGTTACAAGCGAGATTTCCCCCTCTGATACCATATAACAACGACTATCTCCTATATGACCTATCGTCACAAAATTTGGTGTACAAATCGCTATTATAAGTGTTGTTCCCATACCATTACATTCTACATGTTGCTTAGAGTATTCATATATACGCTCATTAATAATCCCCACGCTAGTATGTAACCACTCTTCTACTTTTTTTGGCTCGTTCATATTATGCGTTTGCTTCCAATAATCATGGAATAATTGAATGGTCATCGAGCTAGCTACATCACCAGCTCGATGACCTCCCATTCCATCTGCTACTACCGCTAAAATATTTCCATCTAAATTGTGAAAAACTCCTGCACTATCTTCATTATGTTGACGAACTTTTCCTTTATCTGATAGAAACACGGCTTTCATCTCGTCACCTCGTCTCTTCTTTGCGCTCCTTCGCACGCAACTGACCGCAGGCTGCATCAATATCATGACCTTGTTCACGGCGAATCGTTACATTTACTCCACGATCTTTTAACGTTTTTTCAAATAAGAAAATTTGTTCACGTGGCGTACGTACATAATCACGTTCAGGTACGTAGTTTACCGGAATTAAGTTCACATGACATTTTACACCTTTCAAGAGCGCAGCAAGCTCTTCAGCGTGCTCAACTTGGTCATTTTCGCCTCCAAATAGTCCATATTCAAAAGTAATACGACGCCCTGTTCTATTTACATAGTATTTAATAGCTTCCATCAAATCTGGTAGCTTATAAGCACGGTTAATCGGCATTAATTTTGAACGTAATTCTGAGTTTGGAGCATGCAGTGAAATCGCAAAATTAATTTGTAAATCTTCTTCAGCGAACTTATAAATTTTCGGGATGATTCCACTTGTCGAAACTGTCATATGTCTCGCACCAATATGAAGTCCTTTTTCATGATTAATGATGCGTAAGAATCCCATTAAATTATCATAGTTATCAAATGGTTCTCCAATTCCCATAACGACAAGAGAACTTACACGTTCTTCTGATTCATCAAGTGCACGTTGCACTTCTACTACTTGTGCTACAATTTCTCCAGCTTCTAAGTTTCGCTTTAAACCGCCAAGCGTTGAAGCACAGAACGTACACCCAATACGACAACCTACTTGTGTTGTTACACAAATGGAATTTCCATATTCATGTCGCATTAATACCGTTTCAATAGAATATCCATCATATAATTGGAATAAGAATTTAATTGTTCCATCCGAAGACGTTTGTTTTACTAACGTATTTAAAGTAGTAATATCAAAGGAATTCGACAATTTTTCACGCAATCCTTTAGAAAGGTTTGACATATCCTCATAATTTTTTACACGTTTTTTATATAACCAATCAAAAATTTGTCCAGCACGGAACTTTGGTTCTCCTTGCTCCTTTAACCAATCTTGCATTTCATGAAGTTGTAAAGAGTAAATTGATGGTTTTTTCGTTTCTAAATTTTTCTTTTGTTTTCTCACAGTCGTTTCCACGATGCTACACCTTCTTCCTTAAACAAGCAATATAAAAGCCATCTGTTGCAAAATAATGCGGTAAAATTTGTACTTGACCTTCATCAATATACGGACTTAACTTTTCTGGCATACGCTCTTTTATCGTAGTATCCCACTCAAACTCAGGATGCTCTTGTAAAAATCGTTCTATTACTTGTTCATTTTCTATTTTTTCAATTGTGCACGTACTATAAACAAGGCGACCACCTTGTTTTAATAACGGTGCGATTTTTTCTAGTATTGCAAGTTGGATCGTCGATAATCTTTCACTATCGCCTTTATCTTTACCTAACTTAATATCAGGCTTACGTCTAATTACACCAAATCCAGAACATGGGGCATCTACTAATATTTTATCAAACGTTTCATTTGCAAAATGTTCTTGCACTTTTCTAGCATCTAATGCCTTTGTTTCGACATTTCCTAGACCAAGTCGCTCTGCTTGTTGTTTAATTAAACGTACTTTGTGTGCATGTAAATCAAGGGACATGACTTGACCAGTTCCTTTTAATCGCTCTGCAATATGCGTTGTTTTTCCACCTGGAGCAGCACAACTATCAAGAACTACATCTCCCTCATCTGGTTCTAAGGCACGTGCTACCAGCATAGAACTTTCATCTTGAATAGAAAGAAAACCTTTTTTAAACGCATCTGTGTGCGCTACATTCCCTCTTTCAATTTGAATTGCATCATCTGATAAATCGCCACGCTTCGCTTCTATACCTTCACTAGCTAATAATGCAATTGCTTCTTCTACTGTTATTTTATCAACATTTACACGCGCTGTTGGTACAGGCGGTAACATGTTAACTTCACACATTTTCTCAGCAGTTTCTAAACCATATTCTGAAGTCCACTCTTGGACAAGCCAAATTGGATGACTTGTTGCAATTGCCAAACGTTCTACTGGATCTTTGATTTCATCTACAGAAGGTACACCTTCTCTTTGAATCGAACGTAATACACCGTTCACCATACCAGCAATTCCTTTATGCCCGCGACGCTTTGCAATCTCAACGGCTTCATGAATAGCCGCTCTTTCAGGCACTCGGTCTAAATAAATCATTTGATATAAAGATAAGCGAAGTAATACTCTTACCCACGCTTCAACTTTCTTTTTTAAAAAAGGCTGTAAATAATAATCTAATGTATCACGACGTTGGATTGTTCCATATACAATCTCAGTTAATAAACCAATATCTTTTCCATCAATTGTACTTTTTTCAATTAGATTATTTAAAAGTAAGTTACTGTATGCACCACTTTTTTCTACTTGAATTAAACCATCAAGAGCTAATTCACGAACATTTTGTCTCATGCATTTTCTCCTAACTTCGTTCCAATTTCAGGTTTTGTTCCACGTAAAAATTGTGAACAGCTCATACGCTTTTTACCAGAAGGTTGCAATTCTGTAACTTTAACACCCGTTTCATTACCAGTTGCTACAACGAAACCATCTTCTTCGATCGCAATAATCGTACCTGCTTCAGCTGATTTCGTTACAGGTACTTTTTCTCCCCACCATACTTTAACAACTTGTCCTGCTAAAGTTGTATAAGCAACTGGCCATGGATTCAATCCGCGAATGTGATTGTATACTTCTTCACCTGTTTTTGTCCAATCAATTTTCTCTTGCTCACGTTTTATATTATATGCAAACGTTACTTCTTCCTCGTTTTGTTTAATTGGTTCTAACTTACCTTGAATTAGTAAAGGTACTGTTTTAGATAGAAGATGTGCCCCTGCTTCACTTAACTTATCAAATAACGAGCCTGTCGTTTCACGCTCTTCAATTTCCACTTCTACTTGCGTTAAAATATCACCAGCATCCAATTTTTCTACCATATACATAATTGTAATACCTGTTTTTTCTTTCCCTTCCATAATTGCATAATGGATTGGTGCACCACCACGAAGTTCAGGAAGTAAAGAAGCGTGGACGTTAATACATCCATACTTCGGTGCTTCTAAAATTTCATTTGGTACAATTTGACCGAACGCAGCTGTTACAATTAAATCCGGCTCTAATGCCAATACTTTTTCATATTCGTCTTTTTCACGGATTCTTAACGGTTGTAACACTGGAATACCATGTTTTTCTGCTTCCACTTTAACAGGTGTAGGTGTTAATACTTTCTTTCTGCCTACCGGACGATCTGGTTGCGTCACAACACCTATTACATCATAGCCATCTTCAATAAGACGACGAAGCACCGGCACTGAAAAGTCCGGTGTTCCCATAAATACTACTTTTATCATTTAAAAACCGCTCCTTTTAATACCTATTCTAATTCATTTTCCTCATAATATCTTGTCACTTTCGATGTAAATAACACACCGTGTAAATGATCGATTTCATGTTGAATTGCGCGCGCTAAAAACCCTTCTGCTTCTAGTAAAAATACTTTGCCTCGACGATTTTGCGCACGCACTTTAATATAATCCGCACGTTCCACTTCACCATAAAGTCCCGGGAAGCTTAAACAGCCTTCGGGACCTACTTGTTCACCACGTTTTTCTAATATCGATGGATTGATTAACTCGATTTTCCCAGTATCATCACCGATATCAACTACCGCCACTTGCAAGCTTACCCCTACTTGAGGCGCAGCTAAACCGACTCCGTCCGCAATTAACATTGTTTCATGCATATCTTTCAACAATTTCACTAACTTTTTATCAAAGTTAATTACTCTTTCACACGGTGTTTCTAACACTTCATTTGGATGCTTTACTATTTCTAAAACTGCCATATTTCCCTCCGCTACATTAACATTGTTGGATTAAAATCAATTGAGATTTGTAGCTCTTTTTGCATTTCTGCTTGATAATGTTCATTTACCATTTTGAGCACGTTCTTTAAGTTTGGTTCCCGTTTGTATTTTATCATGCATTGATAACGATATCTATCTTTTATCCTTGGAATTGCTGAAGCAACCGGTCCTAACACCATCGTTTGCTGCGAACAGTGCGTCCGTAAATGACCGACAATTTTTTCCGTCACTTGTACTGCCTTTAATAATTCCGGATGAGATACCGTCACAAGTACAACATAGTAATAAGGTGGATATTGTCTCGTTCGCCTCATTTGCATTTCTTGATCAAAAAACACATCATATTGTTGGTTCTTTGCTAACTCTATACTATAATGTTCTGGCGTATACGTTTGAATTATAACTTCCCCTGGCAATTCATGTCGGCCTGCTCGTCCACTTACTTGCGTCAATAACTGATAAGTCTTTTCACTCGCCCGGAAATCAGGTAAATGAAGCATCGTATCAGCAGTTAAAACACCAACAAGCGTTACTTTCGGAAAATCTAACCCTTTTGCAATCATTTGTGTTCCAAGTAATATATCTGCTTTTTCTTCCCCGAACGCCTTTAATAATTTCTCATGCATCCCTTTACGACTCGTCGTATCTACATCCATTCGAATGACTCGTGCCTCTGGAAATAGTTTTGTAATTTCTTCTTCTACCTTTTGCGTACCTGTACCAAAGAAACGAATGTATGTACTTTGACAAGCAGGACACGCAGTGGGCATATTTTCTTCGTAACTGCAATAATGGCATTTTAAACGATGATTCATTTTATGATATGTCAGCGAGATATCACAATGCGGACATTGTACAACGTACCCGCAATCACGGCACATAACAAATGTAGAATGACCTCTTCTATTTAAAAAGAGCACCATTTGTTCTTTCTTTTCTAACCGATCTGCTATTTTTTCATGCAGTGCCTTTGAAAACATGGAGCGATTCCCGTCACGAAGTTCTTCACGCATATCAACAATCTCTACTGTCGGTAAAGCTTGTTCGTTCATACGTTTTTCCATCGTCAGTAATTCATACACACCTTTTTTCGCTCTTGCAAACGATTCAAGCGTCGGTGTTGCACTACCAAGAACGATAGGGCATTTATGATATTGTCCTCTCCACACAGCTACATCCCTTGCATGATACCTCGGATTATCTTCTTGCTTGTAGCTCGATTCATGTTCCTCATCAATGATAATAATCCCTAAATTTTCAAAAGGAGCAAATACAGCTGAACGTGCACCAACTACGACTTTCACTTCTTTTCTTAAAATCTTACGCCATTCATCATATTTTTCTCCAACAGACAGCGCACTATGAAGAACTGCAACTTGCGAGCCAAATCTACCTTTAAAACGATCTACCATCTGAGGCGTTAGTGCAATTTCAGGAACAAGTACAATAGCTTCTTTTCCTTTCTCGAGCACCGCTGCTATAGATTGTAAATATACTTCTGTTTTTCCGCTTCCTGTAACACCATATAGTAAAAATGGATTGTAAGTTTCATTTGTAATTGATGATAAAATCGGTGTAATAACTTGCTTTTGTTCCTCAGTAAGTGGGAATGGTTTCGTTTGTTCAAAATCGTCATCGTCATACGGATTTCGGTACACTTCCACATACTTTTCTGAGAGTAGTCCCTTTTTAACAAGTGCTTTAATTGGAGCATCTGTTATTTGTAACTCTTCTGTTATTACTTTCAACGGTACACTTTTATAATTTTCCACAAAATAATAGAGGACATCTTGTTGTTTTTTACTTTTCAGTTCAAATGCTGCTAATTCTAATTTATCTTCTGGCAACTCCGGTTGAACGACTCTTTGTTTCTTCTTTTGTACCTTATCTTTTACTTGATAAACGACTTCAATCGTGCCATGTTTAATTTCTTGTTGAATCGTGCGGTATAGCTGTGGCTGCGTCTCAATCGCTTCCCAATCTATCGCTTCTTTGTCCTGAAATAAAAACAGTAGTTCAGGTGCTACTTCTTCTTGTTTACGAAGTTGTAGACGTTTTTTATATGTTGCTTTTATCGCCGTTGGAAGCATAACTTGAAAAGCTGAAATCATATAACATAACGTTTCACTTGTAAGCCAATACCCTAGCTTTAACAACTCTTCATTTAAAACGGGTGTTACATCTAAAATTTCATGAATTGTCTTTAACTTCTTACTTTCTACTTCAACCGAATCTTTAATCCCAATAATAAAACCTTGCAATTTCCTTGGGCCAAACGGAACTACTACACGCATGCCTGTCTGGACAATATCTTCCCATTTTTTAGGAATAATATAATCAAATGGTCGATCTGTCTGACGTGCAGGTACATCAACAATTACACTTGCAAATTTCATAGACGATCATCTTCTAACATTATTTCAATTTGCTTTAATATTTCACGAGCAACCTCTTTCTTCGTTAAAAGTGGCAACTCTATAACTTCTCCATCTTTTCTATACATTGTTACAATGTTCGTATCTGTACCAAATCCAGCTCCTTGCGCCTTTACATCGTTTGCAACAATCATATTCGCATTTTTCTCACGTAATTTTTTCGTTGCATATTCCTCTACGTTTGTCGTTTCAGCCGCAAAACCGATAAGTAACTGTTTGTCTTTCATCTCACCTAACGTTTTTAAAATATCTACTGTTCTCTCAAGTTCAATTACAGCATCGCCATTTTTCTTTTTCATTTTATTATCATGAACATATTTCGGACGATAATCTGCAACCGCTGCTGTTTTAATGACAACATCTACGTCTTCATAATGTTGAATAACCGCCTCTAACATATCTTGTGCAGATTCCACTTGCACCGTAGTTACATGTAATGGTGGATGTAATGCTGTCGGTCCCGAAACGAGTATAACATCAGCGCCTAAGTTCGCTGCCACTTCCGCAATCGCGTATCCCATTTTTCCAGAAGAAAAATTAGTCATAAAACGGACTGGATCAATCTTTTCACGAGTTGGGCCAGCAGTTATTAATATTCTTTTTCCTTGTAGTGGTTTTTGCTCTGAAAAAGCCTCTTCTAACCGTGCAATAATCGCTTCAGGTTCTTCTAATCTTCCCTTCGCTACATAACCACACGCTAAAAAACCTTCTCCAGGCTCAATAAATGTATATCCTAACGTTTTTAACGTCATCATATTTTTTTGAACAATTTTATTTTCATACATATGCACATTCATAGCAGGTGCAATCCACACTGGGGCTGTAGTAGCTAACAAAGTAGTTGTAATCATATCATCTGCAATACCGTTAGCTAACTTTCCAATACAATTGGCTGTAGCAGGTGCAACAAGTACAACATCTGCCCAATCTGCTAAATCGATATGAGCAATAACAGCTGAGTCTTTCTCATCGAATGTATCCGTATATACATCATGGCGAGAAAGCGCCTGGAATGTAAGAGGTGTAACAAACTTCATTGCCGACTCACTCATCATTACTTTTACAATAGCACCAGATTGTGTCAATTTACTCGTTAACGCAGCCGCTTTAAAGACCGCAATGCCTCCTGTTACACATAAAAGTATCTTTTTCCCTTTTAGCATATGGCTCGTCCTCTTTCTTTTTCAAACTTATAATACTGAAACAAGATTATCAGCTCATCAGTATCAATATTTCTTCCCTACCGTAAAAAAATAACAACCTACTTGTAAATAGGTTGTTACCGTTACATAGAAAATTATAAAGTCTATGTTTTAAATTGTCGAAGACAAAGTCTTATTCAGTTACTTTATCTTCACTTGGTACGTAGCTTAACGCTTCCATATCGATTTCTTCTAATGCTTTACCTACACATTTATGAGAAACTGGTTTTTCTACAACACAGTTATTAGCAAGTTGCATTTCGCGCGCACGTTTTGCAGCCACTGTTACAAGTGTATATTTAGAATCGATTTTTGTTAATAATGAATCAATTGATGGATTTAACATAATTATAGACCCTCCGTCATTTCTTTATAATATTTTGCTACTCTTTCGCGGCGGCAATGTTCGCCAACCACAATTGCTTTAATTCTTTCACAAGCTAGTTCAACTTGGTCGTTTTCTACAACGTAGTCGTAAGCGTCCATCATATCAATTTCTTCTTTCGCTACCGTTAAACGATTTTCAATAACATCTTCAGTTTCTGTACCACGACCGACAATTCGGTTCTTTAGTTCAGATAAACTTGGAGGTGCTAAGAAAATAAATACACCTTCTGGGAAAGCTTTCTTAACTTGAATTGCTCCTTGCACTTCAATTTCTAAGAATACATCTTTTCCTTCTTGTAATGTTTTTTCAACATAGTCAATTGGTGTTCCGTAATAATTACCTACGAACTCAGCCCACTCAAGTAATTTTTCATTACGAATCATTTCCTCAAATTCTTCTCTCTCTTTAAAGAAATAATCCACACCATCCACTTCACCTTCACGTGGCTTACGTGTCGTTACTGAAATGGAGTACTGAAAACGTGTATCCTCATGACTAAACAGCTCTTTTCGAACCGTTCCTTTACCAACCCCAGAAGGTCCTGAAAGAACGATGAGCAATCCTCTTCTACTTCTCATAAATATGTAAAACCTACCCTTCCTCACTTAACTCTTCTTTATTATTCAAACGATGTGCAATCGTCTCTGGCTGAATTGGACTTAATACAACATGCCCATCATCCATAACAATAACCGCCCTTGTTTTTCTCCCATACGTAGCATCAAGCAAAGCATTATGTTCGCGTGCTTCCTGTACTGTTCGTTTAATAGGAGCTGACTCCGGACTTACAATAGCAATAATTCGATGAGCAGATACAATATTTCCGTATCCAATATTTAAAAACCGCATGGCCATAGTTTGCGCCTCCTAGTAAGTCTATCCGATTTCTCCACCACGTATAACTTTATATATTTTTTGAAAGCTACTCAATATTTTGTACTTGTTCACGAATTTTTTCAAGGTTATTTTTCATTTCTACAACATATTTTGAAATTGTTAAGTCATTTGCCTTAGAACCAATCGTATTAATTTCTCTATGCATCTCTTGCACGATGAAATCCATTTTCCTTCCAACAGGCTCTTCAATCTGCAGTGTTTCACGGAATTGTTCTAAATGACTTTGCAAACGAACTAACTCTTCGTGAATATCACAACGCTCAGCAAAAATTGCAACTTCTGTTAGCAATCTTTGTTCATCTAGATCTTGATTATGTAATTCCTTTAAGCGATTTTCTAATCGTTCACGATATTTTTGTGTAACAATTGGTGCATGCGGAATAATAGCATTTACACAATTATGAATCTCTTGTAAGCGATACGCTATATCTTTATGTAATCGTTCTCCTTCGCCATCTCTCATCGTTTTTAACATATGAGCAGCTTGGCGAACAGCCTCATATAAACTGTTCTCAAATTGTTCATTTACGTTTTCTACCTCTTCAATCGCTGTTACTTCTGGCATTGCCATTAATTGCTCGAGTGTAATAGAATCTTGTAATTGAAATTTTCCTTTTATATCTTCCATAATCGATTGGTACTGCTCAAGAAGCGACCAATTCACACTTAATTTTCTTTCAACAAGCCCTTCACCCGCTATACTAATAGACACTTCAATACGTCCACGGCGAACTTGCTGTGCAATTATTTTACGAATTTTGTCTTCAAATACCGTCATTTGCTTCGGTAGTCGAATACTCATCTCTAGAAAACGGTGGTTCACCGATTTCATTTCTACTGTAATTTGAAAAGTATCACTCTCTACTTTCGATCTTCCAAATCCTGTCATACTACAAATCATTTTTTATCACATCCAAGCCATGAAATAACTCAATGAAAAAGGTAATAGAGACAAGGCTCTACTACCTTCTGTAAATTATATCACATTTTCATATCATTGACTATTTCAAGTTTAATCCCTTCTTATATAATATTGGCTTTTCCTTCTTCCCCTTTTTCCCTGTTAATAAAGAGCCTACTAATAAGAAGGTCGGAATTGACGATAAACCTCCAATTAACAACCAATCTCTCGCTTGTATTGGCATCGTGCTAAAAATCGGTTGTAACGGTGGATAATATATAACGACTAGCATGAGTAGTAATGAAATGATAACCGCTCCTACTAAATACACATTTCCAAACGGGTTGCGGTGGAAAACAGAATGCTCACTTCGGCAATCAAATACATGAATCAGCTGAGCAAGTACCAATGTTGCAAACGCTACAGTTTGTGCATATTTCAGTTCATTTGGATGTTGATTATACGCAATAATAAATGCTACTAGCGTCACTGCCCCAATTAGAAAGCCACGACTTATAATTTTCCAGGCAAGCCCTCTAGCAAATACCCCTTCTTTCGGATGACGCGGTGTTCTTTTCATCACGTCTCCCTCGGCCTTATCCAAACCTAACGCCATCGCCGGTAAACCGTCAGTAACTAAATTCACCCATAAAATTTGAATTGGAACCATCGGCAGCGGTAGTGCAAGTAACATGGCAAATAACATGACCAAAATTTCTCCAACGTTCGATGCTAATAAATAACGAATAAACTTACGTATGTTCTCGTATATATTTCTACCTTCTTTAATTGCTGATTTTATCGTAGCGAAATTATCGTCCAGCAATACGAGAGATGAAGCTTCTTTTGCAACATCTGTCCCTGTAATTCCCATCGCTATCCCAATATCCGCAGTTTTTATAGCTGGAGCATCGTTTACTCCATCACCTGTCATCGCCACTATATGTCCTTTATTTTGCAACGCCTTAACAATTTTTAATTTATGTTCTGGTGATACACGAGCAAATACATACGTATCTTCTACAACATTTTCTAATTCTTCTACATCCATAGTTGCGAGTTCTACCCCTTCAACAACGCGTCCACCTGGTGGTAAAATGCTTAATTGTTCTGCAATCGCCATTGCAGTCACTTTATGATCCCCTGTAATCATCACTGTTCGAATACCAGCTTCTCTGCACTCTTTTACTGCCTGCTCTACTTCTGGTCTTGGCGGATCAATCATTCCTTGTATTCCAACTAACATAAAATCTTTTTCAACGTCTCTTTCATGTTCAATTGAGTCTGTTACTTTTAAAGGCTTAAAAGCAACTGCAATTGTTCGAAGTGCTTGACTACCTAAGCTATGAATAGCCGCCTGTACTTCTTTTCTATACAACTCACTTAATGGTTGCTGCTTATCCCCCCATAAAATCGTTTGACTCATTTGCAGAAGGACATCTGGTGCCCCCTTCGTAACGACAAACTTTTTCCCCTCTCGATCTCGTACAATAACACTCATCATTTTTCGAGTTGAATCAAAGGGAAATTCACGAATAATTTCAAATTTCCCTTTCAGCGCCTCACGCGTTATCCCCGCTTTCATTGCTGCAGCTACAAGCGCCCCCTCAGTTGGATCTCCATCTAATACATACGCCTTTTTCTTTTGAATAATATTTGCGTTATTACATAGCGAACCAAATGTAAGTAGTTGATAAAGTGATTTCGTCTTAGCTGGATTAATTTCTTTTTCACCTTTCATAAAAGAGCCATTAGGTTCATACCCTTGGCCTGTCACTTTCCACAATTCTCCACCTGACCACATATGTGTTACCATCATTTTGTTTTGCGTCATCGTTCCTGTTTTATCAGAGCATATGACAGAAGCACAGCCTAACGTTTCTACTGCTGGTAACTTCCTTACAATTGCTCTCTTTTTTATCATACGCTGTACACCAAGCGATAAAGCTACTGTAACGATTGCTGGTAACCCTTCTGGAATAGCAGCAACAGCTAGCGACACGCCAGCTAAAAACATATGATATACTTCATTCCCTTGATACACACCAGCTAACACGACAAGCGCTGTCAAAATAAGAGCCACAATAATTAATATTTTTCCAAGTTGCTCTAATCTTCTTTGCAATGGTGTTTCCATTTGCTCTGCATTTTGCAACATATTTGCAATTTGGCCCATCGCTGTATTCATACCCGTTGCTACAACGACTCCTGTTCCAGACCCTCGTGTAATCATCGTACCCATAAAAGCCATATTTTTTTGATCACCAATTGAAACATCTTGCCCTTGCAACGCTTCTACTTTCTTCTGCACTGGAACTGACTCTCCTGTTAAAGCTGATTCTTCAATATATAAACTCGACGCCTCAACAAGACGTACATCAGCTCCAATACGATCGCCACTAGAAAATTTAATAACATCACCTAAAACGAGTGCTTTAGACGGTGCCTTTACCCACTTTCCATTTCGCAGTACAGTTACTTGTGGGGCGGCTAGCTCTTTTAAAGCTTCCAATGACTTTTCAGCCTTTCTTTCTTGAAAAAATCCGAGAATACCATTGATAATAACAATTGCCACAATCGCAATAGAATCAATGTATTCCCCTAAAAAAGCCGAAACGATTGTTGCACCAAACAAAACAAGCACCATAAAATCTTTAAATTGCGCCAAAAATACCATTAGTGCAGAAGGCCTCTTTGCTTCATCTAATTCATTTGTACCAAATTTTTTTATTCGCCCTTCTGCTTCTTTCTCTGTAAGTCCAACCTTCACATTCGTATTCGTTCTTTCTTCCACTTCATGTGCACGCATTCCATACCAGTTCATCCTGCTATCGACCTCCTCATTCCAGACATACTCTATTGAAAGCTTATTCAGCCTCGTCCAAAAAAATGCTATAATTAACTTTTAGTTAGAAAGGAGTGTTCATTTATGGCATTCGATGGATTATTTACAAGAGCGATTACACATGAAATTGCAAATTCTCTTTACACGGGAAGAATTTCAAAAATATATCAACCTTCAAAATACGAGATTTTATTACATATTCGAGCAAACGGAAAAAATCAAAAACTGATTCTTTCCGCTCATCCGACATATGCACGTTTACACTTAACAAATCAAAATTATGATTCACCTGCACTTCCGCCAATGTTCTGTATGCTTCTTCGTAAGCATTTAGAAGGTGGATTCATTGAAAAAATTGAACAAATTGATTTAGAGCGTATTATTCAAATTACCGTTCGTAGCAGAAATGAAATTGGTGATGAATCGCTAAAAACATTAGTAATTGAAATTATGGGACGACATAGTAACATCATTTTAGTAGACACAAAAACAAACAATATTTTAGATAGCTTAAAACACGTTTCCTTAGCAGTAAACCGACATCGAACTGTATACGCTGGAGCTGAATATATTGCACCACCAGCACAACATAAAATTAACCCACTTCAGATCGAAACAAATGATGAATTTATTAGACCGCTGGACTTTCTATCCGGAAACATGGATAAACAGCTAGTCGGAACCTTTACCGGAATATCACCGTTATTCGCAAAAGAAGTAGTGAAAAAAGCAGGTATGGTAAATGAAAAAGCATTAGCTGACGCATTTTTCTCCATACAAAAACCATTATTAACTCATACATATTCACCAACAATGACTACTTCAAATGGGAAAGAATTCTTTTATCTTTTCCCTCTTGCGCACTTAGCTGGAGAAGACAAGACATTCTCATCTGTTAGTGAATTGCTAGACCGTTTCTTTTTTGGAAAAGCAGAGCGTGACCGTGTAAAACAACAAGCTCATGATTTAGAGCGCTTTATGCAAAACGAAAAAAATAAAAATGAGAAAAAACTCATTAAACTAGAAAAAACATTACAAGATGCTGGAAAAGCAGATAAATATCAACTATTTGGAGAATTACTTACAGCCAATATGTACGCTTTGAAAAAAGGCGATAAAGATATTGAAGTCGTTAACTATTATGATGAAAATGGTGGAACTGTAAAGATCGCATTAGATCCTTTAAAAACGCCATCTGAAAATGCACAACGCTATTTCCAAAAGTACCAAAAAGCGAAAAATTCCGTTGTTATTGTAGAAGAACAAATCGAAAAAACAAAGGAAGAAATTCTTTATTTTGATAGCTTACTTCAACAAATGGAAGCTGCTTCTTCAAAAGATATTGAAGAAATTCGTGAGGAATTAGCTGAAGAAGGTTATATGCGCAATCGTAAAACGAAAAACGGAAAGAAAAAGCCTACTAAACCAGTATTAGATAAATATGTAGCAAGTGATGGCACAGAGATTTTCGTCGGTAAAAACAATAAACAAAATGATTATTTAACAACGAAATTTGCCCGTCGTGATGAAATTTGGTTACATACGAAAGATATACCTGGTTCTCACGTTGTCATTCGTTCTTTAGAACCTGCTGAAGAAACTTTACTAGAAGCTGCCAAAATTGCTGCTTATTACAGTAAAGCAAAAGAGTCTAGTTCTGTACCTGTTGATTTCACCAAAATACGCCATGTGAAAAAACCGAGTGGTGCAAAACTTGGTTTTGTTACGTACGACAATCAGCAAACTGTTTATGTAACACCCGATGCTGATACTGTAATGAAATTAAAAGCTTAAATAAAAAAATGCGTTGCTTATAAGCAACGCATTTTTTTATTCGTTCCAACTAGTTCATATACCCATTCACTAATTCATAACATCTTTCTTTTGTCATCTTGTATTTCTCTTCTGAAGCATCTATACGTCTCATCGTCCCGTTATTTGTATCAGTACCAATTGCTTTAACCTTACTTTCCTTTTCTTTAACCCACGCAATTTGTTTCGTTTTTAATGACTGAAATGCATCAGGGGACATCGTATTTTTTAATGTACTGTAAATTTCATTTAGTTTATTATCCCACAGTTCATAATTTCCTTCTATTTCATTTACTATGTCATTTGTTGACATGACATTTGTATGTTTTTCTTGGTTTTCTAGAGCCGCTAACTCATTTAAAACTTTAGTTTTACCTACTGCTGACGAAGTTTCTTTTTTTGTCTGCTTCTCTTCTTTAGAAATAGCATGCGTACTCATGCTATTTTCCTTAATGTTTTCGTGTTCTTGACTATTATTTTCTTTCGTTTCTTTTTCCTGCTTTTGCTCATCTAAATCATATGTAATAACCGATGTTTTTGTATCTACAGCAATTAATCTAGCATTTTCTTTAAAAATATATTTTTTGTCACCACTGTTCTCCTCTTTAACAAAAGATACATTCTTAAAACCACGAATTTTAAGAAACTCACTAGCTTCTTCCTTCGTAAGTTTTAAATCTCTCGGTGTATACGATGACCATTTATCCATTAACCATTTTCCATCTTTATAAACGAAAATAAATTCCCATATCTCTGCTTCATTTCCCATATCATTTGAAGGTATAATCGTTTCAATCGTTAAATTTTTATCTTTCTGTGTATACGTTAATCTCATTTCTGGTTCAATATTAATAGGGAATGGCAACATATCTGTCTCTCTAGATCTATTAAATGTTTCAAGCGAATTAGGAAGCTGGTTCTCTACAAATTTTTCTGTAACCAATCCCTTAACTCCTTTTTTCGCTGTCGCCAAATCTCCAGGATTATTTCGACTCCATCCATTTTCTTTTTCCATCTCACTAAATGCATTTGCTATTGCATCTACACTCTTTCTTACAATCTTTTTCGCTTCTTTTTCTGTCACTTCTGGCGCTTCATCAAGCTGTTCAATCGTTTCATTTGCTTGAACTTTGATTTCACTTTTTTCACACCCTGTTACAACTAGCATACTAGCAGCGAAGCAAAATGACATGACTTTACTTAATTTCTTCATATACTCACATTCCTTATTCCTATTTATTCGTTACGCACCTTTATCTACAAGAAAACATAACGACCTCTTATTATACCAATTATCACCATTTATTTATACAAAAAATATAATATTAGAATTGGAAGATTATAATATGCAAGTTTACATTACTGTATAAATTTTTTACATCCTCATTTTATATTTGTCTAGTTTTTTTGACACAAAACTCCCGCTTCTCTTTTATTGTCAATAAGTATATTGGCACAAGTTTTGCTTTATTAAATATAAAAAGGAGGCATTAAAATGAATATAAGAATAACTAATATCCAAAAACAACTACATAAGTACGGAGTTGACGGGTTACTTATTACAAAAAAAGAAAACCGCCAATATGCAACAGGCTTTACAGGTAGTGCTGGCGTCGTCTTAATCTCTACCGATCGAGCTGTTTTTATAACAGATTTCCGCTATGTAGATCAAGCAAAATCACAAATAAAAGATGCTGAAATTGTTATGCACAAAGGAAATTTAGAAAAAGAAATTGCACATCAAGTATCGCAATTAAACATTCAAAAACTTGGAATTGAAGAAAACAACATGACATTGCAGCAATATAAAAACTTGCAAAAGTACGTACAGGCGGAAATGATTCAAGTGTGCGAAATTATCGAAAATATTCGTATCATTAAAGACACGCCTGAAATAGAAACAATGAAAATTGCAGCTCATATTGCGGACGAAGCATTTCACCACATTCTTACGTTTCTAAAACCAGGAATAAGTGAAAATACTGTACGAGATGAATTAGAATTTTTCATGCGAAAAAAAGGTGCTGCATCTTCATCATTTCAAATTATTGTAGCTTCTGGTGTTCGTTCTTCTCTTCCACATGGAGTCGCATCAAATAAAATAATTGAACGAGGCGACATCGTTACATTAGATTTCGGTGCACTTTACGACGGATATTGTTCCGATATAACACGTACTGTAGTAATCGGGGAACCATCAGAAGAATTCAAAAAGATATACAATATTGTACTTGAAGCATTAAAACGCGGGACTGAAGCGATTAAACCTGGAGAAACTGCAAAACGTATCGATGATATAACGAGAAACTACATTACTGAACATGGATACGGTCAATATTTTGGACATTCTACTGGTCATGGTCTTGGATTAGAAATTCATGAACCTCTCCGCCTATCCCAAGAAAGTAAGGCTACTTTAGAAGAGGGTATGGTCGTTACAGTTGAACCAGGTATTTACATACCGAACTGGGGCGGTTGTAGAATTGAAGATGATATTGTCATTACAAAAGACGGATATGAAGTTATTACAAAATCAAATAGAGAACTAATTATAATCCCTTGTTAATATTTTGAAATTTTCAACTTGATTTTTTCTCTACACATAGAATTCCTTCTCTGGAGTATTCATTTAAAAAGGGGGGAATTGTAATTGAACTTTGTAATCGATAAAATAGATGGTTTACATCCTGAATTTTCCAAACTAGTTTCCATGATGAATTACGCTCGCTATACAACAATGCAAGCGGTGGAAGATTTAACAATGGAAGAACTTGATTATTTATATGATGAGGAAGCAAATTCAATCGGCATGCTATTATATCACATGGCTGCTGTTGAATTTTACTACCAGATTCATACTTTTGAAGACCGTGAACCAACGGAAGCTGAATTAGAACGTTGGTTACCTGCTATTGAGTTAGGAGATCTTGGGCGAGAGAAAATAAAGGGAAACTCTATAGAATTTTATATCAATACATTACAAGAAGTACGTTCCAAAACGATTGAGACTTTTCAATCGTTTCCTGATGGATGGTTATTTAAAACGACAGACTTTTGGTATGATAAACAAGCAAACAACTACTTTAAATGGTTTCACGTATTTGAAGATGAAATCAATCATCGCGGACAAATTCGTTTAATTAAGAAGATGCAAAAAGCTCATTCAATAAAGTAAGAAAGTGCCACCAGATAAGGTGGCACTTTCTTCTATTCATTAACGAATAGCTTTTCATTTACTGTTTTAGTGACTACCGCTACCAACATTAAAATGCAAATTAAATATAGCAATTTCGCAATAAATAACCACCCTTGAAACATTACAATTCCATCTATTATCTCATTTCCCTTCAGTAACAAAAACGGAATCGTACTAATTATCATGACAAACTCAATACTGAATACAATTTTCTTTTTTCGGCTATATGCTTTCCACTCATCCCAGCGATACATAGGAGCAAAAATCAATACTCCTATACATAATATAACTGGTACCCATTCACTTTTAAAAAATTGCCCTGAAATAACTGATAATAGTAAACAAACGAGCACACCATAATAACCTATTTTCTCTCTCATTCGTACTCCCCCATTCTACTTCTCCTTTAATATGTAACTTGCTATGCTTATAACAATTCTTAGAAAAATAACTACTACAATTACAATATAAAGACTTTTTGCAGACGACATCCATTCTTGAAAAATAGACATTTTCTCCATTTGTTTCTGACCCTCTATTAAAATAACTCCTACGAATAATGAACAAACAACGATGATACCTATCATAATTCCAATACTTTTCTTGCTATATTGTTTCATATCATCCCAGTTATATAAAAGTATAAGTACAAACCCAAAAACAGGTATAATACTGATCCATTCATTGCTTGTACACAAATTTAAAATGATTAATAGACTACAAGAGAGAATAAAGCCCCAAAACCCAATTATTTTGCGCATAAGCCCTCCTCAAATTCCATTTTTAGGATTAATTGTATTGTAACATCCATTTATCATTCTTACCATTACAGTACATGAAATTTCACTTTTTCTTTTTCCTATACTCACATACTTACCCTACTTTCATACAATAAACTACACGAATGCCTAAAGGATGTGAATGTTATGGGAGTTGAATTAACGCTATTACACGCTCTCTATGTTATTTGTTTACTCACCATTATTACCTTTTTTATTTTCCGAAAGGATACGACGATTATTTGTATCGTTTTCATCTTTTTATTAGCATTAACTGCTACAAGTTCTATCCCTCTTGCCGTTAGCGGCATTTTTCAAAGTTTTATTTACGCTATTACTGAGCTATTACCAACTATATTAATCATTTCCATTATCGTATCCATGAGCAATTTACTCGTTCATACTGGCATAAATGATACAATGATTTCACCATTTACAAAGATGATTCGTACCCCTACCCTCGCCTACTGGATTATCGGTCTTTTGATGATGACAATTTCTTTCTTCTTTTGGCCTTCTCCAGCTGTTGCCTTAATGGGAGCTATTTTATTACCGGTTGCTGTACGTGTCGGCCTTCCGCCAATTGGAGTGGCAATTGCTATGAACTTATTCGGTCATGGGATTGCTTTATCCGGCGACTTCGTTATACAAGGCGCACCAAAATTAACCGCAGACGCTGCTGGTCTTCCTGTTTCTAGCGTTGTTTCTGCAAGTGTTCCACTCGTTATCGTTATGGGCATTGTGACAACTTCCGTCGCTTTTTTCTTCTTACGAAAAGAATTTCATACAGGCTTATCTATACAAGAGTCTATTTCATCAACTACGTCTTCTAAAACGCTCACTTCATTATCTACTCGGACAAAAAAATGGCTCGCTATTTGTATTCCGATCGTATATGCCATCGATATCCTTTGCATGATTCAATTTAAACTACAAGGAAGCGACGCAACTGCACTTATCGGCGGAACAACTGTTATTATGATTATCATCATTTCTCTCATCGCCTACAAAGGTAATGGACTGAATAAAACGACCGATTACTTTATAGAAGGGCTCCAATTTGGCTTTAAAATTTTCGGACCAGTTATTCCTATCGCTGCACTCTTTTATTTAGGAGATAGTGGCTTTGTGAAAATTATCGGGGACTATTTACCGAAAGGTTCACACGGAATCATTAACGACTTAGGCATCGCTTTATCTCAAACTGTTCCTTTAAATCAATATGTATCGGCAGGGACATTAACTATCGTTGGTGTCATTACCGGCTTAGATGGATCAGGTTTTTCAGGTATATCACTTGCTGGTTCCATTGCCAATCTTTTCGGAACAGCACTTGGCCATGGAACAGCTACATTAACAGCACTCGGGCAAATTGCAGCTATATGGACCGGGGGCGGGACGTTAATTCCTTGGGCACTTATTCCTGCCGCTGCGATTTGTAAAGTCGATCCATTTGAACTTGCACGTCGAAACTTTTTACCAGTTATGATTGGCTTAATTGTCACCACGATCGTTGCGATGTTTATTCTATAGCGTAAGCAAGTGTTCTCTTGCTTACGTTTTTTGCTTGTAAAATTCATCATGAATTATCAGTTTTCAAGAGGGATTCGTTATTACTTAGCGAAATTATATTAGGAGAGTAATTATTTCAAAACGTTTATAAGAAACAGATTACTGCAATTAGAAAAGGGGACATACCTATGAATGAATTGATTTTCGTCTTATTAATTTGTCCGTTATTTATCTTTATCGTATCTGTTATTGGAACACGCAAAACGAAAACGTATTACGTAATGCCGATTGTAACGTTTGCTAGTTTTTTAATAATAGGTGTTATCGCCTTTACTCCAAAATTTTTCTTTTGGGTTGGCATGTACAGCATCTTCTCATTTATTGTTTCTTATATGACGCTATTGTTTGTGAAAGGATATGAGGTTGCTGAAAACGCTAAATAGTTGTTAGCAAGGAGACAGGAATATGATTTTCTTTGATATTGATGGAACTTTACATGAAGTTTTAACAATAATATAAAAAAACGACCGCGTTCCCCCGCAGTCGTCTTTTTTCGTGTTACGCTGTGATCCAAGCTTCGTTAGCTGGATTTTTACGCCACTCTTGTAATTTTTTCGTTTCAGCTTGTCCGATCATACCTTTTTCTGCTGCAACTTCAGTTAATGCACTGTAATCACTTAAAGAATATGATGCTACGTTCGCTGCTTCTAACTTTTCTTTTCCTGCTTCTAGCTCGTATGTGAAGATTGATACGATTCCTAATACTTCACAGCCAGCTTCGCGAAGTGCTTCTACACATGTAATTGCACTGCCGCCAGTTGAAATTAAGTCTTCTACTACTACAACTTTTTGACCTTTTTCAGCTTTTCCTTCGATTTGATTCCCTTTACCGTGACCTTTTGCTTTACTACGTACGTAGCACATTGGTAAATCCATACGATCACTTACCCATGCAGCGTGCGCAATACCAGCAGTTGCTGTTCCTGCAATAACTTCTACAGTTGGGAAGTGCTCTTTAATTAACTCTTCTAATCCAGCTGCAATCGCTTGACGTACTTTCGGATAAGATAAAGTTAAACGGTTATCACAATAAATTGGTGATTTCATACCTGAAGACCATGTGAATGGATCATTCGGTTGTAAAAATACTGCTCCAATTTCTAATAAATGCGATGCGATTTCTTTTTTCATACTGTTACACCTTCCCACTGTTGTTTTACTGTTTTATACGCTTCAAGCGGATTTTCTGCTTTTGTAATACTACGTCCAACTACGATATAGCTTGAGCCAAGTTCCCTCGCACGTTTCGGTGTTGCTACGCGCACCTGGTCATTTACATCATCGCTTGCAAGACGAATCCCCGGTGTTACTGTTACAAATTCATTTCCGCATACTTCACGTAATTTTGGAACTTCAAGCGTTGAACAAACAACGCCATCCAGTCCACTTTCTTTCGTTAATTTTGCATAATGAGCAACCGCTTCTTCTAACGTTTTCTCAATGCCGATCTCTTTTTTCATCATAGCTTCCGAAGTGCTTGTTAGTTGTGTAACTGCAATACAAATCGGTCTCTCTTTTCCTTCTTGCTTACCTTCCTCTAATCCCTCAATCGCAGCTTTCATCATGCTGCTTCCCCCAGCAGCATGAACATTTACCATATCAACATCTAGACTAGCTAGGCTACGCATAGCGCTTTTTACCGTATTTGGAATATCATGAAGTTTTAAATCTAGAAAGATCTTATGCCCTTTTTCTTTTAAGTACGTAATAATCGCAGGGCCTTCTTTGTAAAATAACTCCATACCAACTTTGACAAATAACTCTTCCCCTTCAAAGTGGCGCAAGAATTGTTCTACATCTTGTTTCCCCGGAAAATCTAGTGCAACGATTAACGACTGTGACATGTTTGCTTCCAGCTCCTTCCTTGACATTCCGAAATGTGATCAAATCCTAATTCATCTAGTAATGCTGGTAACTCTTCAATAATTGTCGGACATACGAACGGATCGATAAAGTTCGCTGTACCAACTGCAACTGCGCTTGCGCCAGCGTAGAAGAATTCAATTACATCTTCCGCTGTTTCAATACCACCCATTCCGATAATTGGAATGTTAACCGCTTGGCTTACTTCATGTACCATACGAATTGCTACTGGCTTAATCGCAGGACCTGATAATCCGCCTGTACGGTTTGCTAAAATTGGTTTAGCTGTTTTTAAATCTAGACGCATACCAAGCAATGTATTAATCATCGTTAAACCATCTGCACCTGCATTTTCAATCGCTTTTGCAATTTCCACAATGTTTGCCACGTTCGGTGACAACTTCACATATACAGGTACTTCAGAAACCTCTTTTACTCGCTTCGTTAAATCAGCAGCAATTTCAGGATTTGTACCAAAGGCGATACCACCTGTTTTTACGTTCGGACAAGAAATGTTTAATTCTAGCGCATGGACATTAGGCGCTTTAGAAATTTCCTTTGCAACCGCCACGTAATCCTCAGCTTGTGAGCCTGCAACGTTCGCAATGATTGGAAGATCAAATTGTTCGAGAAAAGGTAATTCAGAATTCATTACTTTTTCTAATCCTGGGTTTTGAAGTCCGATTGCATTTAACATGCCACCCGGTGTTTCAGCAACACGAGGCGTAGGATTTCCATAGCGTGGTTGTTCTGTCGTCGCTTTGATCATGATTGATCCTAGTACACTTAAATCGTAAAACTGTGCATATTCACGACCAAATCCAAAGCATCCAGATGCCGGTATAATTGGATTTTTTAATGATAATCCTGGTAATTCAACTTGCAATCTGTTCATAGTACAACCTCCCCGATTGGAAATACTGGTCCGTCGCTACACACCTTCTTGTAAGAATGTCCACTTGGATCTTCTTGTAAGTGGCATACACATGCGAAACAAGCTCCAATACCACAGCCCATACGTTCTTCTAATGAAATATAGGCTTTTTTCTCTTTGTAACGTCCTTCTAATGCACGAAGCATCGCTAACGGACCACATGAATAAAGAATATCAAAGTCAATTCCGTAATGATCAATTACATCTGTGACAAATCCTTTTGTACCGTGTGTACCGTCTACTGTCGCAACGTACGTATCACCAAGTTCTGCAAATTTTTCTTCATAGAAAACAACATCTTTCGTTTGAAAACCTAAGATGTGAATTACACGTACACCTTTTGCAACGAGGCGCTGTGATAATTCATAAAGTGGTGGTACACCAATTCCCCCGCCTACTAGTAATGCTGTTTGACCAGCTTCTGCTTCTTCTACAGGAAAACCGTGTCCTAATGGTCCTAGTACGTCTACCATTTCACCTTGTTTTTTAGTTGCTAATGTTTTTGTCCCTTGTCCTTCCGCACGATATAGCATTGTAAATTCGTTCTTCTCTTGATCTACATTACAAATACTAATTGGGCGGCGCAGAAGGGGCGCAATGCCCTCTGCTACCTTAATGTGTACAAACTGCCCTGGTTCGTTCATTTGCTGTACTAAAGTTCCTTGAAGCACTAATTCGTAAATGTTTTTTGCGATTTCTTTTTGATTAACGACGATCATATTTTGCTTTTGCATCATGCATGTACCACCTCGTGACGCTTTGTTTGCGTAATTTCTTTCATTGAATGAGCTGAGAATGTCATAGATTCTAATACTCGTAAGATTGCTCTCGTTGTATCAAGTGATGTTAAGCAAGCCACACCATTTTCTACTGATTCACGGCGAATGCGGAAACCATCACGCGCTGGTTGTTTGCCCTTTGTTAAAGTATTGATTACAAACTGTGCTTTTCCTTGACGGATAATATCAAGTAAGTTGTATTCTTCAGAATCAATTTTATTAACAACTTGCACTGGAATGTTTTGCTCTGCTAACGATTGTGCTGTTCCAGCTGTTGCTAATAAGTTATAGCCGATTTCGTGGAAACGTTTTGCAATTTCCATTGCTTCTTCTTTATCTTTATCCGCTACAGTGATGATTACTGATCCGTGCGTTGGGATGTTAATTCCTGAAGCAACTAACCCTTTGTATAATGCTTTTTCAAGTGTTAAGTCTTTCCCCATTACTTCCCCTGTTGATTTCATTTCAGGTCCTAATGTTGTATCAACTGAACGTAGTTTCGCAAATGAGAATACCGGAGCTTTTACATATACTTCTTTCTCTTCTGGGTGATAGCCTGTTCCGTATCCTTGCTCTACTAGGTCTTGCCCTAAAATAACTTTCGTTGCAACGTTTGCCATTGGTACACCCGTAATTTTACTTAAGAATGGTACTGTACGGCTCGCACGTGGATTTACTTCAATTACGTACACTTGATCTTTGAATACTACAAACTGGATATTTAGTAATCCAACAATGTTTAATCCTTTTCCAAGTGCAATAGTATGTTCAATGATTTGTTCTTTTAATTTTTCAGATAAGCTTTGTGGTGGATATACTCCAATTGAGTCACCAGAGTGAACTCCAGCGCGTTCAATATGTTCCATAATACCTGGAATGAATACATTCTCACCGTCTGAAATTGCATCTACTTCAATTTCTTTACCAACCATGTAACGGTCGATTAATACTGGGTGATCTGCGTGAACTTTAACTGCATTTTTCATGTAGTGCAGTAGTTCTTCTTGACGATATACGATTTCCATCGCACGTCCACCTAGTACGTAAGATGGTCTTACTAATACTGGGTAACCAATTTCTTCTGCGATTGCTACCGCTTGCTCTACAGTCGTTGCTGTTTTACCAACTGGTTGTGGGATACCAAGTTTTGTTAAAGCAGCTTCGAATTTATCACGATCTTCTGCACGGTCTAAGTCTTCAAGTGATGTTCCTAAAATCTTCACACCATGTTCTTCTAATTTTGCCGCTAAGTTAATTGCTGTTTGTCCACCGAACTGAACGATAACACCTTCTGGTTTTTCTAAATCGATGATGTGCATTACATCTTCAATCGTTAATGGTTCAAAGTATAATTTGTCAGAAATACTGAAGTCTGTTGAAACAGTTTCTGGGTTATTGTTAATGATAATTGCTTCATATCCAGCTTCTTTAATTGCCCATACTGAGTGAACTGTTGCATAGTCAAACTCAACACCTTGACCAATGCGGATTGGACCAGATCCTAGAACTACTACACTCTTACGATCTGTTACAATTGATTCGTTCTCATCAGCGTATGTGCTGTAGTAATACGGTGTTGCAGATTCAAACTCTGCCGCACAAGTATCTACCATTTTGAATACCGGCGTCATATTATTTTCTTTACGCATATCGTAAATTTCGCGCTCCGTTTTGTTCCAAGCTGCTGCAATGTAGTGATCGCTGAAGCCCATTTCTTTTGCAGTTTGTAGTACTTCCATATTTCCTACATTCGCTTTTACTTCGCGTTCCATATTTACGATATTTTCAACTTTTTGTAAGAAGAAGAAGTCCATTTCACACCATTCGTTAATCTCTTCTTTCGTTACACCTTGACGAATTGCTTCTGCTACGATAAACAGTCGCTCATCATCTGCTTTAATAATGCGTTTTTTCATTGTTTCTTTATCAAGTTCTTTTAAGTGGTCTAATTCTAAGTGATAAATACCAAGTTCTAAAGAACGAACCGCTTTTAATAATGATTCTTCTAAGTTACGTCCGATTGACATAACCTCACCAGTTGCTTTCATTTGCGTTCCAAGTGTTCTGTTCGCTGATTCAAACTTATCAAATGGCCAGCGTGGAATTTTTGAAACAACATAGTCTAATGCTGGCTCGAAGCAAGCGTAAGTTTTTTGTGTTACCGGGTTTACGATTTCATCTAACGTTAAGCCGACTGCAATTTTCGCTGCTAATTTCGCAATTGGATATCCAGTTGCTTTAGACGCTAGTGCAGATGAACGACTTACACGTGGATTTACTTCGATTACATAGTATTGGAAGCTATATGGATCTAGTGCAAGCTGAACGTTACATCCACCTTCAATTCCTAGTGCACGAATAATTCGTAATGACGTGTTACGTAACATTTGGTATTCACGGTCGCTTAGCGTTTGGCTCGGTGCTACAACGATAGAATCACCTGTATGAACACCAACTGGATCGATGTTTTCCATGTTACATACTACAATCGCGTTATCATTTGAATCACGCATTACTTCATATTCAATTTCTTTACAGCCAGCAATACTTTTCTCTAATAAACATTGTGTTACTGGGCTATGTTTTAAACCACTTGTTACGATTTCAATTAACTCTTCTTCGTTATGACAAATTCCGCCGCCCGTTCCGCCTAATGTGAATGCTGGACGAACGATTACTGGATAACCAATTTCGTTTACAAAGCCATATGCTTCATCAAGGTTATGAATAATTTCACTTGGTGGTGTTGGTTCATTTAAATCTTGCATTAATGTACGGAATAAATCACGATCTTCCGCTTGCTCGATTGCTGATAATTTTGTTCCTAAAATTTCAACTCCGCATTCTTCAAGTACGCCTGATTTTGCAAGTTCAACAGCCATGTTTAAACCTGTTTGACCGCCTAATGTTGGTAAGATTGCATCTGGACGTTCTTTACGAATGATTCGGCTTACGAATTCTAATGTTAAAGGCTCAATGTATACTTTATCTGCAGTTGCAGTATCTGTCATAATTGTCGCTGGGTTAGAGTTAACAAGGATTACTTTGTAACCTTCCTCTTTAAGAGATTGACAAGCTTGTGTTCCAGAGTAGTCAAACTCCGCTGCTTGCCCAATTACAATTGGTCCTGATCCGATTACTAAAATTGTGTTAATGTCTAGGCGTTTTGGCATAACTCTTCCCCTTCTTTCTTGAAGTTTTCAATCATTGTTAAGAAATCTTCGAATAAATCATTTGCATCTTCTGGTCCTGCTGAAGCTTCTGGATGGTATTGAACTGTAAATGCTGGGAACTTCTTATGACGAAGACCTTCTACTGTTCCATCATTTAAAGCAACATGTGTAATTTCAAGTTCTGTATTTTCAACTGATTCTTCTTCTACTGCGTAACCATGGTTTTGAGATGTAATTGCTACTTTTCCAGTTGCAAGATTTTTTACTGGATGGTTTAAACCACGGTGACCGAATTTTAACTTACTTGTATTCGCACCAGATGCTAAAGCAAATAGTTGGTGTCCTAGGCAAATTCCGAATAAAGGAACTTTACCGATAATGTCTTTTAACATTTCAATTGCTTCTGGTACATCTTTTGGATCCCCAGGTCCGTTACTTAACATAATTCCATCTGGGCTAAGGCGTAAAATTTCTTCAGCTGTCGTGTTGTAAGGAACTACAATTACATCACAATCACGTTTATTTAATTCTCTTAAAATACCATGTTTCATACCGAAGTCTACTAATACAACACGATGTCCGCGGCCTGGGCTTGGGTATGGATCTTTCGTTGATACGCGTTTTACATGGTCTGTAAATACTGTCGCTTTTAATTGGCTTACGATGTATTCTACATCTGCATCCATGTTACAAAGGCGTCCGCGTAATGTACCGTATTGACGAATTTTTCTCGTTAATTTTCTCGTATCAATTCCTGCTAATCCTGGAATGTTTCTTTCTTTTAAGTAGTCATTTAACGAAATTTCATTACGGAAGTTTGATGGGTGATCACAAATTTCGTTTACGATTAAACCATTTACAGATGGGTGAATCGATTCAAAATCGTCACGGTTGATGCCGTAGTTTCCGATTAATGGGTACGTGAATGTTACAATTTGACCGCAATATGATGGATCAGATAATGTTTCTTGATATCCAGTCATTCCTGTTGTAAATACAACCTCACCTGACTTTTCGATTTCTCCTCCGAAACCTGTTCCAATTAATACTGTTCCATCTTCTAAGATAAGTTGTCTTTTCATACTAATGCACTCTCCTTTTGCCATGCGATCTTACCACCAACGATTGTCATTACCGGCCATCCTTGGCATTTCCAACCTGCGAATGGTGTGTTTTTTCCTTTTGATAAGAATGTTGTTGGATCAATCTCTTCTTCTTGTTCTAAATCAATGATTGTAATATCAGCTGTTCTACCTTCTTTCAGGCGACCTGCTTCTAAGCCGAATGTATCAGCTGGCTTTTCTGTTAAGAATTGAATTAACTGTTCTAGTGTAATAATTCCTTTTTTCACAAGGTTTGTGTATAGAAGTGGGAATGCTGTTTCAAAACCAGTAATTCCGAACGGTGCTCTTTCAATTCCTTGCGCTTTCTCTTCCGCTGTATGCGGTGCATGATCAGTTGCAATCATATCGATTGTTCCATCTAATAAACCTTCAATTAATGCTGCATGATCCTCTTTTCCACGAAGCGGTGGGTTCATTTTAAAGTTAGGATCAGCTGATGGGATATCATCTTCACATAACACTAAGTGATGGGGTGTTACTTCTGCTGTTACTTTAATTCCAGCGCGTTTCGCATCACGTATTACACGTACAGATCCTTTCGTACTTACATGACATACGTGATAGTGACAATCTGCCGCTTCAGCAAGCAGTATATCCCTTGCAATATGTACAGATTCACATACTGATGGGATACCGTTTAATCCGTGTTTCTCAGAAAACTTCCCTTCATGTACACAACCTTTATTAATAAGAGTATTCTCTTCACAGTGCGCAACTACTGCCATATTCAGTTTTGCTGCACGCTTCATAGCAGCTAACATCATGCTAGCATCTTGTACGCCTACACCGTCATCAGTGAAAGCAAATGCTCCAAGCTCTTTTAATGTTTCGAAATCTGTCATTTCAGAACCCGCTTGACGTACTGTAATTGCTCCATATGGTAGTACGTTAACATGTGCTTTTTCTTTAATACGATTTTGTAAGTCTTCCATATGTTCTCTGCAATCTGGTACTGGGCGTGTATTTGGCATTGCGCAAATTGTTGTGAATCCACCTTTTGCCGCTGCTAGCGTACCTGTTTCAATTGTTTCTTTATGTTCACCACCTGGTTCACGAAGGTGTACGTGTACATCTACTAATCCAGGTGCGATTAACTTTCCGTTCACATCGATTACTTCAGCATTATCTGCCGTAATATTTTCTGCTACCTTAGCGATTTTACCGTCTTGTACGAGAAGATCCGTTGCTACGATTTTTCCTTCTTCATTCATATAACGACCATTTTTAAACAAATAATTCATGTTTCATTCCTCCTAATACATTTGGTAAGGCGCGTTTTAGTACAGCCATTCTTACGTAAACTCCATTTTCCATTTGTTTAAATATGCGTGAACGCTCACACTCAACAAGTTCACTTGCAATTTCAACATCTCGGTTTACAGGAGCTGGATGCATAATAATGCTTCCTTCTTTCATACGCTTTTCTCTTTCTACTGTTAATCCGTGTTTCTCATGATACTCTTTCATAATGTCTGTTTCATAATGATCATGACGCTCATGTTGTACACGAAGTAGCATCATTACATCCACTTCCGGAACAAGTTCATCTAATGGTTTGTATGTTCCAAATGTGTTGTCTTCATCTTTCCACTCTTCTGGACTTGCAAAGTAAATTGTTGCACCTAGCTTCGTTAATGCTTCTGCATTAGAACGTGCTACTCGACTATGACGAACATCTCCTACTATCGCAATCTTCAAACCTTCAAATCTTCCAAACTCTTGTTTAATTGTAAGAAGGTCGAGTAGGCACTGCGTTGGGTGGTTTCCACATCCATCTCCAGCGTTTAAGATCGGGATATTCACCTGATCTTTTAGTTCATCGAAGTAGCGATCTTGCTCATGGCGGATGACCACTGCTTTTGTTCCGATTGATTCTAGTGTTCTTATCGTATCGTATAAAGTTTCTCCTTTTTGTACGCTAGATGCATCCGCTGAAAAGTTTAAAACATCAAGTCCTAATCTCTTCTCAGCAACTTCAAAGCTAAATCTCGTTCTCGTACTATTCTCAAAGAACAAGTTTGCAACAAAAGTTTGCTCTGTCGTTTTGCTCTCTTTTCCATTCGCAAAATCTTCTGCGTCTTTTAGGATTTCTGAAATTTCTACTTCCGATAATTCACTCATCGTTAACAAATGGCTCATCGTCATCCCTCATCTTTCTGATTTTTATGTTACCACTTTTGTATTTTTATAACAACCTTTGCATAAAAATACCCTAGTCATGTGAGACTAGGGTGCAAGAAAGAAGCCACCCTTTCCGGTCTCACAGGACTGAATTAAAAGGTTATTATTATGAAGCAATCTGCTTAGATTGTTTTATTTGTTTCGTTTCCGGTAGTAGTAGATTTAACAGTACACCTACAATTGCTGCTAGTGCCATTCCTTCTACTTGGAATGATTCTCCTACGTGAAGTACCGCTCCACCAATACCGATTACTAGTATTACTGATGCAATCATTAAGTTTCGTTTGTCACTTAAATCTGTTTTATCGTCTACCATCATGCGTAATCCGCTTGATGCGATTACACCGAATAGTAAGATTGATACACCACCCATAACTGGTGTGGGGATCGAATGAATCAGTGCAGAAATCTTACCGATAAATCCGAACATGATTGCGAATACCGCTGAACCGATGAATAAGTATACACTGTACGCTCTTGTAATTGCTAGCACACCGATGTTTTCACCATACGTTGTATTCGGTGGTCCACCGATTAGTGATGCGATTAATGTGGCTACTCCATCACCGAAGATTGAACGGTGTAAACCTGGTTTTTTAATTAAATCTCTTTTAATAACATTTCCTAATACAATTTGATGTCCGATATGTTCTGAAATTGTTACTAGTGCAACTGGTACCATCAAGAGTACAATCTTCCATGAAAACTCTGGTGTGTATGTTACAAATGGTACTGTGAAATCTGGTACAACAAACCATTTTGCCTCAGCTACCGGCTTTAAGTCTACTAACCCTTGGAAGTAAGCGAAGATATATCCGCCGATAATGCCAAGTAACACTGGTATGATACTGAAAAATCCTCTTCCGAATATTGAGCATATAATTGTAATTGCTAATGTTACTAATGCTACTGAAAAGTGTGTAAAGCTATATTTGCCATCCGCACCATTCATCGCCATGTTAACTGCTGTATGTGCTAAAGCTAGCCCGATTACCATTACTACTGGACCAACTACGATTGGTGGTAGTAATTTCATAATCCACTCTGATCCTGATTTCTTAATTCCGAGTGAGATTAAGATGTATACAAGTCCTGCTAGCAAACCACCAAGCATTGCTGCTCCAGGTCCCCCTGCCGTTTTCGCTGTTATAATCGGTGCGATAAAGGCGAATGATGACCCAAGATAGGCAGGTACTTGACCTTTCGTTATAAGAAGAAACACTAACGTTCCTAATCCACTTGATATTAATGCTACTGACGGATTCAATCCTGTTAAAAACGGAACAAGCACTGTTGATCCAAACATCGCGAACAAATGTTGTATACTTAAAAATAACCATTTTCCCGGTTTCGGTACTTCATTAACGTCTAACACTGGCTTTTGTTCCATTGTTACATCCTCCTTCAGTTTAAATCTTTGCAATAAAAAAACTCTTTGTGCCTGTGCACAAAGAGTCCTACACTTTCGTATGCCAAATTTGACATATGAAAGCCAAGACCCTTTGGCAGCCTCACAGGACTACATTTAAAAGGGCTTTACTTATCGTATATGCTTACTCGATCTTGTTGATCTGTCTCTTGCAAATCAACTTCGATACGCTCTTCACTTGATGTTGGAATGTTCTTTCCTACATAATCAGCGCGAATTGGTAGTTCACGATGACCTCTATCAACAAGAACCGCTAGTTGGATTTGTGATGGTCTACCTAAATCCATAAGAGCATCCATTGCTGCTCGAACAGTTCTGCCTGTATATAATACATCATCCACAAGGATAACTTTTTTCTTCGTAATATCTACAGGGATATCAGAACCTTTTACAAGTGGTTCTTTATTTTTCGATTGTAGTGTTAAATCATCTCGATATAACGTAATGTCTAACTCTCCAACTTCCATTTCTTTTCCTTCAATTTGACCAATTCGTTCTGCCAAACGTTGTGCAATAAAAATTCCACGAGTTTTAATTCCGACAAGAACACAATTATCGACACCTTTATTTCGTTCCACGATTTCATGACTAATTCGTGTTAAAGCGCGGCGAATCATTTGGTCATCTAAAACGACAGCTTTCTCTTGCATGCTCTACACCTCCAAGCTTTTTTCTTGCGTGAGAGTAATGGTATAAAAAAAGTCCTCTCAGCGTGTGCGAGAGGACTTTTGAAAAAGGGTACAGCATACCCTATGTATTTCAAACCGTTACCTTCTCAACCTCACGGGGCTGTGTTAAAGGATCATTATTTAACTGTTGTCAGTATCTCAGTTTTCTTATGATTTGTCAATACTATTTTCGTAAAATATTTAATGCATCTTCAAACACTTCTGGAATCGGTGCCTCAAACTGAATATATTCACCAGTACGAGGATGGTCAAATCCTAAAATACCTGCGTGAAGTGCTTGTCCATTCATGTCTAATGTTTTCTTTGGTCCATACTTTGGATCTCCTGCAAGTGGATAGCCAATATATTTCATATGAACACGAATTTGGTGTGTACGCCCTGTTTCTAAGCGACATTCTACAAGTGTGAAATCTTTGAATCGCTCTAACACTTGGAAATGCGTAACAGCATGCTTACCATTTTCATCAACCGTCATACTTTGACGTTCTTTCTTATCACGAGCAATCGGAGCATCAATCGTTCCCTTATCGTGCGGAATAACACCGTGTACAATCGCTTTGTAACGTCTCGTTACTGTTTTTGCTACAAGTTGATTTACAAGTGATTCGTGTGCCATATCATTTTTAGCAACCATTAATAGACCAGACGTATCTTTATCAATACGATGTACGATACCCGGACGCATCACACCATTAATGCCTGATAAGTCTGTACAATGGTGCATAAGACCGTTCACAAGTGTACCACTTGTATGACCTGGTGCTGGATGCACAACCATACCACGCGGCTTATTAACAACAAGTACATCTGCATCTTCATAATAAATTTCTAAATTCATATCTTCTGGCTGAATATCTAACTCTTCTGGCTCAGGAATCGTCACTGTAATTTCATCATTTTCTCTAACTTTATAATTCCCTTTTACAGATTTTCCATTAACTGTAACAACGTCATCTTTAATCCATTGTTGTACTTGTGTACGTGACCATTCATTATTTATTCCTGCAACGAATTTATCAATTCGCTCATTTTTTTGTTCTTCTGCAACTGTTACTTGTACTACTTCACTCATTCAATTACTCCTTCGTTTTCTTGCCTTCTAATAATGTTTGAATAATAATTAATACAACACCAATACATAATGCTGAATCAGCGATATTGAATACTGGATAGTTGTACGAGAAAATATACACGTGAATGAAATCCACTACTTCTTGTCTAAATACACGATCAATAAAATTACCAATTGCTCCGCCTAAAATTAGACCTAATGAAATTCCTAGAAGCTTGTCTGTTTTTGCATATTTTTTCATATAAAATACGATAAATGCTACAAAAACGACTGTAATAATGTAGAAAAACCACATTTTATTTTCTAAAATGCCCCAAGCAGCTCCTCTATTTCGATGTGATGTTATGTATAATACATTATCGATAATCGGAATACTCGTACCTAATTCCATGTTCTTTACAATTAGCCATTTCGATATTTGATCGATGGCAATGACAAATAACGCTATTACATAATATATCATTTTCATTTCCCCCACAAAGACAGTGTACCTCAAAATTTTAGCATAGCTGCAACCTTTTCACAATGAACCTTTATAGAAGAATAAAATAAATTAAAAAAAGGTAATATAATATCGTTGTGCACATTCATACATTTACTTTTTCATAGAAAAATTCATGAATGGTACGTGCAGTCGGCATCGTTTTCATTTGTTTTACCGACATTACTCTTCCTGTGTCTTCACAAATACCATACATATCTATTTCCATTTTAAATAATGCACGTTCTACATCTTTTAAATCCTCTTTTATATCATGTAATAAAAGTTTTTTCTTTATCTCTTCCTTAATTTCATACCCAAGCTCTTCGCTAAACTCTGTATTATATTTGTACATAACCTCTTTAGCTAGCCTCTCTTGTAACTCTTTTCGCATCAATTGCAATTCTTCTTTGATTTCCATATACATTTCATTCACGTGTACATTCCTCCCAGTTGCAATGTACGATTAGTGTGTCCGAAATTTATATGCTTACCTCTCACACATTTTTCCTTCATAGGAAAGAGAGTGAAAGTTATTTCAATATACTGTTAACCAAAAAAATGACTGCACTTTACGTGCAGTCACCCCTTGTTATTTTACATAATTTTCTTTAACAACCGTTGCGCAACGCTCACATAATGTTTCATGTTCAGCATCTTTACCAATTGTTTCTGAAACTACCCAACAACGTTCACATGTTTCACCAGTTGCTTGAACAACAACAACCGCTGTATGTTCATACTTCGGTGCATCTGCTGGCGCCTCTTCCATCATACCACCAAGTTTGTACTCAGAAACGATGAATAATTGCTTTAAGTCTTCGTTAATAGACTCTAACATAGCTTTCATTTCTGCAGTTGGATATAGCGTAATGCTTGCATTTAATGACTTACCGATTACCTTTTCATTACGAGCTACTTCTAACGCTTTTAATACGTCATCACGCAATGTCATAAATGCATCCCATTTTGTTTTTAATGCTTCTGCACCATCTAATTGTACAGCTTCTGGCATATCAGTTAATTGTACACTTTCTTCTGTTACACCTGGAATGTATGGCCATACTTCATCAGCTGTATGCGGTAAGATTGGTGTTACAAGTTTCGTCAATGCAACAAGAACATCATATAATACAGTTTGAATTGCACGACGATCTTCATGGTTCGCACCTTCAATGTATAAAATGTCTTTTGCAAAGTCTAAGTAGAATGAACTTAAATCAATTGTACAGAAGTTATGAATTGCATGATATACAGCAGCGAAGTCGTATGTCTCATATGCTTCTTTTACTTTTGTAATTAAGTCATTTAATTTCACTAACATGTAACGATCTACTTCACGAAGTTCAGCTACAGCTACTGTATTTTCACTTGGCTTAAAGTCGTCTAAGTTTCCTAATAAGAAACGGAATGTGTTACGGATTTTACGATACACTTCTGCTACTTGTTTTAAAATATCATCCGAAATACGTACATCAGATTGATAGTCAACAGAAGATACCCATAATCGTAAAATATCTCCGCCTAATTGATCCATAATTTTCTTCGGTACGACGATGTTTCCAATCGACTTACTCATTTTACGTCCTTCACCATCTAATACGAAACCGTGGCTTAGTACGCCTTTATATGGCGCTTTTCCTGTTACAGCAACTGCTGTCGATAATGAAGAGTTAAACCAACCACGATATTGGTCAGATCCTTCTAAATATAAATCTGCTGGACGTTGTAAGTCATTGCGCTCTTCTAATACCGCTTGGTGAGAAGAACCTGAGTCGAACCATACATCCATGATGTCTGTTTCTTTACGGAATTCACCATTTGGGCTACCTGGATGTGTAAATCCTTCTGGTAATAGATCTTTCGCTTCACGCTCAAACCATACGTTAGAACCGTGTTCACGGAATAAATCAGCTACATGGTTAATTGTTTCATCCGTAATGATTGGATCACCATTCTCAGCATAGAATACAGGAATTGGCACACCCCATGCACGTTGACGAGAAATACACCAGTCACCACGGTCACGAACCATGTTATGAAGACGAGTTTCGCCCCATGCCGGTACCCATTTTGTGTCCGCAACAGCTTCTAATAACTCTTTACGGAATGCTTCAATAGATGCAAACCACTGTGCTGTCGCACGGAAAATAATAGGTTTTTTCGTTCTCCAATCATGTGGATATGAATGTGTAATGAATGTTAGCTTCAGTAATGCGCCTACTTCTTCTAATTTTTCTGTAATTGGCTTGTTAGCTTTATCATAGAATAAGCCTTCAAATCCAGGTGCTTCCTCTGTTAATACACCTTTATCATCAACTGGGCAAAGTACTTCTAAGCCATACTTTTTACCAACAATAAAGTCATCTTCCCCGTGTCCTGGTGCTGTATGAACACAACCTGTACCTGCATCTGTTGTTACGTGATCTCCTAGCATAACTAATGAATCACGATCGTAGAATGGATGCTTTGCAACTGTATACTCAAGCTCGCTACCTTTTACTGTTTTCACAACTTCAGCGTTTTCCCACTCTAACGTTTTTGCAACTGTCTCAAATAGTTCAGAAGCAATAATATATTTTTCACCATTTACTTTTACAATAGCGTATTCAAGTTCTGGGTGAACAGAAATACCTAAGTTTGCAGGCAACGTCCAAGGCGTTGTTGTCCAGATAATGTATTTCTCATCACCTTCTAATACGTTCTTTCCATCTTTTACAGGAAATGCTACGTAAATAGATGCTGATTTCTTATCTTGGTATTCAATTTCAGCTTCTGCTAAAGCTGATTCACTCGTTGGTGACCAGTAAACTGGTTTTTGCCCTTTATAGATATAACCTTTTTTCGCCATATCACCAAACACTTTAATTTGTTGTGCTTCATATGCTGGCTCTAAGGTAATGTATGGGTTATCCCAATCAGCACGTACACCTAAACGCTTAAATTGCTCACGCTGACGTTCTACCTGTTCATATGCATACTCTGCACATAACTTACGGAACTCAGCAACTGTCATTTCTTTACGCTTCACACCTTTATTTGTTAAAGCTTGTTCAATTGGTAAACCGTGTGTATCCCAACCTGGGACATATGGTGCACAGAAACCAGTCATTGATTTATAACGAACGATAAAGTCTTTTAATACTTTATTTAATGCATGTCCCATATGAATGTCACCATTCGCATATGGAGGTCCATCATGCAGTACAAATAAAGGACGACCTTTCGTATGTTCTTGTACCTTTTCATAAATATTCATTTCCGCCCACTTTTCTTGCATTGCAGGCTCACGTTTTGGTAAATTCCCACGCATCGGGAACTCTGTTTTTGGCATTAGTAATGTATTTTTGTACTCCATGCTCAATTCCTCCTTACATGTATAAAAGAAAGACCTAAAAAACGGAATAAAAAAGAGACTTTCTCATCCCAAAAAGGGACGAGAAAGTCTCCCGCGGTACCACCCTAGTAGATTCTATACGTATGTATACAATCCTCTTTATATTCTTAACGCGAATATACGCCTACGCTTACTCTATTTGTTCAGCGCGGAACTCCAGGGTGATATTCCCATTATCTCCTTATCCTGAGCTTACACCATCCTCAGTTCGCTATATAAGGTATGAAAAAGGTACTTATCCCTATCTTCGTTTTTCTTAATAAATATGTTGTTTAAAATTATATGTAATAATGAGAAAAACGTCAAGCTTACACTGTTTCTTCTTTTTTCAACAGCTCGTCTACTTCGTCTTCTAACTCAATTAGTTTATCCCAATCATCGTTGTTTAACATTTCAAGCTGTGTTTCTAATAACATACGGAAACGAGTGCGGAATACTTTCGCTTGTTTCTTTAGCTCTTCAATATCAAAAGCAACTTTTCTTGATTTTACTAAAGCTTCGTTAATAATACGGTCTGCATTCTTTTCAGCTTCACGTACAATTAATTTCGCTTCTTTTTGGGCATTACGTTTTACTTCTTCCGCTGCTTCTTGTGCAACAACGATAGATTTGTTTAACGTATCTTCAATATTAGAGAAATGATCTAACTTCCCTTCTAATTGCGCAACTTGTTCTTCTAAAGCTTTTTTCTCACGAATGACTAATTCATAATCTTTGATAATTTGATCAAGAAACTCATTTACTTGATCCTCATCATAGCCACGGAATCCGCGACCAAATTCTTTGTTATGAATATCTAATGGTGTTAACGGCACAACGCCACCTCCAAGTAGTTATCTAAATTTCCTCTTTCAATTATATCTTTTCTTCGACAAAATAGGAGGATTTCCTTCTAAAAAACCAATCATTTTAGTATACCATACAAAATTCTCCATTTGTCGCGCTTTGTTCTACCTTCTACAGAAAACAATTTACTGCGTCCATATCCTCTCACTGAAAAAACATCTCCTGGATAACATTCATAAGAGGTTTGCTCCACTGTTTTCCAATTCACTTTTACTAAACCATTTTTTATGAAAGGTTGTACTTTTTGCCTAGATATATGTAACATTTCAGCTAACATAACATCTAAACGAAGTGAAGAAACCGTTCCGGATTTCTCCCCCCACGTTTCTTGTATCTGTAGAATTTTTTCTCCTTGCACTGGTGATAAGGAGACTTTCACTTTTCCTATAGATTGTAAGTTCATCTCAATATAAGATACAACTTCTTTCGCGACTACAATTTGGGCACGATCTTCTTGAAGCAAAATATCACCACATTTTTCTCTCGTTAAACCAAGAGACATAAATGTACCTAATATTTGCCTATGCTCTAGCGTATAAAACTTGGAAGGATAGTCAATTTCCAATACTTCTACTTGAAATTCCTCTTCATTTATTACTAGATAGTCCGGATAAATGAGTGCTCTTTTGCGCTCTGCTTGAGACGTTGCACCATCAAATTGTACAGCAACATCCCCTTGGCCTATTACCATAGTAACAATTTGTTGTTGCCTTGGATCAAGGAAATCTGTTAATTTCACTTGATGGTACTCCGCTGCTCGCTTCCACTCTAACACTTTATCCACAAAGACCACTTCATCAGGTCTAAAATGCTCGTAGATGCTCATACATATAACCTCTTACTATAAGAAATAGCCGAATAAACTTATTAAACCATTTGTCGCAAGTCTTAAAGCAAAGATCGCAACGAGTGGCGAAATATCAATCATACCAAGCGGCGGAATAAATCTGCGAAATGGTTCTAAATATGGTTCACAAATACGCGCAAGAAAATCTCCGAAAGTTGATTCCTTTGCACCTGGGAACCATGATAGGAGAATGTAAATAATAAGTGCCCACGAGTAAATCTCGATAGCATAAACTAAAAGCCTTAAAACTGTTTCCATGGCGTATTACCACCTCTTTATATTTGTTTCTTCTTCTTCACCGAATAACTCTGAAATTGCACCAACAATATCTACATTTTCAGGCGTACACATAAATGTTTTCGGTCCTATTTTTTGAATGTCCCCGCCTATAGCGTATACAGTACCACTTAAAAAGTCAACGATACGTACAGCTTGATCAGTAGACATTCGTTGTAAATTAATTACAACAGCTCGTCTACCTTTTAAATGATCCGCAATCCCTTGCGCTTCTGAATATGTGCGTGGTTCTAATAAAACAACTTTTGAAGATTGCTTTGCTGTTTCAATGCTCACAACATTTTGTTTCGGTTGCGCTTTTGGAAACGTAACATCTTGTTGTTCTGGCGGATCTTGCTGCTTCTTCATGTCTGTTTGCTCCTTTTCATAACTATATTGAGCTGCTTCTTTTTCTTCCGGTGTATCAAAAAAGAAGTATTTTACTTTTGACCAACTCATAATAAGATTCTCCTTCCTTTTACGCTTTTCCTACTAAAATCGTCCCCAAACGAATATATGTAGCTCCTTCTTCAATTGCAATCGTGTAATCATTAGACATTCCCATTGATAATTCTTTGCATGGCGCATGTAGTAATTCTAGCTCCTGCACCTCTGTTTGTAGCATACGTAACTCCTTAAAACAGCGTCTGATTTCTTCCTCTTCCCCTGTAAATGGAGCCATTGTCATTAGTCCAACCACTTCAATCTTATCCAATTCTTGCAAACTTTGAATAAAAGAAACGGTTTCTTCTATTGCCAATCCTTGTTTTGATTCTTCAGATGATGTTTTCACTTGAACAAAACATTTCACTTTCTTATCCGCACGTTTTTGAATTTCTTTTGCAAGTGAAAGACGATCTAACGAATGTAAATAATCGATTTCATTAATAATTTCTTTTACTTTTCTCGTTTGTAATGATCCAATAAAATGCCAATTCACTTTTGAACCGAAATGTTCGTACTTCGGTAAGAAACCTTCATTTCTATTTTCACCTAAATCGATAATTCCTGCTTCAATTACTTCGTTTGTTTTTTCAATTCCTACCGTTTTTGTAACTGCAACGAGTTTAATTTCTTGTAACGAACGTCCCGCTCGTGCGCAAGATTGTTTAATTGCTTCGTTTACAGTTGTTAAATTTTTTTGTACTGTCACTTGTTTTCTTCCTCCTTAAAACCTATGAAACTCAACATTCTCCCTGTCTTACCTTGATCACGACGATGAGAGAAGAATAGTTGTTCTTCACAGCTTGTACAAAGAGATGACATTACAATATTCTCTTCTTTTATGCCTGCTTGTACACATAATATACGATTAACTTCTTTTAAATTAATTGCGTACTGCCCATCAGAAATTTTTTTATAAGGAACAGAACCATTTACTACTTGCTCTGCAGCTGTTAACACTCGATCATCAACAACATAACAACAAGATCCAATTGCTGGTCCAATTGCAACATGAATTTCATCACTTGAAATTCCTTCAACATTCCACTTTTGAATCATTTCCTTTGCAATTTCTTTTACAGTCCCTTTCCATCCAGCATGCGCAAGTCCTATCATACCATGTGATGGCGCATAAAAATAGAGTGGAACACAATCCGCGTAACAAGATGTTAGAAGAACATCATTATTAGTCGTATATATGCCATCTGTTTTTGAAATGCCGTCTTCATATAAATAAACGCCACTTCCTTTTTCCTGTTGTCCTACTTTTTCAACATGATGATCATGAACTTGTTCAGAGCAAATCCAGTTTTCTAATGGTTTTTGTAACTTATTTGCTAAAATGCGTCTATTTTCATGAACGTTCTCGGCAATATCATTCACATGTAATCCTAAATTCATTGCATGAAAGGAGCCCGTACTTACCCCACCATCTTTTGTCGTAAATCCAGCAGTAATGTTTCCAAGTTCTTTCCACGCTTCTAAATACAGTATACCGTCCACATATTTAAATGGTTCTCTCATAACAGCGGCTCCTTTTAATTAAAATAACATAAAAAAGCATGGTACTTCCTGTCTATTTTACCATACTTTTATTTTTTCATAATCCTAACAGAAAAAAAAGAGGAATTTGTAATATTCTTTATGAAATTGTCGGTGTTTGTATTGATTCTGTTACAGAATTAACAGGATTTACTCTAACAAGTATGACATCTTCCCCAATTTTCACAATTTCTTTCCAAGGAATTACAATTTCTACATCTTTCCCAAAAATCCCAAACATACGTGCCTGTTTAGAAATAATAATAGAATCGATCTTCCCTGTGTTCATATCAATTTCAATATCACCAATATTACCCAGCCTTTTTCCGTCTGAAACATTTATTATATCTTTCATCTGCAATTCCGAAATTTGTATCACTTTCATCCTCTCCCTTATATATGACGAATCGAAAAAACATTGTTTCTCAAATGAACAGGAAGCACCCTCTTACCAACTTCATATTATTTTCATTATATGAACACAGCTACCCTACTATGAGCGCAAACAAACTATATGACATATAAAAAGGTTTCACCATAAATGGTGAAACCTTATCCTTGAATTGTCTTATTCATTTGTTTAATAGCTGATTTCTCTAAACGTGACACTTGTGCTTGAGAAATCCCAATTTCTTCTGCAACTTCCATTTGTGTTTTCCCTTGGAAGAAACGTTTACGAATAATCATTTTCTCACGATCATTTAAACGCTTCATTCCTTCTTTTAGTGCTAGCTCTTCAACCCACTGCTCGTCCTTTTGTTTTTCATCACTTAACTGATCCATAACAAAGATAGGATCTCCCCCATCGTTATAAATCGGCTCAAATAATGAAACTGGATCTTGAATTGCATCTAAAGCAAAAACGATTTCTTCATGAGTCACTTCAAGCACTTTTGCAATATCCATTGCTGTTGGTTCTTTTGAATTTTCTGCAATCAACTTTTCTCTTACTTGTAACGCTTTATACGCAATATCTCGTAATGAACGAGATACGCGAATCGGATTGTTATCACGCAAATATCTGCGTATTTCCCCAATAATCATCGGCACAGCATACGTTGAAAATTTTACATTTTGGCCTAAATCAAAATTATCAATGGATTTCATAAGTCCGATGCAACCAACTTGAAATAAATCGTCAACATATTCTCCTCTGTTATTAAATCTTTGGATGACGCTCAGTACAAGACGTAAGTTTCCATTCACTAATTTCTCTCTTGCGCTTATCTCTCCACTTTGCATTTCACGAAATAATTTACGCATTTCATCATTTTTTAGTACGGGAAGTTTAGCTGTATCAACACCGCAAATTTCTACTTTGTTTCTCGTCAAAGTGTTCCCTCCTATCGGGAGTTGCTGTACAGTGTAAAGTATTTCCTTTGAAGGAGATTTTATGCATGCGGTTTTCTCTTCATTTTTCATTTTCGTTGTCCTTCCTCATACAACGAAAGAGAATAAGACCAGCCTACATAACGGCTGGTCTTATTCTTTACACCATTTTATTAAATTCTTTTCGTAATCTTTTTATGATTCTTTTTTCTAAACGCGAAATGTATGACTGTGAAATCCCAAGCATATCCGCTACATCTTTTTGCGTCTTTTCCTCTCCTCCAGCAAGCCCAAACCGAAGTTCCATAATTTGTTTTTCACGATCATTTAATTGATGTAATGCTTTCATTAGAAGATGACGATCAACCGTAGCTTCTAAATCTTTTGTAATAATATCATCGTCTGTCCCTAATACATCTGATAATAAAAGTTCATTCCCGTCCCAATCGATGTTAAGCGGTTCATCAAAAGAAACTTCTGAACGATTTTTATTATTCCGGCGCAAATGCATTAAAATTTCATTTTCTATACAACGTGATGCATATGTTGCTAATTTTATTTTCTTTTCTGGATTAAATGTATTTACCGCTTTAATAAGCCCAATTGTTCCAATGCTAATTAAATCTTCAATATTTATCCCTGTATTTTCAAACTTTCTTGCTATATATACAACTAGCCGTAAATTGCGTTCAATCAGTAACGACCTTGCTGCCTGATCTCCTTTTGGCAATTTATTCAAAAGAACTTCCTCTTCTTCTTTCGTTAACGGTGGTGGTAACGCTTCACTTCCACCAATGTAATAAATTTCATCGGTCTTAATTCCTAATTTCAACAATACTTTATACCAAAGGTATACTAAATAAAATTTTAATTTCATCATATTATCCCGCCTCCCATTATTAAGCAATTACCATTTTTTGCGAAATTAACATTTTCGGATGCACAATACATTGATACTCTCCATTGGTTGACAACTGTTGTGTATTTAATCCAATCAATACTTTATTGACGACAATAGAACTACCTTCATGATAAATTTGTACACTTTCTGGCTTAATTGCCCATAAAAATTGATTCTCTACTCCTACTGCTCGGAAAGGAATTAAGCGTAATTTTGTCGCCCACCCAGAATCATTTTCTGGTATTTGAGGAATCTGTGTTTTGGAATAAATTTGTTCTGTTAACCAAGCTGGTAAACAATGTTCTAACGATGAAATATGCATAATCATAACAGGTGTTTTCGTTAACGGGTCGTAAAGTTGATTCCCACTATCAATTAAACCTGCGAGTTCTAGTTCCTCTTCAGCTAATTGAATTTTCAATTTCACAATTTGATCATAGTGTATTTTTGTAACCTCTACGCTTTCAATACGCTTTTTAGAAAAATAATAAATGACTGGAAAACCAAAAATAACGAACAACCAACTAATTGGGTCACCATAAGAAATTGATTGAGATTGAACCAACCCATTTACCATTTCATTCGTTTGCAAAAAGAAATGAGTGCCCATTAATCCTCCGCCAACCATAAAGGTTACAAAGTAAAAAGTAAAAACAGTTTGTGCATAATTTCTAAATGTTGTAAACCCAAATGCTGTATACACAATAAGTAACGAGTACAGTAGTTTCATAATCGGATGTGTCATCATAGAAGCAAAAGGAGTAAAGGCAAAAATAACAATGGTTGAACCTATCAATGCCCCTAACACAAGCCTCCATCTTTTGATCTTCTTTTTTAACACGGTAGCCGTTAATAAAAGTAAAAGAAAATCAATGCAGGCGTTTAACAACCAAACAACGTCGGCGTAAACAACCAAACAATTCACCTCTTTTTTTAAGTTGAGACTAGTATAATGCATATCCAATAGGAAAGTGTGTCAATTTGCGGAGGTGTTTTTTTGTTATTTTGTGCTTTCTAGACATAATCTGTCGGTAAAAAATAAAAGTATATGTTTCATAGAATGCTATATACTTTTTACTTACATATAAAGTGAAACTTTAATCACCACGCACCAATCATGTTATCCGGCAAATAGCGGAATAGATTAAAATATATAAAATAAAAAAAGACCTGCTTAGGCAGATCTTTTCCCCGTATAAAACAAAAAAGGAGCATAAATGCTCCTTTTCTTTTATCGTCTACGACGATTACGTAAGAATGCTGGAATATCGATATCATCTGAATCTGAATGACGCTCATGTACAACTGGCTCTTCACGCTTCATTTCACGTTTTACTTCACGTTGTTTTGGTGGTTGAGCTACTGGCTGTTGCTGTTGTTGCGTGTGATTCACATTCGGACGGATAATTGGTTTTGGTGGTTGAGTTGCAATTGTATCATCAAAACCAGTTGCAATTACAGTTACAACGATATCATCTTTTAATCCTTCATTAATAACCGAACCGAAGATCATATTTACTTCTGGATCTGAAGCTGAAGCTACAATATCTGCCGCTTCTTGTACTTCATATAAGCTTAAGTTAGCTCCACCAGTAATATTCATGATAACACCTTGAGCTCCATCAATAGATGTTTCTAATAATGGACTAGAAATCGCTTTTTTCGCAGCTTCAGCAGCACGATTTTCTCCATTACCAGAACCAATACCCATTAAAGCAGAACCTCTATTAGACATAATTGTTTTTACGTCTGCGAAGTCTAAGTTAATTAAACCTGGTGTTGCGATTAAATCAGAAATACCTTGAACACCTTGACGTAATACGTTATCCGCTTCACGGAATGCCTCTAACATTGGCGTGTTTTTATCAACAATCTCTAATAAGCGATCGTTTGGAATTACAATAAGTGTATCTACATTTTCTTTAAATGCTGCAATACCAGATGCCGCTTGTGTTGCACGCTTACGTCCTTCAAATGTAAATGGACGTGTTACAACACCAACTGTTAATGCACCTAATTCTTTTGCCACTTGAGCAACAACTGGCGCTGCACCAGTTCCAGTTCCGCCGCCCATACCAGCAGTTACGAATACCATATCAGCACCACGAAGTGCTTCTTGGATCTGTTCTTTACTTTCTTCTGCAGCTTTTTTCCCTACTTCAGGGTTTGCACCTGCACCAAGTCCACGTGTTAATTTTCCACCAATTTGCATTTTTGTTTCAGCTTTTGATAGATTTAATGCTTGTGCATCAGTATTCACAGCGATAAAGTCTACACCTTGTACACCGTGTTCAATCATACGGTTTACAGCATTGTTTCCGCCACCGCCGACACCGATAACTTTTATATTCGCTAATTGATCTTGAGTAGTATCAAACTCTAACATGTCGAAATCCCCCTAGAACCTCATTTTTCGTGTCCAATTTTAATCCCATAAATAACGGAATACACGTTTTACTTTTGACATCATACGGTCATCATTTTGATTATTATTGTTTTGATTACGAGTTTTTTGTTTCGCAGGTTGCTGTTGTACCGGCGCTGGAGCTTGTGCTGGTACTGGTTCAAAATGCTCTTGCTTTTCCTGTACATTTTTCCCACGTAATTTAGCTTTTTGATAAGAATGTTTAATTAATCCTACTCCACTTGTATATTGTGGCTCACGCACACCAATATAATCAGGAGTTGCTATACGAACATTTTCATGTAAAATATCATATGCAAGATCAAGGACACCTGGCATAGAAGCAATTCCACCAGTTAGTACATAACCAGAAGCTACTTGCTTTACTCCTAACTTACGCACTTCATCTTGAACAAACATTAAAATTTCCTCTACACGAGCCTCTATTATATCCGATAATTCCAACTGAGAATATTGTTCTGTTTGGTCGCTTCCCATAATAGGAACCGTAAACATCTCTTCTTCAGATGCTGTATCATAAAAAGCATGTCCATATTTCAACTTAATTTGATCTGCATTTTCTGTTGAAGTTTTCAACCCAATTGCAATATCCTTCGTTATATGGTCTCCACCTAATGGTAATACGCTCGTCGCTTGTAACTCTCCATCTTTAAAAATAGATAAAGTTGTAGATCCTCCGCCCATATCAACAAGGGCTACTCCTCTATTTTTTTCATCCGAAGATATAGCAACTGTTGCAGCCGCTAAAGGTTGAAGACAAATATCAACAATTTCAAGACCTGCTTTTTCTACACAACGAAGTAGGTTATGTAGTAAAGTTCTCGAGCCTGTAATAAGTGTACCTTCCATTTCTAATCTTACACCGATCATCCCGCGTGGATCGTTAATCTCGTCAAGACCGTCTACAATGAACTGTCGAGGTACCACATCAATAAACTCACGTTCTGGAGCAATTGACACAACTTGTGCTGCATCTAGAACGCGTAAGACATCTTCATTCCCGATTTCACGATCTTCATTTGAAACAGCGACTACTCCGTGACAAGGAAGTAGCTGTACCTGGTTTGCATTGACACCCACTACAACTTGCTCAATGTGGATTCCCACCATGCGCTCAGCTTGTTCAATTGCTTTTTTAATTGATCGAACAGTCTCGTCTATATCAACTATCGATCCCTTCTTTAAACCATTTGATTTTACATTTCCAACACCAATAATGTTTAAGCTGTCATTAACCATTTCACCAATGATGACTTTAACATTGGATGTACCGATGTCAAGACTAACATATATTTCATTGCTGTTCATTCTTTGGCACCTCCTTCTTTATTTATACCATACAACTCAATATATGGAACAACAATCGCAACTTTACTATTTATAAGAAAAATATTCAACGTCTTTATACGTTTCCCTTTTTTAACCCTATATTTTTCTTATTTTTATTTAACATTCATTTAAGAATATCGCAGTAAACTGTGAATAACTGCTTATCTTGAAATAATTCCATTTCAAGTGTAAAGATTACCGCCAAGTATAAGTCTACACTAAGATGTACTCATAGAAAAGTGAAACTTGTACCAATCCTAGTATGAATCTAAGAATTTTTACATCTTTTTCATCAAATGAACCATTCTTGTAAATTCAGGCACATCCAATAGAACGTTTGTTTCGTTTTTCTACAATAACGTAGCGAACACTATCTTTCTATTCTTTTTTTTCTTCCGCCCCTAATTCTTTCGTATATGCCCCTACTTCTAAGTCAATTAATACCTTTTTACCCGGCTCAATTGTTTTTAAGATAAGTGGATAAGCTTCCATACGTTTTGCGAAATTTTGAATCGTAGTGCTCACTTCATACCCTTCATTCATATATAGAGTAAGGTGGTCTTCATTCGCATTCGTCGGTGAATAACGAATTTCAGAAATAGACCTTAAAATAGTTGGGGTTAATTTTTCAAGCTCAGCAATTAACTCCTTCATTTTTTCCTCTTTAAAAGGTTCAAAAATTGGCGCTGCTACAGGAAGTTTTCCGTTCGGGAGTACATCAAGTGTTTTCCCATTCTCTAATAACGGTTGTAATTTCCCTTCTTTGTTTATATAACCAATCGTTAAATATTCTTCAATATGAACGTCAATTTTATTTGGAAAACGTTTCTTTACATTTACTGCTTTAATTTCTTTTCGTTTCGTTAAATTTTCTTCAGCTTTATGTGCTGTCACCCGGAAATAACTTGTATCATACGTCACACCTGATTCCTTCATCACTTGTTCATCTGTCATATAATGATTTCCAAACACACTTATCTTTTTTATATTGCTAAGCGGAGACCGAAAATAAATTAAAAAGAGAACTAATAGAAATAAAATTGATATGTATAAAATCAACCGATGATTAACATTTTTCTTCTTTTTTTTCTGTTGATTTTTTAACTTTGGTACACGATCCTGTAGTTTAATTACTTTACTATTTTTCATGTACGATCCCCCTACGTAACATAAAGAACGGCATGTTCCTCATGCCGTTCTTATCTTCTTATTATAACATAAATGATAATGAGCGGAACGAATAACCGTTATCTTCCAATGATTTCTACTTCTGTATGCATTTCTACGCCAAATCCATCCTTAATTGTTTGTTTTATTAATGCAATTAAAGATAAGACATCTTGCGCGCTGGCTCCCCCAGTATTAATAATAAAATTCCCATGCATTTCAGAAATTTGAGCTCCACCTATTTGATAACCACGAAGCCCCGCCTTTTCTATTAAATCTCCTGCAAAGTATGGAGTTGGATTCCGAAACACACTTCCTGCGCACGGATGATTCCATGGCTGTGTTTCACGACGGTAATCTTTATTCTTTTGCATAACACTTACAATTCTCTCACGCTCACCTATTTGTAATTGAAACTCAGCCTCCAAAACAATACCAGGACGTTTCGTTTGCAATACAGATGTACGATAGGAAAACTCCATTTCTCCATGCGTTAACCAGTCAATTGTTCCATCTTCAAACAAAATAAGAGCTTTTGATAATATGTTTGATATATCCGAATTATGTGCTCCTGCATTCATATACACTGCACCGCCAACACTTCCTGGAATACCACTTGCGAACTCCAGACCGGCTAACCCTTGCCGACTAAGTAAAGTTGATAATTTAATTAGGGGATACCCACCACCAACTCTTACTCTATGTTTTTCGACTTCTAAGTGGTCTAATCCTTCTCCTAAACGAATAACGACACCTTCTATACCTAGATCAGATACAAGAAGGTTCGAACCGCGACCAATTACAGTCCACTTTGTTTTATATTTCTTTACTAACTGCAACGTTTTTTCAATACCGGCAACATGCCTTGGCACAATTAAAATATCAGCTGGTCCACCTATTTTCATAGTTGTATAACGTGCTAACGGTTCATCCACTAACACGCGACCAACATTTGCTTCTATAAGCTCATTTACTAATTGCTCCATAAACAATCTCCCCCATACTAAGCATCCTTATTACAGTAGTATGCAGGGCGTTCACCTAACGTTATTTTTTTACAAGCTTATTCATTACTTCATACAACTTATTTGCTGCATCTGGAATACCTAATTGCCCAGCAGCAAGCTTCATATTTTGTAATGTTTGTGCATCTAATAAAATCTCGTCAATATCACGAATAAGTGTTTCAGCTGTTAAATCTTTTTCAAGCAACATTTTTGCTGCTCCTTTATCGACAACAGAACGTGCATTTTTTTCCTGATGGTTATTTGTTACATAAGGACTCGGAATTAACACACTTGGCTTACCTAACGCTGTTAATTCTGCAAGTGTTGTTGCTCCAGCTCTTGAGACAACAAGGTCTACACCTGTAAGTACTTCTGGCATATTATGAATGAAAGGTTTAATAATAACATTATTCGGGTTCCCTTTTTGCTTCACTGCATCCATCACTTTGTCGTAATGAACTTCACCTGTTACATACAATATTTCGTAACTTTTATTTCCAAACTGTTCAATTGCCTCTACGAAAGCATCGTTAATTGGTCTAGCCCCACGGCTGCCACCAAAAATAAGCACGGATTTTTTAGGAAGAGATAAACCTACTGAACGTTTTCCTTTCATTCCATTTTGATCCATTACTTCTGACGCTCGTGGGTTTCCTGTCATGACCACTTTTGACTGCGGAAAATGTTCTGCTGCCGCTTCAAAACAAACTGCAACTTTATCAACATAGCGGCTTAAAAATTTATTCGTTACACCAGGTACACTATTTTGTTCATGTACAATAGTTGGAATACCTAATTTTGCCGCAGCATATACAACAGGTCCACATACATATCCACCTGTTCCAATTACAATATCTGGATTGAAACGACGAATATATCGTTTACTATCTTGTACACCTTTTAGAAAACGCATCACCGTTTTCACGTTATCTAACGATATTTTACGTTTAAATCCACTTATAACAATAGATTGAAACGGTATACCTGCTTTTGGCACGATTGTGCTCTCTAATCCATTCTCCGTACCAATATATAAAAACCTTGCTTCCGGATTTAATTTTTTTATTTCTCTTATTAAAGCAAGAGCCGGATAAATATGACCTCCAGTGCCCCCACCACTTACTAATACACGCACTACTAACTCCTCCGCTTCTCTTTTTCTTATTACAGTCGTATTTATTTCTATATACATATTGTTTCTTCGTACACATACGAAAAACCCTGTCTTATAAAACAGGGTTTAGTAGCGAGAATGGCGACTTATATTTAATAATACACCTACTGCCATTAACATTAATGTCAAACTTGATCCACCATAACTTAAAAACGGCAAAGTAATACCCGTAACAGGCATCAATCCTGTTACAACACCAACATTAATCATTACTTGAATCGCAATCATCGCCACAATACCTACTGCTAAAAACGTACCATATAAATCTGGCGCTCCTAAAGCTATACGAATCCCACGCCATAATAATAGACTAAATAATAATAACACAAATGAACCACCAATAAAACCTAATTCCTCGGATAAGATTGCAAATATAAAGTCTGTTTGCGGTTCAGGTAAATAAAGAAACTTTTGTCTACTTTGTCCAAGTCCAAGCCCGAATAATCCACCTGGTCCAATTGCGAGTAACGATTGAATAATTTGAAATCCACTTCCAAGCGGATCTGACCACGGGTCTAAATATGATGTAATACGTTTCATCCGATACGGTGCTGATGCAATTAGCCCTACAAATCCTGCTACACCAAGCAAACCAAACATTGCAAAGTGAAAGACTCTTGCTCCTGAGATAAATATCATAATGATACATGTCCCAACCATTACCGTCCCTGTACCAAGGTCGGGCTGTAACATAATCATTCCGAAAGCAAGAAATACAAAACCTAAAGCTGGTAGTAAACCACGTTTAAAAGAGGTAATTAATTTTTGTCGTTCTGCTAAAAATTTCGCTAAGAAAATAATCATCGCAAACTTCATAAATTCGGACGGTTGAATGGAAAATGCCCCGATTCCAATCCAACTTCGCGCTCCTCCTCGAACAAGACCTACTCCAGGAATAAGAACGAGAATAAGAAGAATGAAGCAAACTAGCAAAATTACTTTTGAATACGTACGCCACACCCAATAATCAATTTTCATAATAAAAAACATAGCCACTACACCAAGACCTGCGAATAGCAATTGCCTTTTTGCAAAAAAGAATGAGTCCCCCATTTTATAAGAGGCCCAAACCGCACTCGCACTATAAACCATAATCATTCCGATTGTTAACAACGCAAGTGTAACGATGATGAGAATAAAATCAGGCGTTTTCTTCATTACCCATAAACACCACCTCTTTAGGCAGAAACTTTTGCCCTATGTAACAAAACATCAGTAGGTGTTAGCCTACTGATGTTTTGATTTACTTTATATAAGTTTATGCACAGCTTGTATAAAAATGTCTCCTCTTTCTTCAAATGTTTTAAATTGATCCCAGCTTGCACATGCTGGAGAAAGAAGAATTACATCGCCATCTGTAGAATGAGCATAAGCTTTCACTACAGCTTCATCTAAAGTATCGACACTTTCAATTGTATCTAATCCCGCTTTTTCTGCAGCTCTTACTAATTTTGGAGCTGTTTGTCCAAATGTTACAATCGCTTTAACATTTTTGAAATACGGAATTAAATCATCGAATTCATTTCCACGATCTAGCCCACCTGCTAATAACACAGTCGGTTGTGTAAACGCAGATAAAGCTTTCTCTGTCGCTAACATATTCGTTGCTTTTGAGTCATTATAAAACTTACGGTTGTTTATAGTTGTTACGTATTCTAAACGATGTTTTACACCTGTAAAACGTTTTAAAACTGCCGTAATCGCTTCATTAGAAACACCCAATAATTTTGAGATACTCATCGCTGCTAAAATATTTTCTAAATTATGTTGACCAGGTAAAACGATATCGCCTACTTCAACAACTTTTTTACCTTTAAAATAAAGAGCATTATCTTTTATACACGCACCATCTTCAATTTCTTTCGTTGTTGAGAACAGTACTTTTTGACCTTTACTATAAGCAGATAAAGCCATCACATCTGCATCATCTGCATTTATTACACTATAATCATTTTCTGTTTGGTTTTTAAAAATATTCGCTTTTGCTAAACCATATTCTTTCTTCGTCCCATGATAATCTAAGTGGGCCTCAAATAAATTTAAAAACGCAGCAATTTTAGGTTGGAACAATTCTACTCCCATCAATTGGAACGATGAAAGTTCTGTAACTACAACTTCATTTTCTTTCGCATCCTGTGCAACTTCACACGCTACAGTTCCAATATTCCCTGCAATTACGGGATGCTTTTGTCCTTCTTTTAGCATTTCAAATGTAAGCATTGTCGTCGTCGTTTTACCGTTAGACCCCGTAATCCCAACAAATGGTGCTTCTGAAATACGATATGCTAATTCAACTTCCGTAACAATTGGAATTTGCTTTTCTTTCGCAGCAACTAATATTGGATTAGAATACGGGATTCCTGGATTTTTTACTACAAGAGAAATATTTCTCTCTAATAATTCTAAAGGATGACCACCACATACAACATCCATTCCTTTTGCTTGTAATTCTGCAGCAAGTACATTCTCTGCTAAAGGCTTTCCGTCATTTACAATAACATTTGCCCCTAACTTTTGTAACAATGTAGCTGCTGCATAACCACTTTTTGCAATGCCTAATACAAGAATATTTTTATTTTGAAATTCAGTTACAGTTTTCAATTACATCCACACCCCGATATAAATTCCTAACACAGCTAATAAAAATCCTACAGACCAAAACGTCACAACAACACGCCATTCTGACCAACCACATAATTCATAATGATGGTGTAATGGACTCATTTTAAAGACACGTTTTCCTGTTGTTTTAAACGAAATAACCTGAATAATAACCGATAAAGTTTCCATTACGAATACTCCGCCAATGATTACAAGTAGCAATTCTTGTTTTAATAAAATTGCTACAGCTGCAATGGCTCCACCTAAAGCTAATGAACCTGTATCTCCCATAAACACTTTTGCTGGATTCGCATTGAATACTAAAAATCCAAGTACAGCTCCTACAACTGCCATACAGAATATCGCTACTCCAAATTGCTCTTGTGCCACAGCAATAATACTAAATGCTCCAAATGCAATAGCAGCTGTTCCTGATAATAAACCATCTAAACCGTCAGTTAAGTTAACTGCATTTGATCCACCAATAAGCATAAATAGTACAAGTACAAAATACGCCCAACCTAATTCAAACTTAACATCCGTTCCCGGAATCATGATGTATGTGTGGAACGCTTGCCCTTTTCCAATTAAAAAGAACGCAATAGCAATAACAAGCTGACCTACTAATTTTTGTTTTGATGTTAAACCAAGATTTCTCTTCTTAACTACCTTTATGTAGTCATCTAAAAATCCAATCAATCCGTAACCAAATGTCACTAATAGTAATAACGATACCTCTGCACCTAAATGATTAAACTTAATCGCCATAATAAGTGAAGTTACCATCATAGATACGTATATGACGATACCACCCATTGTCGGTGTCCCTGATTTTTTTTGATGTGATTTTGGTCCCTCATCACGAATACTCTGTCCGAACTTTAATTTTCTTAAAAATGGAATAAACAATGGCGAAAGGGCAACAGAAATTAAGAATGCTACCCCAGCCGTTACTAATAAACCTTGCTCAAGCACATGTAGTCCTCCTCTCACGTTGTTACTCTTCGTTGTTTAAACGCTCTGTAATTGCTTCTTTAGCGATTTCACGATCATCAAAATGATGAACATCTTTACCAATAATTTGATATGTTTCATGACCCTTACCAGCAATAATGATAATATCTTCAGCTTTTGCGTTAGCAATTGCATGGTATATCGCTTCTTTTCTATCAATAATCACTTCATAATTATTTCCATTTGCACCATGTACCATATCATCTAAAATAGCTCCTGGCTCTTCACTTCTTGGATTATCTGAAGTGTAAATGGCGTGAGTTGCATATCGTGTTGCAACACTTGCCATGATTGGTCTCTTCGTTCTATCTCTATCACCGCCGCAACCGACGATGCAATATACGTCACCTTTTGCAAACTGTTTTGCTGTTTTTAATACATTTTCTAAGCTATCTGGTGTATGTGCATAATCAACAATAACTGTATAATTTTGTCCACCATCAACTACTTCAAAACGTCCTGGAACTCCAGCTAGTTCCTTTATTACATCAATGATTGTTTCTAAACTTACACCAGAAACAAGTCCTGCCGCTGTCGCAGCTAGTACGTTATATACATTAAATTTCCCAATTAATTTCATCGTAACATTTACACTCTCATACGGTGTTACAAGCGTAAATGTAGTGCCACCACTTGTCATAACGATATCTTTTGCCATAACATCACTTGTTGTATCAATTCCATACGTTACAACAGTTGCTGCAGTACTTCTCATATATTCCGCTGTTACAGCATCATCGTTATTCAATACCGCGTATTTTTCACGATTATGATTATAACTATTGCCAAGTTGCGCAAATAGCAACCCTTTTGCATGTTTATATTCTTCCATCGTTTTATGATAGTCTAAATGATCTTGTGTTAAATTTGTAAACACTGCGACATCGTAATCACATCCGTGTACACGGCCAAGATCTAAAGCATGTGACGAAACTTCCATTACTGTGCTATCCACACCGTGTTCAACCATTTTTGCAAACGTCTGTTGAAGTGTTAGTGCATCTGGTGTTGTATTTTTCACCTCAAATGTTTCATCACCGATTTTCATATTAATCGTTCCAATTAGCCCCGTTTTGTGACCATGTGCGCGCATAATCTCATCCATAATATGCGATGTTGTTGTCTTTCCATTTGTACCTGTAATACCGATTAAATGTAACTTGTGTGTTGGTTGACCATAAAAATAATCAGCTAAAACCGCTAACGAACGAAAAGTATTTTTCACAAGTACAACTGGAACGTCAACATCAATTGGTCTTTCCGCAACAATAGCAGCCGCTCCTTGTGCCGCTGCTTGCTTAGCAAAATCATGGCTATCAACCGTATATCCTTTCATACATACAAATAAGCTTCCTTCTTTCACTTTACGTGAATCAGCTTCTATAGATGTGATTTCTGGATTTTCTTTTGGAACAACTGGAAAATCATGCAAACATGATACAAGTGTATGCAACTTCATTTCACTAAACCCTCTCTACATTGTGTATTTATCTCTTTTATTAATAAGCAACACGTTACCTCCTAATTATGTAAAATAGGAGGTAAGTGCTACTGTGTCTAATAAATAGACCTATTTATAACCGAGACTCTTGCGGTCTCAAATTAAGTAACTCTTCTTATAAAGAACTCACTTCCACCAATTGTACCATAAAACGTACTAGGTTACCTTTAATTCCCGAAGTAAATTCTAATTTTTGAGCCTTCTTTCACTTTAGCTCCTGCTTCTGGGGACTGTTTAATGACTTTCTCTCCATCTCCGCTTATATCAAGCTTCAAATCAACGAGTTGCGTCTGTAAGTCTTTCTTTTTCATACCAATTAAATTTGGAACTTCCACAGTTGGTGTATCGCCCCATTTATATTCTCTCTCAACTTGTTCTTTTCTCGGTTTCACTCCCATAACAGGAAGTGCATCCCGCAGAATATTCCCAACAATTGGAGCTGCTACTACTCCACCAAATTGCGTTACACCTTTCGGATTATCAACAGCAACATATACAACAATTTCCGGATCATCTGCTGGAGCAAAACCGATAAAAGATACGATATAATTATTCTCTAAATATTTACCATCTTTCACTTTTTGGGCTGTACCTGTTTTTCCGCCTACACGATACCCATCAATAAAAGCACCTTTACCAGATCCCTTTGCTACAACATTCTCTAATGCATACCGAACTTTTTCTGAAGTTTCCTTGGAAATAACTTTTCTTTTTTCCACAGGTGTCTTTTTACTTACAACTTGATTGTTTTTCGGATCAATAAATTCTTTAGCTATATACGGTTGATACAATGTTCCACCATTTACAGCTGCTGCTACCGCCGCCACTTGTTGAATTGGCGTAACAGAAACACCTTGACCGAATGAAGTTGTTGCTTGCTCGACTGGACCGACTTTGTCTAAATTAAATAAAATCCCACTACCTTCACCTTGCAGGTCAATTCCGGTTTTTTGTCCAAAGCCAAAATTACGAATGTATTTAAACAATCGATCTTTACCAAGACGATCACCCAGCTCAATAAATCCTGGGTTACAAGAGTTTTGAACTACTTCTAAAAACGTTTGGCTACCATGGCCTCCTGCTTTCCAGCATTTCAATCTTGCTCCACCAACTTCAGCTGCTCCATCATCATAAAACGTATCTTTCTCTAAGTCTACTAAATTTTCATTCAAAGCTGCGGCTAACGTAATGATTTTAAATGTTGAACCAGGTTCATACGTACTCCATACTGGTAAATTTCTATTGTACACTTCTGGAGAAACACTTTGAAAATCTGCCGGATCAAAACTCGGCCGACTCGACATACCTAAAATTTCACCATTTTTCGGATTCATCGCAATCGCAATCATACCATCTGGATTATATGTCGACTCTGCGATATTCATTTCTCTTTCCATAATTCTATTAATACGTGCATCAATTGTTAAGCCTAAATTCAAACCAGCTTCTGGTTTTTTGAAATCATCGCCAACATTAGGCATCCTTTGCCCTTTTGCATCTGCAAAAAAGCGCACATGACCTTCATCACCATTCAGTTCTTTATCATAATATTTTTCTAGTCCCATAAGACCTTGGTTATCACTACCTGCAAACCCTAATACATGTGATAAAAAGTTGCCAAATGGATAGTACCGGATAGAGTCTTCTGCGATATAAACACCTTTCAAACTTAATCCTCTTACCTCTTTCGCCTTATCATGTGATATTTTCCTTCCGCCTTTATCTAACCTTACAATTGATTCTTTTTTTGTAATCCTCTTATAAATCTCATCTTTTTCCACACCTAATACTGCAGCTAACTTCTCTGCAGTCTCTGCTGGTTTTTCAATTTGCCTCGGTACAACAAAGACAGTTGGAGCACTTTTATTCGTGGCAAGTTCCACACCATTTCGGTCTAAAATTTTTCCACGTTCAGGTTCAAAAGTAATATTACGACTCCATGAATCTTTCGCACGATCCGTTAACATATTCCCAAGAAAAAATTGCACATATCCAAGACGAATATCGATGATAGTGAAAATAAGTATACCTGATATGAGTATAAAAATAAGTCGTTTTCTAACTGTTACATTTGATACACGCATATTGGAACAAGCCTCCCTTACGCCTAGCTTGTTCCAATATATGCTTGTACTTATTTAATTAGAACTTCTTCTCTTTTACCATTACGGCTTTTCTGCTTCTTGTTGTGGTTCAAGTGGCGGTACAAGTGTTACACCTAACTCTGTACCAGGTTGCAACAATGTTCCTTCTGGCACACTCTGTTCAGTTACGTATCCTGTACCAGTAGGTTTTAGGTTAAGCTTTAATGTTTTTGCTAAATTCATAACATCACGAAGTGCCCAGCCTTGTATATTTGGCATTGTAGGTTTATCTCCCACTAAGAAGACTCGGTCACCCTTCAATGTTTGTTCAGTCGCTTTCGGTACTTGTTTCTGTACTTTCCCTTCACCTAATACGATTGGGCGAAGTTTTGCTTTATCAATGGCTTTTTTCGCTTCTTCCATCGTTTTTCCCGTTACATCTGGAACAGCAGTTTGCTGCTCTTTCACATATTTCTTCGGATCTTTCACTTCATTAGGCTTAATCTTTAAATACTCTAAACTATTCTTCGTTACATATTTAAAAATATCAGCTAAAGGTTGTGCGCCGCTCTCATCATCTTTCAATTTCGGCTTTTTAACAGCTACATACACAACAAGTTGCGGATTGTCCATAGGTGCCATACCTAAGAATGAGAATATATAATTCTCTCTTCCCGTCATATAGCCTCCTTTTCCATCCGGAATTTGCGCTGTTCCTGTTTTACCACCAACTGAATAGCCATCGACTTTATAAGCAGTTCCTGTTCCTTTCGGCGATGTAACAACGCGTTCTAATAACTGTCTTACTTGCGCTGCTGTCTCTTTTGTAACCGGTTTTCCCACTTCTTCTGGTTTATGTTCTAATTTTACTTCCTCTGTTATCGGATCTACAATTTTATCAATTGTATAAGGTTTCATCATTTTCCCATCGTTCGCAATAGCAGTTGCAGCCTGTACAAGCTGAATTGGTGTTACAGTAGAACCTTGTCCAAAAGCTGTTGTTACTTGCTGTATTTGCTGATCGAATACAATGGTATTTGAACCTTCACCAGGTAAATCAATATTCGTTTTTTCATCTAATCCGAAAGCATGGATATATTTCCGGAAACGGTCTGGACCAAGTTTTTGATCCCCTAAAATAGCAAACGCTACGTTGGAAGAGCGCTCTACCCCTTCATCAAATGTGATAGATCCCCATCCAGCACCGCCATTATGATCTTTTATTTTGCGGTTCCCGACTGGATATGTACCAGACTGATAATAATCTTGTCCCTTATACACACCTTCATTAATAGCTGCTGCTAGCGTGAAAATTTTCATTGTTGATCCAGGTTCAAATGCATTTGCAATTGCGTCATTGAAAAAATATTTAATTTGACGATCATTTGGATCATAACTAGGTTTAGTAGACATCGCTAATATTTTCCCTGTTTTTGGATCCGCAACGATTCCTATTAAGCTTTCTGGTTCATAATGTTTACTCGCTTCTTTCATTGCGTCTTCTAAATAACTTTGAATACGTTGGTCAAGCGTTAAATATACATTTTCTCCATTTTTAGGTGCCTTTACATTCACTTTCCCGCCATCAAGAGATACGCCTCTACGATCGCCTGTATAAGCTACTTCTCCGTTAGAAGCACTTAAATATTTATCTAAGCTTTGTTCTAAACCAAAATAACCTACTGAGGTTCCTTTATCATTTGGTTTTGCATGTCCTATGACGTAAGATGCAAAATCACCGTTTGGATACACTCTTGCATTTTCAGTAATAAATGATATACCTGGCAATTTCAATGCTTCGATTTGTTCCTTCTGTTCTTTTGTCAAATCTTTACCTAGCGTTCCAAATTCAACTTGACTTTTATCTTTTTTATTTAATGTAGCTAAAATCTTCTCTTCATCTTTTCCGAGCACTCCCGCAATTTTCTTTGCAGTATCCTCTTTATTCTCAACAGGCTTCGCACCTTTTAATTCCGCTACAAGTTTATAAGAGTTTGCATCTTGCGCTAACACATGGGAATTTTGATCATAAATCGTCCCACGATTCGCTTCCAGAACTCCTGTTTTACTATGTTTTTGCTGAGCGAGTTTATCCAAATCCTGATTATGCACTGTTCCTGTCGCTTGTATGTAAAAAAATCGGGCTAATAACAGCAAAAAGAGCAGGAGGAATAAAATCATAAAATACCCTGCTCCCTTATTGGTATGAAATTTAGTCATATTTCTCTTCATTTTCCCTTCACACCTATTGCCTTATTTGAGGCCTTTCACATTATTCGCATTAATTTCTAGCCCGTGTTTTTTTGCAACTTCAGCGATTCGTTCATAACGACTTAACTTCTCTACTTCAGCCTGTAACTCTTGATTTTCTTTTTGCTGCTGTACAATTTTTTGTTCTATTGTCGCAGCTTCTACATTAACTTGATAAAGGCCTGCTTTATTTCCAATAAACGCTACACAGGCATACAATAAAAAGCCAATAAACGCTACATACAACAGTTTTTCGATTCTTGTAATCTTCGCTTTAGCTTTTGGTTGAACCATCTGCTGTGGGGGCGTTTGAATCTGAACCTCTTCTTGCGCTTGTTGCTTGTACTTTACAGCTAAGTTACTCATACCTCTCTCCCCTTTTTATCGTTTTTCAGCGATTCTCAATTTCGCAGAACGCGCTCGATTATTTTCTTCTAACTCTATATCAGAAGGTAAAATCGGTTTTCTTGTAATAAGCTTTAATTTCGGCTTAAATTCATCAGGAATAATTGGTAATCCTGGTGGCAATTGTGGCGTTGTACTATTTCGCTTAAACGTCGTTTTACAAATACGGTCTTCTAAAGAATGGAATGTTATAACGCTAACTCTTCCGCCTGGCTTAACCATCTCAATTGCAGATTCCAACGCTTCTTCAAATACTTTCAATTCATCATTTACCGCAATACGGATCGCTTGGAACACTCGCTTCGCAGGATGTCCACCCGTTCTACGAGCAGGAGCTGGAATACCCTCTTTAATTAGTTCTACTAATTCCCCTGTCGTTTCAATAGCTTTATTCTCACGATACGCTTCAATTTTTCTTGCTATTTGTTTTGAAAATTTCTCTTCGCCATACTGGAAGAAAATTCTTACAAGTTGTTCATATGACCAACTATTTACAACATCATAGGCTGTTAATGGGGCATCTTGATCCATTCGCATATCTAACGGTGCATCATGATGGTAACTAAAGCCACGCTCTGGTGTATCTAATTGCGGGGATGAAACACCTAAATCAAATAAAATACCGTCTACTTCTGTTATACCTAATTCCTGTAGTTTTTCAGATAGGTAACGGAAATTACTCCTTACTGTTATGAACTGCTCACCGTATGAAGAGAATTTTTCTTTCGCATTTTGAATTGCTATCTCATCTTGATCAAACGCGATTAATCTTCCGCCTTCAGTTAATTGGGATAATAAATAAGAACTATGTCCTCCTCCCCCCAGTGTACAATCTACATATGTACCACCTGGCTTTATATCTAAGCCATCTACTGTTTCCTTCAAAAGCACTGTTACGTGATTAAACATTGTTGCACCTACTCTTTTTCCAATTAATTATGTTGAATGTATCTCCTCCTCTAAACGCATATTTCACGACTAGAGAACGAAATACTATGAAAGAACGACTCATTTAACTTGCCTACAAAGGCAGCATACTATACAAATCGCCATTTTCTTTTATTATATACTAAATTTTATCATCTTTTGCGGGAATTTAAATAAAAAACTGTCGAAAAAGATAATAATACGTTTACATTTTGTGCTATTTTGTCATATATTTAAGTATCCTGCATAATTACGATATTAGCTTTTTTAAAATTAATAATTCAGAAAAATTTCACTTCACAGTAAATTCAACGGAATAAAAATAAAATCCTGCTCCTAAGAGCAAGATTCTATAGTTTTATAACGTGATGTTTTCCATTCCAAGAGAACGGTTTTTCCATTACACGATCAACGAAATCTAAACCGAACTGATTTAAATAGTAACATACATTCCACACACGCTCTTGTGGCGCTCCCAATGGGCGTAGTGCAAATTGTATACGACGGAATTTATTTAGTTCCACTTCATGTTTTTTCTCAACATTTCTTTTCAACATTCTTTCCAACAGTTCAATTTGTTCATTAATTTTGAACTCGTTTTTCCCTGCAAACGAACTTAATCCAGGATCTATTTTCTTCACAAACTGTTGTAATGACTTATGAATATCAATTATTTCTTTTTTCACCTCTACAAATCGTTCATCTATCGGTTCCTCTATTTGATTAGATAGCCAGTTTTCACGCAACTTATCTACGTTATTCAAAAACGGGTCACTCTCTTGCAATTGTAAATCGTGTAAATCTGTCGCTATATCCCTCTCAATATAAGTAATTGTAATACGAGGAACGACAGGAGGCATTCGGAAGCCGATAGTATGGAAGACTTGTTGTAATTCACTCCAGTAAGCTAATTCCCCTGGACCTCCAATAAACGCCAACGTAGGAAATACATACTCTTGCATAAGAGGGCGCGTTACAACATTATTACTAAAGCGCTCTGGGCTTCTTTCCATCTCTTCAATCAATTCCTCATATGAAAAGGAATACGTCCCATCTTTCCCAACAAACTTCCCTTGATTGTCTTCAAGCAACACTCGCTCATTATCAATTTCCATAAATATATGTACTGCATTAGACTTTGTTTCAATAATTGGCTTATATCCTAATTCTTTAATTACTTCCTGTTGGTTATGAAGCCCCTCTTGCACTTCTTTATACTTACTTACAATTTGTTTAAAAAACGGCACTTCTAATTTTCTTAATTCAGGATGATGCGAATCGACAAGAATTAAACCAGAATTCATGAACATTTTCATAATAAGGTGACCAAAGAAATCTACATACGTATTCGATTTCCGTAAAGAATCATCAATAAATCGCAGTACATCCTTTGTAAAATTCGTTTCAGGGTATGTTTTAAAAATTTCTTCAATCCACTTTCTACAGTCTTCCAAAGAAAGCTCAGACTCTGAAGCACTCGCCTTTTTCGGATTACGATCATGAAAAATGGTCTTTTTTATTTTTTTATTCTTCGTTACAAAAGTATGATTAATTTCATCCATATCATGGTCTTCACCAGCAATCCAGAAAACAGGAACAACTTTAACGCCTAAACTTTCTTCCTTTTCCTTCGCAAGCTGTAAAACTGAAATAATTTTATGAATCGTATAAAGTGGCCCAGTTAATAACCCAGCTTGTTGTCCAGCTATAACAACATATGTATCTTCATCTTCAAGCGCTTTTACATTTTGAATGGTAGCTTCTCCCGCTTGTAATTTTGTATTATATTCTAATAAATGCGCTACTAAATCTTGGCGGAAAAACTCCCTCTCACGCAAATCTTGTACACGCTGTTTAAAAGCATCTTCTGTTAACATATAATCAAAACACGACTGTATCTCTTTTTTACCGTTCATATAGTCCGCTACAACACCTTGTTGCGGAACAGAGATTTCTTTTATCTCCATATAATTCTTCCTTTCGTATCCTGTTCTCTCACCAATCCACATTGTAGTCAATGTTTCACGTAAAAGCAAAGAATTACACTTATACTTTTACTTCTAACCCTTTTATTGCATCGAACAAAAATTGAAGTGTCGGAACGGATCGTTGCTGTTTCTTAGCTTCTTCTAATACATATCCAACAATCGCACCAATCTCTGTTTGTCTATTCGCCCTTACATCTGCCAGCATAGATGATGTATTATGAGATGTTCTTTCACATACATGACGTACCATTTCCCATACCATTTCTTTTTCTTCTTTAACGAGAAAAACGACTTCCTGGAATACTTGCTCCATCATCTGATAAAAAAACGGGTTCGTGATCAATTCTCCGTTCTTGACCTGTAATAATGCCGTCAATGGATTGATACATACATTCACTACTAATTTTTTGTGCATAACATCCTTCCAATTATCTTCTATTCGAATTGGAAAATGCGGAAAAGGAAAGCAATTAAATATTTTTTCAAAATGTATAGACCGACCGCGCACGATTCCAAACTTCGTTACACCTATCCCTGTATGATAAACGGTATGTCTTTCTTCTTTTTTCGCACCATGCTCTACAATTCCAACTGCAATATTTTCATTCTCTATTTTCTGCATAGCATGAAGGTGTGACATTCCGTTTTGCAAAAAGACTACTGAGGATTTCCCTCGCACAAAGGGTAGTATGTCAGTTATATGATATTGCTTAACAGCAATAAATATATAATCTAGCTGCTGGTCTAGCATGCTTTCTATTGGTAATACTGGCGGGAATACCGTTTCACGTTTCCCCTCCCTAATACAAGTTACACCCGTTATATTTAATTCGTCAGCCTGCTTAGCTGTCCTTGTAAACAACGTAACATCTTGATTACTTTTTTGTAAATAAAATGTATACAATAGACCAATAGCTCCCGGTCCCACAACTCCAATTTTCATTTTCACACAAGGAACTCATTTGAACACGATACATAAGTCCCTTTTTCCCCTCCTCTTTTATTCCGCGAACCCCCGATTCATACGGAATCATAATTAACTAAAGATGATCAACTGCCACCTCTTCTTTCAATATGTATATACTACTCATTACTATACTTCTACTCTTAGTTTAGCAAATCCTCAAAAAAATAATAAAAGAAATACACTATCATCTTCATAAAAATAAAAAAATGAGTTATAATATTATTATAAATATTTTCACTTTTCTGCATTCAATGAGACAAAAAGGATGTGATGTTATGGGATTCCCAAAAGTTGAGCGCTTGCTCATCAATTATAAAACATTAGACGAGTTTAAAAAATTTAAAGGCTGCGGAGCTCAAGAACTATCCATGTTAGAAGAATTACAAGCAAACATTATTGAAAATAATAGTGAATCTCCATTTTACGGTATTTATTACGGTGGATCACTCATTGCACGTATGAGTCTATACATGAAAAGGAACGGCGGGGAACCATTCGAAATTACAGGTACTTACCTAGAACTTTATAAACTTGAAGTATTACCAACTTTCCAAAAACAAGGATTCGGAGAAATGCTTGTAAATTATGCGAAGGGACTGCAGTTCCCAATTAAAACGATCGCACGTATCCATTCAGCTGGTTTTTGGGATAAATTAAATTTCCAACCTGTGTCAGTACCTGATGGTGATTTTTACGTTTGGCACCCAGAAACAAATTTGAATGCGGTTACAAATGAAGAGTCTGCATAAGAAATAAAAAAACAGCTACATAGCAGCTGTTTTTTTATTTCTTTAACTTCTCTAATTTCCCATTCGAACGAGCGCTATTTCTTTCCGCTACCATTACACTTCTTTTTTGATCGATATAATCAAGCAATGTTCTATATTCTTCCTCATATACTGATAATCGCTCCAACAGGCTCTCTTTCTCTGTTTGTAACGATTCAATTTGCTGTTGCAACACCACTAAAGAGTTTTCATCTTTATAATTTTGCAAGAAATCAATAACATCATTCAATGTAATTGACGTAGGTTCTAATACCTTCGTCTCTTTCACTTCATAATTTTCCACTTTACGCAGTTGCTTCGCTTCTTCAATACGTTCTTTGTATTGCTTTCTAACGTAAGAATTCCATCTAAAGCCACATGCTGCTGGTGTACGAGATAAATGTCTTCCCACTTCTTTAAAGGCAGATAATTGCGTTCCACCTTCTCGAATATGCCGGAGTACTACTTCTGCCAGAAGCAAATCTTCATCATCAGTCCAAGCATCTTGTCTTGTTGTCGCCATCTCTCTAGTCCTCCCTATGCATTTTTTATTAAACATATGCAGTTACTAGAAAAGATAGAATACAACAAATGAAGAATAAGACAAAAAAAAATAAACGTAGAAGATATCTTCTACGTTTATTTTCCCGCAATTACTTGCTGATTACTTCTTTACCTTTGTAAGTACCGCATGCTTTACATACACGGTGAGCTAATTTCGCTTCACCACAGCTTGGGCACTCTACCATACCAGGTACTGATAATTTGAAATGCGTACGACGCTTTCTTTTTACTGTTTTAGAAGTTCTTCTAAAAGGTACAGCCATTCTTCCCACCTCCTTAAAAGAAATAGTTATTTTCATATGAAGGCCTGAACCAGTCTTCCGATTATTTGTCAAAAAACTTTGCAAGTCCTGCCAATCTTGGATCAACAGGCTTTTCTTTGTCTTCTTCCGAAATCACTTGCCAGTCTTGACCTTGCGTCGGTGCTCCACCAGAAACATCATCACTGAAAATTTGCATTGGAATCTCCAAAAGTATATTTTCCTTGATTACGGGCAGTAAGTCAAGTACTTCTCCTTCTAAACAATGAATTTCAGCTTCAGTTTCAAATTCTTCTTGTGAAGTTTGGAACACCTCAGTTGTTTTAATGTCAAATGGTAATGTCACATCTACTAAAGAGCGAGAACATGGTAAAACCATGCTTCCAGTTATATGTAGATGGAACGTAAACTTACCGGAGCCAAAATCAACTCTTCCTGTTACGTGAACAGGATTAATTTCACGAATATCTTTCTCGACCTCTTTTAGCTCACTTACATCTACCATCTCATCCAATGTCAATCCTTTATTTCTCAATTTATTCAATTGATGGATGGACCATTTCATATCATATCACCTCAAGGCAACAAACAAAATTATAGCTAGCCATTTTATATTTGTCAATGTTTTTTCTTTACACTATAATGAAGTCATCATAGTAAATAATATATAGAGTATCACGTTTTTCAAAAAGATGCTACATCGAAAGGAGAGATTACCATAAAAGCCAGTGGTATTGTTGTTGAATATAACCCTTTTCATAACGGTCATGCTTATCATGTGCAACAAACAAAAAAGTTAACACACTCTGATATTACAATCGCTGTTATGAGTGGCCCTTTTTTACAACGTGGTGAGCCAGCACTCATATCCAAATGGTATCGTACCAAAATGGCCTTAGCATGCGGTGTAGACCTCGTTGTAGAGCTTCCTTATGCCTTTTCAACGCAAAAGGCCGAAACCTTTGCAAATGGCGCTATTTCTATTTTAAACGCCCTACACGTTTCTGAAATTTGTTTCGGCAGTGAAGATGGACAAATCGAAAATTTTTATAACACCATCTCTGTGCAGAAAAATGAAGAAGAGACTTTTAATCGTCTTGTAAAGCAATTTATGAACGCAGGTAATAGTTACGCAAAAGCTACATCTGAAGCTTTCCTACACATTTTATCTTCTGAAAAAAATATAGACATGTCACAACCAAATAACATTTTAGGCTTCCAATACATAAAAGCAATTCTAATGCAAAATAGTTCTATGCAAGCACAAACGATAAAAAGATTCGCATCTCATTATCATGATGAAACATTTAACGACCAACATATTGCAAGCGCAACAAGTATTCGCAAACAACTTTTTAGTGAAAATAGTTCCTTTACAGAAATTGAGCCTTTCATCCCAAAAGCGACTGCTTCTCTTTTAGCAAGTTATAAACAAAACTATGGGACATTACATAATTGGGAACAATACTTTTCATTTTTTAAATACAAACTTATGACAATGTCTCCAGAAGACTTACGACATATATATGAAATTGAGGAAGGTTTAGAGCATCGTATTTTATCAAAAATACAAACCAGTTCCTCCTTCCATTCATTCATGGAAGCGTTAAAAACGAAACGTTATACGTGGACTAGATTACAAAGAGCTTGTACACATATTTTAACAAATACAACAAAAGAAGAAATACATTGCGCAAATATAGAGCAACATGCACCATACATTCGTCTATTAGGCATGTCACAAAAAGGACAAACGTACCTTTCAAAAAACAAGAAAAAAATAGAGCTTCCAATCCTTACCCATACAAAAACATTTGACCATCCTACTTTACACATAGATCGAAAAGCCAATTCTGTATATTTCTCCATCATACAAGAACCATTACGAACACAACTACTAAAACAAGATGCAACACATCACCCAATTCGTTACGATGAAACAACTGCAAAATTCCTATAAAAAAATCTCTCTGAAAAAGAGAGATTTTTTTATTTATTGCCCATTTTTTCCAAATACATTAATGCATCATCCAACGTATCAACTGGCACAACTTTCATTTTCGTTTTAATATCTTTCGCAGCCTCAAGTGCATCTTTATAATTCGATTTCTCTGCACCTTTTTCATTTGGTGCAAAGAACACTTCAGCACCAGCATCACTTGCAGCAACCACTTTTTGCTGAATACCGCCAATCGGACCAACTTCTCCCTTTTCATTGATCGTCCCTGTTCCAGCTATTTCATGCCCTCTTGTTAAATCATCTTCCACCAGTTGATTATATATTTCTAATGTAAACATTAGGCCTGCCGATGGTCCGCCTATTTCATGAGAGTCAATTTTCACTTTCGGATCTACCACTAATTCTCTTTCCGTAACGATAGAAACACCTATACCAACACGTCCATTTCCATTCGGAATAGTCTTTACATTTAAATTTTCTTTTAACTGTTTCCCATCCCTCTTGTACTCAATATTTACTGTATCTCCTTCTTTTTTCCCTGTCATATATTCAATAAATTGTTCTGTCTTTTCAAATGTTTTTCCGTCGACGGCAATGATAACATCTCCAAGTTTAAGCTTTCCTTCTGAAGGCATCCCTTTCGCTACACCAGCAACCAACACACCTTTATTTTCAAAAGAAACAGTACGATTTGCACGTTTATAAGCATTATAAATCGCTGCATTTTGCGAATCTTTCATCGCATAATTTTGGCGAAATTGATATTCTTCATCACTTTCACCTTTTTGCAATATTTCTTCCGCTTTTGAAATATGTGTATATTTATTAAACTGTGCCGCTATTAAATTCACTACATTTGCCGGTCCCATTGAAACCGTAACAAGCATAAAATCACCTGATTCTTTTGTTCCCCCTTCAACTTGAACGTAAGGCTCTAATTTGGCAGCCATTCCTGGTTTCGTTACATAATACGGCAGGCGTACATAAACAAGTAACATTGCCAATATAACCCCTATTAAAATTGCATATATAAACCGAAAACGCTTAAACATTATGTTTCTCCTTCCACTGCTCAATTAATAAATGAATATTTGCAACATGCTTTTCCGCTTCTACCTCTCCAACTCGAATAATGTCTTCAATGTTTGTAAAAGCCCGGGAACTAAATTGTTCTACAGCTGGTCGCATCATTAAATCAGATGCAATTTGCCGATTTATCACAAGCTCATGTTGCATAATTTCAATACTCTGCATAATTACATCATAAATAGACGTAACCTCTCCATTTACTTTAATCGGGGATACATCAACAGCAATGACAATATCGGCACCTAACTCTTTCACAACCGATACTGGGATGCGATCAATTACTCCGCCATCTACCAATAATCGTCCATCTATTTTCTCTGGCACAAACACTCCAGGTACAGAAATACTTGCTCTCACCGCCTCTGCAACTGGACCACTTGTAAAAACTACTTTTTCCCCCTTTAAGATATCAGTAGCCACAACAGCCGTCGGGATATCTAATTCTTCTAAATTTTTATTATATGTAAACATTTTAATCATATCTTTGACACGTTTTCCAGAAATAAATCCCATTTTCGGAACCGTAAAATCTAAATAGTATTTCCTCTTAAAAACATTTGCCAGTTTATACAGTCTTTCAACGTTTGAACTAGCCGCATAAAATGTACCTACTAAAGCCCCCATACTACTTCCTGCAATCATATGAATCGGTATATCATTTTCCCTTAAAACCTTTATAACACCAATATGAGCAAAACCTTTTGCGCCCCCAGATCCAAGAGCTAAGCCAATTTTCGGTTCTTTCACTTTTCTCACCCTTTAATTTTTTTCGTTCCTTTTTCATACTTATGGTCTAAATTCACTACGTATCCACGTATACTGAAATGAACGTTTTTTGGGACAAAGGGGGATTTACTTACATGTATGAAAAATGGAAAACGGCTTTCCTTACCATATCAACACTTTTTTTAACCTTTTCTCTTGTACTCCACCCCCAAGCTGCTTTACAAGCTTCCATTCGAGGGTTAAATATATGGTGGGAAGTTGTATTCCCTTCACTTTTACCGTTTTTCATCATTGCCGAACTTCTCATTAGTATTGGTGTTGTAAAATTTATAGGCGTTATATTAGAACCACTTATGCGACCACTTTTCCGCGTTCCAGGAATAGGCGGATTTGTTTGGGCAATGGGAATGGCTTCAGGCTTTCCCGCTGGCGCCAAATTAAGCGCTAGACTGCGCAAAAGCAATCAGCTAACACAAATTGAAGCAGAGCGCCTCGTATCTTTTACAAACTCATCCAATCCACTTTTTATTTTTGGCGCTGTTTCTATCGGTTTTTTCAATAATCCGAAATTAGGAATCGTATTAGCTGCTGCACATTATGTAAGTAATTTTGCTGTCGGGTTACTGATGCGTTTTTATGGCAATAACAACAGTTCCACGCATGATAAACATGTTACTAAAAAACACCCTTTTCAAAACCCTTTTTCAATTCTACACGAGACACGTATGCAAGAAAAAAGACCAATAGGAAAATTACTTGGGGACGCTATCGTTTCTTCTATTCAAACGCTACTTATGATTGGTGGATTTATTATTTTATTCTCTGTTTTAAATAAAATGATTACTGTATTTCATATTACAGCAGCCCTGTCTTTTATTATGCAACATATTTTATCATTCTTCCAACTAACTACTGAATTTAGTATCCCAATATTATCTGGCATGTTTGAAATGACACTTGGAAGCCAAATGATTAGTCAAATAACTGAAACACCCCTCCTGCAGCAAGCTATGGTAACAAGCTTTATTTTAGCATTTAGCGGCCTTTCTATTCAGGCACAAGTCGCTAGCATATTAGCTGAAACAGACATTCGATTTAAGCCCTATTTTTTCGCACGAATTATCCAAAGTATTCTTGCCCCTATTTTTACTTTTATATTTTGGAAACCATTTTATGAAAAAGTAAGCTCTTTTTCACCTATGCAAAAAGATATCCCTGTCTTTTTATCGAATCATTCTTCTATTCTGCATGAATTTTGGACATCTTTTATACACTACGGACCGATATTTACATTATTTTGCTTATATGTATATGTCATCTTATTATTTTTTCGGAGCAACAAAGAAAAACCCCGTTCACTTTAACGGGGTTTGAAACTTTTCTTTTAAAGCACGTTCTACAACAGGAGGTACAAGATCTACTACACTTCCTCCATATCTCGCAACTTCTTTCACAATGCTCGAGCTTAAAAATGAGTATTGATTGTTTGTCATAATAAAAAAGGTTTCAATGTTTTCATCTAACTTTCGATTCATAGAAGTAATTTGCATCTCATATTCAAAATCAGAAACCGCTCGTAACCCACGTAAAATCGCGTTCGCATTACGCATTTTTGCATACTCAACTAGTAGTCCACTATGTGAATCTACTTTTACGTTAGGGATATCCTTTGTTGCTTCTCGAATTAAATCTAAACGCTCTTCCACTGAAAAGAACGGTTTTTTTGACGAGTTGTTTAAAACTACTACGTATACCTCGTCAAATACTTTTGCTCCCCTTTTAATAATATCCAGATGCCCAAGGGTAATTGGATCAAAACTTCCCGAAGAAATAGCTATACTTGTCATTCCGTCCCCTCACCTTCATACTTATAAATCGATATCGCTGTAATGCCATAATTTTCAGCTCGCACTTTTACAAGTCTTCCTATAGCCTCAGGTAAAACTACATCATTACCATGCTCCGCCATAATTAAACCATCGTTATGTAGCAATCCATGTTGATCCATTACACTAATTAAAGATACAATTTTTTGATCTTTATATGGAGGATCAATTAATATAAGATCAAATGATATTTCACGTTTTATAAGTGCTTTTATCGCACGTTCTGCATCATTCCGATATACTTCAGCCTGTTCCTGTATTCTACAACTTTCTAAATTTTGATGGATTACCTTTATCGCTTTATTGTCTCGATCAACAAAAATCGCTTTATCGATCCCTCTACTTATAGCTTCGATTCCAAGACCACCGCTACCACCAAATAAATCAAGAGCGACACCCCCATCAAAATAAGGGCCTATCATATTAAAAATGGATTCTTTTACTTTATCAGTCGTTGGACGTGTTGTATTACCTGGCACCGCTTTAAGTGGGTGTCCTTTACATTTTCCTGAAACTACTCTCATCTGTTGTCACTACCTTTATTTCAATCTATCGAGCAATTATAGAAAGCCTTTCTCCATTCGGTAACCGCTACCAAACTTTACGATTCCATTCATCTTCCAACGAAGACTAGAAGAACTTAGCTTAAAATAACCGCTCTGCATTATTATGTATTCATCTCACCATTCGCTAACACGAACTATTCGTTTCACTTTATCTTTTTTATCCTATCATAAAATAAAAAAAAGAAAAATAAAAAGCCCAACATAAAATTTAATTTCATCATGTATATCTTCATTTAGATTGGACATAAATAACTATAACAACATCACCTTCGATGTTGTTGCCAACCGCGGAGAAGACTTACGTTTCCCCATAAGTTCTTCCTCCGGTTTCTCCTCTCCCTTTGCCTTCTTACTAGTACATGCTAGTATAAGAAGGGCCCTGCTTTGCAGGGTTTTTTTTCTTTGTCTACTTTTCATTTAAAAAGTGAGATGGTACAGTAAAAGAAAGAGGAGGAAAAGATATGATTCAACGCTTTATAGAACTCGGAGAGGGCTACTCTGATTTATATGAATTACTTGAAATTGCCAAAGCAAATCAAGAACGTATAACACATATGTTACAATTTGAAACAATTAAAAATGAAAAAAAAGTGTGTTCACTTGTTGTAATATTAAAACCAACTACTACTGGTGATTTCCAACCATTATACATATGTCGTGAAGGCATTCCTGTACTTGAAAATAAAAAAAGTAAACGCGTCATTTTATTTGAAGAAACGGCAGAACAACTTGGAAAAAAAATGACTACCTTTACGGTAAAACCATCCACAACTTTCCCAGAAAAAGAACTGTTTTTCAATCATTTAATTGGTATTTTACGAATGAATAATTTTATTCCTCCAATGAAATAATGTGTTATTTCAAATAAAAAATCCCCTGTTAAAATTAGCAGGGGATTTTTTCTATTAGCTATAATCGTATTCTTTTGCCCGATCAGGACGTGAATTTTCAAATTCCGTTTTTAAATACGGGCGGTACGACTGTTCTATCTTTTTCACAAAAGGAAGTTTGTTCAACTTTTGCATCATATGCTCAATTTGTTCCATATCACAATATACTACTGCATATTTTAAACGTTTTGATATGTAATGTATGTTACCATATTTTCTTAAAATCTTGGCATGTTTCAATGAATGTAAATAAACAATCATACTTTGTCGTTGCCCGAACATAATCTTCTCCATCTTCTCCTTTTAAAAACATATATTTTATATTTTATGAAAACCAATCAGAAATTTATGACATTACAGGACAAACTCTGTATACGTTTTCTTCTATCTTCTAAAAAACGGGGTGATTTACCCCGTTTTTTTACAACCACAACCTCCGCCGGTACCACAACCGCCACCACAGCCACCAGCATCAAAAAATGGATTTCCTGTTGGAACTTTGATGGAAGAGGACACCTCAGAACCGATTGCTACACTAACTTCATCTAACAACTTTTGTAAAGCCGTTTCTACTCGCTTAAAAGCTGCAATCTTATCATGTAAATCTACAGAACGCTTCAATTCCCTCATTTTCGTCGAAACGAAAGTATAGTCAGGATGATATTTACCGAAACGTTGCACTTCCTCATATCGTTCTTTCATCGCTGTAAATTGCTGAATTAACGTCTGAACTTCCATATCTTCATGCAAGTCTTTATAACATTTACGGTAATCTTCTGCTATATCTGAACAGATGATCGCTTTTGCAAGCTGCTCTGCCTTATCTAATATTAATACGCTTTCTAGCGTCGCTACAATCATGAGAGACACCTCCGAGTATTTATCATACCACATTTAGAATAGAACTACTAATTGAAGTGTCTCACTAAACAGAAAGATATCATTCTAACTATTTTTTAATAATTTCAGTACACATTTATACATTAATATGTTCCGCGATGTTGTATTTAACAACATCCCACTTCCCACTATTTTCATTCACATAACTAATACATGCGTTTTTTAACGGTGTCTTAAACGAAATATCTTCCGGAGCAATTGCATGTAAAATTGCTTTTATCGCATGAGAATGGGCTACAATAATAATACGTTTGCCAGAATGAGTTTCTGCAACATCTTTTACCGCAGCAAAACAACGAGCTACAATTTCTTCATCTTGCTCCATACCTTCTACTTTACCTTCTGCAATTAATTCCCTAACAGTCGCAACTGGCTTCCCAGAAGCTTCACCAAAATTACGTTCAACAAATCGCTCATCTAATAAAATTGATTGTAATCCAGTTGCCTCTGCAATTTCCTTAGCTGTTTCTTGCGCTCTAATTAATGGGCTACTTATAATTATATCCCATGCCTCCACTTGCAAAGCAGCTGCACTTTGACTCGCTTGCTTCTTCCCCACTTCATTAAGCGGAATATCTTCACGTCCCTGAATAATCTCTTGAAAATTCCAATCAGTTTGTCCATGTCGTACTAAACAAATTTCCGTCATGCTCATGCTGCAACTCCTTTTTAAATAATCCGCTTCTATTGTATCAAAAGTTCTGCATGACGGACATAGTTTTCCCTTCCAATTATGTTGCATTTTGCTGCTTCATATACTGAAACATATCAATCATAATGGAAGCAACTGCCAATTGATTTTGAAATTTCTCAACTTTATCTGGTATCGTTTTTTTGAAATGTTGCATAGCTGCTAACTCAAATGCCTCTTTTTCTTCAGGGTTTCGCGTTAGTTTTCTATACCAGTAAGGTTGCTCCCTAATATAGCGAGATAAATCCTCATCAGCCTTTATAAACTCCATAATTTCTGCTCTCATCCGCTTTCCTCCTAATCCTTCTGAAAGAAAAATGGATTATTTTCGGAAGTACTCTCTTCTTGCTGCGTGCGTTTTCCTTGAAATTGTTGAAAAACTTGTTGCACACTCCCAATAGCACTCGTCACATTGGCTAAATGATGTTGCATTTGTTCCACGTCTAACTTTTTAAAGAAAGAAAGCATTTGCCCCATCACATCAGCAGTTTTTTCCTCTTCAGTTCGAGTATCCTTTTCTTTTCCATTTTCTTTTTTCTTTTCTTTTACCGAAGAAAAAGCAGGCGCTCCATCCGGTCTAAAAGTTGCCCATATTGGATCTTCTTCACCAAGTAAGTACCATTCCTCATAAAACTGTTGCCAAGTTTTATGACCACTTCGAACTTCATGAAGCATTTTAGGGTGATGGTTTACAAACTCTTTAAACTGTTGAACCGATGGATGTAACGGTCCTTTTGTTGTCGGCATAATCCTCACCTCTTCATGTATATCTACTATATAATAAGAAAAAAAAGGCGCATGGTTCGCCTATTTTTAGACGATTCATGCACCTTTTTATCCTACTATTTGCATAGGGGAAGATTCCCATCCACAATTTACAGTTTCATTTTATTTCCGAATAAAGTTTTGTGTATAAAACTTATCGTATACGCCAACACCTAATCCTGTAAATTGTTCATTCAATAAATTTTTTCGATGTCCCTCACTATTTAACCAACCTTGCAATGCCGCAACCCCATCACTATGTTGCGCCGCTATGTTCTCACCGGCAAGTTGAAATCCTACTTTCCCGCGCTGTAAACGATCTCCTAACGTACCTAATGTAGGTGAATCGTGTGAAAAGTAATTATTATCCTTCATATCTTTACTATGACCGATTGCCACCTCTGCCGTTTGTTGGTCCCACGCTAATAACGGTACATTATGACGACTTCGAATAATATTTGTTAAATCAAAAATTTGTTGCATATTCCCATTCTCTATTTGTTTCATTTTATCTGGAGTTAATGGTTGTTCTGCTAATAATTCACCCGAATAAACGAGCTGATACGGTCTTTGACGCAATAACGTTTCGTCATCCATATAACGAACACCGACAAGCTCATGCGTAAAATGATCAAAATATAATTGTGCCCAACCATCTTCTACTGGTACTAATGGTTGTTCCATCACTTCGGTATCAGATAACTCAAATTGATAACTATTCTTTCCTCTTTTTAACGAAATCTCATGAGAAAGTGGATTCTTTTTATACACATCTTCATACTTTTCATTTATATAATAAGGTGGCACCTTAACTTGCTCACCAGCGACATACGCCGTTACAATTTTACGTTCAGCAACCCCAAATTGAACATACTGAGCTAAATCTTGATTGTATACCCACCATTCATATCCGTAAGCAGATGGTTCTATTCGAGAAGGTTCGCCCCATTTTGCTAATAAATTTTCAGAGTCCCCACCAATCATATTTAAAACCGTATCAGAAGAGTCTTCATTTACTGGTTTTTTCTTTTTCACAATTTTATTTTCTTGCTTTGATTGAGATGGGGTTAATATATATTGTGAAACGAGTAATTTCCCGTATAAATCAACAGCTAAAATTAAAATTGTAATCATTACGATACGCAATAATTTCTTCAATCGATATACCTCCTGCAAAAAACATAAAATTGAGATATACACAAATCCTTTTCTTTCCTTTTTTTGTGTGTACCGTACTCTTTTCACTATATCATATTTTCGCAAAAAAAGTCTGGATTATCCCTTTTCTCTCAATATGAATTGCACTTTCTTATTATTCATACTATTATAAAAATAATGGTGTAACATTAAAAAAGGAGGTATTTTATGCAATTTACAAATACGAAATTTAATGGGGCAGTCGTTGATTTAACACTATTAACAGAGATTATGGAAAAGAACCATTTTGTACTTGCTGGACAGTGGGATTATGAACGAGTTACATACGATTATAAATTCGAAATATTAAACGATGTTTATTATTTACGTGTACAAGGTTTAGCTGTTGAAGGCGACATTGGCAGCAGACACGCTGAAATAAAGCTACTCCCTCCCTTATTAGGTAAACATTATTATCCTCACGGCGTTGAATATGGTGATGGTGAAACTTTCCCAACGAATGTAATTCAAAAAAGCGAACAACTCCTACAAAATATCGAAAAAGAGTTAAAAGAATTCCAAATCATTGAGTAAATAGAACAAGCGCATCAATATGATGCGCTTGTTCTATTTATCTTACTTAAGAATGAATCGTCTTTTTGACTGGATACCCATAAATAGTTCCATCCTTTACTTTAATCTCATCTTCCCAAGGAACCTTATATTTACCTTCAGCTAAATCTTTTACAAACGTATATGGGTTTTCTTTCACCCCACCAGGAGTCGCTACATATCCCCTTGAACCTAGATTATATATATTATTTTCGAGACCCCATCCTAATCTAGCTTGATCTGCTAGCTCTGGATATACTTCAGCAGTAACAATCTCCCAAGGATTTCGGTGTCCCTGCACTAAAGTAGTCCCATCAAAATTACATACTTGTCCTTCACCAAAATAATAAAATACACCATCATAACCAGCTAAGTTCACCGACAATGTATACATTAAATTTTGCCATGCATTCGAACGATTAGTTAACATCCATTGTTCACTAACTTGTGTGCTATATCCAGAAATACGAATCAAGACATTTGCACCTTTATAAGCTGCTTCACGAGCTACTTCAGGAAACATACCATCATGACAAATACAAACAGCTAATTTACTTCCTCCTGGCCCATCACAAACAGGTAAACCTAAATCTCCAGCCTTCCAAGGTTCAACTGGCACCCAAGGATTTAGCTTACGATACTTCAAAATCATTTCACCTTGTGGATCAATAATTATTGCTGTATTATACGGTTCTCCACCATCAGGATTTCTTTCCATTATAGAAAAAACACCATATACTTCAGACTCTTTACATGCCTCAGCAAACAAGTCTGTTTCTGGCCCAGGGACCGTACATAAAAACTCTTCTGTAGTCCATTTTTTTGTATTAAGCCCTTGCGTACTATATTCTGGAAATACTATCAATTCCAATCCAGGATACCCTGCTTTAGTTGAATGAATTGTTTTTATGATCTGTTTAATTTGTTTATCAATGTCTGCACGTGACTCTACTACCGGTACTGGATATTGTATTAATGCTGCTAAAAAACCACTAATTGGCTTTACCATACTTCCACTACTACCCATTTAAATTCCCCCTTAAAATAGTCCTTGTTTTATTAAAGATAACAATATAAATTTGTAACTCTCTAAAAAACTTGTACTACACATGGAATTATTATGCATTAAAGCTAGTAGTAAATCTTATATCCACTTTAGTACATGCCTACACTAACTTAACATAAATAATTAGAAAATTCAATCTATTAAAGTTTAGTAAAACTAAAAAAGTGTATGGAAACCCATACACTTTTTTACTTCGTTTGTAAATACGGCGGCAATTGTTGTAACTGCTCTTTATCCTTTTCACGCTCTCGACGCGCCCATCGAAAGAACACATAACCAATAATTGTACCGTACACTATTTCCTGGACAATTTTCATAATGATGCCGCCTGTTTGTTGGTCTTGTACGATCGGCATCCAGTGTAAAAATTCTGGTCCAGTTATATTTAAATCAGATAAAGTTCCCGCCGGTACACATAGTTCCATCGCCTTCATCCAAGCAGCCGGATCCGTATACGTTGCAAACAACGGCGCCGTTGCAAAAATAATTAACGCGCAAGCTGGCGTTAATAATATACCGTTAGCAAACATATAACCAAGTTTCTTTATATCACTTAACGTTTGATATTCTGGTAATGGATTTAGCATCGGCCACCACATCATGATTGCCGTAAAGAACAATATAGCGAGACAGATAGGATGAGCAATTTGACTTTGTTTTACTGTATCAAAAACAACTGGTAAATGATAAAAAGAAAACAGGCCATTAAATACAAACAATGCAATAAGTGGCTTAGCAAATATCTTTAATATAATTTGAACGAACTTAAAAGAAGTAATATAACGATATAACCAAACTGGTATACCAAGCAACAACAAAGGCGGAACGGCAATATACATAACTGCCATTTCAAACATATGTGCACTAAATATAATATGACCAATTAAATCAATAGGCCCTCCCTTTACAAAATACAAAAGAACAATTCCAGTCGTAAAATAAAAAACTTGCTTCTTACTTACCTTTGTCGCATGTTCAAATCGCATTCTATACGGCCCAATAATTAAAAAATATCCAATGAGGATCGAAAGCATAAATAATAAAAAGATTGGACTCCATAGCGCTTGAAAACCAAATATCCACAAGTTACTCATTTTCACACCTACCTTCTTAAGGTTATCCGTTCACATAACATGAAGAGGGAGCTGTGTCAACACAAGCTCCCTTATTCTTCACTTTTCAAATCCACACAATTGTCATAAAAGCTAAAATTGTAATTAATCCGATCAACAGACCAGAATAAAGAAAGAAACTTGCCGCTTCATGTCCTTTATGACTCATATGCATAAAATAATACAATTGAAAAATTACTTGTACCACCGCTAATAGTAAAATAAATGGCACTGAAAAAGTCGGACTAAAAGTTTTCGGATATGCTACCGCTGCAAATGCAACTAATGTTAAAAAAATCATTAATGCAAATGTAATAACTTGATGCTTCATTTCCTCCGCACTTTTTCTTTTCCGATAAACAAGATCAACTTTAGGATTATTCGTTTGCTTTATCGCCATTGTTTATCCCACCATTCCCATTAAATATACTACAGTGAAAATAAACACCCAAACTACGTCAATAAAGTGCCAATAAATCGATGCAACATAAAACTTCGGTGCATTGTATAAATTTAGACCTCTCTTCGCATTCCTAAAGATTAATGTTAAAATCCAACACAATCCAAACAATACGTGGAGTCCATGCGTACCAACAAGAGCATAAAACGCGGAACCAAATGCGCTACTTCTCATAGTATGCTTAAATTCATGCGTATAATGATAAAACTCATATATCTCAAATCCTAAAAACCCTAAACCTAGCAGCACTGTTACTAGTAGCCAAAGTTGCATTTTCTTAAAATTAAAGTTTTTCATATGATACATCGCATATACGCTCGTTAAGCTACTCGTTAATAAAAGCATCGTCATAATGAAAACGAGTGGCATTTGGAACATCTCTTGAGATGTTGGTCCGCCATTTGTAGAATTCTTTAACGCTAAATATGTGCCAAATAAGGAAGCGAACAATACTGTTTCGCCTCCAAGAAATAACCAAAAACCGACAAACTTATTTTTCCCCTCAAGGGTTGCTTTTTCAGGCTCTGCTGGAAATGTTTCATTCGTTAATTTTTCATCTACATGCATTACGCCTTGCCCCCCTTATCTTCTAAATCTTCTTTATGAATATGATATCCATGATCATCAATTACTGAACGTAGGAACATTGTACCAAACGTAATAATTAAACCGATAATTGCTACTAATAACCAAAACTTATCTTTTCCACCCTGCATATACATTGCACCGAATGCCGCTATAAACAACCCTAAAGAAATGATAAATGGTGAAAATGATGGATTTGGCATATGAATATCACCCACTGGTTCCGCCGCTGTCATCTCTTTATTCCCTTCACGTTTTTCAATCCAAAACGGATCTAACCCGCGAACAAATGGTAATTGTTTAAAGTTATATTCTGGTGTAGGTGCTGGCATTGTCCATTCTAATGTACGTCCATCCCACGGATCACGACCAGCCTTTTCTTTTGATACTGTTGTTTTAATTACATTGAATAGAAGAACAATCGTTCCAAGAGCCATAAATACCGCTCCAATAGAACTAATCATATTGCCCATTTCCAACCCTTGACCTTCAAGATATGTGTAGTAACGACGTGGCATACCAATTAAGCCAAGGAAATGCTGAATGAAGAACGTTAAATGGAAACCGATAAAGAATAACCAAAATGTTATCTTTCCTAACGTTTCATTCAATACTTTATTAAACATCAGCGGCCAATAATAATGGGCTCCTGCAAGTAAACCAAATACAACACCACCGACAATTACATAATGAAAGTGAGCTACTACGAAATAGTTATCATGAAATTGATAATCAGCTGGTGCAGATGCTAGCATAACACCTGTAACTCCTCCCATTACGAATGATGGAATGAAGGCTACTGCCCACATCATCGGTGTCGTAAAACGAATACTTCCGCCCCACATTGTAAAGAGCCAGTTGAATATTTTAATACCGGTCGGAACCGCAATCGCCATTGTTGCAACTGAGAAAATAGCATTTGCAACTGGACCAAGCCCAACAGTAAACATATGATGCGCCCATACCATAAACCCTAAAAATCCAATTAATACTGTCGCAAACACCATCGACGAATAACCAAATAATCGTTTTTTCGAAAACGTCGCGAAGATTTCTGAGAATATTCCGAAAGCTGGGAGTATAAGAATGTATACTTCTGGATGACCGAAAATCCAGAATAAGTGCTCCCATATAATTGTATTCCCGCCCAGTGCTGGATTAAAGAAACTTGTTCCAAATAAGCGGTCTAACATTAAAAGTCCTAATCCTACAGTTAACGGCGGAAAAGCAAATAATATTAATGAAGATGTTACAAATGTCGTCCACGTAAACATCGGCATACGCATATACGTCATCCCTGGCGCACGCATATTAATAATGGTTACAAGGAAATTAATACCTCCAATTAATGTACCTATACCGGAGATTTGCAAGCCAAGCACATAAAAATCAACACCATGGCCTTTAGAGGCTAAAGCTAAAGATGCATAAGATGTCCATCCTGCATCAGGCGCTCCACCTAAAAACCAACTTAAATTTAAAAATACTCCACCAAAGAAAAATAACCAAAATCCGAGTGAATTCAAAAACGGGAACGCTACATCACGTGCACCAATTTGAAGTGGTACAGCGGCGTTCATAAATGCAAACACGAGTGGCATAGCTGCGAGGAAAATCATTGTTGTACCGTGCATAGTTAATACTTGATTATAAGCATCCCCAACAAGAAAAGCGTTGTTAGGAATCGCTAATTGAAGGCGAATAAATAGAGCTTCTATTCCGCCTATTATAAAAAACAATCCACCTGCAATTAAATAGAGAATGGCAATCTTTTTATGGTCTACTGTCGTTAAATAATCCCATATGACAGCACCCATCCCCTGTTTTTTTGCTACAGAACTCACGTTTTCAACCTCCCCTTCGCGAATAATCCCTCTTTACTTTTCAACTTTTAACGTTTGTAAGTATGCATTTAATGCATCAATTTGATCGTCTGTTAAGTTGCCATATTTACCAGTCATTTTATTTCCTGGTTTCATATTTTCAGGATCTTTCAGCCATTTTTTTAAGTTTTCTTCATTGTTTTCAGCAATGCCGGCAACTGTATCGCGATCCGCAAAGTTTGCTAAGTTTGGTGCGATACGAGCGGAAGGTGGTCTACTATCATTAGATCCAACTGCGTGACAACCAATACAGCTTTTATTAAATATTTCTTGGCCTTCTTGCGCCTTTGTTGAAGCTACTTCTTTCTTCCCATCAATTTTCTTCATATCAGCAAGCCACTTTTTGTACTCGCTTTCATCTAAAGCTTTCACTTTGAATTGCATTAAAGAATGTGATGGGCCGCAAAATTCTGTACAAAAACCATTATAAGTGCCCGATTTATCTGCCTTTAACCACATTTTGTTCACATTATCTGTATTTGTATCCATTTTCCCAGCTAAAGATGGAACCCAAAACGAATGTTTAATATCGGCACCCTTCAAATTCAAATACACTTTCTTACCTGTGGGGATGACTAAATCTTGAGAAGTTACTATCTTTTCTGATTTATAAGAAAATTCCCACCAATAAAGATTCGCTGTTACATCAACAACGATAGTATCTTTATCAATATTCTTTTTCTCCATCGCACTTACATCAGCAAGTTTGAATGTATATGTAACCGTCGGAACAGCTAAGATTAGCAAAAGAATAATCGGAATAACTGTCCATATAATTTCTAGTTTGTGATTCCCTTCAACTTGCTCCGGAATATAATCTTCCTGACCTTTCTTTTGTCGGAAACGCACAATTACATATAAGAAAATAATAGTAACTACTAGTACTACTCCTACCATGATCGCACTTGCTAGTAAGAGCAGATCATATTGCATTTTTGCTACTTCTCCTTGCGGAATTAAAGTAGATTGAAAGGCTTTACCGCATCCCCCTAACAGTAAAGCCAGCAGTGAAACGAACGAAAGCAGTCGCCACTGTTTCTTCATACAAACAACCCCCACTTTCCTTGTGAATTAGATTGTACTTTATAGTTAAGTAAAGTAAATCTCAACGTAAAGAAATCCAATTATGTCGTTGTCTTAGAAGAATGTAACTACAATCATTGATACAAATAAGATTGTTAAATAATTTAGGGAATAAACAAACATTTGCACAGACCATTTGATGTCATCTTTCTTACGGAAGCCATAAAAACCTAAAACGATCCATCCGATGTTAAGCAGTGTTGCAATTACCATAAATGTTATCCCTAGTCCACTCATATAAAATGGTAGTGGTAATAAACATACTGTCCAAATCATAATTTGGCGTTTCGTAATTTCAAATCCATGAACTACAGGAAGCATTGGAATTCCTGCGTTTCGATATTCATCAACACGTTTCATTGCTAATGCAAGGAAATGTGGGATTTGCCAAATAAACATAATTAAAAATAACATCCAAGCAATTGGATGGCCTAAAGATGGATCGATTGCTGCCCATCCAATTAAAGGTGGAACTGCACCAGATATACTACCTACAACAGTATTTAGTGTATACTTTCTCTTTGTCCATAAACTATATAGAACAACATATGTGAAAGCACCAATAAATCCCATTAAGACTGCCATTGGTGTTGTTAATAATAAAAATACAAAACCAAGAAGTAATATAACTAGTCCAAATGTAAGTGCAAATCCTGGTTTATACTTTCCAGTAACCGTTGGACGGGTCTTTGTTCTTTCCATTAATGGATCGATGTCTCGATCAATGTAGTTGTTTAAACAACATACCCCTGCCATAACTAATCCAGAACCAACGATTGTAAAGAATAACTTATCCAGATTGTCCATTACACTTAATCCATTAAAGTGTAATGCCAACCAAAATCCTGTAAATACAGTAAGTGTATTTGAGTTTACAATCCCCATTTTAACGAGCGCTTTTAAATCTTGTAACCGAGTTGTTTCCGGTACGCTTGTAACAGCAGACTCATCATGCAGCTCACTTGTTGCATGGTTCATCACTTTAACCCCCTCTTAAAACTTTCGTCTTTCTTTTTGCGCCTATTTCAAATTGAAATATTTCGCTTCTATATAGCAATATTATTACAGTAGAAACATTGTTAACCCATTCTACTACTAATCTACGCCCATACTCCAATATATTAAATCATATTTCCCGAACATTTTGTGAAGAAAACATGAACTTTTTGTGTCGAACATAAAAAACTTAATTGTTACTTATCCATATCATAACATGATGTTACCTTCTATAATAAACTTTTTTGTCATATTTAACACGTATTCTTCCCATTTCTTTTCAAAATAGCCTATTTTTCACCTAAAAATTTCCTTATAAACCTTATTTCCACACCCGTTTTCTCTTCCCTGTCTTCCCCCTCCATTTCTTTGCTATTTTATTATTTTTTATATATCATAGGAACTAGCGCGTTTTATTCTATACATAATGGAATGAAAATATTTCGCAATAACTTCATAGCAGAAAGATGGTGAAAGAGATTGCAACGCTTTATTAAATGGTTAGCAGTCATTACGAGTCTTGATTTATTAATAGTTTTATTAGGAGGCGCCTTAGTTACAAAAACAGGCTCTGGCCAAGGATGCGGTAAATCATGGCCACTTTGTAACGGTGAATTTGTTCCATCTAATTTATCAATGGAAACTATTATTGAACTAAGTCATCGCCTTACATCAGGATCAGCAGGAATTCTTGTCACTCTCCTTTGTATTTTGTCCTGGAAATATTATAAACATGTGCGCGAAACAAAAACGTTAGCAATTTTATCCTTCGTATTTTTAGTTGCACAAGCATTAATGGGAGCCGCAGCGGTTGTTTGGGGGCAAATGCCAGCTGTACTTGCTATCCATTTCGGTATTTCCTTAATTTCATTTGCTTCTGTCATTTTATTAACGTGTCTTATCTTTGAAATTGACCAAAAATTCGATGCACGTTCACTTATTATGGACAAAAAAATGAAATTTCATATTTATGGTGTAACAATTTACAGTTATATTGTCGTCTACACAGGGGCTTTAGTACGTCACGAACGAGCTAGCTTAGCCTGTCCAGACTTTCCTTTATGCAGCAAAAATAGACCTATGCCAACTCAATTACATGAATGGGTTCAAATGGGACATAGAGTTGCAGCGATGTTAATTTTCGCTTGGATACTATACGCGATGATTCTCGCTATCCGCCATTACAAACAGCAGCCTGTCGTATACTGGGGATGGATTATCTCATTTATCCTTGTTACACTTCAAGCTATCGTAGGAATTTTAGTCGTATTTACAAATGCTAGTTTATCAATGGCATTATTACATTCCCTATTCATTTCTTGCTTGTTTGCTGTACTATGCTATTTAGTTATGTTAGGTACAAGAAGTAAAGTGAATGCAAAAGAAGCTGCATCAATTTCTAAACAAACAAAATAAATGAAAATACCTTGCCCGAATTGGCAAGGTATTTTTTCGTAATAAAAAAGAGTTGCGTTTCCGCAACTCTTTTTTATTTTAGTGATCTAATTCAATGAGTAAGTCACCCGTTTGAATTGCATCTCCATCGTTAACATATACTTTTTTCACTTTACCATTAAACGGCGCTTGAACTGTCGTTTCCATTTTCATCGCTTCTGTAATTGCCATAGAATCGCCTTTTTTCACTTCATCGCCTTCTTTTACAACTACTTTAATAACCGTTCCTGGCATTGTTGCGCTAATGTGGTTTGGATTTTCACGGTTTCCTTTCACACGTTGTGCAACTGTCGCTTTCACACTTTCGTCTTTCACAACAATCTCACGTGGTTGACCGTTAAACTCCAAGTAAAGCACACGATTTCCATCCGGCTGAGGCTCTCCAATTGATACTAGTTTAACCATCAATGTTTTACCTTGTTCAATTTCCACATCGATTTCTTCACCAAGTCTCATACCATAGAAGAATGTCGGTGTATCAAGCACAGATACATTTCCATAAATCTCAGCAACTTTTTCGTAATCCATAAATACTTTTGGATATAATGCATATGCAACTACATCAAACATCGTCACTTCGCGTCCAAGTTTATGGAATAGCTCTTCTTTTAACGCGTCGAAATCTACTGGTTCTAATAATTCACCTGGTCTTACTGTTAATGGTTCTTTCCCTTTTAAAATAATTTCTTGTAACTTTTTCGGGAAACCACCATATGGTTGTCCTAAATCTCCAGAGAACATTTCAACAACAGATCCTGGGAAGTCCATAGAATGTCCACGCTCTAAAACATCTTGTTCTGTTAAGTGATTTTGAACCATGAATAATGCCATATCACCAACAACTTTAGATGATGGTGTTACTTTAACAATATCACCAAACATGTCATTCACACGGCGGTACATTACTTTCACTTCATCGAAACGATCGCCTAAGCCAACCGCTTTCGCTTGTTGTTGTAAATTACTATACTGTCCGCCTGGCATTTCGTGCATATATACCTCTGTATGAGGAGCATTCATACCACTTTCAAACGGTGCGTAGTATTTACGTACATCTTCCCAGTAATGAGATAATTTTTCTAATGAATCTATATTAACATCTGGCTGTCTTTCGTTTCCACCTAACGCATAGTATAGCGTGTTCGCACTTGGTTGTGACGTTTGACCAGCCATAGAACTTACTGCTACATCGACAATGTCAACACCTGCTTCAATTGCCTTCGTATACGTTAATATACCATTTCCACTCGTATCGTGTGTGTGCAGGTGAATCGGAATCGATACCGTCTCTTTTAATGCTGAAACTAAATCATATGCTGCATTTGGTTTTAGTAAGCCCGCCATATCTTTAATACCTAAAATGTGAGCTCCTGATGCTTCTAATTCTTTTGCTAAATTTTTATAGTAATTTAAATCATATTTACTACGCAGTGGATCATGAATATCCCCTGTGTAACACATCGTTGCTTCTGCAATTTTACCAGTATCTCGTACAGCATCAATCGCAACTCTCATACCTTCTACCCAGTTTAAGCTATCAAAAATACGGAACACATCAATTCCAGCTTGGGCAGAACACTCCACAAACTTTTGAATTAAATTATCCGGATAGTTTTTGTAACCAACCGCGTTTGAAGAACGAAGTAACATTTGGAATAAAACATTTGGCATTTTTTCACGAAGATCTAGTAATCGTTCCCACGGATCTTCTTTTAAGAAACGATATGCAACATCAAACGTTGCACCGCCCCACATTTCTGCTGAGAATAAGTTCGGTAACATTCTCGCTGTCGGCTCTGCAATTTGGTGTAAATCTTTTGTGCGAATACGCGTTGCAAGTAATGACTGATGCGCATCACGGAATGTTGTATCCGTTAAAAGGACACGTTTTTGATCTTGTACCCATTTTACTAATCCGTCTGCTCCACGCTCATCCAAAATTTGTTTCGTTCCATTTTGGATTGGCTCTGAGTGTAATACATTCGGTATACGAGCATCTGGGAAAATTGGTTTCTCTTTTTTCCCTACTCCCGGGAAACCATTTACTGTTACTGTCCCGATGTAATTTAACATTTTCGTTCCGCGGTCTTTACGTTTCGGGAACAAGAATAGTTCAGGTGACGCATCAATAAATGAAGTGTCATATTCCCCTGATAAGAAGTTTTTATGTTTTACTACATTCTCTAGGAATGGAATATTCGTTTTAATACCACGGATACGGAATTCTTTTAAGTTACGTTCCATTTTTGCAGCAGCTTGTTCAAAAGTAAGCGCCCATGTTGTAACTTTTACGAGTAAAGAATCATAGTACGGTGTAATAACAGCACCTTGGAAACTATTACCTGTATCAAGACGAACCCCAAATCCACCACCTGATCGATATGCCATAATTTTTCCTGTATCCGGCATGAAATTATTTAGTGGATCCTCAGTCGTTACACGAGATTGTATTGCAAATCCATGTACAACAACTTCCTCTTGCTTTGGAACACCTACCATTTTACTATGTAATGCATGTCCATCAGCTATTAAAATTTGTGATTGAACGATATCGACTCCTGTAATCATTTCTGTAATTGTATGTTCTACTTGAACACGCGGATTCACTTCAATGAAATAGAAATTATCATCTTTTACAAGAAATTCAACTGTTCCTGCGTTTAAATAATTTACATTTTTCGTTAATTTCACAGCAGCATCACAAATACGCTGACGCAAATCATCTGAAAGCGACACACTAGGTGCAATTTCTACTACTTTTTGATGACGACGTTGTACAGAACAGTCTCGCTCGTATAAATGAACAACATTACCCTCTTCATCTGCTAAAATTTGAACTTCTATATGTTTAGGTTTTTCAACGAATTTTTCTACGTATACTTCATCATTACCAAAGGCTGCTTTTGCTTCTGACTTTGCTCGATTATACGATTCTCTTAATTCTTCACTAGTACGTACAATACGCATACCACGACCGCCCCCGCCAAGGGAAGCTTTAATAATAATCGGGTAATCATACTTTTTAGCAAATTTTTCGACTTCTTCTAATGAATCTACTGGCCCATCACTACCAGGAATAACTGGAATTTGTGCTAGCTGCGCTTGTGTTCTTGCTTTTACTTTATCTCCAAACATATCTAAATGCTTACTTTTGGGACCGATAAAGATAATCCCTTCTTCTTCACAACGTTTTGCGAATTGAATATTTTCTGACAAGAAACCATATCCAGGGTGGATTGCATCTACATGATTACTTTTCGCAATCTCAATAATGCCCTCAATATCTAGATAAGCATCAATTGGCTTTTTTCCTTCCCCAACTAAATAGGATTCATCGGCTTTATAACGATGATAAGAACCACTATCCTCTTTAGAATAGATTGCAACTGTTTTTAATCCCAGTTCCGAACAAGCTCGAAACACACGAATTGCAATCTCTCCACGGTTAGCTACCAATACTTTTTGAATACGTTGCAGCTTTGTCATGATTTTCCCCCTCTACTTTCCTACCACTCTAGAGATAAAATATATACACACCATAAAGAGCGTGAAGTTCTTCACTTTCCACATTATATTATACTTAGAAAGCTTCACTTTATTTTTATCCATCATACCTTATTTTTTAACAAATGATAAGTTTTCTGAGCAATTTGTCTCACAAAAATAGTATAGCATACCTCTTCCTTTTCTAACAACTTAATTGTATATCACTTTTTCATTAATGTGATATACAATTTACCTGAAAGATAAATTAATACATCATTTTTAAAACTACTTAAAAATAAAAAACACATCATGCTCTAAAGCACAATGTGTTTTATTTTACAACTACAAGATGTGGTCCACCTTGTTCTCTTTCTTTAACTGTCTCGTTCTGTTGTTTCTCTTGTCGTTTTACATGACTAGCAATATTGAGTAATATCCCCATCGCGAGTAGATTAGCTAATAAGGAACTCCCGCCATAACTAACAAACGGTAAAGGAACTCCTGTAAGTGGTATTAATCCAGACATACCACCAACATTAACAAATGTTTGGACTCCAAACAAACTTGCAATTCCGATAGCTATTAAACTTCCAAATGGATCTTTACACTTTTGTGCAACTCTAAAGGCCCGAATAATTATAAGTAATAAACAGATTAAAATAATAGCCACACCTATAAAACCAAGTTCTTCAGATATAATTGCCATTATAAAATCCGTTTGTGGTTCTGGTAAGTAACCATACTTTTGTACACTATTTCCTAATCCTCTACCATTTAGCCCTCCCGAAGCAATTCCAATAAACGAATTTATTAATTGAAATCCATCCTTTTGCGGATCGCTAAATGGATCAAGAAAAACAGAAAACCGTGCTTTTTGGTACTGACTTAATTTATAACTCCCAAGAAAATACAACGCCGGAGCCCATACTATAGATGTTAACAAGAATCTCTTTATCCATAAATTCACATTAACTCCTGAACAAAGAAACATAATTCCTACTGTTCCCGCAATTAACATATCGGTACCTAAGTCATTTTGCTTTAAAATTAAAAACATGATTAAACCAACACCTAAAAGTACTGGTCCTGATCCTTTAAAAACAGACGTATTCGTTTCTTGCCTTTTCGCAAAGAAATGGGCCAATACGAGAATAACTGTTATCTTAACAAATTCCGCAGGCTGTATTCCAAATATCCATCCATTTGCACCATTTACCGCTTTAGCAAAGAAGGCAGCTGCTGCTAATAATGCTACACTAATTCCATAACTCCCCAATAAAAAGATTCGTTTTCTCCACACTTTATATGGGATAATAACAAGAATTATTAATACTATTGTCCCAGCAGCTAAAGTAATTAATTGTCTTTTAAAAAAGAAATTTGCTGGTTTATCAAACCTCGAAATCGCAACAATGGAACTAGAACTATATACCATTATAACTCCCAGCACACATAAGATAACAAGAGGAAGTAATAATGAATAATCCATTGATTTCCATACTCTTTTCATTTCATTTCCTCTCTCTGTTTCAATTTAATTATTGTTGTATTCCATATGTACATTGATTCTTCCTGCTTTATTATACAAATAAAAAGCTCAAACTTTTTCAGTTTGAGCCCCCTTATTTGAACCCGTTATTGTTGTTTGTTTGTAAATGCTTCATGAAGTGCAGATAACTCACGTTCAAGCTCTCCTAACATTGCTTTCCCTTGTTCTTCTGCAATAAGACCAAGGCGAACTGCAAAATCGACTTCGCGGGATAGTCCAAACATTTGTGTGTCTAACACTTCTTCATATAATGGACATTGCGGCATTGTAAGATGGTCCATTTGCACCTTAATAAGTCTTAAAATCTTCTCCGCATCCGCTTGTAGAAGGGCTAGTGCCTTTTCCTGATGATTTGATACTGTCTCAGACGCCAAATTGATTCCCTCCGTTTCCGTCCTACTCTCTCCTATCTATTAATATTAGCGATAGTTTTAATAAATTGCAATAGAAACATTTTTTGTGACAATAGTGTCTAATACTATTATACTGAAAAGTGGGAGTATAACACAAATGGGGGAACAACAATGAGCGAAATTTTATTTATTAATGGAAAAGTTCGTTTTCCAATCACTATCGATCCAACCGTTTGGATCTTTGATGATCGAAAAGTAGATTTGACAACTTACTTTGATGAAACGAGAGAAAACACTTCAGAACTAGAAGCTTATTTAAAAAACACTTCGGAACATTGGGATCGCGAAATCCGTGATGGTGCTGCTTTCCCGCCGATACAACAAAGTGTAAAGAAATTTAAAAAAGAACAGCTAATTACTGGAACGTTCGGTATACCATTTCAACCTTTTCTTGCTAATGCCGAAATTTCAGATGACGCTACGCAAGTCGAGATCGAAACAATAGATGATACAATAACGCTTCCATTAGAAACTGTCAAACATGCTATTCTTGGTTTTTCAAAAGAAGGAAAACCATTAAAAGAAGACGGACCTGTTCATTTATATTACAATGATGGATCTAATAGACAAAATCCAATCCGTAACATCCGTAAATTTACAATTATTTAAAGAAAAGGAGTGAGCTTTTGCTCACTCCTTTTTATAGTAAATCTGCGGCTAGTTGAGCTAAATTAGATCGCTCCCCTTTAACAAACTTTACATGACCACTAATACGTTGCTCTTTAAACTTCTCTACAACGTATGTTAAACCGTTATTATATTCATCCAAATACGGATGATCAATTTGCTGAGGATCTCCCATTAATACGATTTTACTTTTTTCTCCTACCCTCGTTAGTATCGTTTTCACTTCATGCTTCGTTAAATTTTGTGCTTCGTCAATTATAATGAATTGATCTGGAATACTTCTCCCGCGTATATACGTAAGAGCTTCTACTTCTATCGAACCCATTCCAGCTAAAATAGCATCTAACTCTCCTGGTTTTTTCGTATTAAATAAATACTCTAGATTATCAAAAATCGGTTGCATCCACGGTCTTAACTTTTCTTCTTTTTCTCCCGGTAAATAACCGATATCTTTCCCAACTGGAACAATTGGCCGTGCAACGAGTAGTTTTTTATATAACCCTAAATCTTCCGTTTGCATGAGCCCCGAAGCTAAAGCTAGTAATGTCTTTCCTGTACCAGCTTTCCCTGTTAGCGTAACTAGTGGAATATCTTCACGAAGCAACAATTCTAACCCCATAATTTGCTGCACATTTCGTGGTCGTATTCCCCATACTTGTTCATTGGGAAAAATAAGTTTCTTTACCTTCTTACCTAAATGATCCACAATACCTAGTGCTGAACTAGATCCACCTAACGCATCTTTCATTACTACAAACTGATTTGGATAAAAAGGATGATTTGCAATTTCGGATAAAGGCAATTCGCCTTTTTCATAAAAATAATCCAATTGTTCTTTTGATATATATCCTTCTAAAAATCCTGAATATATATTTTCCACTTCAATAACCCGATCACTTAAATAATCTTCCGCCTTTAAACCTATTGCATCTGCTTTTACCCTTACGAGCACGTCTTTACTTACTAAAATAACAGACTTCCCGTCCTCTTTTTCTTGTTCTTCTAACGATAGATTTTTTGCTACAGCTAAAATTCGATTATCATTTGTTTTTTCTACAAAAATATCTTGTAGTTGGACAAACGAACGATGATTTAATTCAATACGAAATGTACCGCCGTTTTCTAGCGGAATACTTTCATGCAGTTTTCCTATTTCACGAAATTTGTCTATTAACTTAGATACATAACGAGCGTTTCTTCCTACTTCATCCATATAACGTTTTTTCGAATCAACCTCTTCTAATACAACTGCTGGAATCACTACTTCATTGGTTTCAAATGAAAAAATAGATAAAGGATCCTGCAAAAGTACATTCGTATCTAACACATAAATTTTATCCAACCTGTTACCCCCTGACTCCACTTTTAAATTTGTAGAACAAGGGTTTCATCCATAAAATATGGACGAACCATTGTTATAATTATATGTACCGTATAAACGAGGTAGAATCGAAATTTATAGCCATTAAACCTTTTATTTATTTTTTATTCATTTCTATTCAATATATTACTTTTAATTATAATTATTAACATAAAATCACAATAAGTGATTACAAAAGTTAATAACTGACTTTCTTATTTATCACATTTATAATTCTTTCATTCCTGTTAACACTTGGTTATCGAGCTTTTTAGCTGCACGAAGATCATACGTTTTTTCATATGTTGGCTCAATTGCAAGTTTTGCACCATAAAACATAACATCACGTACTTCTTGTACATTTACTTCTATTACAGTTAATTTTAGAGGAATGCCTTCCATTCTATCAGTCAAAATTTCACCTGCACCACTTATGGAAAATACGGATTCATTCGCCATTATAGTCAATACCACTCCAGTACTATGTCTTATATTTTCCACAATACGTGAACGTTGATCTACTGCAAATCGAATACTAGTTTTACTCACTGCATACACCCAAGAAATAGCACTTACGTTAGGAACTTGTTTTTCAAAATCTGTTGTTGCTACCATAACAATACACTCTTTACGTAACGTTTGTACTAAATCATCTGTTAATGTGGGCTCTACTACATTCGCCATATTTCCACCTCCAAATATACTTCATATATCCTTATCATAACCTATTTTTTGAATTGCGAAAATATTATTTTTTCCCACTATTATTCAAAAACATTACACTTCCATGATATACTTATACTGATAGAATTCGTATTGAGGTGACGAAATGAGAGTCAAATGTATGATTTGTGATAAAAAAGATATGTTAGATGATGAAAATCCTATGGCAAAAAAGCTGCGTAATCGCCCTATTCATACATATATGTGCATGGAATGTTCGGAACGAATTGCTGAACGTACGATGGAACGTCATGCAAGTGGTAATTTCCGATTATATCGTGATAAAAAAGTCGAAGACGATTGGTAAAATATAAATAAGTCCTTTATCAATATGATAAAGGACTTATTTATATTTTTCAGGTTCGCGATTCATTTGATCCAAAAAACAATCAATAGCTTCTAATGGAAACCTTGCAGATTTTCTTTCTCCATTTATTTCATATGTAACTAAATACATTTCCTCGTTCTTCTTAACTTCCACATTTCTCAATTTATGTTCTTCATATATCATATTTTGAAATAACAAATACGTTTCTTTTGCAGCACTATCATCCGGACGTGCTTCGGCAACTGTTTTAATTGTTAACCAATTATATAACGCATCTTGTACGGAACGCATAAAACTCCCCCTCATCCTGCTTTTTGTTGTCTTGCTTGACGTAATCGCAACCTATAAATCCCAAGTACAATTGCTGCTACAACAAGCCCCTCTCCAACAGGTAAAAAAACTGCAAAGAAAGTTAACACTGTACACCCAATCGCTAACGATATATATATCACTATATTTTTTATTATAGATAGTTTTCTTGCAAAACCTAAATTATACACAAGTGCACTTAATATAATAATGACGCCATACAGTAACCACATCCCTAGCTCTGGATTTTCATCAACTTTACATAACTTCGCAAAAAACGACATTCTTTCTAACACCATTTATCCCCCTTCCTCATAAATCAAACCATTTTTCTTTATGTACTTAATACAAGAGTAACCTGTGAAAAAAATACTGTCCACAAAAAGAGTAAATATTCTAAAAAATAAACGTAAAAAAACAGCTACCTTAATTAAAGGTAGCTGTTTTACTATTTTACGCTTCTACAGATTTCTTTTTCTTAGCAGCTCTTTCACGTTCGCTCTTATCAAGAATCTTTTTACGTAAACGAATTGATTCTGGAGTTACTTCACAGAACTCGTCATCGTTTAAGTACTCTAATGATTCTTCTAAAGTCATTAAGCGTGGTTTTTTCATTGTTGAAGTTTGATCTTTCGTCGCAGAACGAATGTTAGTTTGTTGTTTCATTTTCACAACGTTAACTGTTAAGTCATTCTCACGAGTGTGTTCTCCGACAATCATACCAGCATATACTTCTGTACCTGGTTCAACGAAGATTACACCACGATCTTCAACTTGCATAATACCGTATTGTGATGCTTTTCCTGTTTCAAGTGAAACTAGAACACCTTGACGACGTCCACCAACTTGTCCAGCGTGTACTGGTTGGTAGCAATCGAATGTATGGTTTAAAATACCGTAACCACGAGTTAATGTTAAGAATTCTGTTGTGTAACCAATTAAACCACGTGCTGGAACCATGAAAGTAAGGCGAACTTGACCGTTTCCGTTATTCACCATATCTAACATTTCACCTTTACGAGCACCCATAGATTCCATAATAGAACCCGTGTATTCTTCAGGTACATCGATTTGTACACGCTCTACAGGCTCACATCTTACGCCATCAACTTCTTTAATAATTACTTCTGGCTTAGATACTTGTAGTTCATAACCTTCACGACGCATGTTTTCAATTAAGATAGATAAATGTAGTTCCCCACGTCCAGATACGATCCATGCATCAGGAGACTCTGTATTATCTACACGTAAACTTACATCTGTTTCTAATTGTGAACGAAGACGCTCTTCAATTTTACGAGATGTAATGTATTTACCTTCACGACCTGCAAATGGACTGTTATTTACAAGGAACGTCATTTGTAGTGTTGGCTCATCAATACGTAATAATGGTAATGCATCTTGATGTTCAACTGGACATACTGTTTCACCAACGTTAATGTCTTCCATACCAGAAACAGCTACTAAGTCTCCAGCTTTTGCTTCTTCAATTTCTTGACGTTTTAATCCCATGTAACCAAATAATTTTGTTACGCGGAATTGTTTTACGCTTCCGTCTACTTTCATTAAAGCAACTTGTTGTCCAACCTTCATTGTACCGCGGAATACGCGTCCAACTCCAATACGTCCAACATAGTCGTTGTAATCAAGAAGTGCTACTTGGAATTGAAGTGGCTCTTCGCTGTTATCAATTGGTGCAGGAATATGTTCAATAATTGTATCAAATAATGATTTCATATTCTCTTCTTGATTTGCTGGGTTTGAATCTAAGCTTGCTGTTCCGTTCATTGCTGATGCAAATACAACTGGGAACTCTAATTGATCTTCGTTTGCACCAAGTTCGATGAATAAGTCGATTACTTCATCAACTACTTCATCAGGGCGAGCGAAGTCACGGTCAATTTTATTTACTACTACGATTGGAGTTAAGTTTTGCTCAAGGGCTTTCTTTAAAACAAATCGTGTTTGTGGCATACAACCTTCATATGCATCAACAACAAGTAAAACACCATCAACCATTTTCATAATACGTTCTACTTCTCCACCGAAGTCAGCGTGACCTGGTGTATCTAAAATGTTAATTCTTTTATCTTCATAGTGAATCGCAGTATTTTTCGCTAAAATTGTAATACCGCGCTCTCTTTCTAGATCATTTGAATCCATTGCGCGCTCTTCAACGTGTTCGTTCGCACGGAAAGTCCCCGCTTGACGTAATAACTGGTCAACAAGTGTTGTTTTACCATGGTCAACGTGGGCAATAATTGCTATATTACGTAAATCTTGTCGTTTTTTCAACATGTCCAACTCCTAATGTCTTTTTAATCCTTCTCTATTATAAGAGCGAAGGGGATACAATAGCAATTAAAATAAAATCAAGAATGAAAATATAGTTGTATTCTTACTTTTGTGAAAGTAAAATGAGATTGGAGGGTGAAGAAATGGAACACATTCAATATCGCTTTTTATTAACTGCAATTATCGGTGTTATTTTCTTAATTGGTATCGGCATTATGATTGCTGAAAATAGTCCAATCGGTATTATTATTTGCATTATCGGCACATTTGTTACAGTTGGATACGGTTTTGTAACAAAGAGAAAAATGCGTAAATCGCAATAACGTCAAAAAGTAAGAAGCCTGTATACAGCCTCTTACTTTTTTTGTTACTTGGATATAAACGATAACACTTCTTCATACACCCCTGGCTTCGCAACTAATACGCTACTCTTCTCTACGATAGAAAGTGGCGCTCCGGAGAATGTTGTTACCTTGCCTCCAACTTCCTCTACAATTATCTGTCCCCCACCAAAGTCCCATGGTGATAATCTAGGTGTTACATATGCATCGATTCTTCCAGTTGCAACGTATACCATCTCTAATGCTGCACAGCCATATGATCTCGTGCCTCTTGCTTTCTTAACAAGTGCCATCATACTTTCCATATTAAGCAATGGATTGTCGGTAAGCCATATCGCATTTAAAGCTACAATACCTTGCTCTACAGTACCTTTTTCTAATAAAGGTATCGGTACTTCATTACAAAATGCTCCAGCCCCTTTTAACGCATGATATAATTCATCATGAACTGGATCATAAATAAGTCCAATCTTTCCGATACCGTTCTCATAAATTCCAATTGAAATTGCAAAATTTCTTTTTTGGTGAACAAAGTTCATCGTGCCGTCAATTGGATCAATTAACCAAACAACCCCGTCAGAAGAAGTTACCTCGTCTCCATAGCCCTCTTCACCTAAAATATGATGATGTGGGAATGTTTCTTTAATTTTCCCAATTAAAAACTGTTCTATTTCTCGGTCCATATTTGTTACTAAATCAGCTGCATTTGATTTTGTTTCTATAATAAGTGCTTTTTTCATTGATGCCATTAAATGCTCTCCCGCATCCCGAATCCACTGTTTGGCGTGTGCATCGATGTCTTTCCATACTTCTTGCATGTTTAAACACTCCGATCTATACTGTTCACAGAAAAAACGAACCCTTTATAAGGTTCGCACCAACTAATTTTTTATACATATACTATTATTACGCTTCTAAACGAATCATTTCAAGTCTTAACACTTCTAACTTTTGTACACACTCTTCTTTTTTCTGTTTATCATCTTCCATCATCGCATCATATAAAGTTGCTAATTCATAATCTAGCTCCAAACGTAGCACCGGTATTCTCTTTTCAGCATCTGTTCTCTTTAACGCATTAATCACCTGTCTCATATTATTTGCCTCCTCCCAATATTCGTCTGCCCTCGGACTAGAATTAATTCAATTTTCTGATTTTTTGTTTTATACTATACTATGTTGGATAAATCATCTATGCAACAAAATTATATTTTTTTATTTAAATTTTTTTGTGCTGTTTTTTTTATGAATAGTACAAGCTATGCTAAAATAAAAGCAAAATAGGAGTTGGAGGAACAATCATGACACTACAAACATTCAAATCAACTGATTTTGAGGTCTTTACAGTTGATGGTCTCGAAGAACGAATGAGTGCAATTAAAACGAACATTCATCCTAAGCTAGAAGCTTTAGGGGAACAGTTTGCAGCGTATTTATCCAAACAAACTGATGAGAACTTTTTTTATCATGTAGCAAAACACGCACGTCGCAAAGTCAATCCACCAAACGATACTTGGGTTGCTTTTTCAACAAATAAGCGCGGATATAAAATGCTACCACATTTCCAAATAGGATTATGGGGTACTCATGCCTTCATATACTTTGGTTTAATCTATGAGTGTCCACAAAAAGTGGAGACGGCTCACGCCTTCTTAGAACATATAAATGATTTAAAAACAAATATTCCAAATGACTTCGTTTGGTCCATTGACCATACTAAACCAAGTGTAAAATTACATAAAACACTTGAAACAAATGATTTACAAAAGATGATTGAACGTCTAGCTACTGTAAAAAAAGCAGAATTATTAGTTGGTATTCATATATCACCAGAGGAGTTTTCAGCAATGACCAACGAACAATTCCTTGCTAAGATTGAATCTACGATGCAATCACTCCTTCCTTTATATGCACTTTGTAATCGATAGTAGAAAACGGACAATTTATATTGTCCGTTTTTAGTTGTTATCACATTATATCACTTCAGTTTTTATTTTTCAAAATATTTTTTACATTTTCACAAGCTTTTCTTCTTCAATTTCTTTAGCCTTCTGAATCGCACGGTATATAGAATATCCACTTACTTCTTGAAACTCTTTATCAATTTTCTTTTCTTCTGCTTTCGATGGAACAATCTCTTTAAAACGACGATATAAACCCATTAATTCTTCTCTTACAATTCCTTTTTCATATGCTTTCTCAATCGCTTCATAAAACTTCACAATTGTAACCATTTCCTCATTTGACCAATCATAATCTAACGGATATTGATATTCCATTTCGCACCTCATTTATCATTTCTTCTTATTTCAATACGCTATCTTAAAGTGATTTTTTCTACTTCACTATAGTCACTTTGCATTATACACTATTTATTCATTTTAATGGAATTGCCTTCCACTAGAAGTTAGTAGGCAGCTACTATTTAACATACTCACCGTAAAAATATTTTTTGCTATACATCTATAATTATTGGTGATATAATGCTTTTGTTTTATAGGAAATAAAGTGAAGCTCCCATCTCAAAAAAGCTTTTGTGAATGGCAGAAAAACAAGTCTCATTCTAAAAAAGAACTTAACTTTTTTAGAACAAGATTATATAAAACAAACTCTAATAAATATAAAAAAAAGAAGGGGTGTATAGATTGTCCCAATACGAAACACCATTGTTTACCGCTTTAGTTGAGCACAGTAAGCGAAATCCAATTCAATTCCATATTCCAGGTCATAAAAAAGGGCAAGGCATGGATCCTGAATTTCGCGAATTTATTGGGCATAATGCATTAGCAATTGATTTAATTAACATTGCGCCGCTCGATGATTTACATCATCCAAAAGGTATGATTAAAGAAGCACAAGATTTAGCAGCCGCTGCATTTGGTGCGGATCATACTTTCTTTTCTATTCAAGGTACAAGTGGCGCAATAATGACAATGGTGATGAGCGTTTGCGGTCCTGGTGACAAAATACTAGTGCCACGAAACGTGCATAAATCAGTAATGTCAGCTATTATTTTCTCAGGTGCAAAACCTATTTTCATGCATCCTGAAATCGATCCAAAACTTGGTATTTCACATGGAATCACAATCCAATCTGTCAAAAAAGCACTTGAAGAGCACTCAGATGCGAAAGGCTTACTTGTTATTAATCCAACATACTTTGGCTTTGCTGCGGACTTAGAACAGATTGTACAATTAGCACATTCTTACGATATCCCTGTACTCGTTGATGAGGCTCATGGTGTTCATATTCATTTTCACGATGAACTGCCGATGTCAGCGATGCAAGCCGGTGCAGATATGGCAGCAACGAGTGTTCACAAATTAGGTGGATCTTTAACGCAAAGTTCTATTCTTAATGTAAAAGAAGGCCTTGTGAACGTAAAACATGTTCAATCTATTATTAGCATGCTTACGACTACATCAACGTCTTACATCTTGTTAGCCTCCCTAGATGTTGCTAGAAAACGTCTTGCTACAGAAGGAAAGGCGCTCATAGAACAAACAATACAATTAGCGGAACAAGTTCGTAATGCTATAAATGATATTGAACATCTTTACTGTCCAGGGAAAGAAATGCTAGGTACGGATGCTACTTTTAACTATGATCCTACAAAGATAATTGTATCTGTAAAAGATTTAGGTATTACAGGCCATCAGGCTGAAGTATGGCTTAGAGAGCAATATAACATTGAAGTAGAACTCTCAGATTTATACAACATACTATGTCTTGTCACTTTTGGGGATACAGAAAGTGAGACGAATACACTTATTGCGGCATTACAAGATTTATCAGCAACATTTAAAAATAAAGCTGATAAAGGTGTTCAAGTGCAAGTAGAAATTCCAGAAATACCTGTGTTAGCACTTTCTCCTCGAGATGCTTTTTATTCGGAAACAGAAGTCATCCCATTTGAAAATGCAGCAGGTCGTATTATAGCTGATTTCGTTATGGTTTATCCGCCAGGGATTCCAATCTTTACTCCGGGGGAAATTATTACACAAGACAACTTAGAGTATATTCGTAAAAACTTAGAAGCAGGTTTACCTGTACAAGGTCCTGAAGATATGACATTACAAACATTACGCGTGATCAAAGAGTACAAGCCTATCAGTTGATAGGCTTTTTTTTCACCCTTTTTCCCTTTTCTCATACGATATTATGTAATGTAACGTATAGGTGGGGATACTACTATGATTGTAATAGGCCGTTCTATTGTACATCCTTATATCACAAATGAATATGAGCCATTTGCAAATGAGAAACAACAAATTTTATCTATAATGGCAGGAAATCAAGAAATCTATTCCTTTCGAACATCCGATGAACTCAGCTTTGATCTAAATTTGCGCGTTCATATTATTACTTCTGCATTAGAACTTTTTCAAAGTGGTTTTCAGTTTCGCACATTTCAACAATCTTTTTGCAACCCTCAATATTGGAAAAGAACGTCTCTTGGAGGATTCGAGCTCCTTCCAAACATACCCCCTTCCATTGCCATACAAGATATTTTCAAAAACGGAAAACTATATGGAACTGAATGTGCCACCGCTATGATCATTATTTTTTACAAAGCTTTACTAGCATTATATGAGGAAGAAACTTTCAACCGTCTCTTTGCAAACCTTTTACTTTATACGTGGGACTACGATCAAGATTTAAAGCTCATAACAAAGACAGGTGGCGATCTTGTCCCAGGTGATCTCGTTTACTTTAAAAATCCACAAGTGAATCCAGCTACAATCGAGTGGCAAGGAGAAAATACTATCTATCTAGGAAATTTCTTTTTTTATGGGCATGGCGTAGGTGTAAAAACAAAAGAAGAAATTATATACGCATTAAATGAGCGACGAGTCCCTTACGCTTTCATTTCCGCTTTCTTAACCGATACTATTACCCGTATTGATAGCCGTCTCATGAGCTACCATGCTTCTCCTAGCACACCACAGCCATCCATAGGATTTATTCCGATTAGAGATGATGCAATTGTTGCAACAGTTGGCAACACAACTACAGTTTATTAAAAAAAGCACCTACATATGTAGGTGCTTTTTTTATTTAAGCTTTTGAATGTTCTTTATGGTCACAGTCGCAATGAGATCCACATTTCCCGTATAGTACTGTTGATTTTTCATCTTCAAAATGTCCGATTGTTCCTTCACATACTTGGCATACGATTGTTCCCATTTTTCATTTCCCCCTGAGTTTTAATAGTAATCTATTTATTTATCATTAAGCTTTCGCATTATCTCTACTAGCACAGTCACAATTTGTTCCGCATTTTCCGTAAAGCACTGTCGTTTTTTCATCTTCAAAATGTCCGATTGTTCCTTCACATACTTGGCATACGATTGTTCCCATTTTTCATTTCCCCCTAAGTTTATGGTCCTAAAAACTTTCAGCTGTCCATTTCCTATCAATTATTGGGCTTTTGTATGCTCTGTGTGATCACATCCGCAAGATCCACATTTCCCGTAAAGTACTGTTACTTTCTCATCCTCGAAGTGTGCAATTGTACCTTCACAATCTTGACATACGATTGTTCCCATTTTTCATTTCCCCCTAAGTTTATAATCCCAAAAACTTTTTGTAACCGCTTAACTTTCTGTCTTTATTTTAATATGTTATACTTTTTACGTCAATAGGTTTTTAGTATAACACATTAAATATTTTAAATTTAAATTAGTATGCGATATTCAAACAAAAAAACAGCCATATTTATACGTACGACTGTTTTACATTATTTATTCTTCGTATTCCGCATGCAAAGATGTAGATGGAACTAGAAATGAGAAAAACTGAGATAACTCAGCTGCTTCCTCTTCTGAGCCTAATTTGAAAACTTCCTGTAAATGTTGAACATTCTCTACATCATCTCGTCCAAGTAAAGTAGACCTTCCTGTTTGCATGCAAACAATAAGTGGCTTTCCAAAAAACATATTTGTATAAATAACACCAAAATCATAACGATTATCATGTGTCATAAACCCCAAAAATCGTACCTTCACACTTTCATGCTCATCATACAATTTTTCAAACATCGGTTTCCACCTTTCTACATCACCTTTCATTAGTATATTAAACAAAAAAAGGAATACTCCTTTTAATTGTCAAAAAATTCAGTAGGATGTAGAATGAGAGTATTCTACTAAGTTAGGGGGAACTTATATGCAACATGCCTTTATTACGCTTGTACCTAAATCCAATCAACAATCTGTTTCAATAGATGATATAAAACAACTTTTTCATTATTATAAAACAGTTACTTCCAAAACCGGTGTTCAAATTAATTACGCTTATACAAATACCGCTTTTCCGTATGAAATTTTAGATACATCAGCAACAACATTCAAACTACAATCTACTCACGATCGATATGACTCCATTTATGTTGGTGTCGGTATAGAAAAGGAACAAACTTATATTCAAGTTTCTTTACCACCTAATGCAACATTTGGTGATAAAGGAAAAGCAAATGAATTTTGCCGTTTTCTAGCGAAGAAATTAGAAGGAGAGTTAAAATTATTTAATGGAAGAACAATGTATTTCTATAAACGTTAATTTAAAAAATAGAAAATATAATTAAGAAAAGTATGCAATTTGAACACGTAAGGAATAATGCCTGCTTTCTAATTTGCAATACAAAATATGCGATCACATATGCTAAATAAAGAAATACAAAAAATAGAATAACTTTATAATGCAACTTATCACCATTTGACAATGATAATACAACGGAAAAACCACTCCATAATAAAAAATGATAAAATATAACATGTAATATTCTCATGGAACCTTCTCCTTTGACATGCTCTATTTTATTAATATATGGTATTAAGTTTGAATCAATTACATATTACACGAAAGCATATATATGGCTTTTGGATTTATATATGTTTTAACAATTCAATTAAATTATTATATATTCATTCGACAAGTACGTATAAAGACCTTGCAAGCCACTTTTATTATAAAATAAAAAATAGCCCATCTCTTTAAATAAGAGATGGGCTATTTTCATTACTTAAATTATTTTACAATGTGAATTGGCATTCCAAGAGCAACTTCAGCTGCTTCCATTGTGATTTCACCTAATGTTGGGTGAGCGTGGATTGTTTGAGCGATATCTTCTGCTGTCATTCCAGCTTCGATAGCTAAACCAATCTCAGAAATAATATCAGAAGCGCCTGCACCTGCAACTTGAGCACCTACAAGAAGACCATCTTCTTTACGTGTTACAAGTTGTAAGAAACCGTCAGTGCTGTTTAATGATAATGCACGACCGTTAGCAGCGAATGGGAACTTAGATACAGTTACAGTCATTCCAGCTTCTTCAGCTTGTTTCTTAGTGTAACCAACAGATGCTAATTCTGGATCAGTGAAGCATACTGCAGGAATTCCGATGTAATCGATAGCTGCCGCATGGCCACTAATTGCTTCTACAGCTACTTTACCTTCGTAAGAAGCTTTGTGAGCTAATGGTGGTCCAGGAACGATATCACCGATTGCATAGATGTTTGGTACATTTGTACGACATTGCTCATCGATTTCGATGATGCCGCGGTCAGTCATTTTAACTCCAACTTGCTCAAGACCGATTTCTTGAGTGTTTGGACGACGACCTACAGTTACTAATACGTAATCTGCTTCTACAGTTTGGATTTCACCTTTAACTTCGAAGCTAACTTTTACGCCAGTTTCTGTTTCTTCAACGCCTTTAGCCATAGCTTTTGTATGGATTGTTACGTTACCTTTTTTCTGTAGAGCACGTTTAACAACAGAGCTCATAGCTTTTTCGAAACCAGCTAAGATTTCGTCGCCAGCTTCTACTACAGTAACTTCTGTACCGAAGTTAGCATATGCAGTACCTAATTCCATACCGATGTAACCGCCGCCGATTACAACAAGTTTTTTAGGAATTTCAGGTAAGCTTAAAGCACCTGTAGAGTTGATAACACGTTTAGAGTATTTGAATCCTGGAATTTCGATTGGTGTAGAACCAGTTGCAAGAACAGCATTTTTAAACGTATAAGTTTGAGCTGCATCTTCAGTCATTACGCGTAATGTGTTAGCATCTACGAAGTAAGCTTCACCGCGAATGATTTCAACTTTGTTACCTTTAAGAAGGCCTTCAACACCGCCAGTTAATTTCTTAACTACGCCGTTTTTCCATTCTTGAACTTTTGTAAAGTCAACTTTTACGTTCTCTGCAGTGATACCCATGTCATCAGAATGCATTGCATTCTCATAACGATGACCTGCATTGATTAACGCTTTTGAAGGAATACATCCAACGTTTAAGCATACGCCACCAAGGTTAGCTTTTTCAATAATCGCTACCTTTTGACCTAATTGTGCTGCACGAATTGCCGCAACGTATCCACCAGGACCTGCACCAACAACGACTGTATCTAATTCAATTGGGAAATCTCCTACTACCATTGTTATTACGCCTCCATTACTAATAATTGTGGGTCATTCAATAGACGTTTAATTTGGTTTAATGCTTTTTGAGCAGTTGCGCCGTCAATTAAACGATGGTCAAAGCTTAGAGATAATGCTAATACTGGAGCTGCAACGATCTCACCGTTTTTCACAACTGGTTTCTCAGCGATACGGCCGATACCAAGGATTGCTACTTCTGGGTGGTTGATAACTGGAGTGAACCATTGTCCACCTGCAGAACCAATGTTTGTAATTGTGCAAGAAGCGCCTTTCATTTCAGCAGGAGCTAAACGACCTTCACGTGCTTTACCAGCAAGATCATTGATCTCGTTAGAAATTGTGAAGATAGACTTGCGATCTGTATCTTTAACAACTGGTACTAATAGACCTTTGTCTGTATCAGCTGCGATACCGATGTTGAAGTAATGTTTATGAACTACTTCTTGAGAAGCATCATCTAAAGAAGTGTTTAACATTGGGTATTCACGTAATGCAGATGTTAAAGCTTTAACAACGTATGGAAGGTAAGTTAATTTAATACCTTTGTCAGCTGCCACAGCTTTGAACTTCTTACGATGAGCAACAAGTTCAGTTACATCTACTTCATCCATTAATGTTACGTGAGGAGCTGTATGTTTAGAGTTAACCATTGCTTTCGCAATTGCTTTACGGATACCACTCATTTTCTCACGAGTTTCTGGATATTCACCAGCTGGGATTGGTTGTGCTTTTGGTGCTTCTTCTTTCGCTGCTGCTGGAGTAGCTTCTACTGCTGCTGGAGCCTCAGTTGCTGCTACTGCTTGTCCACCATTTGCAAATGCATCGATGTCAGCTTTTACGATACGACCGTTCTTACCAGAACCAGCTACTTTATGAATGTCTACGCCGTTTTCACGAGCATATTTACGAACAGATGGCATAGCGATTACGCGCTCATTTACTACTTCTGCAGTTGCTGCTGGAGTAGCTTCAGCTTTAGGAGCTTCTTCTTTTGCTTCTTCAGCTTTAGGAGCTTCGTCATGATCGTCGCCTTTAAATTTAAGGTTTTCGTATCCAGGAGCATCAAATTTAATTAATGTATCTCCAACTACTGCAACCGTACCTTCTTCTACAAGTACTTCAAGTACTTTACCTTTAACAGGAGAAGGAATTTCTACTACTGCTTTATCATTTTGTACTTCAAGAAGTACGTCGTCTTCGTTTACTTCGTCGCCTGGTTTAATAAACCATTTTACGATTTCACCTTCGTGGATACCTTCACCGATATCTGGTAGTTTAAATTCAAATGCCACGGAATTCAGCCCCCTGATTCATTTCTTTATTATGGAATATGGCAAAAGAAATCAGCATGTGCTGATTTCTTTTGCACATGAATAAGTAAAAATTAGAAGTTCATTACTTTGTTAACAGCTTCAACAATATCTTTATGGTTTGGTAACCATACGCTCTCAGCTTGAGAGAATGGGAATACTGTATCAGCAGCTGCAACACGTACAACTGGAGCTTCTAAGTTTAAAATTGCACGGTCGTTAATTTCCGCTACAACGTTAGCTGCAATACCAGCTTGTTTTTGAGCTTCTTGAACTACAACTACGCGGCCTGTTTTTTCAACAGAAGCGATGATTGTTTCGATATCTAATGGTTGAACTGTACGTAAGTCAACAACTTCTAAAGAGATACCTTCTTTTTCAAGTTCTTCAGCAGCTTTTAATGCAGCGTGAACCATAGCACCGTAAGCGATAACAGATACATCTGTACCTTCACGTTTGATGTCAGCTTTGCCTAAATCAATTGTGTATTCACCTTCTGGTACATCTTGACGGAATGAACGGTACAATTTCATATGCTCTAAGTAGATAACTGGATCGTTGTCACGAATCGCAGAGATTAAAAGACCTTTTGCATCGTATGGAGTAGATGGAATAACAACTTTTAGACCAGGTTGTTGAGCCACTAAACCTTCTAAGCTATCAGCATGTAGTTCAGGAGTATGAACACCACCACCGAATGGAGAACGAACTGTTACTGGAGCAGTCCAACGTCCACCAGAACGGTAACGCATACGAGCTAATTGACCAGAAATTGAATCCATTACTTCATAAACGAAACCGAAGAATTGGATTTCTGGAACTGGACGGAATCCTTCAAGTGCAAGTCCAACTGCAAGTCCACCAATACCAGACTCTGCAAGTGGAGTATCCATTACACGGTCTTCACCGAATTCAGCTTGTAAACCTTCAGTAGCACGGAATACACCGCCGTTTACACCAACGTCTTCACCAAACACAAGTACGTTAGGGTCATTTTTCATTTCAACGCGTAAAGCATCAGTGATTGCTTGAATCATTGTCATTTGAGCCATGGCTTACTTCGACTCCTTTTCTTTGTAAATTTCATATTGTTCAGCTAAGTTGTAAGGCATTTTTTCGTACATGATTTCCATTAAATCAGTAACTTTTTGTTTTGGAGCTTGGTCAGCCTTAGCAATTGCTTGTTTGATATCTTCTTTTGCTTCTTCGATTACTTTCTCTTCAACTTCTTGAGACCATAGGCCTTTGTTTTCTAAGAATGCACGGAAGCGTACGATTGGATCTTTTTGTTCCCATTCGTTCTCGATATCTTTTGTACGGTAACGAGTTGGGTCATCACCAGCCATTGTATGTGGACCGTAACGGAATGTTAAAGTCTCGATTAAAGTAGGACCTTCACCATTTACTGCACGCTCACGAGCGAAAGCAGTTGCTGCGTATACAGCTAATGGATCCATACCGTCTACTTGAATTCCGTAAATACCTGCTGCTACTGCTTTTTGTGCTACAGTTTTAGCTGCAGATTGCTTTTCTACTGGAGTAGAGATTGCATAACGGTTGTTTTGTACAACGAAGATTGCTGGAGCTTTGAATGCGCCCGCAAAGTTCATACCTTCGTAGAAGTCACCTTGTGAAGCACCACCGTCACCAGTGTAAGTAATTGCAACAGATTTTTTACCACGTAATTTCATACCTAACGCAACACCAGCAGTTTGGATGATTTGCGCACCGATGATGATTTGTGGAGCAAGTGCATTTACGTTCTCAGGCATTTGGTTACCCATGAAATGTCCACGAGAGAATAAGAATGCTTGGTATAATGGTAAACCGTGCCATACTAATTGTGGCACATCACGATATCCTGGTAAGATGAAATCTTCTGCTTCAAGTGCGAAATGACTTGCTAATTGAGAAGCCTCTTGTCCAGCTGTTGGTGCGTAGAAACCTAAACGTCCTTGACGGTTTAAAGAAATAGAACGTTGATCTAGTACGCGAGTATACACCATACGGCGCATTAATTCTTTTAATTGATCATCAGATAATTCAGGCATAGCTGCTTCATTCACAACTTCGCCTTTTTCATTTAAAATTTGTAATGTTTCAAATTGAGCTGCGATAGCTTTCATTTGCTCATCAACATTAAATAGGGTCTTTTTTGTTTTAGTACCCATTCCGTTCACCTCTTCCTCTCTTGAACCATATTCTGAAACGCTTTCACTATCTATTCGCTAGATGGAAAACGCAACAATGTAAACCAACAAATTTATTTGTCGGTTGAGAATAATTTTGTGTACCTAACAATCTGTACTAATGTTTTTTCAGAAACATATTAATACAATCTTGATCACGTTTTTTAGTTTACAACTATTCTAATTACGATGTCAATTACTTTGAATACGTTTTTTTATAAATAATCTGCAGGTTTCTCCTACACAAACGTGTTTTTATTTTTCACATCTGTATTAGTAAGCATTAACCTGCTGTTATATTATTCCCTTTTTAACTTGTTTTTTCTCTTAGAATAATATGTAAACGATTTAATTCTCTTTAGTTTTTCTCTCTTCTTAGCAAAAATATACAAACTCTTCTTCCTTTTATAGGTAATTACCCATACATTTCTACTCTTCCCTCCATACATTATAGTAACCGCAGTATTAGCGGGAAATGATAAAGGAGGTCATCTCATGTACGGATATTCATATTGCTATCCAACTTGTTCATATCCTTCCTACGGTTATGGCGGTTCTTGTGGTGGTTCTGGACGCGGCTTCGCCTTGATCGTTGTGTTGTTTATTCTTTTAATTATCGTTGGTGCTGCTTGCATTCGCTAATGTAAAATGAAACAACTATGGAAAGAAACAGACGGCTCTGCCGTCTCTTTCTTTTTATTCCTACATAACCGATCTATCTTCCCCTTACTTGCCGATGACTTTTTCCATCTCCTTTGGTAGACTAAAGGGGAAAGGAGAGATTACATATGCTTACAATGAAAGATGTAATTCGCGAAGGAGATCCTATTTTGCGAAACGTTGCAGAAGAGGTAGTACTACCAGCGAGCGAAGAAGATACAAATACCCTTAAAGAAATGATTGAATTTGTAATAAATAGCCAAGATCCTGAAATGGCTGAAAAATATAGTTTACGCCCTGGAATCGGATTAGCGGCTCCGCAAATCGGTATTTCAAAGAAAATGATTGCGGTTCATGTAACAGATACGGACGGTACTTTATATAGTCATGCATTATTCAATCCAAAAATCATTAGCCATTCTGTTGAACGTACATATTTACAAAGTGGTGAAGGCTGTCTATCAGTAGACCGTGAAGTACCTGGTTATGTCCCTCGTTATACAAGAATTACAGTGAAAGCAACTTCTATCAACGGCGAAGAAGTAAAATTACGTTTAAAAGGTTTACCAGCAATTGTATTTCAACATGAAATTGACCATTTAAATGGTGTTATGTTCTATGACCACATTAATAAAGAAAATCCATTTGCCGCTCCTGACGATTCAAAACCTCTGGAGCGATAATAAAAAAGGCGGAAGATAATCTTCCGCCTTTTTATTATATGAAATAGATTCCATATTCACTTATAGCAATCCAGCCCATTTTAAACCATGATATATACCGTCTTCACTAACATCCTTTGTCACATGATTTGCAAGTTTTTTCAAGTCTTCATGACCATTCCCCATTACAATACCTGTTCCAACCGCTTCAATCATTTCTAAATCATTTAAGCCATCCCCAAATGCATACACTTGTTCACGGTTAAATCCTAGCTTTTCAATGAATTTCTCAATCCCTTTTGCCTTAGAACCACCATTTGGAATAATATCCATTGAATACGCATGCCAGCGAATAAAATGAAAGTCTGGGTACTGATTTATAAACTTTTCTTCTTCATTTACTTCACAGAAAAGAAGTGTTTGATAAATATTACGCTTCTCATAAAAATCAGGTTCATATGCCGGATGCTCAAAATTTAAACTTCCAAAACCTTCTTTTACATAATCATGATATTCCACTGATGCTCTCATTTCTTGATGATCAAGATATACAAGTGGATATCCTTCTTGTTTTGCAAACTGAGTAAACTTATGTAGAGCAGCTGGATGTAATGGGTTATTAAATACTACCTCATCTTCAAATACAACGTACTGTCCATTAAAGCTAACATAATTGTGGATATTAAGTTCCTTACGAATATCTTCGAACATAAATGGCGCACGTCCTGTCGCAATTGCTACATGCACGCCTTTTTCTTGTAACTGCCTTACTGCGTCTCGCGTAGATTGCGGAATCTTCTTATCATGATCTAATAATGTTCCATCAATATCAAAAAAGACAATTTTATCATTCATTTGTCAAAATCCTTTCTGTTACTCTATATTCCTATTTTGATTATCGCTTTTCAAATTCTAAAAAAAAGTATAACATATTAAACATCTGTGAAGAAAGCGTTCACTTTCTGACCTTATTTATGAAACCTGCATATATATATTAGTAAAAAATGTGGATACTTGTTCGTATGAATTTTCTTTTCTATTCTTTCTCATACTATAGCTATAACTAACGGCTACTAATCGTTACTATAGAATAACTTTCTCTGTATGAGAAAAGACAAGATTCAACATTCACTTTTGTCCTCTTTCTTATATCAGAGACGGCGTTTTCACTAGTAATATGCATGTTTAAAATAAGGAAAGGAAGGAGTAATCATGCTGAAGAAGCTGAAGAAAAAGCTGAAGCGTTATTTAAAAGATCTAGTCCGTAAAAAGACGATCGCTTAAATTGTGCCCATTTCGGGCTTTTTCTTCATTCTCATTCGAAAAAACATGAAAATCGTGACTGTTTGCTTTATAATAAGTAACAGATAATGCAAAACATAGACAAGGAGAGGTTTTCCAAATGATTTTTAAAGTATTTTATCAAGAAAAAATGACTGAGGTTCCAGTACGTGAAAATACAAAAGTTTTATATTTAGAGGCTACGTCTGAGAAGGATGTTCGTACAAAATTAAATAAGTTCGCATATAATATCGAATTCGTTCAGTCTGTGACTGGCAATCATCTTGAATATGAAAAAGAAAACGCTGATTTAACATTAGCGGAAATCGTATAGTCATATGAAATTTCTAAAGAATGATCAAGCAGCCGTTTTTGCTTTAGGTGGTCTTGGTGAAATCGGTAAAAATACATATGCTGTTCAATTTCAAGATGAAATTATTATAATTGACGCTGGAATTAAGTTTCCAGAAGACGAACTCCTCGGAATCGATTATGTAATACCAGATTACACTTATTTTGTGCGAAACGAAGATAAAATTAAAGGATTATTCATTACACATGGTCACGAAGATCATATCGGTGGAATTCCTTACTTATTACGTCAAGTAAACATTCCGATTTATGGCGGAAAATTAGCAATTGCACTAATCAAAAACAAATTAGAAGAGCACGGATTACTTCGTAAAGCAAAACTTTATGAAATTCAAGAAGATGATGTTATTAAATTTAAAAAGACATCTGTTTCCTTCTTCCGTACAACTCACAGTATCCCAGATTCATACGGAGTTGTTGTGAAAACACCTCAAGGACAAGTGGTTCATACTGGAGATTTCAAATTTGACTTCACACCAGTTGGTGAACCAGCGGACTTAACAAAAATGGCTGAAATCGGAAAAGACGGTGTACTCTGTCTCTTATCTGACAGTACAAACAGTGAAGTTCCAAACTTTACAATGTCTGAGCGCCGTGTTGGTGATAGTATTCAAGATATTTTCCGCAAAGTAGAAGGTCGTATTATCTTCGCAACCTTTGCATCAAATATCCATCGCTTGCAACAAGTCGTTGAAGCGGCTGTTGAAAACAATCGTAAAGTGGCTGTATTTGGCCGAAGTATGGAGGCAGCGATTGAAATCGGACAAAACCTCGGTTATATTCGCTGTCCGAAAGATACATTCATAGATGCATCTCAATTAAATCGTCTACCGGCTAATAAAGTTGTTATTTTATGTACAGGTAGTCAAGGGGAGCCAATGGCAGCACTTTCACGTATTGCTAATGGTACCCATCGTCAAATTCAAATTATTCCTGGCGACACAGTTGTGTTCTCTTCTTCACCAATCCCTGGTAATACAATTAGTGTAAGCCGTACAATTAATATGTTGTACCGTGCTGGTGCTGATGTAATCCACGGAAAACTGTCAAACATTCATACGAGTGGACACGGTGGACAAGAAGAACAAAAGCTAATGCTTCGTCTAATTAAACCGAAGTATTTCATGCCAATTCATGGTGAATATCGTATGCAACGTATGCATATGAAATTAGCAAATGATTGTGGTATTCCAGAAGAAAACTGTTTCATTATGGATAATGGTGATGTTCTTGCCTTACGTTCAGATGAAGCAAGTGTAGCTGGTAAAATACCATCTGGATCTGTTTATATTGACGGAAATGGTATTGGAGATATCGGTAATATCGTATTACGCGATCGTCGTATCCTTTCTGAAGAAGGACTTGTTATTGTCGTTGTAAGCATTGATATGAAAGAATTTAAAGTTGCAGCAGGGCCTGATATTATCTCACGTGGTTTCGTTTATATGCGCGAAAGTAGTGATTTAATTAATGATGCTCAAACATTAATTACAACTCATTTAGAAAAAGTAATGGAACGTAAAACAACACAATGGTCTGAAATTAAAAATGAAATTACAGACACATTAGCACCATTCCTATATGAGAAAACGAAACGTCGCCCAATGATTTTACCAATCATTATGGAGATATAAGAAAAAGGACAATACCTTTATGGTATTGTCCTTTTCTCTTATCTTAAAAAGTGCTTGAAACGATCTACTTCATCGTCATGACCAATTACAATTAATATATCTCCCGCTTGAATGTTTTCCGTAGCTCGAGGAGATACAATAACTTCTTTACCACGTTTAATCGCTACAATATTCAATCCAAACTTCGCACGAATATCTAATTCGATTAAAGAATGACCATCAATTTTTTTATTTGCAATAATCTCTACAATACTATGCTCATCTGAAAGCTCAAGATAGTCTAATACATTACTTGATGCAATATTATTTGCAATCCTTTTTCCCATATCACGCTCTGGGTGCACAATGTGATCTGCTCCTATTTTACTTAATACTTTTTCATGGTAATCATTTTGAGCTTTTACAGTAATATTTTTTACACCTAACTCTTTCAAAATTAACGTTGTTAAAATACTTGAATTCAAATTGTCCCCAATCGCAACGACTACATGATCAAAATTACGAATACCAAGACTTTTTAATACCATCTCATCTGTTGAATCGGCAATTACAGCATGTGAAGCTATATTTGCAAACTCATTAATTTTATCCTCATCTGAGTCAATTGCCATTACTTCCATACCTAATTGAGCAAGTTCTCGACAAATACTTCCACCAAAACGCCCAAGCCCAATGACAGCAAATTCTTTCTCTTTTTCACCCACAGGAATTCCTCCAATAACATCGAATACTATGTATTTTTATTGTAACATACTTTAGATTTGCTACAAAAACCTGTATATCATTCTTTATTTTTGTTTTTGCATATAAAAATACTGTTGTAAATAAAATGCGATACTGAAAATTAACATACCAAATACAAATATGTTTCCAAATGAACTAAACGTTTCAAAAACGAATAATAACGTTTCTTGTCCGAAGAAAGCAAATAATAGTTGTGTGAATGCGAATAGCAATGCCAATATATAATGGTGTTGATGAAATAAATAATGCGTTGCACCTAAAAAAGCGATAAACGAAAGAATGAAAATCCACCAATTTTCTAAAAACAGTTGCCAATTCGTAAATTGATACCCATTTACTAATATCGCAATAATTGCTATAACCGCCATCGTTGGCACACTCCATAACAATGCACGCCCTCTAAAGAAATGCGTACCTTTTACATCTCCCTTTTCATTTGCAATGTATGTTAGCACGACAGTACTTATATACAACACAGAGAGAATTGTTAAAACAATTATGAGCCAAAAATGCAACTGATAATATTCATGTTCTATATTCGTCACGATAGCAGCTAGCATACACGGTATTAGCATTCCCGTCCAACCATCTACTTTTCTCTCATTCCAAAATACCGTATTACCAATACGAATTCCTAATAGCATAAAAATAATGATACCTAGTACAAATAATGTAGTCTTATTTCCTACTAAGCTCGTTGAAAAAGCAATTAATCCAATAAATAAAAAAAGAACAAACCCATTCATAATTTCTAGTACAGGTGATAAATACCTTTTCACCCAGTTGTATGTCTCTTCATATTCATTATTATTCGCTAAACGGTAGGCATAAAAACTTATCCCAAAATAAACCGCCGCAATAATAACATATGTATATAAAACAAAACATAAAATCGCACTGCTAATCTGCACGTAATTCCCCACCCTTTTTTCTACGTTTCACCTTGATTTTACACACTTTCCACACGAATTGTAAACATATATAAGCTAGTTAACTAATCATCTTCTCAATAAGCGATAATGAATAATGAGCAGCGGCTCGAAACCACTGCTCATTATTTTATCCATTTGTATGCCGATGTGTATTCAAAACAAATATAAAGTGAAACTTTAATCAGCCCTCACCAATCGGACTTTAATGGGCAGCCCGCCCCCACCTAACTTCTTTGCTTTCGCTGCATTTTGAGGTGGGGGTCTTACTGCCCATTAAAGTGGGATAAAAGATGTTTTCACCTTGAAACTAACGAATACCCACCAAGTTGGCGAGCAAGTTTACTTTCTAGTTCCCTTCCACTTTACATATTGATCTAAAAATACGATAGCTTTCTCAATAGCCTCTTCATCTGGTTGTAATTTTGCATGATGTAAACCATATTCTGAATTTACCCCAAGCCAAAACATAAATCCAGGAATCTCTTGAAGCATATAACCAAAATCTTCACCTGTCATTGCCTCAGTACATGTAATTACTTTCATATCAGTTTGTTCACTTACAAATTGCATAAACTCTCTCGTTAATGCTTCATGATTGTATACTTGATGATACATCGCTCCGTAGTCAATAACGGCTTCACATTGGAAGGAAGCTTCTATACCTGCAACAATTGCCTCAATCCTACTTTTAACACGGCTCATCGATTCCACTGATAACGTTCGGATCGTTCCCTCTAATCGAGACTTTTCTGCTATGATATTTTGAACTGTACCGCCTGTTATTTTTCCGATTGTAATTACTGCACTGTCAAGTGGGTTTACATTACGACTAATAACGGACTGAAGCTGTGTAACAAGATGACTAGCTGCGACAATCATATCATTTGCAGTATGAGGGTAAGCTGCATGTCCACCTTTCCCCTTTAAATCAACATATAACTCTGATGTATTTGCAAATAATAGCCCCTCTTTTGTAGCAATTGTCCCTACAGGGTATTCAGGTGCAATATGAAGGCCGAGAATAATATTCGGCTTCCATTCTTTTAACTCTTCACTCTCTAACATAGGAAGAGCCCCTCCAGGCCCTTCTTCAGCTGGTTGGAATAGAAATACAAGGTCATCATCTATTCTTTCTGTTACAGCTGCTGTTAGAAGGCCTAAACCGATTGTCGTATGTAAGTCATGTCCACATGCATGCATCATTCCTTCATGAACAGAAGCGAACTCATATCCAGTTTCCTCTGTAATTGGTAAACCGTCTATATCTGCGCGATAACCTATAACTTTTTCTGGATTTTTCCCCTTTACTTTAACAATGACACCCGTTCTCCATACTTTCACTTCCACATGTTCATTCGAAAGCGTTCCTATGTAATCTAAAATATACTGTTGTGTTTTCCACTCTTTAAAACCAATTTCCGGTATTTTGTGTAAGTCTCTACGAATTTGAACGAATTTGCTTACTGCCATTTTTGCACCTCTATCTATAAAAAGCGTAAGAGCCTGTTTATGCTCTTACGCTTTTTTTGTTTTTATTTCTCTGGGTTTAATTGACGAAGCTCTTGTTTAATTTCAGTTTTTGCTTTTGTCTTCTCATCAATCTCTTTAATTACACGTGCTGGAGTACCTGCTACAACTGTATATGGAGGTACATCTTCTGTTACAACAGCTCCTGCTGCTACAACTGCACCTTTACCTACTGTAACTCCCTCTAACACAACTACGTTAGCACCAATAACAACATCGTCTTCAACGATAACTGGTTTTGCTGAAGGTGGCTCAATAACACCTGCAAGTACTGCACCTGCACCTACGTGACAGTTTTTACCAACAGTTGCACGTCCACCAAGTACCGCGTTCATGTCGATCATAGAACCTTCACCAATTACAGCACCGATATTAATTGTTGCATTCATCATAATAACAGCATTGTCGCCGATTTCAACGTGGTCACGAATAATCGCGCCTGGCTCAATACGAGCTTTAATACCTTTTAAATCAAGCATTGGAATTGCAGAATTACGACGGTCATTTTCAACAACGTAATCAACAATGTACTTGCTATTTTCATCTAGAATTGTCTTAATTTCAGACCATTCTCCAAATAATACACCAGACTTTTTATTTACAAATGCTTGTACCGTTTCAGGGAATGTTACTTCTTTTAAATCCCCTTTTATGTATACCTTTACAGGAGTTTTCTTTTCACTTTTTTGAATAAACGAAATAATTTCGTTAGCGTCCATCATTTTCATTCTTGTTGCCTCCTAAATCCATTTATAATGTTACTCTACCAAACGATAGAGCGAGTAGCAAGATAATAATCCTATTTTTCCATTTGAATTTCTTCTATAATTTCTAAAAATGCTTGTACTTGCTTCAATTGTCTAGCTGATTCACTCGTCAATAACCACGTTTCTCTCGTTAATTGAACAGGTGTTTTATACATATTTTCCTGTACTTCTTTTAAAACAGTAGAAGGTAAAAGAGCATAACCTATACCATTTAAAACGAGTTGTTTACAAGTCTCAATTTGATCGACGACAATTGTTCTCTTAGGTGGATTAGAAAATAAACCATACCACCAATTTTGTATTTGTCCATAATAAGTCGAATCACTTTTAAATTGAATAAATGGTCTATTTGTTTCTTTTAACATCGAAATATCTTTTATTTCTTTATCCACTAAATAAAGTTCATCTTCAAATAATTGTTGCTTCTGGCCTTTATATTCTTGTGTTCCTCTCAATATAGCAACATGAACGTCACCTTCATAAAATTGCTTTTGCACTTCACTACTCCAGCCAGTAAACAGCGATATTTTCACAGAAGGATATTTATGCACAAACTTTTTCAAAACAGGAGGGAGCCAATATTGACCAATAACTGATGCGACAGCTATTTTTAACGTCCCGTGAGTTTCTGTTCTAAAAACAGCTAACTCACTTTTAATATCCTCTTCCCTTTGTAGCATTTCTTTTGCGTAATTTGCTACTTTTTCCCCTTCAGGTGTAATTGTCAATCCTTTTTGCGAGCGAATAAAAAACTTCATTCCCCATTGTTTCTCCATAGATTGTAATCGTTGACTAAGCGCAGGTTGTGAAACAAATAAACGTTCCGCCGCTTTTCTCATATTTGATTCCTGTGCTAACACAACCATCATTTGAAAATCATCAATTTGCAACTTTCTCCCTCTTTCCTTAGCTTCCATACACCTTATCTCAATAAGCTTTTCATCCGTAATTTAACTACATACTCTTATATTTTTTATCTTTTTAAATATAATACATACACAACTGATATGCACGAAAAAAAAGTGACTTCTCCGTTTCTATGAAGTCACTTTTCTCACTTTATCGATTATGTTGCCTTACTTTTTTATTCAACAATTTTAAAATAGCTCGACGTGTTAAAATCCCCTCAAAATACCCATCTTCATTGACAGCGCAAATAAATGGATGATCAATAGTCATTTCTAAAGCTTTTGCAAATGAGTCTTCTAACTTAAGAACCGGAATATCTTGCTTCATTACCTGCTCTACTTTCATCTCTTCAAGTCTTTCAAACTCAATGCGTTCTAGCCCTAACATACCGTCTAAAATCATAGCAGTACTAATTAACCCGTGCAATTTGTACATCGGGTCCAAAACAGGTATCGCCGAATATCCAGATTTCACAAGTACGAGTAAAGCATGCTCTAAACCATTCCCTATTTGAACGTGTGCTACTTTTTCTGATGAAATCATTAAATCTTTTACAAAAATTTGTTGAAACTCGTCTTTTGGAATACTAATCATATTACATCCCCCATTTTCCCTTTTTCCTGCTTATAATCACCGGCTCTATTCACATTTTATGACAGCGTTTTCATATTATTATTTTGTCCTTACATTCTTTCAGTAAAAAACAAAATTACACAGCTATTTTAGCATATAACATAAAAAAAAGACTACCATTCCGGTAGCGCTTAATACCCTTTATTTTTTAATCTGTAAAATAACCTTGTGATTTTTTTATATTGCATTACGTCTGTCTTTTTTAAACCATTCTCGATATCTGTAAGTTCCACAGCTAAAATTTCACTCGCATAATTTTGCTGAAATAAAACATCTAGTAACAAACTTTCCTCTTCTTCCGTTAAAACAAATTCCCTTTTCATATACCCCTCTCCTTATACTCGCATCGTTACCATTATTATATAAAATTTTTAGCCTATTTAATAGATGTAATATTCAGTTTTTAGTGGAAGAAATATATAAATTGTTTTTATTTCGTATATCGATTTGCATAACTAAACGCCGCATAAGCATCTGGCTTAATTTTTGCAGTTAACCCCATCGCTTGAATTTTCGCTGTCATATCTAGAATAAATTCTTTTGTTAAACCATCATTTCCGATATCTAAGTGAATCTCCATTATAAAACCAGCCCCATCTTGAGCATATGGATGCAATAAATCCCATATTGTTTGTATATGATTTGGAGTAAATAGGCATGCGATTTCTTGACTAAACTGCGTCTCTAAATATATTTTCTCACGTAAAGTTTCTGGCTTATCTTTTACTGATTGATGGTGTAAACACCCCCAGGCTCCTTTTCCAACGCGATGAATATGAATTGCTGTAATAAACCTCGTATCCTTTTGATGTGCTTGTGAGTCTGTCCCAATGGATAAACGATATAAATTTCGCGGATCCTTTTCAATGAAATTACAAATACGGGTAAAGACCATATCAAAATTTAAATGTCTCTCTGAAACATTATAAAATTTATGTTCACCGGTCACATAGTCACGTCCTTTCAATTAGACAGACTTTTCGTATTCTCATTGTATGGGACAAAAACAAAAATTATAACTCCCTACCCTTTATTCGTTTCAATATTCCGAATTACATATTGGCAAACTTGGCACGTATAAATTACATTTTGATTCGATTGAGCCGTTAATACATGAATAATCTCAGCAGAATTGTGACAGTTAGGACAAATCACAACTGGTAAACGTTCCATATAACACACCTCCTCACTATTTTCATCCTGCTATTTATACTATGCGCTCCCAATTGGCAATAGCTAATAAGCAGTATAAGACGCAGAAATACGACTGATTACAATTTCACTTTATTACCATTGTAGGAAAAATGAAAAATCCTTATACATATATACTAAAAGTAATAGAACTAAAAAAGGTGTTGCCCTATGGCAACACCTTTTTTATATGTATCAAGAAATGATATCGTAAATCTCAATTGCAACCATGTCGATATTATCGAATTGATACACTTGAGGTTTTTCACCTTGTTGATACACTTCTAACTCATACATTTCACTTTTATCGAAAAATTTCACGCTACATTTGCGCTCACCGTTCACTTCAAAATAGCGTTGTGCTACTTCACCGCTTTCAGCTTGTTCTTGTAGACTAACAAGTCGAGTTAAAATTCCTTGGAGTAGAGACATGAAATCTCTCCTTTCTCTGATCTTCCTACCAATAGGTTTTACAGCTATACTCATTCTATCCGTCATAACAGAAAAAATGTTCCACACTCTAGGATAAAGGTTATTGGCCAGAAACTCAACTAAAAATTTGTCGAAATACGAAGGAAAAAACAGAAAGAACATCTTTTCCCTTCTTTATTGCGATTTTTATACTGGAAGAATATAATAAAAAACAGTAAAAAGGAGGAATTGCAATGAAAAAAATTGAGGTTTACACACAACCTGATTGTCCGCCATGTGTTATTGTGAAAGAATTTTTAAAGCATAATAACGTTGTATACGAAGAGTTTGACGTAAAAAAAGACGCCGCTGCTCGCAATCGTCTTTTATATGACTATGATTCTTATTCAACTCCGACGGTTGTAATTGATGGAGAAGTTGTTGCTGGTTTTCAAATTGAAAAATTACAACAACTTCTTAATATAGAATAGGAATAGGTAAAGACCTATTCCTATTCTTATCCCGATATATTTTGGAAGTATGCATCTGATTGTGGCAAGTTCATATTAAACGGGATATGCCCCTGATTAAAGTTTCACTTTATAATTGTTGTAACCTTTTTATTTCAGTTAAAAGTTCTTGACTTTCATGATATCCAGCCAATTTCCATTTCCCTTGATCTCTTTGCAATGTTACAATTTGATATTGTCCACTTTTCGCCCGCTCATAAACATATAAAATTTTATGCTCTTCATCATATGACATTTTCGTTTCTGAATTAAAAGAAAATGGCGCTTCTTTTGCTGGAAGTAAATATTCACCACTTTGTTTATCACTTCTACTATTTTCATCTGTAAATACTTGAAGGAAATTCTCTGTAAAATATGGTGATAACGTTTCTATCATCTTATTCATCGGCAAACGCTTCCCACGAATTGAAAATTGGGTTTCATAGCCCTTTTGTATCGTTGTAAACACTTCTTTCCGATCAATTTTCACTTCCTCTTTTCCTAAAACAGTTGTAACACTATAACCAACTAGAAAGGCAACGCATACAAATAGAACTAACCATATTCCATATTTTTTCATTTTTTCACCTTCCTTTTAAGAAAACTTGTCTTTGTAGTATTCATTGTAACAATGATTATGCAAAGAAAGGGCTGGTTTCGTTCGTAAAATCTTTACAACGATAGACAGCATTTTCGGCACCATTTTCACTATTACCAATTTATGATAAAAACAAACAAAAAATGCACGAATCTCTTCGTGCATTAAAATAAAACATCTTCTTCATATAAATATTCATACGATAAATCTATAAATAAAAAGTTTTCATCATCAATCGGGAAAGAAAATGTTCGTACCATCTCACCGGTTTCAATATCAGCATATAAATCTGAAAGTCTTGCCTTATTCTCAAAACGCATTTTCATAATATTCTCTAGAAAATACGGGCGCCAACTCCAGTTCTTCATATAATACTCAGGCATCACAATCCATTCCCCATCTTTTTTCATAACGTTTCCTGATTGTTGGAAACCATCTTCGTTACAAATAAATATACGAAAACTACATTGTGATACACTTTGGCTAAATTGTAATAACCAATCATTTATATCTTCATTTTTTTTCTGTTTCGCTAGAACATCACCAATTCGATCGCGTAACATTTCTGTTAAATTATAAATTTTTTGTAACTTCTTCTTCTCATGTTGAATAAATTGATGACACTCATTACCAAGTCGTTCTTTCAAAACGTTCGTTTCAATAAAATCAGGTAAACATTCTTTCAAATAATTTCCTTGATAGTATCTACCACCGTTTTTCCAAGCATATTGTAGTTGATAAAAAGCATCTATTTCTTCATATAACAATGTCGCACCAATTCTTCTAGCAAGTAATGATAAAGAATATAAAATATCTTGATAAGATTGTAAAAGTGCAGTTTGCCTTAAATTTGTTAAATCTACTTTTAAAATATCAGGTGCTAACACGCTAATACGTTCTAAATTACTTGTACCTGTTCCGACTTTATTAATCGAAATTTGAATACCATATGTACGATAATACATAAGCAAATGATTAAATTGCTCTATATCTTCTTTACATTCATGTTCTGTAATCTCTAAAACAATGTTTTTCAAATTTAAACCTTGTTTTTCATACATCAATAAAAGTTGAAGCAAACTTTCATCATCATCGTTCATTAATACGTTAGCATTTCGATGTATAAATAATAATAGTTTTTGATCACTTTCTAAATAACGATTTAAAGCTTTTTCTACTATAATGTTATCCGCTTCTAGTTGAAACTCACTTGGAATAGAGTCATCATGAAAGAAAGAAGCTAAACTTTGTATGCCCTCTTCTGTTTGAATACGCCCTACTACTTCATATCCAATTACAGTATGTTCATCAGCACTAAAAATTGCTTGATAATAAGGAAGGACTTTATCCAAGTTACTCATTACATCTAATGCATCTATCAACGTGCTTCCCTCCCTTTACTTTTCAAAAATTATAACATGATATTTACGGAAAAATAATAAAAAATCCCTTCAGTTTTCCTGAAGGGATTAGAGGGGTAAAATGCTAAGGGGAATTAGCAATTCTACTATGAAGAAAAAAGAGGTCTTAAATATAACGTATATATGACCTCTTGTAAACACTTTTCTTTCATATGTCACAATTCCGTCACATTTTTCTTATCCCTTTTAAAATGGATATTGATGTAAATGTTGTCCTCCATCCATTGTCATACAAGTTCCATTTATGTACGCAGCTTCATCTGAACATAAATAATAAGCTAGACCTGCAATTTCTTCTGGCGTACCCAGTCTTCCAAGCGGAACACTTTGTATCGTACGCTTAGCCATTTCTTCTGAAATCCATAATTTATCAGCACCGCCCGTACGTTCAATTGGTCCTGGCGCAATAGCGTTAACTCGGATTCCATATTTACGTCCCCACTCAACAGCGAGTGTCTTCGTCATTGCTAATACTCCAGCCTTCGCTGCAGCCGAATGAATCACTCCCGGACCTGCATCCCACGCATATGTTGCTACCATGTTAATGATATTTCCTTTTATACCTTTTTCAATCCAATATTTTCCGACAGCCTGGCTACAGTAAAATGTACCATTTAACACAATATTAATAACCGAATTCCAGCCGTTCACGGATAAATCTTCTGCTGGACAAATAAAGTTTCCAGCTGCATTATTTATTAAAATATCAATTCGTCCAAACTTCTCATCAATCTGTTCAATCATTTTCTGAATATCATCCGTATTTCTTACATCCATTTGTACCGGTAATATTTGTCCTGGAAATTGTTCAATTTCCAATTTTGTTTCCTCTAGTTTTTCCTTTGTACGTCCTGTAATAACAACTCGTGCCCCTTCTTTTGCAAAACGAGTCGCCATTCCTTTTCCCATTCCGCTCGATCCACCTGTTACAATAACTACTTTTTCTTTCATATTATATCCCCTCCAAAAAATGAATACACATTCATTTTATCATTTTATTTAATAGAAATCTTTATATTTTTAAACTTTTCTGATATTTTAACGTAAAGAGATTTCTTTTTATTCACTTTTTCGTTATCTATACTACTTTTACATGATTTAAAATATATTAAAAAAAAACGAAAGGAGATTTGAGTAACCTGTAAATGTAACGAATACATGTAATATAAGCCAAATAGGTATACTCATATTTTTATGAAGAAAATTACAAGAAGAGATTTTTTAAAAACTGGAATGCGTACTTGCCTATATTCATTTATAACGACTAGTATCGGATACTATTATGCTAAATATATTGAGCCTCATCTGCTCTCTTTTACAGAACATACACTGAAATCACAACTCATCCCAAAAAGCTTTCACGGTATGAAGATTCTTCAATTTAGCGATTTACATCTCGGATACTATTTCTCTCTCCAACATTTATCTCAAATCGTCTCTAAAATTAATGCTGTAAAACCCGACATTGTTCTTTTTACTGGTGATCTCATTGATAATTATCAAACGTATACTGACACTCCTTTCGTTGCATCTATTTTAAAAAATATACAAGCACCCTTCGGTAAATTTTCTATTTATGGTAACCATGATCACGGCGGATATGGAACGGAATACTACGAACACATCATGCGTGAATCTGGATTTGAACTGTTACTAAACAGTGAAAAGAGAATCCGTCTACTGGATAATAGTGAAATTTCAATTTTCGGTCTTGATGATATACTATTAGGCAAACCCAAAATAAAGGAAACACTACAGCGCGCTCGGAAAAACATTTATAACATTGTTCTTGTTCACGAACCAGATATTGCACCGCAAATTGCTACATATCCAGTTAACTTACAACTTTCTGGTCATAGCCATGGCGGACAAGTACAAATACCTTTTTTAGGCGCCATTATTACCCCAACACTTGCTAAAAACTATGTAGAAGGTTTCTATACGATCCAAGATTTAGCTCTCTATGTCAATCGCGGCCTTGGCAGAACACGTGTCCCATTCCGATTTATGGCAAAACCTGAGATAACAATTTTTACACTCCAACATTCGTAATCATTCGCCTATTTTCTTACATATCCTTTCTTGTACGCGCTCATCCATGTTTCATTTACCATATGATAAAAGTGAGTCCAATAAAGGAGGTTTGTTCATGTATCCATATTATCAACCAATCCCAGTCCGTTCAGCACCTATTGGTCCAGTAGGCGACTCACGCTTCTTTCCGTTTTTTGGCGTCCCATTTCTAGCTGGTATTGCTGGTGGACTGCTTGGCGGAGCATTAGCTTTCGGTCCTAGACCGTATTATCCACCATATCCACCACCTTTCCCACCGCCGACACCTTATCCTTGTTATGGCGGACCTTGTCAACAACCATTCTATTATTAATGTACCGCAACAATTCTACTAATGTTATTTCCTTTCTTAACCGATTCATAATCCATTAACTTGCTTATAATAAAAAGTATTCTCTCTACGCATCCTTTATAATAAGTAGAGAACAAAGTAAAAAACCTCTTAAAAAAGAGGTTTTTTACTTTGTTCTCATTATTCGGCATCTGTGTTTTGATACGCCATCTTAAATAACTTCACTTGGCTATCAATCTCTTCTGCCCCATTATTAATAACATAATAATAGTCACCGTCTTTATTTTGTTCACGTGTTTTCACATTATCAGCTAAAGTAAGCTGTAAAATCGCCTTAATTCGTGCCTTCATTTCAATATCTAATATCGGGAAAGATATTTCTACACGTTTCTCCATATTTCTTGTCATCCAGTCAGCTGAAGATAAATATATTTTCTCTTCTCCATTATGATGGAAATAATAAATACGGCTATGTTCTAAATATCTCCCGACAACACTAACTACCCGAATATTTTCACTTACATTTGGAATACCAGGTCGTAGGCAGCATGTTCCTCGAACGATGAGCTCTACCTTTACTCCAGCTTGTGATGCTTCATACATTTTTTTAATAAGTGGTTTATCAGTTAATGAATTCATTTTAGCAATGATATATCCATTTCCATATTGCCTATGATAACGAATTTCTTCATCTATTAAATCGATAAATTGCTCTCTTATATCAAATGGTGCAACCGATAAATGATGAAAATGTGGCTTTGTTGTATAACCACTCAAATAATTAAAGAAATTTGTTGCATCGACCCCAAAGTCTTTTCGTGACGTAATATAGCCAAAATCAGTATATAGCTTTGCGGTTGCATCATTGTAATTTCCGGTTCCAAGATGTACGAACCTTTCAATTTTTCCGTTTTTTCTTCTTACAACTAGCGTAATTTTACTATGTGTTTTCAAATGACTTACACCGTAAATAACATGACAACCCGCCTGTTCTAATTCTTTAGCCCAATGCACATTATTTTCTTCATCAAACCTTGCCTTTAACTCAACTAATACCGTCACTTGTTTCCCTTTTTCAGCCGCTACCTTTAGCGCCTGAATAATTGGAGAATCACCACTTACTCGATATAATGTTTGTTTGATCGCAAGTACATTCGGATCGTCTGCTGCATCACGAACAAAATCAACTACTGGCTGAAACGATTCAAACGGATGATGTAATAAAATATCATGCTCAATTGCTTTTTCAAATACATCTTCCGCATCCCCTAAATCTTGAGGTCGTTGTGGAATAAGAGCCGGATATACTAAATGTTCATATAAAGGCGCTAGTTTTTTATATAAAGAAAATAGACATGTTAAATCTAACGGTCCATCCATTATATACACATCTTCATCTTTTACTTCCAACACTTCATATAATAACGCTAATACTCTTTCATCAATGTGTTCTTTGCCAACTTCTAAACGTACAGCAGCTCCCCACTTACGCTTTTTTAATTCTTTTTCAATTACTTTTAATAAATCTCTCGCACCTTCTTCATGAATCGTTAAATCCGCATTGCGTGTAATACGGAAACGAGTAACAGATGATACTTTATATCCAGTGAATAATTTATGAGTAAAACCACTAATTACATCTTCTAATAAAATAAATTTATGCTTTTGCCCTTCACTCGGTAAAAATATGAAACGTTCAAGTAATGAAGGAACTTGTACAATTCCTAACTTCGTGCGGTTTTCTTCCTCCACTTGTTTCTCATCATATAAAAGAGTAGCTAAATTCAAACTTTTATTTAATAACATAGGAAATGGACGATACGCATCGATAGCTACAGGTGTTAAGACTGGGAAAATTTGCTCATCAAAATACTCTTCTATAAATTCTCTTTGTTCTTTCGTCAAATCATGGAATGTTAAACGCTCAATCCCCTCTAGCTCCAACGCTGGCAACACATAATTTTTAAACGTATCATATTGTACAGTCATTAATTCATGGGCCTTTATCGCAATTTTATTTAATTGCTTTTTTGGTGTTAAGCCGGCCTTATTTTCTGGTTGGTTAAACCCAGCGCTCACTTGATCCTTCAATCCTGCTACACGTACCATAAAGAATTCATCTAAATTGGAGCTAAAAATGCTAATAAACTTTAATCTTTCTAAAAGCGGATTCATTTCATCCTGTGCTTCTTGTAGTACACGTTCATTAAATGCTAACCAACTTAGTTCTCTATTGTTGTAATAAGCTGTATCATTTAAATTGACTATATTCCCCTTCAACATTTCCATCCTCTTCACACTTCCCTTGAAACTTTTTTACTATAATTTAGTTACTTTCATTTTAACAAATTACAATATTCCAAAGTGTTAATTTTTTGTAAAGACATCCGTACAACTTAGTGTTTTGATTCGAAGAATAAGTTAATATTCGTTTTCAATACTCTTTCCAGCTGCTTTTTTTGTTTTTCAGCTTGCACTTTTTCCGCTAATGCCGATTGCTCACATACAATTTTAAATGTTAATCCTTCTTTACTTTCTGTTATAGATATCGATTCAACAAGCGATCTTTGTCTTATATTTAGAGCTGCTGAAAATTGTAAAACAGCCCCTAATAGGCGAATTTTTTTTTGTTCATTTTTATCAAACCATCCTTCAAACGGAGACAGATGTTGTTTGAATAACATTTTTGATTTATAAGACGCAATAAGCGCTAATCTAACTCGCTCTTTATGCATCATACCATCAATTGTTTTATTTGCTAATAAATAAAACGTATGTAAACGGCTCGCTTCTTCGTCTATATATTTGCCTATATTAAATACTTTCGCTGCTTGATGGAACACTTCCCAGTCTTTTACTGACATAGAAATCAGCCCTGTTTCTTCAAGCTGTTGACAAATTAATCTTCCATGTTTAATAAGCTGTATTACAAATTCCATGTCCATTTCATATTCATGTGATAATAAATACAAACTTTCTTCGACCACGTTCGGATAATATGAAATCCCCAAATCTTTTGTCAACTCTTCATAGAAAACACCTTCTCTTAATCCTTTTCTACTTAATACAAATGCTGGTGCCTCTATAACATTAACAAGCGTATGAAATACTTCGACTGCGGGAACAATTGTATCCGCTCGATCTTTTGCCAATCCTTCCAATTTTTGAAGTTCTATGAACGACAAGCCTTCCAATTCTTCTTTCACATTTTTAATATCTTCTTCTTTCATCTTGTATAAATGTACTCCTGCTATAGGATAACAAATTAAATTTTGATGAATTTTCACTAAGTTCCTCGCACTACCACCAATTGCAATAAGGGGTAATTTCTTATCAATTAACCATGGTAATGTTCGAAATTGATATTCTAAGTACGTTTGAAGCTTTTCCAACTCTTCTTCAGTAGGTATGTCCCCTTTAATAAATTGTTGCTTTAAAGAAAGTGCCCCAAAAGGAAAGCTATGATACTCTAAAATCTCTCTATTTCGAAAGTATGTAACTTCCGTACTTCCTCCACCAATATCTACTGTAATCCCTTCCGAGAACGAAGTTGAATTCATAACCGCTAAATAGCCGTAACGCGCTTCTTCATATTCTGATAATACTCTAAGAGTAAAGTCTGTTTGTCCTTCAACAAGTTTTTTAATTTCCTCTTGATTCTCAGCCTGCCTAATTGTTGCTGTTGCAACACAAAGTACATGGCGCAACTGATGGAATCGTGTACTTTCTTGAAATTGAAATAATGTTTGTAACAATACCTCTATTCCTTCTTCAATCAACACACCATCGACTAAGTAATTCCTTAACCTTGCAACCACTTTCGTATTTTCAATCTCTTTATAAAAACCTCCATTTTGCTTTTCATAAATAACTAAACGCATTGTATTAGATCCAATATCTATAATGGCATATTGCTGTTTTAATATTTCTTTCAAACTTCTCACTCTTTCATTATCAAATTTCTAAAACACATTCTATTACTATTATACAAAATAGTTGTTTTTTGTAACAATATTGCTTTAATATTGAAAATATATACAATCACTTTTTGCATATAATAAAAATCGCTTTTACTTATGGTATAATAATGAAAAATTGAAAGGAGATTTAATATGAAACCTTCACAACCACAATCTCAATTACAAAACCAACATTCTATTAATCGACTAGCTCAATCTATTTTCGTTGTGAATCGTCATGCTAAAGCTGCAACTAATCCGAAGTATTTATACTGGTTAAAAAAGACAGCTTTAGAACGCTTAATTACTGAAAAAAAAGCTATTAAAGAAGGATTACATTTCTCTAGAAATCCACGTTTTAGCCAACAACAATCTGATGTTCTTATACGTTTAGGTGATTACTTTTTCCATATTCCTCCTACAAAAGAAGATTTTCGAATCCTACCACATCTCGGTCATCTTGAATCCTCCTATCGAAATCCGAAAACAACCTTATCTTTAACAGTAGCAAAAAAAACACTTCAAGATTATATTGGTCCTGAAGCGCTAAAACAAGAAAAGAAATTAAGTGAACCTGTCCCATGGTATAGTCGTACCTATACAAAAAAATAAAACAGTTTGGCCAATTGTAGGCCAAACTGTTTTATTTTTTCTCTTCTTTAATTTTAATATTTGCTTGTTTATAAAAAGCAATTTTTTCTGTATTATAAGACTTCGTAAATTCATTAAACTTGTCTTTTTCTGATTCAATATCTTTATAAGACTGATTTACTACTTTTACTTTTTCACTAATATCTTTTAATTTCGTACCTTTATCTTGTAACATTGTATATAATTCTTTTTCTTGTTTTAACGATTTATTATAGCTATCATACATTTTGTTAAATGAATCATGTCGTTTCTCATATGTGCTTTTCACTTTATCCGCTTGATCTTTCAATTTCTTATCTTCAATTTTCTTCACATATTTATCTGCCGATTTCACTTCTTCTTGTGCCTTATTTAAAGATTCTTTTTCTTTTTTAAGCACTTTTTCTCGTTCATCTGTATTTTTCACTGCTTGGTTTAGTTTTTCCTTAACAGTTTGATTATTATCTTTTCCTTCTTGAACAATCTGGTTATATAATTCTTGTCCCTCTTTCTCTAAAGTTTCAAGTTTTTTTGCATCTTCAAACATTGTTTTTTCTTGCTTTGCAGCATTTTCAAATGCAATATATAATTCCTCTTCTGGTTTCGGCCCGAAACAACCCGCTAGTAAAGTCATTGATAATGCAGTTACAATTGCTAATTTACTATATTTCAACATCTTTTTCCTCCTACTTATATACGATCATCGTGTAAAAAGCTATGAACTTATATAACCTTCTATAAACTCCACACTCGCACCTTTTTCACGAAAATCATTCATATTGTTTATAATGCTTGTACAAATTGTATTACTTGAAATTACATTTTCCGTTTTTGAACTAAATAGCAGTTCCATATCCATCTTTTACTTGGCACTTTTTAAAACCTATTGATATTATGTATTACACAAAAGTACAACGGAATTCATCATAACCATAATAATTTGAAGAACAACAGTAATCATTCACCTGATAAAAGATGTTCGTTGTTCTCACACGTCTATCATTCTATCATTCCCTTTCCCGCTTTCTATCAAATAATCTCTTCGTTCATTTTACACAGTATAAATGCTATCTTGCAACAACTTACAATTATTCTTGTCATTCCCTAAAAAGGAAAAGTGTAGAGTATACTTTCCTCTACACTTTTAAAATGAAACACATTGTGCAAAATGCATTGACACATCCATCATAATTATATGCCTATTTCATATAATTTTAAAGACTTTTATTACAAAAAAAGTTCTTTTTGTAATAAAAGTCAAAAAAATGTTACAATAAAAACTTCTTCATATCATATTTCTTCAAATCAAAATTTCACTTATTTTTTTACAAATTTCTATGCTGGTACAATTGATTTTGTGCCTTTCTTAACAATTCTTCAAACGTTTTTCCTTCTATAGGATAACTAGCAGCCCCAAATAATAGAGTCATACTTAACAAACCATTTTCTATTTCACTTTCAATATTTTTCATTAATCGGTTTGTTATTGTCGACTTTTCATGTCCGTTATCAATCGCCACAATCACATACTTATTTTCATCCCACTTCGTAACGACATCGCCTTTACGAATTGTCTTTACAATCGTGCTCTCCAATTTTTGTACTAACAACTCCAATTTTTTTTCTTGCACTGTTTCTTTAAGTCCTTTCCATTCTTTCACAGAAAGAATGTACACTGTAATATTATGAGAATCTCGTTCTGATAAAGCAGCTACTTTCTCAAAAAAATCAACTACAAAATCATTACTTGCCATTCCTCCTACTTCCGTATCCATACGCCCACTCGCTTTTTTATCATACCAATGTCCAAAATAATAGCTGAGTATCATTTGCAATATATAAATAATAAAGACGGTATAAAATGATCGCGAATCCAGTTTTGTAATTACATCCTGAAGCGCAATCCATTCTGTAACTGCCACTGTATTCCCAAGTAATAATCCACTAATTTTCCCTTTATGTTTCATACTTCACCTCCCTTCTATACCAATATATGTTTCTATAACAATTATGTTTTTCTACAAAATAAAAAATGTACATATTGAGTGTACATTTCCGCTTAAGCTTGTCTACCATTTCTATTCTATTTCATATATATGCCATGCATCATTTTAAAAATATGGTGACCTACATGCTACAAAAGAAAAATCTATCAGATATTATACGTTTACTATCGGGGTTTCTGTAGTCGCTAAAATTACTATTTAATTCTTTCGGAGTAAACTTCATTACATACAATCAAATCGACGCTATTGTAAATATGGATCGAACAAAAAAGGGAATCAAAAAGGAACCTTTCATACAGGTTCCTTTTGATTATTGCCGTACAACAACTTCATTTGTTTGCAACGGACCATATGATACTCCGTTATATTGAAATGTATATGTAGCCTGAAATAGTGTGTTTTTGAGTTCTTTATCTTTATTTGCTTTTATTTTACAAATTAATTCTACCTTCTCATTTGGTAATAAATTATCGATTCTCCACCTTACAAGCTGGAACAGAAACTCGCTCATCCCCTTATCAACCTTTAATGAATTTGGAATATAGGCAAAATAATCTCGAATCATATGGCTTACTACAACTCGTGAAATCATTTCCATTCCTTTATTTTCAACTTCAATTCGAATAATAAGTATGTCGTTTACATCATAGGTCAGTTCATATGAAAATTTTTCTTTATACATACTACGGATTTGTAATGTAACTGCTACGTTAGGACATTCGTTTTCCTTTTTTGAGCCATCAATCCATAATACCGGTTGTAGCGGTATTGAACGCCTTCCTTGATCCGGAATTCGTTTCCATATTTTCATAATAATATTCACCCCATTTCGGATGCATCATATCCATACGACCTTATTCTGCCTCTCTACACAATATTAATAAAGCTCGTTACAAACGATATATAGTTATTACTCTTCCTTTTATCCTATTCGACAAAGTAAAGAAAAAACCATTTTTCATCTGTTAACAGCAGGTATTCTTACTGAAATATTTTTTTACAATTTCCTTCATTGACTTTTTACCAATACTAAGTATTACTCACTTTTTCGCTGTCCATACAACAGAATATTTTGACGGAAGAAAAAGTTTGCCTTTTAGTCAAATTTGACTATAATATTCTTTATGGCTTTGTCAGTGCACTTGTGTAAATTGATTTTTAAAAATATATTTATAATTTTTATGCGCTGCACTCAAAACTTAATATAGTTTACTTATTATTAAAGGAGGGTTATCTTTGGAATCTCAATTATCAAAAAAAGACTCCAGCAAGACAAAATTTGTTGTTGCGGGTTTACTACTTGGTATTTTAATGGCGGCAATGGATAATACAATCGTTGCAACAGCAATGGCAACAATCGTTGGAGACCTAGGAGGATTTGACAAGTTCGTTTGGGTCACGTCTGCATATATGGTAGCAACAATGGCAGGAATGCCTATCTTCGGAAAACTTTCTGATATGTACGGACGGAAACGCTTTTATATTGGTGGCCTTATTCTTTTCTTGTTCGGTTCTGCACTTTGTGGAACAGCATCTAGTATTGAGCAATTAAGTATTTATAGAGCAATTCAAGGAATTGGTGGCGGAGCTCTTATGCCTATCGCCTTCACTATTATGTACGACATATTCCCACCAGAAAAGCGCGGAAAAATGACAGGGCTATTCGGTGCTGTTTTCGGAACATCTAGTGTATTCGGCCCTTTATTAGGTGCTTATATTACAGACTATATAAGTTGGCACTGGGTCTTCTATATTAATATTCCATTAGGACTTATCTCCTTCTTCTTCATTACGAAATATTATAGTGAATCTCTAGAATTTAGAAAACAAAAAATTGATTGGGCTGGCGCTATTACACTTGTTATTAGTATCGTTTGCTTAATGTTCGCATTAGAACTTGGTGGTAAAGAATACGCATGGGATTCCACTGTGATTATCGGCTTATTTACAACAGTTGTTATTATGCTTATTATTTTCTTCTTCGTAGAACGAAAAGCAACCGAGCCTATCATTTCTTTCCATCTATTTAAAAAACCTTTATTCGCAGCTAGCCAAGGTGTTGCCTTTTTCTATGGTGCCGCTTTTATCATCTGTACAGTTTATATCCCAATCTTCGTTCAAGGTGTTCTTGGTGGTTCAGCCTCAAATGCTGGATTAATTTTAACACCTATGATGATTGGCTCTGTAATTGGAAGTCAAACGGGTGGACAGTTAGCTTCTCGAACAAGTTATCGTAACATTATGATGGCATCTGGAGTTTTCTTCGTTCTTGGCATTTATTTACTAAGCACTTTAACAATGGACACACCTCGCCTACTCGTAACACTATTTATGGTTCTCGCTGGACTTGGTGTTGGTTTCTCATTCTCAGTTTTAAGTATGTCTTCGATTCACAAATTAGAAATGAGAGACCGTGGTTCTGCTACATCAACAAACTCATTTTTCCGTTCACTCGGTATGACTCTTGGTGTAACAATTTTCGGTACAATTCAAAATCATATTTTTACAGATAAACTAAACACTCTCTTCCCACCTGAACTAGCAAAATTAGCTCCAAAGGGTGGAGACACAAGTTTCTTATTATCACCAGGTGCTACCGATAAAATACCAACTGAAATATTAACTGGTATTAAAGAAGCTCTAGCTACATCTATTGCCAGTACATTCTTCTGGGCACTGATCCCGGCTGTACTAAGTATTATTTGCATTTTACTTATGGGAAATGAGCGTCTTTTTACAGGACCAAAAACGAAACAAAAACAAAAGCAAGTAAGCTAATATATAGAAAAGAAACGGCATATCCCTTTATGAAAACGGATATGCCGTTTATAATATGTATAAAGTTTTTATATATAGGAGTTGAGACAGCATGAGCATGAAATTAGTCATTCTCGGCTTACTACTCGAAGGAGATAAACATCCATATGAAGTGCAGCACATCATGAAAGAACGACAAATGGACTGTTACATTAAATATGCAAAAGGATCACTTTACTATGCCTTTGAGCAATTAGAAAAACAAGGGGCAATTCGTGTTACAACTATTGTTCGAGATACAAATAGACCAGATAAAACAATTTTTCATATAACAGACGAAGGTAAGCGGTTATTTCACACATTACTATTAAAACAATTCGAGGCAAAAAATCAAATATATAAACCAATTTATTCGGCACTCTCTTTCGCTCATTTTGGTAATGATGAAGAGTTAGTTCCTATTTTAGAAAAAAAGAAAAATGACACCATTCAATATTTACATAATATGCAAACTATATATGATAGTAGCAAAGGACACATCCCACGTGCACAGCGATATATTTTGCAAAGCGTTATTGAACATATTACAGTCGAATTGCAATGGTTAAACACCCTTCTTGCAGATGCTGTTGCCGGGCGACTTTCAGAAATTGATATAGATACGGATTAAACTTTTAAAATAGAAATTGATATAGATACGGATTAAACTTTTAAAATAGAAACTGTAAAATGACAATATAGTTATTTTATTTCAAAGTCTAAAACAAGTATAACCCCATTCTAATTTAGGTTGGGGTTATGCTTGTTTAATTTTCTATATAAGATAAACCAATTATTTAATAACTTAACTGGCATCTTATGTATGTATAGGTACCCATTTCTTTATAAATTTAATCGCACTTTATTTCAATTCTCCTCATGTTTCTTCACTCTAAAAAATCAGAAAAATACAAATAATTAAAATAAAAAACTTTAGAATTTTCTTATTTCAAAACAGTAGACAAAATTCCAAAAATTGTGTTAGAATTTGTTTCAATATCATATCGCTTGTTAAATTCCTTTCAAAAGGAAAATGGGTACACGAACAGTTTGTTTCGTGTTTAAAAGGGAAGCTTGGTGAAACTCCAACACGGTCCCGCCACTGTAAATGCTGAGATTTCTTTTTAATGCCACTGTGAAAACGGGAAGGTGAAAGAAATCATATGAAGCATAAGTCAGGAGACCTGCCTGTTTTAACAACACTGATAGATTCACGGATGATGATGAGGTGTTAAAACAAAAAGGAAGGCTTATTTTCTATGCCTATATGCTTTTTGTTATAGGTATTTCCTAGTAAACGGAAATGCTTACTTTCAATTAGGGAGGAATTTGAAATGGCAATTCAAACAAGTAACTTAGGTTATCCACGTATCGGACTACAACGAGAGTGGAAAAAAACATTGGAAGCTTTTTGGTCTAATAAAATTGATGAAGAACAATTTTTAACAACAATGAAAGAAATTCGTCTTCAACACGTTAAAGCACAGCAAGAAAAAGGGATTGAACTTATTCCAATTGGAGACTTTACATATTACGATCACGTTTTGGATACTGCTTATATGCTAGGATTTATCCCATCACGTTTTTCTGAGTTTACATCTTACCTTGATGTATATTTCGCAATGGCGCGTGGCTCTAAAGATCACGTAGCTTCCGAAATGACAAAATGGTTTAACACAAACTATCATTATATCGTTCCAGAATATGAAGAGGGATTACAAATCTCTTTAAAAGATAATCGTCCACTTCGCTTATACGAAGAGGCAAAACAAGAATTAGGAGTAGATGGAAAACCTGTTATTTTAGGACCATATACTTTCTTGAAATTAGCTAAAGGCTATACACAAGAGCAATTTACTACTATTTTAAAACAGTTAGTTGCACCTTACGTACAACTGCTTTCAGAACTACATGCAGCTGGTGCACAAATCATTCAAGTTGATGAACCGATTTTCGCTTCTTTAACGAAAGAAGAAGTTCAACAAGCAAAAGAAATTTATGAAGCTATTCGTAAAGAAGTTCCAAATGCGAATCTTCTGTTACAAACATATTTTGATAGTGTAGAAGAAAACTATGAAGAAATCATTACATTCCCAGTATCAAGTATTGGATTAGATTTCATTCATGGTAAAGAAGGTAATCTACATGCTATTTCAAAATATGGATTCCCAGCTGATAAAACTTTAGCTGTTGGTTGTATAGATGGCCGTAACATTTGGAGAGCCGATCTTGATGAAGTTCTTACGTTATTTACAACGTTACAAAAACAAGTCCAAACGAAAAACTTCATCGTTCAGCCTTCTTGTAGCTTATTGCATACGCCAATCGATAAAACAGAAGAAACTCACTTATCGACTGAGCTATTTGACGCGTTGGCATTTGCAAATCAAAAATTAGAAGAGTTAGTTCTTATTCATTCCGCTCTAACTCAAGGTACAGAAAGCATTCGTAATGAGCTGGAAACATATCGAAATGTACATCATACAATTCGTTCATCTGCTGCACGTAACCGAGAAGATGTCAAAGCAGCACGAACAGCACTAAAAGAAGAAGATTTTTCACGACCTCTTCCATTTGAAAAACGATATGAATTGCAACAAGTTGCTCTGAAGTTACCGTTGTTACCAACAACAACTATCGGTAGCTTCCCGCAAACAACTGAAGTTCGCCAAACGCGAAAAGAATGGCGTAACGGTGTTATTTCAAATGAACAATATGAACAATTTATTGAAAAAGAGACAGAAAAATGGATTCGTTACCAAGAAGAAATTGGTCTTGATGTTCTTGTACACGGTGAGTTTGAAAGAACTGACATGGTCGAATATTTTGGTGAACGCCTTGCTGGTTTCTCATTCACTAAAAACGGTTGGGTGCAATCATACGGTTCCCGCTGCGTAAAACCACCTGTTATTTATGGTGATGTAGCCTTTATTAACGGAATGACTATTAAGGAAACTGTTTATGCACAAAGCTTAACAGAGAAAGTTGTAAAAGGAATGTTAACTGGACCTGTTACGATTTTAAATTGGTCCTTCGTTCGAAATGACATTCCAAGAAAAGAAGTTTCATATCAAATTGCATTAGCTCTTCGTCATGAAATTGAACTACTTGAATCTTCCGGAATTCGAGTAATTCAAGTCGATGAGCCAGCACTTCGTGAAGGAATGCCACTAAAAGAAAAAGATTGGGACGCTTATATTACATGGGCAGTACAATCCTTCCTTTTAGCCACTTCATCTGTAGCAAATGAAACACAAATTCATACTCATATGTGTTACAGTAACTTCGAAGATATCGTTGATGCGATTCGCGCATTAGATGCAGATGTGATTTCTATCGAAACATCAAGAAGTCACGGTGAATTTATTGATACATTAAAACATACAACATATGAAAAAGGCATCGGTCTAGGTGTATATGATATTCATAGCCCACGTGTACCAAGTAAAGATGAAATGTATAAAATCGTAGAACAATCTTTAAAAGTATGCGATCCTAAATATTTCTGGATTAATCCTGATTGTGGTTTAAAAACGAGAAGAACAGAAGAAGTTATCCCAGCTTTAGAGCACATGGTGCAAGCGGCAAAAGACGCTCGTTCCTTGCTAAAAACAAACGCATAATAAAAAATGGGGTATCCTTTTTGAGGATACCCCATTTTTTATTCTTTACTTTCAAAAAAGAATTCATATTGTATTTTATATAATTCATCATCCGTTGGTTCTTCAAGGGGTGTTGCCTGTAATACAACCGTATACTCACCATTTGGAATAGGAATTTGAAATTTATTTGAAAGAATACTTGTTACAACGATACATTCATTTTCAACTGTAAAAGGAACTGTAACCGTTCTAATTACTTCTTCTTTCTCAATATGTTTCCCTGGGGTCACTTTTACTTCACAAATATAATCAGAAAGTGCTTCAAAAATAACAGTTCCATCCGCCTTCGCATAACCTCTCTCAAAATCTTCATCCGTCCAGTCAACGTAAGGCTGCTCACCGTCATAATTCATTAACATTAATTGCGAATACGAAATTGTTAACTCCATCGTTTCCCTCCTCCTTCATTATGAAATATACAACTACTACTTTACGTCAAATTTTACACGCGTACCATCTGGGTATTTATCTAACTTATTTCCTACCCAAGAGCCTGCTCCGCGATTATCTGCTGGACTTATATATTCGATGTGCGCTCCTTTTCCGCCTTCTTTACACATCGCCATTGGCCATTCATCACGATCATACCCTTTTTTTGATGGGTATGGAGCTAACGATAATTTTCTTCTATCCGCAGCGCCACCACGGTCGATTGTACACACTTCTGAATGCCCTTCTTTTATAGCATCCGTAATATGTTTCCCTGTCTCTGGGTATCGATCTTTCGGAAATTCTAGAACTTGATCATACGCATTTGTTTTTTTAATACTTGTTTCCTCTGGAACAAGCACTTCATACACCGCTACTACAATAGAAAGAATTGCAATAATTGAAATGATAATACCTTTTAATTGCTTCATGTATACCTCCATGATTCTACCAGTTTCTTTTCCTCAGTTATTATAACAAACTTCTCCTGTATATGTTTTCAGACATTATTTTAGCTCTTCTTCGCCATTCCGCCAAAAACTCTCATTTTTCTTCATCTTTTCACTAATGCTGTAGAAAACTAATAACCTTCCGACATTCTTTTTCAAAGGAAGTCCTCATAAAAGATTGAAATGATATATACGATACTTTTTGGGGAGGAAATATTATGGAAGCTACCTATAAAACGAAAGATGTGACGAATAAAACAGGCATCCCAAAACATATAGTTCGCAAATATAGTCAACTATTAGAGGAACATGGTTATATGATTTCCAAAACAGCTGATGCCCGTATTTATAAACTTGATGATTTAAAACTATTGAAATCTATACATGAAAGAGCTGCTACATTGCAAGAAGACATTTCAGAAACGATACCAATTATTTTAAAAGAAAAAGAAGCTCCTCCTGTACCAGTTATACAAGATAAGCAAGAGATACAACCGAAAGAAAAAGAAGACGGGCGTAACTTTGAGGAGTTTATGTTAAAACTTGAAATGCTCGCTCAGTTAAATGAAGCAATTATTCATCAAAATTCTACCCTAATTACCCAAAATCGTTTAAAAGATGAAAAGCTAGATGAATTGATGCAACAAGTTTATGTAAAAGAAGGCTCTCAGGAAAAGATGCTACAAGAGTTAGTAGATCATGCCGCTCAAACAGATGCCTTGCAAAAAGAAAAGATGGACTTATTAATGAATCATATGTATAAACGAGAATCTAAGCAAGAAGAAAAAATGAATAAACTCGTAAATCAAATTTATAATAAAGACAGCAACCGTGATGCACAACTTATGCAAGTCATTCGCGAAATTCAAGAAACAAAAAGATTAGTCGCAGCTTCAAAAGAACAAAGCTTTTTCCAATCATTTAGAAGTTTATTTAGCCGAACAAAACAAGAAAAAACAACTGAATAAAATAATATATTTTTTCTAATATAAAATAAAAAGTTACCTTCTATCGGTAACTTTTATTCCTTATTTCTTACAGCTGGTAATATAATAATCGCTTCCGTGCCTTTCCCACTTTCGCTTTTATATTCCAGCGTACCATTATGTGCTTGTAAAATACTAAATGTTACCATAAGACCTAATCCTGTTCCTTTTTCTTTTAAAGAATAATACGGTTGTCCGAGCCTGGCTAACTGTTCTTTCGTCATACCAACACCACTATCTTTAACTCTTATTACAATCGTTTCATCTTTTTGCATAGCCGTTACCTTTAAATATCCTTTATTTCCTTGAATTGCTTCAATACCATTTTTAACAACATTCATAATAGCTTGTTTTAATTTCGTCTTATCACCAATCGTATAAAGACTTTCAGAAATCTCAACTTGCAAATATACACCTTGCATCGCTGCAAATGATGACATAAGAGTTGTCATTTCTATTAATTGGGCTGATAAGCAAATATGTTCTTTCTTCTCAATTTGTGGTCTTGCTAAATTCAAATAATCTGAAATAATTTGTTCTGCCCGATCCAATTCGGCTAATACGAGACGCATATAATCCTTATTCTTCACATCTTCCGTACTTTCAAGCAATTGAATAAAACCACGAACAACAGTGAGCGGGTTTCGAACCTCATGTGCAACACTTGCTGCTAATTCACTTACTATATTAAGTTTCTCTGACTTTTGCATCTCTGTACGTAGTATTGCATTTTCGTTTAAATATTCTGTTAAGTACACCTGAAATACCATTGTCATAACCATAATAAGCGAAGCGAATATGTATCCGCTATATAAGTGCGAAACATATGGTGTAAACCCCGTTTCTAACAGAACGTTAATCATGCCAATCACTAAAGAAACGAGTACGTACAATGATGAAATCATAAAGGCCAAAATTAGCTTCTTATCCCTTGAAAATAGAGACCATTTCTTTGATAAAAATAATGGAACTATCAATAGAAATATTACTTCTATGACTGGAAGAAGGTTTATGCCCTTTAGCGCCCATTCATAGACAACAAAAATAACGGCCGGGATTAAACCAACAATCCCACCATATAAAAAACCACTAACAATTGGGATTGGGTGAAAGTTATACCCGCAAACGTCCCCAAAACAAATAGAGTATGTCATAGAGAGAACGAGTGTAATGCTAGATAAAAACATAATAAAGTAGCGGTTCGGCTTCGGAGGCATTTCTTGATAACGATTTAAACGAATCGCTTCGTATAAAAATAGTGGCAAAATAATGATAGCAATTTGGATCATTAAATCACGGATAAGCTCCATAGCCTCTCATCCCCTATATGTATTTTGATATGATTATATCATTTTACAGACGTATTTGTTGTAAGATTTTGATTTTTCTTAACATATTTGTTAATTCTTTGTTAACAACACATAATAATTGTTACAGATTTTCGAAATGAATGTAAACCCTGTACCAAATTTCTGTCCGGCAGTATACAATGAATACGGATTACAAAGAAAATAAAAAAATACTTCATGAGACGGACAACTATAGCAAAATACAGCATATAATCCATACTATCTATGTTTACAAATAAGTGATCATTATTTTAGTAGGAGGAAGATAAATATGGCGGGTACTACGCTTGTTTTAAAAGAAGAGAATTTAGTCGTTCTAGAAAATGTTGAAAAATCAGTATATGAAGAGTTACAGCATAAAACAGGAGAGGCAAATTGCACATGTGCTGTGAATGAATCAGTTGTTCACCTTGGCAAAGTATCATCTGTACTTTGGAATGAGGATGAAATAGATTGGGAGTACGGATATTAAAAGTCGCTTACAGCGGCTTTTTTTCTATTATCCCTCTCTTTCTACGTAACATATACGCAAGCGAAATGATAGAAAATATGTTAAAATGAACTTAATTTTCAAACGGAAGAAAGGGAGATACAATGGAACAATTCATTAATCCTAGAGTGAAGGACATCCAAATTTCTGGGATCCGTCAATTCTCTAACATGATTCAAAACTACGATAACCTTATCTCTTTAACAATTGGACAACCTGATTTTCCTACACCTTCTCTCGTAAAAGAAGCGGCAAAACGGGCTATTACAGAAAATTATACGAGCTACACACATAACGCTGGTTTACTAGAATTACGCAAGGCAGCTTGTAACTTTGTAAAAGATAACTACGATTTACATTATTCACCTGAAACCGAAACCATCGTTACAATTGGTGCCAGTGAAGCAATTGATGTTGCATTTCGAACGATTTTAGAGCCAGGAACAGAAGTCATTTTACCTGCTCCTATTTATCCCGGATACGAGCCGATTATTCGATTATGCGGTGCAACACCTATTTTTATCGATGTTCGTGAAACTGGCTTCCGTTTAACAGCCGAAGCACTGGAAAATGCTATTACAGAAAAAACAAGATGCGTCGTACTGCCGTATCCTTCTAATCCAACTGGTGTCACTTTATCAAAAGAAGAACTACAGGATATTGTAAATGTTTTAAAAGATAAAAATATTTTCGTCCTTTCTGATGAAATTTATAGTGAACTTGTATATGAACAAACACATACATCGATTGCTCATTTCCCAGAAATGCGCGAAAAGACTATCGTCATTAACGGCTTATCAAAATCGCATTCTATGACTGGCTGGCGTATCGGTCTATTATTTGCACCAAACTATTTAGCTGGGCATATATTAAAAGTTCATCAATACAACGTAACGTGCGCTACTTCAATCGCTCAATATGCTGCAATTGAAGCATTAACAGCTGCTAAAGATGCACCAAAAATGATGCGTCATCAATACAAAAAACGCCGTGATTACGTATATAATAGACTTATTCAAATGGGCTTAACAGTTGAAAAGCCAACAGGTGCATTTTACTTATTCCCATATGTTGGTCATTTAACATCTTCATCATTTGATTTTGCACTTGATCTTGTGAAAGAAGCTGGACTTGCCGTCGTTCCCGGAACAGCATTCTCTGAATATGGGGAAGGCTACCTTCGCTTGTCCTATGCGTATAGTATTGAAACTTTAAAAGAAGGCTGTGACCGTTTAGAAGCCTTTCTACAAAAAAAAGCTAAGAGTTAAACTCTTAGCTTTTTTTTGCATAATGATCGCAAGTTTGACGCTTCAGTAATTTATGTGGAATAATGATACACTTTGCAGTAGACTCCGCATTCTCTACTTTATCAACTAAAGCTTTTGCTGCCTCATATCCTAGCTGATATATATTCACGTCAACTGTTGAAAGCGGAGGACTCGCAATTTCTGATAATAAAGCATTATTAAAGCTTACAATTGAAACATCCTTCGGTACAACGAATCCTTTTTTAGAAAGTGCACTTAGCACACCAAGTCCAATCAAGTCATCCGTTGCCATAATTGCTGTCGGTGGTTGCTTTAGCCCCATTAATTCCTCCACGGCTTGTTGACCACTTTCTCTTGAAAAATCAAAATGTAAAATATACTCTTTCGGCAATACAATGTCTGCTAATTTTAAAGCATCACTCATACCAGCCAAACGATCTCTCGTCACAAGTAAATCTGATCCACCGCCGATGAACGCGATTTGTTTATGACCTAATGAAATCAAATATTCTGCTACTTCTCTTGCAGCTGTATAATTGTCATTATCTACATATGTAATTTCTTCTTTACGATCATATGGTTTCCCGATTAATACGAACGGGAAATTTTGTTTATGTAAATATTGAATAATCCGATCATTCTCTCTTGAATATAAAAGAATAATGCCACCAATTTGGCGCCCCTGCACCATCTTTACAACACCATTAAAAATTTCATCTTCCGTTTCACCTGTCGACATATAAAGCGCATACCCTTCCACATGTGCAAATGAACTAATCCCTCTTATAACTTCTGGGAAAAACGGATTTTGAAAAGCTTTACTTGCAGAACTTGGCATAACAAGGCCAAGTGTTTTTGTTGTTTGGTTAGCTAGGTTTCTTGCGTTTAAATTAGGATGATACCCTAGTTCACTCATTACTTTCCGAACACGACGCTTTGTTTTTTCACTTATACTTGGATTATCAGCAATTACACGAGAAACGGTAGATGGTGCTACATTCGCCTTCTTCGCCACATCTTTAATTGTAACTGTCATAAAAATCCCCCTCCTTTCACTTCTCTGCCATTTTATATATTTTCATCTTGCACCCGTTGCAAGTAATAGGGGAAGTTATAAACTTTCATTGATTATATCTTGTAAAAACCTATCATATTCTCCCTCTCCATGTATTGTAAGGGATAGAGCTCTTTTTTCCTATACTATAATATACTATTTATTTCACTTCTTTTCATATGTGATGTCAAATCTCTTTTCATCTCCCTATAAAATGTTTTATAGGGAGATGAAAAGAAAAATGGGACATAATGTCCCATTTTTCATCCTTTCGTACCTCCAGCAGTTAAACCAGAGATAAAGTATTTTTGTAGTGATAGGAATAAAATTGAAATTGGGATTGCAATCAATACGGAACCCGCTGCGAACGTTGTAAATTCATTTCCAAATTTCTTCGCCACCATTTCATATAATCCAACTGCTAACGTATAATTTTCTGGTGTGCGCAAAATAATACTCGCTAAAATGAAATCTGTAAATGGACCGATGAAAGTGAATAACGCTACAACTGCTACGATTGGTTTTGCAAGTGGCATAATGATTTGCCAAAAAATACGGAAATGTCCTGCTCCATCCATACGAGCTGACTCATCCAACTCTTTCGGTATCGTATCAAAATACCCTTTCATAAGCCATGTATTCATTGGAATTGCCCCGCCTACATAAATTAAAATTAATGCAAGGTGCGTATCAATTAATCCTGTTAACTGAGCTAATACATATAGAGCGATTAACGCTGCAAAGTTTGGAATCATTTGCAAAATTAAAAATGTTAATAAACCATTTTTTCTTCCAACAAAACGGTATCTCGAAAATGCATAAGCAGTAAAACTAATTGCTAACACTGAGAAAATCATCGTTAAAACACTTACTTTTAATGTGTTTTTATACCATAGTAAATAATTACTATTCTCTAAATCTAATAACTTACGATAATGATCTAACGTTGCATTTTGCGGAATAATACTTGATCCAGATAAACTATCACCCGGATTAAACGATGAGCCAATAATCCATAATAATGGATAGAAAATGATGGCACACATTACGAAAATAACGAGATAACTTAATGAGAGACGTAACATCTTTTGTCTTTTAATATTCATTTACATCATATCCTCTTCTTGGAATGATTTTGTTCTCTTAAATTGCCATAACGCCACTGTAATAACGATTAACGATAAAATCATTGTAAGAGCTGCCGCCTTCCCGTACTGCGCCGAAGTCATCGTTAACTTATAAATCCATGAAATTAAAATATCTGTTCCACCTGCGTCTTGTCCAGCTACAGCAGGACCCCCACCGTTAAATAGATAGATGATACTAAAGTTATTAAAGTTAAACGTATATTGCGTAATTAATATTGGTGCTGTTGCATATAGAACAAGTGGCAATGTAATTTTACGAAACTGTTGCCAAGCTGTAGCTCCATCTACTGTAGCCGCTTCGTATAATTCCCCTGGAATCGATTGCAGTATACCTGTTGTCATTGCAAAGACGAACGGGAATCCAAGCCACGTTTGAATCATAATTAAAGCAATCTTCGCCCAAAATGGATCTGTCATCCAAGCAATCTTTTCAATCCCGAATAAAGCTAATACTTGATTGTTAATCGCTCCAAATGTTTCATTAAACATACCAGAGAAAACAAGAATAGATACGAATGCTGGGACCGCCCACGGTAAAATGAAGATTGTTCGAATAATCGCCTTCCCTTTAATACCAGGCTGATTTACGATAATCGCTAAGAAAATACCAAGCGCAACTTGTAATGTCGTTGCAACGAATGTCCAGATGACAGTCCAAGAAAATACACTTAAAAACGTTTCTCTCCACATCGGTAATGTAAAGATATCAATAAAGTTTTTAAACCCTACCCAATCTACTAATTTAGCTGGAGGAGAATGATATAAATCATAGTTCGTAAATCCAATTAAAATTACGAAAATGATTGGAAATACAACGACAAAGATAAGTAATAAAAACCCTGGTGAAACCATTAAATATGGAAAACCTTGATCTAGTAAATTACGGTATTGCTCTTTTACAGAGTTTAACGGTGTTCCTATATCACGTTTCTTCCCGTTTTGGTATGCATCATATAAATTAAATGCATATATTCCGAGTCCAAACACGATGACAATGAGTGCCAAAATTCCTTCTACTAATAGAAAGACAGAATGGTCACGTGGAACTTCTGTACCAAGCGTTACAATTCCCCATAATCCCATATTTAATAAATCAGCAAAGGCTACAATAAATGAACCTGTTAATACTAGAAAAATAAGACCTTTTACAAATTGTTTATTATACATTTGGCCCACGCCTGGAATAATTGATAACATGGTTGCCATTTTCCTATGTTTTGAACCGTTTAAGCCGTTTGCTGGTTCCATAGATGTTTGCATGTTCCTTCCCCCTTTTTTCTTGGGAGAGAATTCGTGCCCCTCATATTAGAGGCACGAATTTCACCTTATTTTTTCTTACTATGATTTGCCTCAATATTACCTTTAATTTGCTTCACTGCATTATCAAGTGCTGCTTTTGGTGCCTCTTTATCCGTAACAACTAATTGAAGCGCATCTCCAGCTGGTTTCCATACTTCTTGCATTTCTGGAATGTTTGGCATTGGAATTCCATTTTCAGATTGTGTTGCAACTGCTTTTGCAGCTTCGTTATCTTTAATAATTGGATCTTCCATTACTGCTTTTACTGGAGGAATTTCTTTCGTCTTCTCAAATCGAATTTTTGCGTTTTCTTCATTCGTTACCCATTCAGTGAACTTTGTAGCTAAATCATTTTGTTTAGAGAAACTTGTTACATGCCATCCTTTAACCCCAACAAACGTTTTCATTGGTTGACCATTTGGTAATTTCGGCATTGGAGCAACGCCATAATCAATTCCGTTCTTTTCCATTGCTTGGAACGCCCAAGGGCCGTTCATGATAGATGCTGCTTTTCCTTCATTAAATAGCCCATCAGCAGCAGGTCCACCAGATTCACCGATAATACCTTTCGGGAATAACTTTTCTTTGTACCATTTTTGAAGATACTCAGCACCTTGTACTGCTCCGCTATTATTTAATCCAACATCACTTGCATTTGGCTTTCCATCTTTTTCACCAAACACATAACCACCCATACCTGCCATGAATGCATTAGCAAAGTAGAAGTTATCTCCTAATGCTAAAAATCCGTACTTGCCATCTTTCGTAAATTCTTTTGAGAAGTTAAACAGCTCGTCCATCGTTTCTGGCGCTTTTGGCATTAGTTTTTTATTGTAAATAAAGACTGGTGTCTCAATTGCTTTTGGTAAACCATATAATTTTCCGTTATATGTCTGTGCTTCTATTGATGAATCAGTAAATTTACTCTTTACAGCATCATCAGCTTTCACTTCAGAAAGTAAACCTTCTGTTACTGCATTTCCGATTTGATCATGTGGCAATGTTACAACATCTGGTCCCGTCCCCGCTGGTCCATCAAGGCGTAACTTCTTCACTTGATCTGTCATTTGCATTTCAACAACTTTTACTTTTACTTTATATTTTTCCTCAAAGCTTTTCACTGCTGGTTCTAAACCAACACCTTTTTTATCATCTTCCCAAACGAGTAGATCGTAATCTTTCTTTGCTTTACTTTCTTCTTTTTTCCCTGAATCTTTCGGTCCACATGCAGATAACATACCAATTGATAATGCTGAAACCGTTAATAATGATAATGCTTTCTTCATCCCAAAAACCTCCCTGAATTGTATATGTACCTTACTAATTGAAAACGTTTGCATTGAATAGTTTAATAGAAGCGCAAACGATATCTCAATCTATGAAAACGTTTGCGCTATTTGTCTATCATTATACATTCTTTTATTCATTTTGCAAATATTAATTTTTAAAATATTATTACTACACTCTTTATAGATTGACTTTATATGAAATGAATACTACTCTTATAAGCAATATTAAAGCTATACAAAAAGCAATCGTTTGCAACATATGCTTTAATATTATACTTAAGGGAACAATATGCATAGAGATAGTAAAGGGGGATTTTTTATATGCTTAAAGACGCCATCTATCATAGGCCAAAAGATAATTACGCATACGCTTACGATGAAAAAACGATTCACATCCGAATACGTACGAAAAGAGACGATGTTCAAAGCACCACTCTTATTTATGGTGATCCTTATGAATGGACAGACGGGAAGTGGATTTCTTCAAGTGCACCGATGAAAAAAACTGGTTCTACTGCATTGTTTGATTATTGGTCCATTTCCATCGAACCAAAATTTAAGCGCTTACGTTACGGATTTGAATTAAAAGCAGAGACAGAAACGCTTATTTATGCAGAACGTGGATTTTTTTCTAGCATTCCAAATGATGACGTTGGTAACTTTTTCTGTTTTCCATTTATTCATGCAAATGATGTATTCAAAGCACCTTCCTGGATTAAAGATACTGTTTGGTATCAAATTTTCCCAGAACGGTTCGCTAATGGAGATCGTACGTTGAATCCAGAAAACACCCTTCCTTGGGGAAGCGCTGAACCAACTCCAACTAATTTTTTCGGCGGAGATTTTGCTGGTATTATGCAAAACCTCGATTACCTTGTTAAGCTTGGAATTTCGGGAATATATTTCACACCTATTTTCAAAGCACATTCAAACCATAAATATGACACAATTGACTACATGGAAATCGATCCGCAATTTGGCACAAAAGAAACATTCAAAGAACTTGTTGAGGCATGTCATACACATGGTATAAAAGTAATGCTCGATGCCGTATTCAATCACAGTGGATACTTTTTCGATAAATTTCAAGACGTACTAGAAAATGGTGAACAGTCAGCATATAAAGAATGGTTTCATATTCATGAGTTCCCAATTAGAACTGAGCCACTTCCGAATTATGATACTTTCGCGTTTACACCGTATATGCCGAAATTAAACACTGCACACCCGGATGTAAAAGAATACTTACTTGAAGTAGGGCGTTATTGGGTAAAAGAATTCAATATAGACGGTTGGCGCCTTGATGTAGCAAATGAAGTCGACCATAAATTTTGGAGAGAGTTCCGAAGTGAGATAAAAGTATTAAATTCTGAAGTATATATTTTAGGAGAAATTTGGCACGATGCACTTCCTTGGCTACAAGGAGATCAATTTGATGCTGTAATGAGCTATCCTGTTACAAACGCTCTATTGTCTTACTTTGCTAACGATTCCATTAAGGCAAATGAATTTATGAAACAAATTATAGAATCTCTACATTCCTACTCTATGAATGTAAATGAAGCAGCATTTCATTTATTAGACAGCCATGATACACCAAGAATATTGACAACATGTAACGGAGATAAAAATAAGTTAAAGTTACTTTATGTATTCCACCTTTCTTTCATCGGCTCTCCTTGTATTTATTATGGAGACGAAATTGGTATGGATGGCGGTATGGACCCTGATTGCCGCAAATGTATGGTTTGGGACACGAAAGAACAAGATCATCTATTATTTACACATGTACAAACATTAATTTCGTTACGAAAGCAATATAAAGCATTTGGAGGACATGGTACTTTCCAATTCATTGAAGCAAATGATGAACATAATTATATTTCTTATACAAAAACATATGAAGATGAAACTATCTTTTTCGTTTTAAATCCGACTAATAGTGATATTACAGCTTCACTGCCTCTCCATGTTACTGGAAAGAAAATCATTAATATTTATACAAACGAAGAATTTTCAGCGGAAGCAAGTGTATTACAAGTTACACTTCCTCCATATGGATTCTCCATATTAAAATGGTAACCAAAAAATCCTTATACCAAAGTGGTATAAGGATTTTTCTTATTTCAATTTGAACACGATTGCTTCATACGGACGTAATGTCATGTTATCTATCGGTCCATTCTCTACGTCATAATTGTGTATGAATAACTCTGCTTCACTATAACTAATGTCCTCAGGCAATTCAAATACACATTCTTCCGAAGTAAAGTTTGCAATAACAAGAAGTTTTTCTTCTCCATACGTTCTTACATATGCAAAAATAGATGGATTATTCTCCAATATTAAATCATATGATCCATACACAACTATTTCGTTATTTTTGCGTAACTCAATTAATTTTTTATAATAATAAAAAATTGAATCTTTATTTTGGATCGCTTGTTTCACATTGATTTCTTTATAGTTAGGGTTTACCGTAATCCAGGGCTCACCTGTTGTGAATCCAGCATGATCTTTATCATCCCACTGCATCGGTGTTCTAGCATTATCTCTGCCTTTTATATAAATAGACTGCATCACTTTATCTATATTTTCACCGCGCTCTATCACTTTTTCCTTATACATATTTAATGTTTCAATATCTCGATATTCATCAATCGATTCAAATCGAACATTTGTCATTCCGATTTCTTCGCCTTGATAAATATAAGGTGTTCCTTTCATCATATGAAGCACCGTCGCTAACATTTTCGCAGATTCAATGCGATACATTCCATCATTACCAAAACGAGATACAACACGAGGCTGATCATGGTTATTCCAATACAGACTATTCCAGCCTGTATGTTCTAATGCTTTTTGCCACTTCGTTAAATTCTCTTTTAAAGTAAGAAGTGAACATGGTTTTACATCCCATTTTCCGCCTTCTCCTGAGTCTAAATCCATATGTTCAAATTGGAATACCATCTGCAGTTCTTTTCGTTCTTCCCCGGTATACAATTTCGCTTCTTCTGTCGTTACACCAGGCATTTCACCAACCGTCATAATATCATAATGAGACAATACTTCTTCATTCATTTCATGTAAATATTTATGAATGTTTGGACCGTTCATAAAATACTTATGACCTGAAACATACCCCTCTTCTTCTGTTTCAACAGCTGGTAATCCCTCTTCTTTAGAAATAAAATTAATAACATCCATACGGAAACCATCAATTCCTTTTTCTAACCAAAACTTCATCATTTCATAAACATCTTGTCTTACCTTTTCATTATCCCAATTTAAATCTGGCTGTTTTTTAGAAAACAGATGTAAATAATATTCATCTGTCATTTCATCATACTGCCATGCAGATCCGCTAAACGCTGCTCCCCAGTTATTCGGCTCTTTTCCTTCTTTTCCAGGGCGCCATATATAGTAATCTCTATATTTATTATCTTTTGATTTACGTGATTCAATAAACCAATTATGTTCATCAGAAGTATGATTAACAACTAAGTCCATCATAAGTTTCATATTACGTTCATGCATTTCATGTAATAGCTCATCCCAATCTTCCATTGTTCCGAACTCATTCATAATTTTACAATAATCACTTATATCATAACCATTATCATCATTTGGAGATTCATAGACTGGTGATAACCAAATTACATCAATCCCTAATTCTTTTAAGTAATCTAACTTTGAAATAATACCGCGAAGATCCCCGATGCCATCACCGTTGCTATCCATAAAGCTACGAGGATAAATTTGATATACTACGCTTTCTTTCCACCACTGTTTTTCCATTATGCTACCCCATTTCATTCATAATTCGATTTTCTCTTTTCCAAGGCGCAAACGTTTTCATTAATGAATGATAACAGATTCTATCTTAATTTAAAATAGCGCTTACAACTTTTATTCTTATTTTTCTAAGAAAACATATGAAAATCACTAATAACTATCCAATATATGAAAACGTTTTATTTTTTTGTTTATTTTTTAAATCTATTCGTTTATAATAAACTCAAAGAAAACGTTTGCATAATTATTTCTAGGGGGAAATACCATGGCAGAACTGAAATTAGAAAACATTTATAAAATATATGATAATAACGTAACAGCTGTAACAGACTTCAATTTACACATTCAAGATAAAGAATTTATCGTATTTGTCGGTCCTTCTGGATGCGGAAAATCTACAACATTACGAATGGTGGCTGGACTTGAAGATATTTCAAAAGGAGAGTTTTCAATTGATGGTAAGCTAATGAATGATGTCCCTCCAAAAGATCGCGATATCGCAATGGTCTTCCAAAACTATGCCCTATATCCACATATGAGTGTGTATGATAATATGGCATTTGGATTAAAACTTAGAAAAATACCAAAAGATGAAATTGATCGTCGTGTAAAAGATGCAGCAAAAATTTTAGGACTGGAACAATATTTAGATAGAAAACCGAAAGCTTTATCCGGTGGACAACGCCAACGTGTTGCGTTAGGGAGAGCAATCGTCCGAGACGCGAAAGTGTTCTTAATGGACGAGCCATTATCTAACTTAGACGCTAAATTACGTGTTGCAATGCGCTCAGAAATTTCTAAGTTACACCACCGCCTTGGAACGACAACAATTTATGTAACGCATGATCAAACTGAAGCGATGACAATGGCTTCTCGTCTTGTTGTTATGAAAGACGGAAAAATTCAACAAATCGGTACTCCAAAAGAAGTATATGAAACACCTGAAAATATTTTCGTTGGTGGATTTATCGGCTCTCCAGCGATGAATTTCTTCCGTGGTAAATTAACTGAAACCGATTTCGTTATAGACAATGCAATAAAAATTAAAGTAACTGAAGGAAAAATGAAGATATTACGTGAACAAGGTTATGTAAATAAAGACATTGTTTTAGGGATTCGTCCTGAAGATATTCATGATGAACTATTATTTTTAGAAGCTTCACAATCTACTGCCTTTACAACAAAAATAGAAGTTGCTGAATTGTTAGGTGCTGAATCTATTTTATATATGAAACTTGGAAATCAAGATTTTGCAGCACGTGTTGATGCAAGACATACATTCTCACCTGGTGACCAAATTAAACTAGCATTTGATATGAATAAAGCGCATTTCTTTGATAGTCAAAACGAACAACGCATTCGTTAAAAAATAATTTTCATACAAAAAAACCGTCCACATATATTGAGGGCGGTTTTCACTATTATACGAGGGCTTCTACTGTATGAAATGATTGTCCTTTCGTGCTAATAATACCGAAAATCGGTAAGTCACTTAGCACCACTTCTTCTTGCTGTTTCATAAAAGATGACGTTAATTGTTTTATCTCTATCCATACGTCATTAATACAAAGTACATTGGAATCGTTCTCTTGTTGGCGTGAAAATATAGAATCTATTTTATATAAACCAGCATTTTGAAAAAGCATATCAATGCGACTGAATGCATTCAAAGTAATGCTGATTACGCGTTGCCAATCTCCTTGTTTTTCCATATTATAGGATACAAAAAGTGCTTCTCCGCCTAGATTCGTAATTTCCTCCACTGTTGCTTGTCCACTTTCTTGATCAATGTCCGTCACAATTACTTTTGCGCCTTGTTTAGCCAACAAAAGAGCTGTATTACGTCCAATACCGATGCCACCGCCAGTTACGATAGCAACTTTTCCTGCAAGCTTCATTTTCATTACCCCTTCTATAAGTCTTACCGTCATTCAGTATACTCCTTTATGAGATTAGTCTGCAAGCAAGAAAAGTTGCTTATTCATTTGTAAACGGTTACTTTTTTACTCCTTCTTTTTTCTTACTATTACGCTGATCGAAAACTAAACCGATGAAAATTAAAATCCCCCAAAAGATTACGCTACCTCCAGTCACTTCAATTTCCCCCTTATTATATAAACATATTATTTTAATCATTATAACATTTTCTTAATTTTCAATCTATTAAATTCGAAAATGATATAGATTAACTTTTTCCCTATTATATATCCATTAAAATATATTTGTATAACAAAAAGAGACCTTTTTACATAAAAAGGTCTCTTTTTGTTATACAAGACTTATCACTTTCGTTTTTGTAATTAAATCCTGAAAACCACAATTATCTTTGCGGAATAACATCATATATACGTTACATAATATCGGAATTCCAAGCAGTAATATGTTCGGTAATAACAATACAAAAAATCGAATCGTTAATGTTTGTAATGTTAACTTTTCACTCTTCAATGAAATTAATTTTATTCTCGTTACCTTTTTACCAAGTGTTACACCGTTCCAAATAAAGGGTAGCAAAATAAAATATATCGCCATTAATATAAAAACTACTGCAAGATCATATCTATAATCGCCAAAACTAATATTAAAGCGATTAAAAATAGCACTATAATTTCCAGTCATAACAGCTACTACTGCACCATACATAACCGAGATTAAAAACATGTCAATTAGGGAAGCACCTATGCGGTTCATTACAAGCGCTGGACGATGCATCTTTAACTTCATTTTTATGTCGACTCCTTCATATCCTTCTTTACCCGTCTCATCGTACCACTTCTAAAAAACATTGTAAACTAGCGTTTCTCTTACTTTTCTTGTACAATGTGTTACAACAGCATTGTAAAGGAGGTTCCCATATTGAAAAAATGGATAATCCTATTCGTCGCATTCCTATTAGCCGGTTGTGCTGGAAATACAAATCATATAACATATACGATTAACGATGAATATGAACTCATACGTACTTCTGGAAATGCATTTGAACTTTTCCCCACGCAAGATGCTGTATATGCCACACAATACATTCCTGCAAAAATTACAGACATAGCCTGGGATGATAAATACATTATTGCAAAACAAACTGAGGAAAAGTCAGACCCTAATAATCCTGACGCAGCAATTGCAAATAAAAAAAGCGAGCATTATTGGATTATTGACGTAAAGCATAATAAACGTTTTGGCCCCTATAATGAAAAACAATTTCATGAACAAAAAGATGCGTTTAAAATTAAGGTGCCTTTTCAAAGTGTAGATTCATACATAGAAGAACAGAAAAAACAGTCAGCATAATAGTTTGAGCGCTGACTGTTTTTTTCTTACATATATTTAAAAACAACTTACTGAGAAAGTGAGATGTTAAAAGTTTGTGGCTCTTTTACAACATCTTGCGTTTCTGTATTTGCTGCGATTACATTATCTGTTGTAAATTTAATATCCTTTACCTTTTCTTTTCCATCATCAAGTATTAGGCCGATAATACCATCTCTTGTTTCACCAGGCTTATAGTCTTCCCTTGATACATTTTTTGTACCAACGAGCGTATCTTCATCATATAAAAAGTTTTGCGTTGCTACTTTAAAATGTTGTTTATCATTAATCGCAACATCATTCATAGAGAAAAATTGTATATTTTTATTCCCGCTATTTTCCACCTTATATGTAATTTCAACGTAACGAATCGTATCACTAATCTCTGTACCACTTAGCGATGCATATAACTCCGCATCTTCTTGACTGACTTTATCTCCTAATCTACGCTTTACTTCTTCAGGAGTTAATGCCGTATATACTTTTAATGTATTTTTTGCATCTTTACTCATCTGCGATAAAGAGATTACTTTCACATCTTGTACGTGAATTTTCATTGGTGCTACTTCAAATGTTTGATTCACAGAATGAATTTGTTCTAATTTAAAAGTACCCCATCCTGTTTCTTTCACTTTTTGTCCTACTTTTTTCAGCTCACGCCCACCATATTCTTTTGTTTCAGGAATAGATTCTTTCTTCTTCGGTTCAGCTTTCTTTTCTTCTTGATGGAAGCAACCACTTAACATAAGAAGAAAACTACATAAAACAAAAATACTTTTCCATGCTTTCATCATATAATTTCTCCTAACACTATCATTCATTAATATTAATTAGTCCTTTGCTTTGTAAACTATAGAAACAATGAGAAGTCCACAAAACGAACTTGTCAGTCCAGATACTATTATACCCCCTATTTGGAAAATATGAAAATAGGGATCTACGAACGCGTGCACGATAAATATAATAGTTGCCACAACAATTACCGAAATCCAATATTTTATTTTTTCCGAAGCTAAAATAAGGTCTTTACCCATTTCATTTCTACACTTCCATAAAACGTATACTAATAACAGAAAACCAATACATGTACTTCCATGTTGCATATATTTATAAACAGAGATACCGTACCATTCTCTTTGCAATAATGGTATTTTCATAACAAAATAGCCTGTCTTATGAGTGAATGCATCCCAAACAACATGCGTTAACATACCGAATAATGCTGAATAACAAAATACAAAGAAATCTTTCCTTGTGTAAAGCCCCCACCTCTCATCTACTGCATATGTATAGTAGCCAGCAAATGGTTTAGGTAAATGTGTTACAAACGGCTTTTTTAAAATGTAGTGATATATGTATGCTAATAAAAATACGAGTGGTAAATTAAAATATAAGAACCCAAGCCACGTATGCCCAATTACACCATACGGTCTAAAGTGTAGGAAATATTCAAAGTCAGGCGCCATACTACCTAATATAAGAGCCGTTACTGAAATATGTTGAGAATACTTTTTTGCAAAAGGAAGAACTGCTGCTGGATGTGCAAATGTAAACGGCATGTTTTAACTCCTTTTTATAATTACAATAGATTACATACTATCATAACGACATGAATAATCTCCATGCAATATTTATTTTCACATTGGAATATGATAGTTTAAATGATATAATCCACATAAAATATTCAGAAAATAAGGAGGGATTCACGTGTCATTAACACTTGTCTTTTTTCTTGTTCTGTTTACCTTGTTTTTAAGTACATACATTGGCTTCTATCTATGGAAGCACTACAAAATTATAAAATATATACCTGCTCTCGTTGGTTTTATAAGCATTCTTTTTATTTTCATATGGAAGAGAATGACTTTCGGCTGGGAAGGTCTTGGCTTTGGCGCACTTCAATATGCAATACTATTTGCAAGTTGTCTTACCCTTGTATTTGCTGCTTTTTTAGAATCAAAATCCGTTATGAATTGAGGTTTCTATATTGATTGACGTACCCTTTTTAAAAAATGTCACATTAAAAAAAGAAAATATCCCTAGTTTCTCCGCATATCCTTACTGTTTACCCGCTATTCGAACATTACAATCACTAGCTTTCCATCCAAATGTAACATTCATTATTGGAGAAAACGGAACGGGGAAGTCAACATTACTCGAAGCGATTGCAATTGCTTTAGGATTTAATGCAGAAGGTGGAACGAAAAACTTCCGTTTTAGTACAAACGATTCCCATTCATCTTTACATGAACATCTTCGAATTTCCAAAAGTTTCAATACACCAAACGATGGTTTCTTTCTTCGTGCTGAATCGTTTTATAATGTTGCTTCTTATATTGATGAAATGGATGCCGATTCAGAAGCTCGTGGAAATCCAATTATTGACTCATATGGTGGTACTTCACTACACGCCCAATCACACGGTGAGTCATTTTTCTCCTTATTTATGAATCGTTTTTCAGGACAAGGTTTATATATTTTAGATGAGCCCGAGGCTGCTCTATCACCAATGAGACAACTTTCTATGCTCATTCGAATGCATGAACTAGCGGAACAAGGTTCACAATTTGTTATCGCAACGCATTCTCCTATTTTAATGGCTTATCCTGAATCCACTATATATTCTTTAACACAAGAAGGGATTCATGAATCCACATTAGAAGAAACTGAGCATTACCAAACGACGAAACTTTTCTTTGAAAATCGTAATCGATTATTTCATCATTTATTTGAATCATAAAAAAAGAAGCAGCGATTGCTGCTTCTTTTTTATAGTGCTTCTATAAATAATGCTACCCCAATACCGCCGCCGACGCATAGAGAGGCAATTCCTTTTTCTAATCCGCGTCTTTTCAATTCATGAATTAAACTTACAGTAATACGAGCTCCTGTACAACCGATTGGATGTCCAAGTCCTACACCACTACCGTTTACATTCACCTTTTCACGATCTAAACCTAATTCTTTCTCTACAGCTAAGTATTGTGCAGCGAAAGCTTCGTTAATTTCCAGCAAATCTGCATCTTCTAATGACCACTCTACTTTTTCTAACCCCTTACGAATTGCTGGTGCTGGTCCAATACCCATAATTTTTGGATCTACTCCAGCTACTGAATATCCAACAATTCTAGCTAACGGTTGTAAGCCTTTTTCTTTCGCTTTTTCTTCGCTCATTAATACTAAAACCGCACTTCCGTCATTCAGGCCAGATGCATTCCCTGCCGTTACAGAACCATCTTTACGGAAAGCTGGTTTTAATCCTGCTAATTTTTCTGCTGTAATGTCAGCACGTGGATGTTCATCCTTCGAAAACACTACTTCTTTTCTACGTTCTTTTATTGTAATAGGAACAATTTGATCGTCAAAGTATCCAGACTCAATTGCCTTTAGCGCCAATGTATGACTGCGAAGCGCAACTTCATCTTGTTCCTCTCTTGTAATTTCATATTGTTCAACTAAATTTTCCGCTGTTTCTCCCATCATAATATGATGAATTGGATCTTCTAATACTTCCCACACCGTATCACGAATTTCTCCGTGTTGTAGGCGTTGTCCCCAGCGGTGTTGTTTCAATGCATAAGGGCTTGAACTCATTGCTTCTACTCCACCTGCAACGACAACTTCACTTACACCTAATTGAATTTGCATTGCAGCCGACATAATTGCTTGCATACCTGAAGAACATTGGCGTTGGATTGTATAACCTGTAACTGTGTCAGGAAATCCTGCCGCTAATGCAGCTGTTCTTGCCGTATTTGCTTCATCAGTTCTTTGAATACAATGACCTAAAATCACTTCATCAACTTCGTGTGGTTCTACCCCGCCTCGTTTTACAGCTTCCTGAAGTACAGGAACAGCTAATTCTACTGGCGTTACATTTTTTAGCGCTCCCCCAAAAGTTCCAATTGGCGAACGAACTGCAGCTGTAATAACAACATTATGCATTTTGCACTTGCCCCTCTCTTATGTACCCTAGTCAGTTTTTAGGTGAAATTCCATAAGATGTATGTCTACACCTATCATACTATAAACATACTAAAAAATCAAAATATTTAATATAATAAAAATAGAAGGAATTAACCTTCTATTCTGTTAATGCATATAGAAATTTTTGTAAAATTTTCTCAGTTGTTTTATTCAAATTCGGTAACTTATCTACAGGAAAATATTGAAGCTGTAATCCTTCATGGTCAAGCCTTAATTCTCCGCTCACATGATGCCCCTGATACAGATGAATGACATTAAAAATTTCATCTCCATTTGGATATTGGAAGTACACTTCTTTTCCCGAAAGAACCCCGATAAATTGCATAATTTTCGCATTTAGTCCCGTCTCTTCAAATAGTTCTCTACGAGCAGTTTCTTCTGTCGTTTCTCCTAGCTCCATCGCTCCACCAGGTACACCCCAATCATATGTATCTGAACGATATTGAAGCAATACTTCTTGATTATCATTTAAGATAATAATTGCTGATCCTACTAGAATAAGCGGCCTTGTACCAACGACTTTGCGTAACTCTTCAATATACCCCAATATGTAAACTCTCCTTTCCTCACCCTCCCTTATCATAACAAAATTTTTCTCCTTTTGTTGATGTAATTTTAAAGAAAAAAAAGGAAGCTTTCGCTCCCTTTTTTCACCTTTATTTCTTAAAACTTTCATATTTTACAGCTTCAAAAGCTTCTTCTATTTCATCATTACGATAATGGACATATGTAAAACGCCCTAATTCTACTAATCTTGCTATTTCTTGTAACGCTTTATGTTGCTCATATGTTTCCTCAAGCTTAATATGTACATAAAATTTCATTAATGGATGTTCATATAAAGGTTCTCCCACCTCTACATATACATCTTCCACCCCTTGTACAACTCTTACATAACTTGCAAATTGATACAGTGCTTCTCTGTCTGAAACGATTTTTAATGTATACATATATTCTCCCCCTTTCCTTTACTATATCAAAAAGACAGCCAAACCATGTTATAGAACTATGAAATTTTTTCGACTTGTAATAAACAAGGCGTTTATCCATACATAGGATCTTTTCCCAACATATATTATAGAAAGAATTTTTTCAGTTGAGGTGTTCCTTATGGATCCATACGTCAATATATGTATTTGCATTACGCCAGGCGCCGATATTTCTGATGACCGTATTGCAAAAGATTTAGCAGTTGCAGAATCAATTTGGCACCCCATTACATTTCAAATTCAAGAAGTAATTGTTTTAAATGAACTTTTTCGTTTTTCTGACCGTGAAATTAGTTATAAAGATTCTATTCAAAGTCAGGAAAAATTAGCATCCTTTTTTCAAACTTGTGTAAATGAAGCTCCTGAATGCGACCTTTACATTTGTTATATTGGCAGTGATTATTTCAAAGAAACAGCAGTAATTGCCTGTGCCTACTCTTTAGCAAAACAACAGCAACTTACAGGGTATATCGTTTTAACAAACTCGGCTGCTCCTATGAAAAATATATATACGCTCGCTCATGAAATTGGTCATATTTTATTTACAAGACGTGTTCACGGAAAACTTACTCACGCAGATCCTCATTCCCCAACTGGATCGGAGCACCATCCTTCTCCAACAAATCTTATGTATCCGATCGTCCCACGCCCTGAAAATGTTCCTATTCAATCCCTATTAACGAACGAACAAAAAGCACTCTCTTTACAAAGCTCTTTATTGCAAAGAAAAAAACAGTAACGCCCTTGTTACTGTTTAAAACAATAGATTCCAATCAATAAACCACATTCCGGCTGCAACGGATGCAAATATACAACTAAACATAAATACAATTACTCTAAAAATCTCTATATAATATTTCTTTGGAAATAATTTTTTGCATATCCAGAGCAGCCACTTTCCTATTAAACCGAAGAACAAAACATAACCTGATGTGTCATCTAATAAAGTATCGAAATAGTCATCGTGTACCTTTTTCGAAAAGGTAGTATATAGCCCAAAAATCGTTAAACCTAAAAATGTAATAGACAATATACCTAGAAATATACTTTGCATATTTGTTCTCCTCTTAATAAAAAATTCAGTTCGTTCGCTATTAATATAAAGCTAGCTTACAGTTTTTTTCTCCTCAATTTTCAAAGACCATCTCATTAATACATATAAACTTCCGTACAGAAGTAACGGCTCTAGCATTCCCCAATATGGGTTGTTCTTCCCTAATTCTTTAAATACAAACATAATGAATAGCGGGACAATAACAGCTAATATCCCAATCCAGCCAAGTATGTATGCTTCTCCAATTAACAGTACTAGCAAGATAACTCCAGCTAGTATATAACTTTGTATAGTCGTTAATTGTAATACAGGTGTCCCATACCATTTATTCATAAACATTAATAATACTAGTAATAAAACTGGTAGCAAAGATGCCACATAAAGAATGCCAAATTCTATTAGTTTACTCTTAAATGAAGACATTTTAAAAGCAAATATAATTCCTACAATCGTAATCATTAAAACAATTGGGTATCCAATTAATTGTACATTCGTTAATGTAAATTCATGATTTGGGCTTTCAAATAAAATATTTGTAAGTAACCAATACCCGCCAATACCAATTATCATACCTAAAATACTCTTTATACTCCCGCCTTTATCTTTCTCCATCTCTTTCGCTAATTCTTCCGCATACTCTTTTGGCGAATCACCAAATATATCACTTACCGTTTTCCCTTCTTTCTCACCTTCAATTAAATGAAGTTCTGCATCTTCTAAAAAAGCGTCAACATCTTCTTCTTTCATTCCTTTCGTTATTAAATACACTTTCGTATCAATTAAAAACTTTTCTCCTTCTTTAGAAATCTGCATGATAATCCCTCCCTTATTAAACCGTCTCTCTTCTATTCGTCTTCATCATAATTTCAACAAAAATTAAAATAAACAAACTTCCGTATAAACATATAATTTGAAATAACATTGGAACAAGGTCTTCTGATGTAAATGTTTTAAACAATAACATAATCGAAAGTGGAATAATTAAATATAAGTTTTTAAACCATCCATTAAAATATATATTGATTGCTACTGTAATGATGAAAATACTACCAGCTAATATATAACTTTGCATTTGGGTGAATATAAACATTTTTGTAGGATAAATCACATCTAATATCGTTACAGCCCCTATTAGAAACATTGGTGCGATTATGACTAACGACCACATAGCAAACCATGTTTTTGTAAAACTTGTTACGAAAGTCATTTTGCGAAGTAGAAAATTAGGACCTATCACAACTAAAATTAATGAAAAACTATATCCAACGCACTGAATAAGTGACATCTGTAATAGTCCGTTATTTACTATTAGAACAGAAGCAATAATCCAAAACGATACGATATTCATTACTGTAAAACCAATTTGCTTCCACGTTTCCTGTCTATCTCTTTCCATCACTTTTACAAGTTCATTTGCGTATTCTTTCGGTGAGCTTCCGAAAATTTCTTCTACGCTTTTTCCATTACTCTCACCTTCTATTAAATGAAGTTCTGCGTCTTCAATAAAGCTTTCAATATCGCTTTCTTTCACACTCTTTGCGGTCAAAAACAACCTCATATCTAATAAAAACTTTCGTGCTTCATTTGATAGCATTATTTTCTTCTCCCCTTCCCTTCAAGTAGACGTTCCACACTACTTTGCATCGCTTCCCAGCGATCCATAAATTCATCCAGTGCATCTTCGCCATCTTCTGTTAACGTGTAATACTTCCGTTTTGGACCAGATGGGGATTCCTTCATTACACTTTTTATGAATCCTTCTTTTTGCATTCGTATTAATAACGGATAAATACTTCCCTCACTCGCCATTGTAAAGCCATACTTTGCTAGCTTCTCACTCATTTCATAACCGTATATTTCACCTTCAGAAATAATAGCAAGTAAGCATCCTTCTAAAATCCCTTTCAGCATTTGACTTGTCGACATAATTCAAATCCTCCTACTATCTTGTTTTACAAGATAGATAAGCGTAAGTATCTTGCTTTACAAAATAGTATAGCAGAGACTATTTTGCAAAACAAGATAGCTAACAATATTTTTCCAAATCTTTGCAGGATTTTTCTTATCCACTCTCTAAATAGAGCAATATGAGAACTTTATTACGAAGGGATGTTTTTCATCATGGTTACAAATCGAGTTGTTTTTTTAACAGGTGCTGCAAGTGGTATTGGATATGAAATGGGAAACGCTTTTGCAAAAGAAGGGGCAAAAGTTGTTATTACCGATCGTCTTGAAGAACGTGCAAAAGAAGCTGCTGAACAACTACAAAAAGAGGGCTTTCAAGCTATCGGCTTAAAATGTGATGTTACATCCGAAGAAGAAATAGAAGCATCCATTTCTCAAACTGTTACTCATTTCGGTTCATTAGACATATTAATTAATAATGCAGGCATGCAACACGTTTCACCAATTGAAGATTTTCCAACCGAAAAATTCGAGCTACTAATTAAAATTATGCAAATCGCTCCTTTTATCGCCGTTAAGCATGCCTTTCCCATTATGAAAAAGCAAAAATATGGCCGAATTATTAATGTAGCTTCCATTAATGGCCTCGTTGGATTCGCTGGAAAAGCTGCTTATAATAGCGCAAAACATGGTGTAATTGGATTAACAAAAGTTGCCGCTTTAGAAGGGGCTACTCACGGAATTACTGTTAATGCGCTTTGTCCCGGTTATGTCGATACCCCTCTCGTACGGAATCAATTACAAGACTTGGCCACTACACGAAATGTACCACTTGAAAATGTTTTAGAGGATGTCATTTATCCACTTGTCCCACAAAAACGCTTATTACAAGTACAAGAGATTGCTGATTATGCGATGTTTTTAGCGAGCGAAAAAGCTAAAGGTATAACTGGACAAGCTGTCGTTATCGATGGTGGTTATACTGCTCAATAAAAAATAAAGTTTGCTCACGAAGAGCAAACTTTATTTTTTATCGCGAGGATCATCATACTGTAGTAATTGCCGTGGCAACTTCTCTATTGCAACAATTACCCCATCTAATTTACTTTCAATTCGATGAAGTAAATATAATGTTACAACAATTGGAAACCCTACATTACCTATCATCTTGATCCACTCTTCCATCTTTTTCTCCTCCTTTCATTATATAAATAAGAAAAAAGAACACATTTAGGCATAGAAAAACAAGCTATTATGTATTAGCTTGTTTTTTGAAACAATGATGCAATTTCTCGCTTATAATCTCCACGTATAATACCTTGCTCAGTAATAATACCTGTAATTAATTCATTCGGTGTTACATCAAATGCAGGATTATAAACAGTAGTTCCAACTGGCGTTACCTGTTTCCCAAAAATTTTCGTAACTTCTGTTTCATCTCTTTCTTCAATAACAATTTCTGCACCTGTTTGTTTCGTAATATCAAATGTAGATAGTGGAGCTGCAACGTAGAACGGGATATCGAAATACTTTGCTAATATAGCTAAATTCATCGTTCCGATTTTATTTGCTGTATCCCCATTTGCGACAATTCGGTCCGCTCCTACAATAATTGCGTTGATTTCTTTCGTTTGAATAGCATGAGCTGCCGTATTATCTGTAATAAGTGTTACATCAATACCTGCCTGTTTTAATTCCCAGGTCGTTAAGCGACCGCCTTGTAAAACCGGTCTCGTTTCACATGCATATGCATGTAAATGTACACCTTTTTCTTTCCCAATATAAAACGGTGCTAATGCAGTACCATATTTAGCAGTTGCAATACTGCCAGCGTTACAAATTGTTAAAATGTTATCACCGTCTTTAAAGCATGTTAATGCATGTTCTCCAATACTCCGGCATACCGCTTCATCTTCTTGCTGAATACGAAGCGCTTCTTCTTCTAATATTTTTTGCGCTTCTTTTATTGTAGTAATTTCTTGAATAGATTCTCTCATACGATCGATTGCCCAAAATAAATTGACTGCTGTCGGGCGTGACGTCCCTAAATAATTACAATCTCTATTAAACTTCTTTTGAAATTCTTCAATATGTAAAGTAGTATATTTTTTTGATGCAAGCGCCAAGCCAAATGCAGCTACAATTCCAATTGCAGGTGCTCCTCGTACTTCTAGCATGACAATACTTTTCCATACCTCTTCAATCGTCGTTAATGTTTTGTATTCTGTGCTATGCGGCAACTTTGTTTGATTTAATACTGCAATGGCATCACCTTTCCAACTGACAGACCTCGGAATCGTAACAACTGTACTCATGCTTTTACCCCTCCAGAAATTGTCTGTTGGAATAATGCTCGGAACAGTTGAATATCAGCGTTCTTAGATTCATATTTTATTAGTTCTCTACCTAAGGATAACGCTTGTTTCTTAGCTTGAATTCTCGTTTCTTTATTTGCTATTTCATCTAAATCAGCTACATGCGCTAAGCCAATTGTTCTTCGGATAAGCTCACATCCAGCAAATCCAACAGCATCAGTAAAGATATTTTGCAAAATAATTGGTAACCATTGTTTTTCTTTCGTATATGCTTCTACACCTTCTCCAATCCATAACTTCGTAAAAGTTTCTACAAAATAACTCCACGTCTTCTCTATATGGAAAAATAGTACACTTCTCTGTTCTTCTTCTCTAGATAAAGCATTTAATAATAGATTTGCAATAAATTGACCAATGTCAAATCCAAATGGGCCATATGTCGCAAATTCTGGATCAATCACTTTCGTTTCAGAAGGTGATGAAAAAATACTACCTGTATGTAAGTCACCATGAATAAGAGTTTCCTTTCTTGTTAAGAACTTATATTTATATTGTGCGACTTTTAGTTTTAAAGTTTTGTCACTCCAAAGTTCATCAACAGCCAATTGTAACTCCGGCTCATAATCATTCGTATCGTAATGGCCAAATGGATCTGTAAACACTAAATCTTCTGTAATTTTGCAGAGGTCTGGATTTACAAATGTACCTTCTAGTACCCTTTTCTCTTCTGACTGTAAACCAAAATCTGAAGTATAAAATAAAACATGTGCTAGAAAACGACCAATATGCTGGGATAAAAGCGGATATTCTTCTCCGTCTATTAATCCTTTTCTTGTAATTGTTAGTCTTGATAAGTCTTCTATTACCGTTATCGCTAACTCTTCATCATGACTGTACACTACTGGAACATAATCTGGTACATACTGCGCAAAAATTTGTAATGCCTTTCTTTCAATCGTTGCTCTTTTTATAGACAACGGCCAGCTTTCACCAACTACTTTCGCATACGGCAGTGCCTGTTTTATTATAATAGACTTCTCTCCATCATCTAATTTGAACACGTAATTTAAATTTCCATCTCCAATTTCATGACAAACTACATTTGCTTTCTTTTCAAAATAACCGTGTTCTTTCGCATATTGTATAGCTGTTGTTTCAGTTAATGCATAATATCCCATCGTCTTCTCCCCCTTTTTTATATTCAGAGGTTTTTCTGACGTAGAAAAACCTCTTTCCACTAAGAAAGAGGTTTGAAGTTTATCTTCTCCCCTCTTATCTGCCAGAAAGTTTTACTTTCTGCTGGAATTAGCACCGTGCCTTTTGGCGTCATAAACGCCCCATTTCACAATGGTATTACGGTCGGTTGCTGGGCTTCATCGGGCCAAATCCCTCCACCTGCTCTTGATAAGAGTTGTATAATTTTTTAGAATTTTTAACTTTATGTTGAAGACTATACCAAGAATAAAAATCACTTGTCAACATTTTATTTGTATAATTCTGGACGTCGATCCGCAAAAACTGGAATTCCTTTGCGTACTTCTTTAATTTTCTCGAATGTAAGCTCTCCAAATAGAATTGATTCTTCTTCATTTGCTTCTACAACAACTTCGCCCCAAGGATCGACAATTAAAGAATGGCCAGCAAACTCATTATTTGGATCCTTCCCTGCCCTATTACATGCTACAACATAACACTGGTTTTCAACTGCTCTTGCTTGTAATAGTAAACGCCAATGTGCTAAACGAACTAATGGCCATTCAGCTACAACAAATAAAACTTTTGCACCTTTAGCAGTATGAACGCGCATCCACTCCGGAAAACGAATATCATAGCAAATGGTGCCGGCGCACTCTACATCATCCAACTTAAATTCACCAGTACGATTTCCAGCTATTAAATATTTATGTTCATCCATAAGCTGAAATAAATGCACTTTACTATATTCATTGACTAGTTCTCCTTTATTCGTTACAACATACATTGTATTTGTAACACCTTGCTCTGTTTGCTTTGCTATAGAACCACCAACAATATGTACACCATATTGTTTCGACCATTCTATCAACTTTTCTTTCGTTTCCAATCCATCCCTATCTGCAATTTCAGAGAGTCTCGTTAAATCATATCCTGTTGTCCATAGTTCTGGTAAAACGATAACATCTGGTCTTTCTTTCATCGCTTCACTTATTTTATTTTTAGCATTCTCAATATTTTTTTCTACATCTCCAAAGACAATATCCATTTGAATACATGCGACTTTCATTTTTTCAGCCCCATTCTTATTTTTTTCTTTACAAAATACTGGAAAGATTATATCATTTGTCACTAGAATTGTAACAACTTTCAAAAGAGGTGGAAAGTATGAAATCATTTCAACCTTCTGAGATAGTAACATCATTGCCAACACAATTTTTCGCTTCACTTGTTGCAAAAGTTAACAAAGTTGTAGCAGCTGGTCACGATGTTATTAATCTAGGTCAAGGTAATCCAGATCAACCAACACCGCAGCATATCGTAAAAGCTTTGCAAGATGCTGCAGAAAAGACCATTCATCATAAATATCCGCCATTTCGCGGACATGAAAGCTTAAAAGAAGCCGTGGCAACATTCTATCAACGTGAATATGATGTAGTAGTAAATCCGAAAACTGAAGTTGCTATATTGTTTGGTGGAAAGGCTGGATTAGTAGAATTACCAATTTGTTTTACAAATCCTGGTGATACGATTCTCGTTCCAGATCCAGGCTATCCAGATTATTTATCAGGAGTTGCTTTAGCAAAAGCACAATTTGAAACAATGCCGCTTATTGCAGAAAATAAGTTTTTACCAGATTATACGAAAATTGATGACTCTATTGCCGAGCGTGCAAAATTAATGTTTTTAAACTACCCAAATAACCCTACAGGTGCTACTGCATCAAAAGATTTTTTTGATGAAACGATTCAATTTGCTAATAAACACAATATATTAGTTGTTCATGATTTTGCTTATGGTGCTATAGGGTTCGATGGTCAAAAGCCAGTTAGTTTCTTACAAGCAGATGGTGCCAAAGATACAGGAATCGAAATTTACACATTATCGAAAACTTTTAATATGGCTGGCTGGCGCATCGCTTTTGCTGTAGGGAATGAAAGTGTCATTGAAACAATTAACCTATTACAAGATCATATGTATGTTAGCATCTTTGGTGCAGTTCAAGATGCTGCCCGCGAAGCACTATTAAGTTCACAGTCTTGCGTAATAGACCTTGTAAATAGTTATGAATCTCGAAGAAACGCTCTTATTTCTGCTTGTCACTCAATTGGTTGGAATGTAGACATTCCAACAGGGTCATTCTTTGCATGGCTTCCTGTTCCAAAAGGATATACATCTGAGCAATTTTCTGATATTTTACTAGAAAAAGCACACGTTGCAGTTGCTCCTGGTGTTGGATTTGGTGAGCATGGCGAAGGGTATGTCCGTGTCGGTCTCTTGCATACAGAAGATAGATTACGAGAAGCCATTAATCGAATTGATAAATTAAATTTTTTCAAAAAGTAATTGACAACATGAAAAATATCTGACAAAATTCAGTTATCTTAAAAATTTAAACATTTCTAAATACTTCTTATCAAGAGCAGGTGGAGGGACGAGCCCGACGAAACCCGGCAACCGATCTACAATTGTAGACACGGTGCTAATTCTCGCAGCATTACGCTGACAGATAAGGAGCTGGTTGTAAAAAAACCTCTCCTTAGCTGAGAGGTTTTTTTATTTAACTAGGAGGTTATAACAATGAGCGGAATTATAGCGACGTATTTAATCCATGATGATTCACATAACTTAGAAAAAAAAGCTGAGCAAATTGCACTCGGTTTAACAATTGGCTCTTGGACTCATTTGCCGCATTTATTGCAAGAACAATTAAAGCAGCATAAAGGCAATGTCATTCATGTTGAGGAATTAGCTGAACATGAACATACCAATTCGTATTTACGTAAAAAAGTAAAACGCGGAATTATTAAAATCGAATATCCGTTATTAAACTTCAGTCCAGATTTACCAGCAATTTTAACGACTACATTTGGAAAGCTATCCCTTGATGGCGAAGTAAAATTAATTGACTTAACTTTTTCAGACGAGTTAAAAAAACATTTTCCTGGTCCAAAATTCGGGATAGATGGTATTCGAAATCTTTTACAAGTACATGATCGTCCCCTTTTAATGAGTATTTTTAAAGGAATGATTGGACGAAATATTGGGTATTTAAAAACGCAATTACGCGATCAAGCAATTGGTGGTGTAGATATCGTAAAAGATGATGAAATATTATTTGAAAATGCATTAACACCACTTACGAAACGCATCATATCTGGAAAAGAAGTTTTACAATCCGTATATGAAACGTACGGACATAAAACGTTATATGCCGTAAATTTAACAGGACGAACTTTTGATTTAAAAGAAAATGCGAAACGTGCAGTGCAAGCTGGAGCCGATATTCTATTATTTAACGTATTCTCTTACGGACTAGATGTACTACAATCACTTGCAGAAGATGATGAAATCCCAGTTCCTATTATGGCACACCCTGCTGTAAGTGGTGCTTATTCTGCATCTAAGTTATATGGAGTTTCATCTCCATTATTACTCGGAAAGCTACTCCGTTATGCTGGGGCTGATTTTTCATTATTCCCATCTCCATACGGAAGTGTTGCGCTAGAAAAAGAGGAAGCTCTTGCTATCTCAAAATATTTAACTGAAAACGATGTATTTTTCAAGAAGAGCTTTTCCGTTCCATCTGCTGGTATTCACCCTGGTTTCGTTCCCTTTATTGTACGAGATTTCGGTAAAGATGTTGTTATTAATGCTGGTGGCGGAATACATGGACATCCAAATGGAGCGCAAGGCGGCGGTAAAGCTTTCCGTACTGCCATTGATGCTACTTTGCAAAATAAACCACTCCATGAAGTAGATGACATAAATTTGCATAGCGCACTACAAATATGGGGAAATCCCTCTCATGAGGTGAAATTATGAGTATTCAAATATTTTGTGATTTCGATGGCACGATTACAAATAATGATAACATTATGTCCATTATGGAAAAATTCGCACCACCAGAAGCTGAAGAAGTAAAGAATAGAATTTTATCACAGGAGCTATCTATTCAAGAAGGTGTTTCTCAATTATTTCAATTCATACCTACTAATCTGCACGATGAAATTATTCAATTTTTAATAGAGACTGCTGAAATTCGTAACGGTTTTCATGAATTTATACAATTTGTAAATAAAAATAATATTTCCTTTTATGTTATATCGGGTGGAATGGATTTCTTCGTCTATCCACTCTTACAAGGAATTATTCCAAAAGAGCAAATTTACTGTAATGAAACAGACTTTTCAAGTGAATTCATTGCCGTTAAGTGGCCTCATCCTTGTGATCATCATTGTCAAAATCATTGCGGATTATGTAAATCATCACTCATCCGTAAATTAAGTAATACGAATGACTTCCATATTGTAATTGGAGATTCAATTACTGATTTACAAGCTGCGAAACAAGCGGATAAAGTGTTCGCTCGTGATTTCCTTATTACAAAATGTGAGGAAAATCATATTTCTTATACACCATTTGAAACGTTTCACGATGTTCAAACTGAATTAAAACATTTGTTGGAGGTGAAATTATGAAACAACTTTTTCGTCAATGGTATGACTTAAGCGAGATAAAAAAAGAATTAACAACACGAAATTGGTTTCCAGCAACGAGTGGTAATATTTCTATAAAGGTTAGTCATGAACCACTCACTTTTCTCATTACAGCAAGTGGTAAAGATAAAACAAAAACGACTCCAGATGATTTTCTATTAGTAGATCATCTAGGGGTTCCCGTATTAGAGACTGAATTACGCCCTTCAGCAGAAACAATCTTGCATACACATATTTATAACAATACGAATGCCGGGTGCGTCCTTCATGTTCATACAACTGATAACAATGTTATCACAAATTTATATAGTGATGCAGTCACACTTCAAAATCAAGAAATTATTAAAGCTCTCGATATTTGGGAAGAAGATGCAACAATTCACATTCCTATTATCGAAAACCATGCTCATATCCCAACGCTTGGAGAAAACTTCCGCAAGCATATCCAAGGAGATTCGGGGGCAGTATTAATCCGTAACCATGGTATTACCGTATGGGGCCGAGATAGCTTTGATGCAAAGAAAAGATTAGAAGCTTATGAGTTTTTATTCCAATTTCATATAAAACTATTATCAATTCAAGGAGGCGTTTCTAATGGCGCAAATTCGTATTCATGAAGTAAATACTCGCATTGAAAATGAAGTGGAAGTATCTAAATTTCTACAAGAGGAAGGTGTTTTATATGAGAAATGGAATATTTCTAAACTTCCTCCTCATTTAAATGAAAATTATTCGTTAACAGATGAAAACAAAGCTGAAATATTAGCTGTGTTTTCAAAAGAAATTGCTGATGTTTCAGCACGCCGAGGTTATAAAGCACATGATGTAATTTCACTTTCAAATAGCACACCTAACCTTGACGAGCTATTAATTAATTTCCAAAAAGAACACCATCATACTGATGATGAAGTTCGCTTTATTGTTAGTGGTCATGGCATCTTTGCCATTGAAGGAAAAGATGGGACATTCTTTGACGTTGAACTTGAGCCAGGCGATCTCATATCTGTTCCTGAAAATGCAAGACATTATTTTACCTTGCAAGATGATCGTCAAGTTGTAGCTATTCGTATTTTTGTTACAACTGAAGGTTGGGTTCCAATCTATTAAGGTAGTTAGTTGAATAAAAGGTCTTGGACCCCCTTTTCCAACCTTTTATTCACTCTACATATATACATCCTCCTATGGAACAGGCTTATTTCATTTTGAAATAAGCCTGATTTTTTATGGTTCTAACCGTATTATTCCTTCTTTTCAGTACAATCTCTCCCTTCAATTTTTCAAGTATATTTATTAATACTTTTTGAACATTTATTGAACTTTTTTTGAATTTTTTCTGAAAATTCTGTTTTATATATGATATACTACAATTAACTAAGAAGGAAAAAATATCGCAAACAGAGGGGGATAATCATGAGTTTACTTATCGCACTTATACTAGGGGTTACGTGTGGAGCACTTCCTATTATTCTAGGAGCTATTATGGAAGAATTAGAAGTTGGTGTTTTAGGTTTTGTTGCATCTTGTGTAAGCGCTTTATTTTTTGGTTTGTTCGGTGCTATTCCTGTTTCAATTCTGTGTGCATTTTATATAATACGCCATGCTCGTACAAAACAATTTGGTCCTAATCACATCGCGCAAGTTATTCCATTCCCAATGGAACGATGCCGCCGTGCTTCTAGCTTGTAATTATAAAATTAAATATACCTAAATAAATAAAAGTCCTCAAATGAGGACTTTTATTTATTTTCTTCTAGAAATTGAAACAATTCTTGTAGGTGCAAAGCGTCTTCACTATAGCTAACAGATACATGATATATACCATCAATCTCCGCTTCCATGTAAAGGTCAACTCCATCTCGATCATATTTCAATGCCAAATAAAATTCCATTTCTTCTAGCATCTTTTTTGAAGTTCGAATAACGTAATGCCCTTTCTCATCTCTTCCATATTCGAAATTCGGTTCAAAATCATATTTTTGTTTAAAAGCTTCTTTTTGTTTTTCATTAATTTGTATACATGTTGTTCTTTGTACAGTATCAATCATCTCATCAAATTTTTGAAGATCCATCTCATTTACCCCCTTACATATTTTTTGTATAACACTTGTGTTCCGCTATTTTCTTCCCCATCTTTTATTAGCTCTTCATACAATTCCTTCGCCAAACTTAAACCTGGTACTGGTAATTGTAATCTTTCAGCCTCATCTAACGCGATCTTCATATCTTTCATAAAATGCTTTACATAAAAACCTGGTTCAAAATCTCCCTTTAACATTCGAGGAGCTAAATTACTTAATGACCAGCTACCTGCTGCTCCCGTTGAAATACTCTCCAATACTTTATCAGGATCTAATCCAGCCTTTTTTGCATAAGCAACAGCTTCACATACTCCAATCATATTAGAAGCAATCGCAATTTGATTGCACATTTTTGTATGTTGTCCACTTCCAGCAGGCCCTTGCAACTGAATATTTGTTCCTAGTTTTTCAAATAACGGTAAACATTTTTCATATATTTCTTTCTCTCCACCGACCATAATTGCGAGTCTTGCTTCTTTCGCACCAACGTCTCCTCCAGATACAGGTGCATCTAACGTATATACATTCTTACTTTTACCGGCTTCATTAATACGTTTTGCCAATGTTGGTGTAGATGTCGTGAAATCAATTGCAATCGTACCTTCATTTGCATTCTCCAAAATTCCATCTATCCCAAAGTACACTTCTTCTACATCATGTGGATACCCAACCATAGTCATTACAACATCAACTTGCTTTACTAACTCTTTCGGTGTATCACACCAATTTGCACCATCTTGCACTAAAGAGTCTGTTTTCGATTTTGTTCTATTATATACATATACTGTATGACCGTCTTGCATGAAATGACGCACCATACTTTTTCCCATTACACCAATACCAATGAAACCAATTGATACATTTTTATGTTTCATTTTCTCATCCCCTTTGTTCTAATAAATCACTTACCATCTTTCGGAAATCTTTATTGAAGTCATCATCCATACTATTTTTCACATTTGAAAATAAAATAACAAAAGTCCCTTTTTCTTTATTAAAATTATTGAAAGTGTTCCAACCAGATAGTACACCATGATTATGAAAATAATCCGGATATATGTAAAAACTAAATGCATATTTTCGTTCTGGTGAAGGTGAAAACATCGCTTGTATACTTTGTTCAGAAAGAAGTTTTCCATTTATAATTGCTTCGTCTAATTTCTTCATATCTCCAACTGTCGTATACATCTCACCACAACCATATAGCCAATCCATGCCTACCTTCTGCGCTGGTACAAGCTCTTGATTTTTTTTCACATAACCCTTTGTAAAATTTTTATCTCCAGGTACCATATTTCCCATACCAGATTCATGCATATCTGCTTTTGTAAATATATTTTCTTTTATATAATCTCCTAAAGGTTTTTTCGATATATGTTCTATTATATAGGCAAGCACCATATAATTATAATCTGTATATCTCCAACCTGTTCCTGCAGGAAATTCTAAATTTTGACGTCCAATCCAATTCATTAACTGTAAACGGGAAGCAGCATTAACATTGCCTTTTGCGTGTTCAGGTAAACCAGAGGTATGCGTTAATAAATGATATAACGTAATATTTTTATTCTCCGGAAATGAAGGAATATATTTATTTACATTATCTTGAATATTTAGCTTACCTTGATCCTGCAGTTGTAAAATAGATGTAGCCACAACTGTTTTCGTAATAGAACCGATACGATATTTTGTGTGGGGCGTATTTTCTATTTTATTTTGAACATCAGCATACCCATATCCTTTATTCAATATAACATGCTCTTTATCTGTTACCAAAACTGTTCCATTGAATTGCTTTCCGACTAAATATTGATCTAATTTTTGAGATATGCTAGCGTAATCAATTTGCTTTTCTTTTTCTTCTTCTATATTCTCTTGTACTTCTGATTCAACAGCAGGATTCACCTTAGTTGTTAATTCTTTATTTTCCTTTATATTAGAATTATAGAGAAAATAGTATACTCCTCCACAAACTAAAGCGCATATTGAAACTATCATCATTATTTTTTTTATCATTTTTTTTATCATTTTGTTCCTCCATAATTCCTTCGTTCAAAATCCCCCCTACACTCTATTATCAAGTAATAAAAAAAAATCGCAACAATTTGTTGCGAAAAATCACTTTTTTTCTTTTCTATATACACACACTTGATTTTTCCCATTTTTTTTCGCTTCATATAATGCAATATCCGCTCGTTGCATTAATTCTTCTCTTGTAATCCCTTTTTCATATAATGCAACTCCAAAGCTCGCTGTTAATTTCGAAATTCCTGAGAATTGCTTTGTTTCAATGAAAAATCGTAATGATTCCGCAACTTGAAATGCTTCTTTTTCTACTGTATTCGTTACTAAAATAATAAATTCTTCTCCTCCCCACCTAGCAAATACATGTTGCTGCTCCACTTTAGATTTCATGAGCTCTGCAAGCTCAATTAATGCTAAGTCACCAAAATCATGGCCATACGTGTCATTTACTGCTTTAAAATTATCTATATCAAATAAAATAAGTGCTATGTTTTCATTATTACGCATCGCATTATCCCATTCTGCCTCGAGTATTTGTTGGAATTTCAAACGATTATAAATCTCTGTTAACGAATCTATCATAGCAAGTCTTTCTTGTTCTTGATAGATTTCATCTAATTCGGTAATCTCTGTACACTTCACAATAAATCTTGATAAATCTTCTGGCAATGGTGTCGCACGCAATAAAAAAGTTGACACTTCCCCTTCATAGTTGGACATCTTAATTCTTCTATCATATGATAATGTATCATCTAACCATGTTATATCATGAGTTGTTGAATAGTATCCATTTTCTCTAATAAGATGTTCAGCAAATACTAAATGTTGCTCACGATAAGCAAACAAATTTTCATATCCGAAAAACTCTAAAAAATTTGTATTACAATCAACAATCTCATCGTCTTCTACTATAAATAATAGATCATTTCGAAAATCAAACATCGTTTGAAGTAGTTCTTGTTGCAAACTTACTTGCCGCACTAAAGAAAGCTGATATAAACTTTTATTTACTTCCTCTAACACCATTTGCGGAGTCACAGGGGCTATCACAATATTACGTATTCCTAACGTAAGTACCTCTGCAAACTCGCTTGTTATTTGTTGATCCCAAATGACAATAAATGTACTCTGTGGATTATACATATTCTTTATATATTTTATTTGAGAAAAATCTGTTACATACATAATTACAATATGTGGTTTAGTCCTCTGAAATAATACTTCTCCTTCTTCAAAACTATTTGCTATAAACATACATTTTGGATGGATATTTTCTATCGTTTGTTGATGTGTGCATCCATTTTCTATATAAAGGACATTTAACTGAAGATCTTGTAATACATTTTGGAAAACCGTATTCTCTAATAAAAAATGTAGTATGTTCATCACTAGTCTTCACTCACTTCATATATCTTGTTCTACAGAATTCCTCACAAACATTTTATAAAAAACTGTTCTCTAAAAACTTTAATGAGTGAGGGATACATATTAACAAGCTAATTGAGAATGTTATCTTTGCTTTTTCACTCTATAAATTCCTTTTTTAGTGTATGATTATAGGAATTGTATCGTTTGTATGAATGCCCTAGCTTCCGCTTGAAAACTTGACAATTAAAATAAAGATATTATATTCTTAAATTCGATAACTTACAAAATGTAAGTAGAATATATTACATGTATTTTTTTCATAATTTGATATGTAATTTGGAGGATATATAATGACAAATGAAAACTTTTTTAATGTTTTATATGAACGCACATCTACACGTGCATTCAACCCAGAGAAAGAAATTTCATCTACAGAGTTACACGAGATTTTAAAGGGAGCTGCTCAAGCACCTTCCGCTTGGAATTTACAGCATTGGAAATTCCTTGTATTCCAAGGTGAAGATGTACAGAAACGATTACATCCAATTGCTTATAACCAACAACAAATTCTTGATGCTTCTGCTGTAGTCGCTATTTTAGGTGATTTAGAAGCTTATAAAAACGTTGAACCCGTTTATGGTCCAATTGTAGAACAAGGATTTATGAAAGAAGAAGCAAAAGAACGCTTAGCTAAAAATATTGAGTCTGCATATGCCCGTGAGCAATTCCCAAGAGATGCAGCCTTTTCAAATGCATCTTTAGCAGCAATGCAACTTATGCTTGCAGCTAAAGCAACTGGCTGGGATACTTGTGCGATTGGTGGTTTCAACCCACAAGCACTTACAGAAGAATTCAATGTTTCATCTCGCTATGTACCAATTATGCTTATTACAATTGGGGAATCAACTTTAAAAGGCCATCCTGCACCACGAATGAGCGTAGAACAAGTGAGTGAATGGGCAAAATAATAAAGCGAAACTTGAATCAGTGTGAGGGTCTTACTGCCCTTTCATACGAATAAAAAAGAAACGAAGGTAATTTCATTACCTTCGTTTCTTTTTTATTCTGTCACACATCCGTAATACTAAAATGTATGATTCGACATCCACACATAAAAAACAGTAAATTTCATGCTATTCACATACATATAAATGACGTTTCGTGTCGAATTTTGTTAAAGCATCGAAATATAACCGTGTGTTTTTGTTACAATTATGATACAATGATAACAAATAGATAACAAGAGAGGGATTTTCATTGAGTTCATACGGAAGCTTTATTGCACTTTTATGTTACATAGTAACTGTACTGCTTCTATATTTTATTGGCGATGCTGCAAATATTTCAGTTTTACAATTTCCAAAAGAAGAAGCATTCCAATTAGAATCAGAAAAACATACTGCACGATCCATTGTACCGCTACTGTTAGCTCTTCCTGTATATATCATCGTTTTATATAAAAGCAAAAAAGTGTAAAGGCTACCTATTTCATTCATTTCGGTGGTCTTTACACTTTTTTGTGATATCTATCCTATTTTAAACATCATTCCGTAATAAACACCCAGCTAGTCTTTTAAAATGAGAAATTCCCCTAGAAAAAATTCCACTCTCTGTCCAGTCACTCACTACCGAACTTACATAGATTATAAGTGTGAAGGGGGTGATGAGGATTATGTTTGGATCATTTGGATGCTGTGATAACTTTAGAGACTGTCATCATCATGAAAGAGAGTGCAGACATCATGAGAAAGAGAAAGAGAAAGAAGTAGTTAGACCACAACAACCAGCTGTATGTAACGTACTTGCTAGCATTTCAGTTGGAACAGAGCTTTCTCTATTAAGCGTTAAAGGTGTTGGATCTTTCAACAATGTAATTTTTGAAGGTTTCTGTAACGGTGTTGCTCTTTTCTCTGCTTTAGCTCGTAATAACAATGACAAAGATAACAAAGATAACAATAAAGACGATAAGCACAATCAAAACCGAAATACTTTTACTGGTATTTTACGTGTATGCCCAGCTGATATCGTTGCTATCGCTATCTAATTTTGTTCCTTATCTTCAAAAGTAAGAAAATAAGTTTTACTTTTCTCATAGAAAAAACCTGAGACCGATTTCAAATCGACTCAGGTTTTTTTATTGATTATATACTTTTAACTAGTTCAACAACTTCTTCAGCAGTTGACATCATTAATGCTTTTTCTGCTAATGTTTCCATTTCTGCTTTTGACAACTTGCTTAGTTGTGTTCTTGCAGGAAGAATAGATGTTGCACTCATACTGAACTCATCTAAACCTAATCCTAATAATAATGGGATCGCAAGTGAATCTCCCGCCATCTCACCACACATACCAGCCCATTTGCCTTCTTTATGAGCAGCATCGATAACCATTTTTACAAGACGTAAAATAGATGGGTTATATGGTTGGTATAAGTAAGATACTTGTTCGTTCATACGGTCTGCAGCCATTGTGTATTGAATTAAGTCGTTTGTTCCGATAGAGAAGAAATCAACTTCTTTTGCAAATTGATCTGCTAATACTGCTGAAGCTGGGATTTCAACCATCATACCAACTTCAATAGAATCAGAAACAGTTGTACCCGCTTCTACAAGTTTTGCTTTCTCTTCTAATAAGATCGCTTTCGCTTGACGGAACTCATCAAGAGTTGCAATCATTGGGAACATAATTTTTAAGTTACCGTATACGCTAGCACGAAGTAATGCACGAAGTTGTGTACGGAACACATCTTGCTCATCAAGACATAAGCGAATTGCACGGTATCCTAAGAATGGGTTCATTTCTTTTGGTAAATGTAAGTATGGAAGCTCTTTATCTCCACCGATGTCAAGTGTACGAACAACAACAGGTTGACCTTCTTTTACACCTTCAAGAACTGCTTTATACGCTTCGAACTGCTCTTCTTCTGTTGGAAGATTGTCACGGCCCATGTATAAGAATTCTGTACGGTATAAACCAACGCCTTCTCCGCCATTATCGATAATACCTTGTACATCATTTGGTGTTCCGATATTTGCAACAAGCTCAACGTGATGTCCATCACTTGTTACAGTAGCTTGATCTTTTAATTTTGCCCATTCAGCTTTTTGCTCTTCAAATTTCGCTTTCTTTTCTTCAAACGAGCGAAGAGTTTCTTCTGATGGATTAACAATTACTTCTCCATCTAAACCATCGATGATTACGATATCGCCGTTTTGGATTTTCTCCATAACAACTTTCGTACCAACAACAGCTGGAATTTCCATAGAGCGAGCCATAATTGCAGAGTGAGATGTACGTCCACCGATATCAGTTGTAAAACCTTTTGCATACTTACGGTTTAACTGAGCTGTATCAGATGGTGTTAAATCTTCAGCAATAATGATTACTTCTTCAGAAATTGTACCAGGATTTGAGAAGTTAATGCCTAGTAAATGTGCAAGAACACGTTTTGTTACGTCACGAATGTCCGCAGCACGTTCTTTCATATATTCGTTATCCATGTTTTCAAACATAGAAATAAACATTGATGCAACTTCATCCATTGCAAATTCAGCATTTACTTTTTCACTATTTACTTTATCTTTTACTGGGTTTACTAGTTCTGGATCATTTAACACTAATAAATGTGCTTCAAAGATCGCAGCTTTGTCAGCACCTAGCTCAGCAAAAGCGTGGTCTTTAATAGCTTCTAATTCAGTTTTTGCTTTCTCAAGCGCAGCTTCTAAGCGTGCAATTTCTGCAGCTTCGTTTGTAATTGATTTCTTTTCGATGTTAAATTCAGGATTTTCAAGTCTGAAAGCCTTTGCAATAGCAATCCCACTTGATGCAGCGATCCCTTGAATGTTAAGAGTCATTATTCTCCTAATCCTTCGTTTTTCATAGTTTCTTCGATAGCTGCTAGTGCTTGAGCTGCATCATCACCATTTGCAGTGATTTTAATTTCCGCGCCTTGTTGAATACCTAAAGACATAACGCCCATGATTGATTTTAAGTTAACGTTCTTTCCGTTATACTCTAAGTTAATGTCAGAACCAAATTTGCTTGCAGTGTTTACAAGTAGAGTTGCTGGACGAGCATGAATTCCTGAGTCGCTAGTTACTTTAAAGATTTTTTCCATGATAATTTATCTCCTTTAAATTACAGTATTTTTTAGTTGTATAGACGTGAGTACTACATCATCTATTGTATATAATAGGCGATGTTCGGTCAACCACATCACCTATTATAATTATAAACATTTTGCGTCAAATTCCTACTGAATGTCAATAATAGCGTTTTCGCCCTTCTTAACATTTCCATCTTTTTTCAATTCGACTTGCTGCCCTTGCTGTAAATTCGTAAATACAATTGGTGTAATGATAGATGGTGCATTTTCTTTTACAAATGCAAGATCTACTTTTAATAATGGTTGTCCTTGTTTCACTTTGTCACCTTGCGCTACAAGTGCTTCAAAACCTTCACCATTTAATTTTACAGTATCAATACCGAAGTGGATTAAAATTTCTTTTCCACCTTCAGATTGAATACCAATTGCATGCTTTGTAGGGAATACGTTGACAATTTCACCATTAACTGGAGAAACTACTGTTCCTTCTGTTGGCTCAATTGCAAATCCATCTCCCATCATTTTTCCTGAGAATACTTGATCCGGCACTTCTGTAATAGGTAGGATTTTCCCTTCAATTGGTGAAACGATTGTTTCGTTTTCATCAACTTTTTGAGGAGCTTCTTCTACTTTTACAGGCTCTGCTTTTTCAACATGAGGTGTACGACCTGACATAATATCATGAATTTGTGATTTTAATGTGTCAGATTTCGGTCCAAAAATAGCTTGAATGTTATTTCCAACTTCAAGTACACCAGCTGCTCCAAGTTCTTTCAAGCGATCTTTATTTACATTCTTTTGTTCGTTAACTTGAACACGTAAACGAGTAATACAAGCGTCTAAAGAAGCAATGTTTTCTTTACCACCAAGTGCTACTAATACTTCACGAGGAAGTTCACCAGCTTCTGCTTTTCCTGCACCTTCATTCGCATTTGCAACTTCACGGCCAGGTGTTTTTAAATCCCATTTACGGATTGCAAATCGGAATCCGAAGTAGTAAATAACCGCTAGTACAAGACCAACAATAATTACCCACCACCATGCCGTACGGCCTGGTAGTACACCGAATAATAGGAAGTCGATTAAACCACCAGAGAATGTCATACCAATTTTAACACCTAAAATTTGCATTGTCATAAATGATAGACCAGCGAATACAGCGTGAATTCCGAATAATACTGGTGCTACGAATAAGAATGAAAATTCAAGTGGCTCTGTAATACCTGTTAAGAAAGATGTTAATGCAGCAGAACCTAAAATACCAGCTGCTAATTTTTTATTTTCTGGACGTGCTTCATGGTACATTGCTAAAGCTGCTGCTGGAAGACCGAACATCATGAACGGATACTTACCAGTTGTAAATGTACCTGCTGTTAATTCTACACCGTCTTTTAACTGTGCCATAAAGATTTTTTGGTCACCACGAATTAATTCGCCAGCCGCATTTGTATACTGACCGAATTCGAACCAGAACGGTGAATAGAAAATGTGATGTAATCCAAACGGAATTAATGAACGTTCAATTAAACCGAATATGAATGCTGCTAATGTTCTATTTGCATCAATCATTTGATGTGAGAACGTGTTTAAGCCACCTTGAATGTATGGCCAAACGAAGCACATGATAATACCTACTATTAAAGAGAATGTTGCAGTTGCGATCGGTACGAAACGCTTACCTGCAAAGAAACCTAAGTATGATGGTAATTCAATGTTGAAGTATTTATTATAGCAATATGCCGCTACTATCCCAACGATAATACCACCAAACACTCCAGTTTGTAGCGTTGGAATTCCTAATACGTTTGCATACGCTGGATCTGCAAATCCAACTTTTACTGGGTCTGCTCCAGAACTTGTTACTTTCACTAGCTTATCTACTTCTAAGAACACACTCATCGTTTTGTTCATAATTAAGTAGCCAACGAATGCTGCTAAACCAGCTACTCCGTCTCCACCAGCTAAGCCAATTGCTACCCCAACTGCGAATAGTAATGCAAGGTTAGCGAAAATAATATCACCAGATTGTTCCATAATTTTTGCTACCATTACGAACCAATCTGCTTTTAAAGCAGGAATAACATTTGTTAACTGTGGATTTTGAAATGCATTACCAAATCCAAGTAAAATACCTGCTGCCGGTAAAATCGCTACTGGAAGCATAAGCGCTTTTCCGACTTTTTGAAGAACACCAAAGATCTTCTTAAACATGGAAACCCTTCCTCTCTTATCTATATTGATACCTTCCGACAAACGCCAAAAAGGCATGAGGAAAAAAAGATAGAACGATAGCTATACAAAGGGTAGTATATCCCTTTCTCTAGCTTACATTCCTTACTTTTCTCCACTCATGCCTGATCGAATCAGTAACACGTGTCAAAAATAGGTTTACGTATAAGTTCACTATAATTAAGGCAAACGTTTTCGTTTTATACCTTAATGTGTTTGTCGAAATTTGTATAACTTTGCAATAGTTATTATACATAACTATTGTAAGCGATTCAATGATTTTTTTTAACGTTTTCATTTTCGACAAAAATATATGTCTTTTTACACATGCTCTGCCTTCACTAAGCGCTGCAGGTGCATCGTTAAATATATACTCTCTGCTTCATAAACAGGAAGTTGCAATTCTTTTTGCATAACCTTAACTAGCTTCCAAGCTAAATTATAACAGACAGGATATTCCGCCTTTAATAAATCAGCAAAACTTTGCGATTCCTCTACTTTTTCTCCTTTTTTCACCCTCTCAATAGCATATTGAAGATGACGAATAAGGCGTAAATAGTGAATACTTTCTTGGTCTAATGTAATTTGTAAGTTCGTCTCAATTAAAGATACAAGCTGTGCAATGAGACGGGAGTTTTGATTAACTGAAGATAAATCTGAATTTGTAAGTGAACTGTAAATATGGAGTGCAATAAACCCGATTTCTCCTTCTGGCAATGTAATTTGCAAACGAGAATTTAAAAGGTTTACAACACCTTCAGCAATTTTATATTCCTCTGGATAGAGCATTTTCGTTTCAACTAAAAAAGGATTATCAATTGTAAACCCTTGTTTTAAACGCTTAATTGCAAAAGAAATATGATCTGTTAAAGCGATATGAATATGTTCATTCAATGGAGATTTTGCTTTTTCTTGAATATAGAACATAATATCATTCATTAATTCAATTAATTTTTCACTCACATGTGGAACTAGCAGTTTGTATTGTTCACGATCACGTTCATTTTTTAGAACAAACATTTTTTCAATTTGTTCTTGCTCCAATACATCTTTCGCTTTTTTCCCAAATCCAATTCCTTTACCAATCACTACTACTTCCTCATGTTCAGGATGGCTAGCAATGATGACATTATTATTTAAAACTTTTTTAATTTCTAGATAATTACTCATATAACACCACCCTCGTACTTAAATAGCCTGCTTTTATGTTACAGAACATTCTTCTTTGTCGTCAATGTAAAACATCTACCATTTCATAAAAATTCATTTTTTAGACATGTTTATATATGATGCGTATAATGTAAGAGCAACTGTACATAGAAAGGAGATAACAACATGATTAAAATGTTTGTAAGTGATATCGACGGTACAATGATGCAACACGGAGGTTTAATTGACGAACAGGATATTGTAGCACTTCGTAGTCTTGCTGAACAAAATGTGATTCTTTGTTTCGCTTCTGGCCGACTTGATAATGAAATTGCAGACTTAATGAAAGCTGTAAATACAAATTTCCACCGCATTAGTGTTAATGGTGTTTTTGTATATACAAATGAAAATAAGCAGCTATTATCTGCAACTTTTGATTCCAGCATTCTTCCTGAATTGTTACACATGACGAATGAAGATCCTTATTTCCGTTATGTTAGTGATGAACATAATTACTACATTGAAGAAAAAACACCGTTTATTCACGAACTTGAGCAACAAGTAACGATGACTTCTGTCGAAGAACCAAATTTATTACAGAAAATAGATGATACAATTTTCCCGAATAAAATTTCTGTCGGTGGAACAAAGGAGAGCTTACAACTCCTTCAGAAAAAAATTGATGAAAAATTTCATGGAAAAGTTAGTACATTCATTTCAGCAGAACAATGCTTAGATGTAATGCCACCTAATATTAGTAAAGGTTCTGCTATTTCTGTTTTATTAAAAGAGTTTCAATTACAACCAGAGGAAGTTGCTTGCATAGGGGATTCTTATAATGATATTCCAATGTTTGCTCTAACTCCTCACAGTTTTGCTATGGCTCAAGCAGATGACGCAGTAAAAGAACACGCTCACTATGTAGTAAATACAGTTAAAGAAGCTGTTAACCACGTAATTGCTCATAATAAAAATACGACTCACTCCTTGTAAGGATGAGTCGTATTTTTTCTTTACATGTTAAACAATTTGACATTTACTGTACTTCACAAACTGAAATATATTATTTGTTACGTGCGATGTTTGTAATAAACTTATAACGATCTCCACGATAAATACATTTCACATACTCTAACGGTACTTCACCTTCTGAATATGACCATTGACGCATGACAAGCACTGGCGCCTTTTTAGGAATATGCAGATGTTCCGCTTCATTATCCGTTGCAATTGAAGCTTCAATTGATTGAGTAGCGCTAACAAGTTTGAAGCCCAGTTTTTTCTCTAAATGTTCATATAAAGATTGTTGCAATATTTCTTCGTTAATATCTTTTACAAGAGCTGGCGACAAATATGTCGTCTCAAAAGCAATCGGTTCATCGTCAGCTAAGCGAATACGCCTCACTTCATAAACCGACTCTCCCTCCTGTATTCTCAGCCGGTCTGCTATTTTCGCAGTAGCTGGAACTAGGCGGAAACTTAATAATTGACTACTTGGGTTCATCCCACGAGAAATCATATCTTCCGTGAATCCTGTCATTCCTTGCAGTTTTTGTTCCACTTTCGGAAGTTGGACAAACGTACCGATTCCACGTTTCCGATATAAATAACCTTGTTCCACTAAATTATTAATCGCCTGTCTGATTGTCATACGACTCACTTCGAACTTATCGCAAAGTTCATTCTCAGATGGGATTTTATCTCCCGGCTTCCATTCGCCGTCCTCAATTAGCTGTTTCACCCACTCTTGAATCTGATAATAGATCGGAAATGGTGAATACTTGTCGATGTTCATCAGCAATCGCCTCACTGCATAAAGATAGAGCTTCTTGATCAGCGATTACGGTTACATTCGGATGACGTTGTAAAACTGTAGCAGGACACGCTTCACTATATGCACCTTGCAATAATTCTTTAACAGCTTCTGCCTTTTTAGAACCCATAGCAACAAGTAGAATTTGTTTCGCTTTCATAATGCTTCCAATTCCCATTGTAATTGCATGAGTTGGCACATCTTCTTCTTTTTCGAAGAAGCGAAGGTTTGCTTGGCGTGTAGATTCTGTTAATTCAACAATGTTTGTTGGAGAATTAAACGGTGTTCCTGGTTCGTTAAATCCGATGTGACCGTTTTCACCGATTCCAAGAATCTGTAGGTCAACTGGGTTAGCAGCTAGAATGCCCTCGTAACGTTTGCACTCTTCCTCTAAATCACTTGCCATCCCGTTTGGTACATAAGTTTGTTTAAATGGAAGATGATCAAACAACTGTTCTTGCATGAAATAGTGATAGCTGTTTTTATCTTCATGTGGTAAATTTACGTACTCATCTAAGTTTACAGTGGTTACACGGCTTGTATCAAGTTTATTTTTTCGCATTTCTGCATAAATACCTAATGGAGAGCTTCCTGTAGCCATTCCTAATGTTGGATTTTCTTTTGTTTTTACAACTTCTTCAATTAATTTATAACCTGCTTCTGCTAGTTCTTCTGGAGTTTTTACAACAAGAATATTCATTTCATTACTTCCCTTCCTTCATATGAATTCCTAAACGAACCGTATCATATACATGTAAATCTTCATTCATCACAACAAAGTCTGCATCTTTTCCTACCGCTAATGCACCTTTATTATTTAATCCAAACTCTTCTGCTTGGTTCACTGATGTCATTAGTACTGCATCTTCGATTGAACAACCTGTAAATTCAATTACATTTCGGAAAGCTTGATCCATTTTTAGAATACTACCAGCTAACGTTCCATCTTCTAATCGAGCACTACCATCTTTTACATGTACTGGCTGTCCGCCAAGCTCATATAATCCATCTTCAAGACCTTTTGCACGCATTGCATCAGTAATAACACTTACTTTTTTCGGTCCTTTTAATTTATATGCTAATTTCACCATATCCGGGTGAATGTGAATACCATCTGTAATTACTTCAACCATTACATCTGGATTTAATAACACATGACCAACAACTCCTGGTTCACGGTGATGTAATCCACGCATTTGATTGTATAAATGCGTTGCATGTGTAATGTTTCTATTTTTTAGTTGCGCATCAATTGCATCGGTATGTCCCATTGTGCCAACAACACCAGTTTCAGCAAGATATTGCTCAAACTCTAACGCACCTTCTTCTTCAGGTGCATATGTTACTAATTTAATTAAATTTCCGCTTGCTTCCTGCCATTGTTTAAATTGTTCAATATTCGCAGGAACAATATGTTCAAGTGGTTGTGCACCTGCACGTTTCTTTGAAACATACGGTCCTTCTAAGTGAATATATTCGAAATGTGCTCCTTTTTCTTTCGCTTCCTTCGCAGCATGTAGTGCTGCTTCGATTGCTTCTGGAGCTTGTGTCATTGTTGTTGGGAAGTAAGTTGTAACTCCTTCTTTTAACATTTCTTTCCCTAGAGTTACTAACCCATCGCTATTTGCATCCATCGCATCAATATCGTATCCACCATGAATATGAACATCAATCATACCTGGAATCACAATTTTCCCTGCCGCATCTAAAACAGTTTCATTTTCTTGTGATACATATTGAGCCATCAAACCAATTTCTTTAATTGTTTCTGCGTAACGAATAAATCCGTTTTCTACTACTTCTTGACCTGTATAAATTTTGGCATTGATGACAACTTGCGTTTTCATTTTCATCGATCCTTTCCCATGAAATACCTACTTGTTATTATTACCTTATTCGCCTAATTCCATCTTAATATATGCACGAGTAGTTGTCTATACATTCTAATGAAATTTCCTCTTTGCTTAACAAAAAGGAAGCTTAGTACGTCTCTCGCAATTATAATATATGTTATTCATTTTTTCCAAAAAGGAACTATATCATCTAACGTATGAATCACTTAAGTAATGGCATTAATCCGCTAGACCCTATTGTAATATGTTCGCCGTCTGTTTCCATTTCTACTGTACGCTTATTTGTTCCATACATCATTATACCACGCCGTTTTAATCGTCTCACTACACTTTGATGCGGATGCCCATACGGATTTTTGCTACCATAAGAAAGAATCGCGAACTGTGGTTCTACCTTCTTTATAAACCTTTCACTTGTTGAAGTATATGAGCCATGATGTCCCACCTTTAGCACATCTGCATGTACATCAAATTGCTTTAATATTTCAGTTTCCGTCCGCACATCAGCATCACCCATTAGTAAAAAATCTGCCTTACCATACCGAACCTTTAATACAATTGAAGATTCATTATTTTCATCTTTGGACTTCCCATTGTTTAATACTTGTATGGAAACATGCGGATCTAGCGGTATGTATTGGCCCTCTTTTACTGAAATGAAAGGGATTCCCCTTTTCTTTATATGATTTCGATACGTATGATAAGTAAGAGAACTATATGTTTTTCCACTATCTAATATAAGTGATACCGGCATTTGCTCTACAATCGGAATGAGCCCTCCAATATGATCCATATCAGGATGAGTACTGACGATAGCATCTAAATGGTTAATTCCTTTTTCAATTAGCTTTTGGATGATAACCTCACCAGCTTCATAAGGTCCTCCATCAATTAACATCGTTTGTCCATTTGGCAATATAATAAGTGTTGCATCACCTTGCCCAACTTTTAAGAAACTCACTTTCATTTTACCAAAATGTTGCCGCTGCATATGTAAAGGAGACGCGGTATGAATAGACATCATATACCTTTTTGCCGATGCACTATTTAAAGAAAAGCATAACAAAACAGAAACTAATAATAAAATACTTCGTATACCTCTCATAACTCGTCTCCTTTTTTCAATTAGTATGGCACGGTATATAATTGATATACAAAAAAAAGCTTAGCAAAATGCTAAGCTTTTATTTCGATATCTCTTGTAAAGAACCAAAGAATAAATCCGCTTCATTCATTTGTTCGTTTTCTTCAGAAAGCGGAGGTAAATCATCTAATGTTTTTAATCCAAATGTGTCTAAAAATTCTTTCGTCGTTCCATATAAAATCGGACGCCCAGGTCCTTCTGCTCTTCCCATTTCTTTTATAAGTAAGTGTGATACTAACGTTTGTAACGCCTTATCGGTTTTTACTCCTCTAATCTCTTCCATTTCTGTTCTTGTAATGGGTTGACGATATGCAACAATTGCTAACGTTTCTAGCGCAGCCTGAGAGAGTGAAGCAGCTGTTGGGATATCTATTAGTTTTTGATAGTACGACGCATGTTCTTTCTTTGTAGCAAAACGATATACTTTTGCATACTGTACAATTTGCAAACCTCGGTGTGCACCTTCACATTCTTTTTGCATTTCTTCTAAAATATCGATTACTTCGTTTCCTTCAATTTCAAGGACTTTTGCTATTTGTTCAGGAGAAATCCCTTCATCACCAGAAACAAATAAAAGCCCTTCAATGATTGATTTCTGTTCTGTTCTATCCATCTTACGAGCTCCTTCCTCCTATTTTCTCCATAAAAATACACATCAAAAAACCGAATCACAATCAATGCGTTCGGTTCAATATTTTTTCTCTTGTTCCAAACGATACATTCAAACCTAGCATGAGATATACTATTTCTATCCCATTTTCCATACTAACTCTATGCAGATTTAGTATAGCTTGATACGAAAATTTCATCAAAATTATGTTCTTGTTCAATTACGATTTGTTGATTTTTCATAAGCTCAAGAACCGCTAAAAATGTTACAACCATTATTTCCCGTTCATCATCAACAAACAAATCATAAAAACTTTGACGACCACCTTGTATTTCTAACAGCTTTAAAATATCTGTCATACGCTGTTCAATTGGTATTTCTTGACGAGTAATACGTGTTGTCACAGGTTTCTTTGCTTTTTTACGGCGCATTAATTTTTGAAATGCCGCTAGCATATCATATAACGTAACATCAAGAGGCAAGCTTGTCTCCTCTTCTTGTTGCAACGATGTAAAATCAATTGGCGGACGTGTATATAGCTGTGCTCTTTCTTGTTCTCTTTCTTTTAGTTCAGTAGCAACTTGCTTATATTTCTTATATTCAATTAACCTCTCCATCAATTCTCGACGAGGATCATCTATAAAGTCATCACCGTTATCAAGTACATCTTCTTCATGTTTCGGCAACAACATTTTACTTTTAATTTGTAATAACGTTGCAGCCATTACTAAATACTCACTTGCAACATCTAATTGTAGTTCTTTCATCGTATGAACATAAGATAAATATTGCTCTGTAATTTCCGCTACAGGAATATTATATATATCAATTTCATAACGATGTATTAAATGTAACAATAAATCTAAAGGCCCTTCAAAAGCCTCTACTTTAAAATTATACTGCACAAAGCATCCCACCACATTTTTTCTATAACAACATAAGTATAGAGCATACTCATGTTCTATCCAACCTTTTTAAGAAATTTAATTAAAAATAGACCTATGCCTATGGCATCATGCCCACCACTTCATATGATAACAGTGTAGTAAGAACAATGTAGGAGGTCAAAAAACTATGGGTCACGTTGATTGTGGTTTTAGCGGTGGGTTCGCATTACTTGTTGTATTGTTTATTTTACTCATTATTGTAGGGGCAGCTTGCTTCTGCTAATATGAACAATAACGACTAGGGAGAAATTCCCTAGTCGTTTATTGTTCATATTTCTATGATAAACTTATACTTATAACCGTTAGATAGGGGCGAAGAAAATGTATCCTACGGAATACATACAGTTTTTAATTCATTTTCACGGAGATTATGATTATTTTGAATGCCACGAAATACTGGAAGAATATTGGAAAACAAAACCGAGAGGAAATCGGGATCATTATTTAGTCGGCCTCATTCAAATTGCAGTTTCTTTATACCATCACAGACGCTCTAACTGGAATGGCGCAGAGAAGATGATGAAAAGCGCCATAACGATTTTAGAAAAAAACAGTGCACATTTACTTCGTTTAGGAATAAATGAGGCACAACTTCTGTTCTTACTCAAAGATAAATTGCAATCTATCCAGAAAAAAGAAAGTTTTACACCGTTATTTTTACCATTGTCGGATACAACATTAGAAAAGTACTGCATAGAATTATGTCAGAAACAAAACCTTCCTTGGAAAGACGTGAATGCTACTTCTAATGAATTTATAATACATAAGCACACATTACGTGATCGAACAGAAGTCATCGCTGAACGAAACGAACAATTACAAAAAAGAAAGCAGAGATAATAAACTACTTATCTCTGCTTTCACGAATGTATATTTTGTTCAAGCCCTTTACACTTTTTGCAAAAACTTGCTGTTTGCTCATTTCCGCAAATTGTAAATTCAAGAAATTTACTCTTTAACTCTTGAACCATCTTCGTCCCAATACCCATATGACGGTGAGATGGATTCACACTCAAATGCTGAATTTCCAAAACTTGATTCTCTTTTTTTACAATCCCCATTATCCCAACAAAATCTTCGTTTTGTTTCCACAAATACAATTGCCAATCATCCTTTGCTTCATAATCTTTCATAGTCAATTGTAATGTTTTCACATCTTTTTCAGTTGGCATAAATGAAAGAAGCCCCATTGCAATCTTTTCATAACTTTTTTTAAAACGAATTAACATAACCCTTATCCCTTCTTACAAAAGTTACAAACTATTAAATCCCCTCAATCACTCTTTTCATATCACATTCATTTTACAATATTTTCAACAGAGTGAGAAGAGCTTAAAACAACTTGATAATCATACAAAGCGAAAAGAAGAAAGTCAAATATACGTTTCATTACTATTTTTGTTAAGTAGATAAAAGAAGAAACACTGTTATATGAAAGTGAAAAGAAACATCCACCGCTCATTATCACTTCACTATTCATCACCTTAGAGCAGATGAATTCTAGCAAAATGAATGTAATAAACAACTTTTATTGAAATGTGTAATCTAATGTATTCTATGTAATTTGTTAATATTTTGTTCTCATAAGCGACTTATTTTCACTACAATCACATTACTACTTGTATCATGTACCGTAAACGAAATACCCATTCCTATTAAAAAAAGAGAGCAATAGCTCTCTTTTCTCATTCACTTATTCTTCCCAAACTTTAACTTCTTTCATTACATCACCTTGACGCATGTTTAATACTGTTTCAATACCGCTTGTTACTTTACCGAATACAGTATGTACACCATCTAAGTGTGGCTGTGGCTCATGAACGATAAAGAATTGGCTACCGCCTGTGTTACGGCCAGCATGAGCCATAGAAAGTGATCCTACAAGGTGTCTATGAGGATTTCCATCAGTTTCACATGGGATAGAGTAACCTGGGCCACCCGCACCTGTTCCTGTTGGGTCTCCACCTTGGCTTACGAAGCCAGGAATAACGCGGTGGAATGTCACACCATCATAAAATCCTTGCTCTGCTAGTTTTTTAAAGTTTTCTACTGTTTTTGGTGCCTCTTCTGGGAAAAATTCCAAATCGATTTTTTCACCATTTTCCATTACTATGTATCCTAAAGTTTTCATACGTATATGTCTCCTTTCAACTATCTCAGCACTATATTACCACATTCATGACTAGAAACAAAAAGAATCCGACAATCTACATACTTCTTTTTTGAAATGTGGAAAAAGCTAGGTGACAAATAAGAAATATATACTATAATAACTGTGTTGCCCGAAAATTTTAGAAAGAGAAAGGGAGCGATTTTTCGTGAAAACGAAATTACTAGCTCTGCTATTAGCTGTAGCAGTATTTATTATGCCAACAGCTTCGTTTGCAGACATCATCGAAGGAGAATCAATTGTTACACTAGGAGAAAACTTGTCTGAACAACAAAAACAAGATCTGTTAAAAGAAATGAAAGCACCAAAAGATGCTACAATTATTACTGTGTCTAATGCGGAAGAACATAAATTTCTAGAAGGGATTGTTCCAAAAGCGCAAATTGGTACGAGAGCAATTTCCTCTTCTATGATCACATACACAAAGCCAGGTTCTGGTCTCATTGTACGTTCAAAAAACATTAATTCAATAACAGATGCAATGTACACAAACGCACTTATTACAGCAGGTGTGAAAGATGCAGAAATTCAAATTACTGCACCATTTAAAGTTTCTGGAACTGCTGCTTTAACTGGTTTAATGAAAGCCTATGAAACAACATCAAACAAAGCAATTCCTGAGGAAGTAAAAAAAGTAGCCAATGAAGAAATGGTGCAAACATCCCAGCTCGGCGATAAAATTGGTGAAGAAAAAGCAGTTCAACTTGTTGCGAAAATTAAAGAAGAAATTGCGAAAGAGCAGCCAAAAACGACTGAAGATTTACGTTCATTAATTAAAAAAATTGCGGATCAACTTGGTATTACATTAACGGATGAACAGTTAGATAACTTAGTTGCTCTATTTGATAAAATGAAAAATCTTAACATTGATTGGAATCAAGTTGGCAGTCAGTTAAATAAAGCAAAAGAACACGTTTCTGCCTTTTTAGGATCTGAAGAAGGGCAAAGTTTCCTAGATAAAGTGAAAGATTTCTTCTCAAGTATCATTGATTTTGTTAAATCGTTATTCAAGTAAAAAGAAGCTCGCTAGTAGCGAGCTTCTTTTTTATACAAGTAACGGCAATTTCATAATAGCTTCTTCAACCGAACGAACAATATGATTCGCTTTCTCCTTCACATATGGATGAGCATGGTGCAGAGTAAATGAATGCGGGGTTACTTCAAACATAGAAATATCATTGAAAGAATCTCCAATGCATGCAACTTCATTTGCTTCAATTTGCAAATGTTCCATTAGTCGTCTTAAAGCACTCCCTTTACTTACTCCCCTTGGCATAATGTCAACATAGCGTTTACCAGACATAAAAACTTCCGCTTCGTTCTGAAATGTATTTCGTAATTCTTGATCTAATGCTTCAATTGTCTCTTCTTCCCCAAAAACAAACAATTTCGCAGGATGTACAGTTTTACCAAATTCCTCTTCTAACGCTTCAATTTCAGCGATATGCACGCCCATATACGCTTCAAAATTATGGTGATGTTCATTCTTCCTTTTTGTATATCGCTGCTCATTTGCACAAACAATATCCGCTAGTCCTTTTTTATGTATATATTGATATATTTCCTGGGCAACCGTATTTTCAAAACTCGATTCATAAAATAAATTCCCATCCGGAAGTAACATTGTCGCTCCATTTAAGCCAGTTGTGTAATATGGGAATTCAAACCTATTTACGACTTCATCAATTCGATGAGTAAAGCGGCCTGAGGCAAAACAAATATTTGTCCCTTTTTCAGCTAACCAACAAATTGCACGTTCATCTTCTTTTTGCATATGATTTACATTGTAAACGAGCGTGTCGTCTAAATCACTTACAAATAATTTAATCATGTCCTCTTCCCCTTCCATACACAATATCTACTCTAAGTGTACACAAAAAATGTTTGATTTTTGTTAAAAAACAATAAATTTTTGCTAAAAAAATAAACGGGTGTATAATCCCGTTTATTTTTGTCTTTTTACATTTTGAGGTCTTACAATACTTGGTCGTACTTTTAAACTAGACATCGTCGGACGGAGTAGAATTTTTGTTAATGCGCCCCAATCAAATGGTAAAAACGGCCATAAATAAGGGGTTTGCAAACTTTTTATAGACGTTAAAAATAAAATCAATATCGTCATACCAATTACAAAGCCCATCTCATGGAAGAGACCTGTTAAAATAATAACAAATAATTTTCCAACCTTATTCCCTAGCCCTAATTCATAGCTCGGTGTTGCATAAGCACCGATCATAGAAACTGCTACATACAAAATAACTTCTGGTACAAACAAACCTACATCGATTGCTATTTGACCAATTAATATGGCAGAAATTAATCCTGCTGCTGACGATAACGGCGTTGGAGTATGAATGGCTGCCATCCTTAAAAATTCAAGTCCTACTTCTGCCATTATCACCTGTAATAAAATTGGTAAATGTGTCATCTTAGTCGGTCCAATAAAAGCAAGATTTTCTGGTAAAAGAGTTGGATCAAATACAAACACTAACCAAAACGGTAGTAAAAACAAGGAGAATAAAACACCTAAAAAGCGTACCCAACGTAAAAATGTTCCGACAGCTGGATTTTGTCTAAACTCTTCTGCATGCTGTAAATGATGAAAATATGTTGTTGGCGTAATCATAGCACTCGGTGATGTATCAACTAGTACTAGAACATGTCCTTCTAATAAATGATTTGCTGCTACATCCGGTCTTTCTGTATATCGAATAAGCGGGAATGGATTATAGCTTTGCTTTACAACAAATTCTTCCACTGTTTTATCCGCCATCGTAATGCCATCGACATCGATATTATTTAATTCTTGTTTTATAATCTTTACTAAATCTGGATTTGCAACATCTTGTACATATGTAATACAAATATCCGTTTGCGATCGATCCCCTACTCGAATAATTTCATTTCGAAGACGTGGATCTCGAATTCTTCTACGAATTAACGCTGTATTTACAACGATATTTTCAACAAATCCATCTCTCGCACCGCGTACTACTTTTTCAGTATCTGGCTCTGTCGGTGTTCGTCCTGGATAGCTACGAACATCTATCACGAACGCTTCTGTTTCGCCTTCCACAAATATAACAATAAGCCCTGATAACGCTTGAAGCATTACTTCATCCATCGTTTTCACTTTACTTACTTGCTGATGAATTAAACGATTCTCTAAAAGCTTTACAGTATCTTCTTCAACATCCCTTATTTCATTCGTATCCACAGCTTCTTCTAAAATAGGAATAATATAATTTGTATCACAAAGTCCATTTACGAATAACACTGCAATTTCTTTATTCAAAATTTGAAATTTACGAATACCAACATCAAATGTGACGCCTAATCCAGCCGTTTGTTTTAAATAATTTTCATTGTCACTTATGAAAGTTGAAATCGGAATATCTATTTTTTTAGGCTTCGTCATAAAATCCACTCCTTTCCAAAATTAACTGAATTGCTTTTTTCGTAATTGGTGAGCCTCTCTCCCATTCATCGTTTCCACACATCTTACCAATATCACCAACACCAACAATGACGGGAACATTCAAATCATCTAAACAATAAATTGTATCTCCGCTAATTCTGCCAATTTCACCATCTGGAAGTCCAAATTTATCAACACCATATTCCGTTAAATTCCCGTTCCGATCTACACTTACATCTACACGTGCCCATTCCCAATGGTGTGTATTAGACGCTACTGCCAAAATCCCAAGTACATCAATTTGTTTATGCGTGGCTACATATTTTAAAGCTTTTTCACCAGATCCTTCTCCAATAAATCCACTGTCATCAAACATGACAAATACAGGGTCATATGGCGTTTGCATAATAAGCTCAACAACTTTCTTCCCTGTCAATTTGGTTGGATTACTTTGTGATGCTGAAATACACCTTCCCCCAAATTCCTTCGTTAAAAGCTCAATTGTTCGCTTTGCATATTCATCTCCATCTGTGACCAAAACAACCCTTCGTCTCATTTGATTTATCCTTTCGGTTTACATATAAGTGCTACAAAAAATGAAAATAATATTGCTGCTGAAATACCTGCAGACGTTAAACTAAACATACCCATACCAATCCCTATATATCCGTGTTTCTCTGCAGCATGCATTGCCCCGTGTAATAGGGAATGTCCAAAACTTGTAATAGGAACTGTCGCCCCAGCACCAGCAAACTTTATAAGCTTATCGTACAATCCGAATCCATCTAAAACTGCTCCTATGACTACAAAGGTAGCCATTAAATGGGCTGGTGTTAACTTTGCGAAATCTAACAATACTTGCCCAACTACACAAATAGCGCCTCCTACAAGAAATGCATATATATAATCCACAATTCACTCTCCCTTCACTCTCTCAAATACGACACCATGTGCAATTGTTGGAATTGTTTCTTTTTGCTGCATCATCATCGGGCTTAATAACGCACCAGTAGCAACGACAAAAATTCGTTGTAAATTCCCTTTTTGCATCTCGCTTAATAAATGACCATATGTGACAACAGCTGAACAAGCACAACCACTACCACCAGCAAATACTTCTTCTTGACCGGGATCATAAATCATTAATCCGCAATCGTTATATATATGCCCAATATCATAACCTTCTTCCAGTAACAGTTGTTTCGCAATTGGTGTCCCAATAGCTGATAAATCACCGGTAACAATCAAATCGTAATCGGCTGCACTTCTCTTCAAATCCTCAAAATGTTGCTGAATTGTATGAGCTGCAGCAGGTGCCATCGCCGATCCCATATCTAAAGGGTTCGCAATTCCTAAATCTTGCACTTTTCCAATCGTAGCCGCCTTGATTTTAATGGCACTTTTTTCTTTACTAATTAATATGGATCCCGCACCTGTAACAGTGGAATTTGCTGTTCCTGGTTTTTGTCCCCCATACTCTGTTGGATAACGAAACTGTCTTTCAGCTGTTGCATTATGACTACTTACCGTCGCTAAAACACGATTTGCGAATCCGCCATCTATAAAGGCTGATCCGACCGCTAAAGTCTCCATCGAGGTCGCACAAGCACTAAACATGCCTAAAAAGGGAATTCCCCACTTACGCGCAACGTAATTTGCTGTTACTGTTTGATTTAATAAGTCACCCGCTAAAAAGAAATCAATTTGTGATGTTTCTACATTTGCTTTTTGCATGACTTGTTGAATAGAATCTGACATTAATCTTCGTTCCGCAAGCTCCCAGTTTTCCTCTCCGCAATGTAAATCATCATATGAAATATCAAATTCCTTTCCAAGAGGGCCTTCAGCTTCTTTTGGACCGACGGCAGTACCGGTTGCATTCACATAAATATCATTTTGAAATACCCACGTTTGTTTTCCTGTCAACCTCATACTAGCCCCTCCTTTAAGACATAAAAATTTTAAAAGTATATCTTATTAACCCAATAATGTACGCACCGACAACACCAAAAACGATTACACTTCCCGCTAGCTTAAACATGTTTGTAGCAACCCCAAGCACAATTCCTTCACTCTTATGCTCTAGCGCAGCACTTGCCATAGAATTCGCAAATCCCGTAACAGGTACGGCCGAACCTGCTCCAGCAAATTGACCGATTTTATCATATACACCACAACCTGTTAAAATCGCCGATAATAGTACAAGAGTTGCGACTGTTGGATTCCCTGCCTCTTGTTCACTAAAATGAAAATAATGTATATAAAATTTCATCAATACTTCTCCGATTGTACAAATGAATCCACCTACAAAAAATGCCTTAACACAATTTAAAAAATAATTTGGCTTCGGATGGTATTCCTTCACTTTATTTACGTAATCGTCCTTTAGTTTTCGCCCTGTCATTTATATATTGCCTCCTACTTTACGAAATAAATCCAGTGAAACAACGAGCCTATTACTTTTCCAAGCACAAGAGCAACGAGTAAAACAACAATCTTCCCCTCTACCCCTACTCGTTTCGCTAAAATAGGTAGAACATTTAACACTTCCGTTAATGCGGCAGCGAGCATTCCAATGAATGTGCCACAAAATATTCCTAATATAACAAGCCAATATTGCGACGTTTGAAATGTAATGTTTTTCAAACTACACCAAGCTCCTGTTAATGTACCTGCAATAACTGCCCACTCAAAATATTGAATGTGCTTTCCACTTCTCGTTAATTGAGCTAGACGAGGGATTATACCAAGTACAGCTAAAAACGCAACATATCCGCTACCTACAGCAATTCCTCCTGCTAAAGCAATTAAAATAACGAATCCAGACTCAATCATCGGTAAGTTTTTTCATATTATCCTTGTTTTCATGAACAATTACATATTGGTCAAGTGATTGCTGGTATTGGAACATCTCCACTTCTAACGGACTCGGCTCTTCATTAATACGCTTTTGAAATACATGATTAAAAAATAAAACCATGCCTAGCCCAAGACCTAATGAATAAGGAATTTGAAATAAAAGTGGTTGCGCCTTAAATTTTCCCGTAATCATGTAATATAACCGTTGGTGCACTTGTTGCATGCTTACATCTTCATGAAAATATATGATGGCAAGAGCTGCTCCAATGAAAAGTAACAACCATACAAGTCCGAAAAAAATCGGATGTACTTTCTTTTTTTCATATATAATTTCAACAAGAGTTTGTCCAGAACCGAGTAAATTAATTTGTATATGAGCGGTTTTTCGCCTAATAATCTCAATTATTTTCATAACATCAATTACAACATGCGTTTTATCACGCGCTGTAATTTTATAAATTACCTCATCCTGTAACGACTGAACTACTGCAGCATCTCCGGCAAGTTGAGCAACATCTCCCAGCTTTACTTCATACGTAGGAGAAACTTTTAATCGATTACGCATTTTAATATAAATTGTTTGTTCCAATTTTCATTCACCTCTTCACTCTTCCTCGTAGTTGTAGTATGGTTATTCAATTTTTTTCTAATACAATTTTTTCATAAAAAAACATCTGTACCATTTCGGTACAGATGTTTTTTAGTTTATGCTTTTTTCTTAAATAAATTTGCAATGCTTAATGCGAGCCCTCCCCAAATGACTACTATTCCAATAACCATCATCATAATCGCTGATCCACTCATTATGAAACACCTCGATCTTTCCATTCTTTTTCAAGCTTAGCAGAATCCGAATGTATTTGTGCATTCCATTTTTTCAGACTAATAATTAGCGCAACGATAAGGAACGCTGCTGCAATTGACCAACCATATGTTACGACAAACTCCGTTGGGTAACCTCCATAGTTCTTTTTAATATTTTGGATTGTACCATCAATTAACATGTACCCTAACATAAGCGGAGTAATAACGAGTAAACTCACTCTCCAAAACGTCCCTAACTTAATATCAGATACGAAGTTTGCGTGATTTTGATAAACTGGTAAACGGCGTAGAATGAGCCCTATCGTAACTACTTCCACTAATGCAATTGTAATTAATCCAAAGTTATTAGCGAAATAATCGACAACATCTAGGAACATAAGCCCGCCACGTGTTGCAAAAACGAGAGAAACGAGTACGAGAAGCGTCCCCATAATTCCAATTGTTTTTTGGCGACTTAAGCTGAACTTTTCAGATACAGCAGCAAAACATACTTCCGCAAGCGAAATGAGGGACGTAATTCCAGCAACCGTTAATGATAAGAAAAATAATACACCAAATAACGGTGACATCGGTAATTCATTAATAATTTGCGGGAATACTACGAACGCAAGCCCTACACCCGCACTTGCTACTTTATCAACCGGTACTCCCATATTGTGTGCCATAAATCCAAGAGCCGCAAAGACCCCAATCCCTGCTAATAATTCAAATCCTGAGTTTGCAAATCCAGTAATAAAGGCATTATTTGTTGTATCTGAGTTTTTCGGTAAATAACTAGAATACGTAATCATAATTCCAAATGCTAAAGATAAACTAAAGAAGATTTGACCGTAAGCAGCAAGCCATACTTTCCCATCAAAAATGCGACTCCAATCTGGTTTAAAGAATGCATCTAATCCTTGCATCGCACCTTCCATTGTCACCGCACGAACTACGATAATAAGGAACATAACAACTAGTAAAGGGATGAAAATACGGTTAACAACTTCGATTCCTTTTTTAACTCCTTTAAATGCAACACCAAGCACAATAATCCAAACGAGAGCTAGTGGAATTAATACTTCCGGTACGAGCCCTCCAAACTGTCCAGGCTTATCTGCAACATGCAAATACTCTTTAAATAAAAATGATTCCGTGTCTTTCCCCCATGCGCCAGTAATTGCAAAATACGTATACGAAATAGACCAAGCAATAATTACTGCATAATATGTTGAAACGATAAATGTTACACACATTTGCCACCAACCGATAAATTCAGCACGCGGATGAATACGGAAGAACGTAAGTGGTGCTGAACCACGGTGACGGTGCCCAAGAGCAAATTCGAATGCCAACAATGAAATACCAGTCGTTAATAATGCGAATAAGTACGGTAAAAAGAATGCGCCTCCTCCATTTTCATACGCTGTATAAGGAAAACGCCATATGTTTCCTAATCCAACGGCAGAGCCGACCGCTGCGAAAATAAATCCAGCCCTCGTTCCCCATTGTTGCCTCGTTTCCATACTTCCTTCCCCCTTTGTGACAAGTTCATAATTGGATTATATTTTAAATTTACTAAATTATCAATAAATTCTGTTAATTTTTACGAAAGTTTATAATACCCTCCTATTACATTCATAAAAAAAGATCGAATAGATAACTATTCATCTATTCGATCTTTCATCTGTTTTAATATTTTCTTTTCAAGTCTTGAAACTTGCACTTGAGAAATACCTATTCGTTCCGCTACTTCTGATTGCGTTTGATCTTTATAGTAGCGTAAATATACAATTAAACGTTCTCGCTCATCTAATTCTCTAATTGCTTCTTTTAAAGCAATTTTATCAAACCATTTCGTTTCAGATTGATCTGCAATTTGATCTAAAATAGTAATTGGATCTCCGTCGTTTTCATACACCGTTTCATGTATGGATGAAGGAGCACGACTCGCTTCTTGCGCTAGAACCACTTCCTCTGGCGTTAGTTCTAATGCTTCAGCTACTTCATTAATCGTTGGAGCCCTTCCAAATTCTTTCGAAAGCTCGTCTCTCATCTTTCGAATTTTGTTTCCTGTTTCCTTTAAAGACCTACTTACTTTCACTGATCCATCATCACGTAAAAATCGCTGTATTTCGCCAATAATCATTGGAACTGCATATGTTGAAAATTTCACGTCGAAAGATAAATCAAATTTATCTACCGATTTTAAGAGCCCAATACATCCAATTTGAAATAAATCGTCTGGTTCGTATCCGCGGTTAAGAAAACGCTGTACAACCGACCATACGAGACGCATATTACTTTGAACAATTGTATCTCTCGCTTGTTGATCTCCATCTTGACTTTTTTGAATTAACGCTTTTAGCTCGTGGTCCTTTAACTGAGGTTTCTTCTTCTCATTTTTGACCTCTATGTCCATAGGCTATTCTCCTTAATTGCATAGAGCGTTACTATTTGATAAGTATTTTGTCAAATGGATTGTTGTCCCGAAAGATTCGTTTGAAATAACTTCTACTTCATCCATAAAATTTTCCATGATAGTAAATCCCATTCCGGAACGCTCTAATTCAGGTTTAGTTGTAAAAAGGGGTTGTCTCGCTTCATCTAAATTAAAGATGCCAATCCCTTCATCTCGAATCGTGAGTTTCACCATTGCTTCTTCCAAAATTACAGAAATATAAACAACACCTTCTGCATTTCCTTCGTACCCATGAATAATTGCATTTGTGACTGCTTCTGACACAACTGTTTTAATCTCCGTAAGTTCTTCCATCGTTGGATCTAGTTGTGCAATGAAAGCAGCTACTGTAACGCGAGCAAACGATTCATTTTGACTTAATGCCGAAAATTGAAGGTTCATTTCATTTCTCATTTATGCCACCCCCAACGTCGCGAGCGCATGCGCTTCACTTTCTTCTAGACGAACAATTTTAAATAAGCCCGACATTTCAAATAAACGTTTAACAGGAGGTGAAATTGCACAAACAACCATTTCTCCACCTAATCCCTTTACATGCTTATATCGGCCTAATATAACACCTAAACCAGAACTATCCATAAACGATAAGTTCTCTAGGCTCAAAACAATATGATGAACACCATGTGTCTCAATCATATCTGTTACTTTCGTTCGCAACTCTTCAGCAGTATGATGATCTAATTCACCCGCTAGTCTCACACATAGGACGTCACGTTTTACTTCTAATTGCATGGAAAGACTCACACGATTTCCTCCTTATGCTCAAACTTTACTCATTTACATACATAAAGATTTTCGTGATACAACATAAGAATCCTTCCTACTGACAAAAGAAGAACTATTTCGCCATAAAGTGAAACCATTCAGCAATTATTTACTTACATACGAATAGAAAAGCGGCAAAATATTTGCCGCTATTTTGATGTTGAAAACATCCCAAAACTTCTTTTAAATAACTCCCACCAGCTCGCTGCAGCAACATCTTCTTTTGCTACAATTGTTTGTTTTAATAAAACATCTTGATCTTTTTTAATAACAAGTGTACCAAGTGCATCGCCCTTTTTAATCGGCGCTTTCACTTTCTTTTCAGCAATTACCTCTTGCTTTACCTTGTCCATATTTTCGCCCTTCTTCATAAGAAGAGATACATTGTCTGACGCAACTAAATCTACTTTTTCTTTTTTCCCTTTTCCTACTTGGACAGTCTTAATTTTTTCGCCTCGTGTATACAATTTCTTTGTCATATATTGACCAAATGCGTAGTCAAGAAGCTTCGTTACTTGATTGTTCCGTTCTTTCGATGTAGGTGCTCCCATAACAACTGAAATAACACGCATCCCATTCTTTTCAGCCGATGCTGTTAAACAATATTTTGCTTCTGTCGTAAAGCCCGTTTTTACACCATCTACTCCAGGATAAAAACGTACTAACTTATTCGTATTAACGAGCCAAAACTTCTTATCCGTATCTTCACGTAAATAGTCTTCATATTTTCCTGTGTATTTGCGAATAAGTGGGTACTTCATCAACTCTTTCGCCATGATAGCCATATCATTTGCTGTAGAATAATGGTCTTTAGCCGGAAGACCTGTCGGATTTTGAAAATGAGTATTTTTCAGTCCTAAATCTTTCGCTTTTTTGTTCATCATATTTACAAAACCTTCTTCTGAACCAGCGATATGCTCCGCTACTGCAACAGACGCATCATTTCCAGATGCAATTGCAATACCCTTTAGCATTTCATTTACAGTCATCTCTTCTCCAGGCTCTAAAAAGATTTGTGATCCACCCATTGAAGCTGCATGCTCACTCGCTCTAACTTTATCGGTCAGTTTTAATTTTCCTTTTTCAACTTGTTCCATAATTAATAGCATTGTCATAATCTTCGTCATACTAGCAGGCGGTAATTTCTCATTTGGATTTTTATCAAACAAAACTTTACCTGTATCTTGTTCAATTACAATTGCTGACGACGCTTGTTCTGCTAACTTCGGCGTTGTTTCTTCTGTTTTATCCTGCTTCGTCTTCTCAGATTGTGCGAAACTAACTGAAGTACCAGAAAGCAATAACATGAAACAAACAAGTATTCCAAAAACTCGCTTCATGACTAACCCTCCATTCTATATCAAACCTATTTTTTCCAATTCACTGTTTTTTAATACCATATTTTTCTAACATTTTCAGTTGACAAACAAATTCATCACCTTTATTGTATTAAGTGTATTACTCGCAATAGTACACTTAATACAAGTTAGAAAGGAGACATTGCTCTTGCATATTCAACTTGATCCAAGAAGCAACACTCCGATATGGGAACAAATTGTTCAAAATATAAAAGAACTCGTATTAAAGAACATGTTAGCTCCAAGTGACAAACTACCTTCTGTACGAGAACTCGCTTCTTTACTCGTTATAAATCCAAATACAGTGAGTAAAGCGTATCAAGAGTTAGAGCGACAAGGGATTATTGAAACATTACGAGGAAAAGGAACATTTGTATCCCAATCGATTACCCCAACATTAGACGAAAGGAAAATCGCTATGGTTGAAAAGCAATTTCATCAATTACTATTAGAAGCCTCTTATCTTGGTGTTACGAAAGATAAAATTCATGATTGGATAGATTCATACTATAAAGAGATTGGAGGAAATGCGGATGCTGAAAGTGACAAGCTTGAAGAAAACAATTGATAATCAAACGATTTTAGATGATGTTTCTTTCACATTGCAAAGAGGGAGTATCATCGGATTACTCGGAAGAAACGGTGCGGGGAAAACAACTTTATTACGAACGATGGTCGGCATTTTAGACCCTGATGAAGGGACTGTTACATATGAAGATACAAACGTTCATCAGTGTCCTGAAATAAAGCAAAAAATCGTATATGTTCCGGATTCTACTAACATATTGAACGGATATACGGTAAAAGAAATTGTAAAGTTTTACAAAGAGGTTTATACCGCATTTGATGAAGCATATTTCTATGAACTGTTAGAACGTTTTAACTTACCAAACAAAAGAATTCGTAGTTACTCAAAAGGAATGAAAGCACTGCTCGCCATCATTTTAGCTGTTTCTACAAAAGCAGAATATATCATTTTAGATGAACCGACAAATGGACTTGATCCTATCGTGAAAAGGCAGATTTTACAGTTTCTCGTTGGAGAAGTTGCAGAAAAAGAAATTACCATTTTCATCTCCACTCACCATTTAGATGAAGTGGAACAAATTGCAGATACAATCATTATATTAAAAGGCCATACTATTTCGTCTATTACATCACTAGACGATGCCAAATCACGATTTGCTAAAATCCAAGTAGCTTATGAACGTTCACTACCTCAAAAACTAGAAAACTTAAGCAATATTAAAATATTAAATCAAACAGGAAAAGTATATACAATCTTAATTGAAGGAAATGTGGCTACAACACTGGAAAAGTTTTATAAAGAACAACCACTGCTCATTGAAGAATTAACAATGTCGCTTGAAGATGTCTTCGTTACGACACTGGAGGAGGATGGGTATGTTTCATAAAGCGTTATGGATGTGGAATTGGAAGCGCGGAAAATATGCTGTGTTACTATTCTTCTTTAGTTCGTTTTACTTGTTACCTTTTGGCTACTATAGAAGTGCTCAGCAACAACTTGATGCGTATTATGAATTACAAGAAGAGGGGAAACAGTATTATTATTTTTATATTTTTTCTTCAGGAGAAAGTAATAGTTTTTGGTTAACTATTCTTATTATCGCTTTAGCCTGCTTATTGATAGGATGGGAACGCAGCTACCAATCTAATACACTACTTATGACATTGCCATTTAAAAGAAAAGATGTTTTCTTATCAAAATGGGCTTTCGGTTCATTTTGTATTGTGGGCTCATTACTTATCAATTGGGTTCTTATGTATGTTATTTATAGAACAACGATTCATTTTGATTATCAATCTTTTAGTCCGTTTCATCGATACTTTCTTTATGCGATAGTTTCTTATGTTGCAGTCTATACAGCTTCCTTATGTATCGGTACTTTTACTGGAAGCATCGTTTCGCAGATTATTTTTTGTGTTCCATGGTTACTAGCAGGGGTTACATTTATTACATTACTATACACTTTTACAACTAACCATTTATACGCTGCAAATATTAAAAATGAAAACTTATATCGACAACTTTATGAAATCAATCAAAAAACAAATACAGCTGCACCAATTAGTCATTTTTCTATCAATTATTACTATGATCCGGAATCCCGTAAGATCGAGAACAATCCAACTGCTTTAAGAGATCCAGCATCTCATATATATTATTCAGCAAAATCAATGTTAGTTCCGATTTTTTATACATTAGTTTACTTACTACTTGGAACATATTTATATACAAGATCACCAAATGAAAACACTCAGAAGATATTTATGTTCCAAAAGAGTTTACCGATATGGATATGGGGCTCAACCATTTACTTTGCATTACTAGGCGGCTATAAAATAAACCATTTTAATTTCCTACCTAGTTACTATATCGGTTTGTTTCTAACCGGAATCATTACTTATGTTATATTATCACGCCTAACAAATTATAAAGTTTTTTAAAGGAGAGATCCTATGTTTCAAAAAGCACTGTGGCTAAGAACGTATCAACAAAGTAAATATGTTGTATGGTTATTTTGGCTCGTCAGCTTCTATACTTTGTCATATCAATACTATATGACTTCTATTCAAGAGCAACAATTTCTAAATGACAATAAAAAGTGGAACTATGTATATCATTACCATTTTGATTTAACACTTCTAGATTCTGTTCTGCTGTTAGGTAGTGTACTTATCGTTCTAGCTTGTACGTTAATTGGATGGGAAAGACAAAATAACGCTAGCGACTTGTTATGGTCTATGCCCTTTAAACGTTCGCACCTTTATATAACAAAGTGGTTGTTTGGAATCTGTAATATCGCCGCTGTTGTCGTTCTAAACTGGGGACTATTTGCTATTATGAAAAAGTTGACTTTTCATAATAAATATCAAGTATTCTCCCCCTTTCATCGTTACTTTATATACATGTTAATTGTATTAATTGCTATTTATACACTTGCCTTATGTATAGGAACAATCGCTGGAAATGTGATATCGCAAGGATTTCTTACTGCAGCTATATTAATCTTCCCAGCGTTACTTCCATCTCTAATATCAGGAGTCATTGCTGTTCACTCGAGTGCCGACTTTCATGAGAACAATGGTATTATACATAATGTTATGGAAAACATACGTATTTCTAGTCCAGCAGAAGATTTTAATATTTACTTTAATTATGATCCACAAAGCGCTTATACTGATCAAAATGGAGTACGTCATAACGAACCAAACTTTACAAAAATCCCCCCGGCAAAAACATTGCTTGGCCCTATCGTACATACCATTATTTTATTACCACTCGGTATATATTTATATGCCCGTTCAATCAATGAGCGAAATGGTAACTACTTATTATATCCAAAACTACAAAAAGTAGTTTTGGCTTGTGCGATTTTCTTTGGGGGGATCGTTGGAGGTTTAATACTAAGTCGAGCGCAGTCATTGTCCAGCTTTTACATCGGATTTTTAGTAACTAGTTTCATTACGTATTTCCTCCTACCTAAAATATTAAAATGGAAAGTCTCTTGGAATTTTAAATAAAATAACCTCCTCTCGATGAGGAGGTTATTTTACATTCTCTCTTCTTTTCCCATACTCTTTTTCTTGGTTCATTCCAAACCCGTCACCATTTGCCACGATTTGATCTGTTGGAGCAACTATACTTTCAGCAATTCTCCATTCTCCCCCTTGTTGAATAAACACTTGCATAAAATAATTCATGCCATTTAGTTGGTATGGGTTCTCTTTTTTCACTTCATAGCGAGCTGCAACATAATACACTTGCACATTCTCAGCCTCAAACTTAGAAATATATTGTGATAATCTCGGGATGTACTGTGATGCTTTCTGAAGTGGAAGTTGTTTTACTTTTACAAGAGAAGACTTCTTTACATTGCTTATCGTATCTTCATGCCGAATGTTATCACTGTGATGAAATAAAATAGCATTCTGCATAGAGCGAATCCATAGTTTTGAATATAAAACAGGTTGCTTATTTGAAATATGTTGTAATTCTTTTTGAACGACTTGAAGAGGCGTTGCGGCATCCGCGAATTGATGAAAGCAGAAAAAACTTCCAATCATAATGAAAAGCGTACAAATACGTTTCATTATTTTTCACTCCGATTCTTTTTAATTAAAGTATTGGAGTTTCAAAATGTTTTTATTCAAAAGAAAAAGGATAGGAAAGCTGTCGCTCCCTATCCTCATTTATTATAATACGCGGCCAAATAGCTCTAACACCATTTCTATTTCTTGATCGCTCCAACCTTTAAATCTCTCTTTATAATATTCTTTTCGTACAGCTTCTAGTTTTTCAGTTACTTCTCTTCCGTGCTCTGTAATTTCTAAGTACACGATACGACGGTCTGAATTAGAACGTTTTCTTTCTACTAATCCTTTTCGTACAAGACGATCTGTAACAGCTGTAATATGACTGGAGGTTACGTTTACTTCACTCGCAATTTGCGAAGCCATCTGTGGACTGTTTAAAAATAACGCGCGTAATACAGAAAATTCATTATATGGCATATGTTCTGCAAAACGTGTATTAATATCATTTTGTAATAAACGTATCATCTTTCGAAATGATCCGGATAACTCTAAAATCAGTGTTTCTCTTTTTTCGTTCACTAGCCTCGTCCCTTTTTTATCATATTTACACATATTATAATCTATAAATACCCTCGTTGTATATGCTTTCTTTCTTTAACATTCCCATTTATGTAACTTTTTCATACAAATTTCTTTTTTGTTCACACATATACATATAAAAAGGATGGTGATGGAATATGCAAGGTGGAATGAATCCTTATTTACACAATGTACGCACAGCTAATACTGGTAAAGAAGCGACTATTACTGTACAAGGTGAGGGTATTGTCAAAGCGAAACCAAATGTCGTTATACTAACACTTGGCATTCGAACTGATAGTAAAAATGTGAAACAAGCGCAAGAAGAAAATGCAGTACAATCAAAACAATTGCTGGATGCACTTAAACAGCTTGGTATCGCTGATAAAGATATAGAAACGATTTCTTATACGATCACTCCTCAATACGAGTATGTAAATGATAAAGCATTACTACAAGGATATCGGGTGGAACATTTGTATGAAATTACCGTTTTAAATGTACAAAAAGCAGGGGAAGTATATGATATAGCCGTTTCAAATGGAGCAAACGTAGCAAAAGGTTTACGGTTTCGAATATCTCACCCAAATAAATATTATGAGCAAGCTCTCATTCAAGCCCTGCAACAAGCTGTAGAAAAAGCTCGCGCTATTGCGAGTACATACAATTTAAACATTAATCCCGTTCCACTCTCATTCGTTGAAGAATCTGCTCAATTACCAAGGGAAGTCGCGTCCTATGCTACTTTACATGCACAAGCAGCTCCTCCCATTCAATCGGGAGAATTAGAGATCATTTCTACAATACGGGCGATTTTTACGTATTTATAAATAATTCTATTTATAAGTAAACGTTATCATTTTCCTTGTTGTAAAAACATGATGTTCTGATATAATAAAGGACGGTGAGCTCTTACGAAAGAGATATCACGGGTGGGAGAGGGATATGAAAAAGAAGGTTTAACATGAAAGGAATACTTGAAAGAACATTTAAATTAGGTTTACACGAAACATCACCAAAACAAGAAGTTTTAGCTGGAGTTACGTCATTTTTTACGATCGTATATATTATGATTGTAAATGCATCCATTTTATCCGATGCTGGCATTCCTCTTGAAGCTGGAATTTTAGCAACTGTTTTCAGTTCATTTGTCGGATGTCTGCTCATGGCATTTTGGGCAAATGCACCTGCTATTCTTGTCCCTGGTATGGGTGTAAATGCATTCTTCACGTACACTGCTGTCCATACGCTCGGATTAACTTGGCAGGAAGCATTAGCAGCTGTCTTCATCTCTGGTATTATTTTTGCAATTGCTGCGTTTACACCAATCGCTCGCGTGCTTTCCGTATCGATTCCAAAGTCATTAAAGGAAGCTATTACTGTCGGTATCGGATTGTTTTTAGCATTTATCGGATTACAAAAAGGTGGTTTAGTCGTTTCGAATCCAAATACTGCTGTTGCAATGGGTAAATTAAGTAGTCCTGTCGTTCTTGCGACCGTGCTTACTCTTATCGTTGCACTCGTATTATTTATTCGTAACGTACGTGGAAACTTTTTATGGACGATTGCAATAGGAACTGGTATTGCATGGCTGTTTGGCCTTGTTGATACAAGTCAAATCGGAAATAGTTCATTCTCATTCGCTAATTACGGCGATGTGTTTGGGGCTATGTCATTTGGCAAACTTTCTTCCTTACCATTTTGGATTGCAACATTCTCCTTAAGCATGGTGCTTATTTTTGAGAACATGGGACTTCTGCACGGTTTATTAGAAGATGACCGTAAATTCCCACGTGCTTACCAAGCCAATGCAATTTCAGCAATGACATGTGGTCTATTTGGCACAAGCCCTACCGTATCAACAGTAGAGAGTGCCGCAGGTATTACTGCAGGCGGAAAGACAGGTCTGACGTCTATCGTTACAGGGTTGTTATTCTTTGCATCACTGTTTGCACTTCCGTTTGTCAAACTAATTCCTGATAGTGCCATTGCACCAATCTTAATTATTATTGGCGGCCTGATGATTACAAGCATTCAACAAATTCCTCTGAACGATTTTTCAGAAGGATTTCCAGCGTTCTTAATTATCGTCATGATCCCGCTCACATATAGTATCGCTGATGGCATTGCGTTCGGATTTATTGCTTATCCTATCTTAAAAGTTGCTCTTGGAAAGCGTAAAGAAGTCGCACCGTCTATGTATATCATTACATGCTTATTCTTAGCCATGTTCGTATTACATGCTATTGGTTAAGTAAAAACACCGAGGAATTTTCCCTCGGTGTTTTTTACTTAAACCATCCTTTTTTATAAAACCAAGCCATCATGCCGCCACCAATTAGTGCCATAATAAGTAAACAAATAAAATAACTATATTGTCCACCGAGCTCTGGCATATGCGTAAAGTTCATTCCATATACTCCCGCAATAAATGTTAATGGCATGAAAATAGTCGAGAATACAGTTAATGTTTTCATAATGTTATTCATATGATGCGAGTTTAATGAAAAATAGCTATCTCGAATATCTGCTGTTAACTCCCGGCTTGCTTCAATCATTTCGGTCAATTTAAGCAAATGATCATGTATATCTTTAAAATAAATTTCATGATCACTTATACCGTAAAAACGAGTCGAATTTAAAATACGATACAATAAATCACGCATCGGAATAATTGTACGTCTTAACTTCGATAAATCTGCACGTATATCAAATACTTCTTCTAGTACACTTCCTGCCGTTTCACCCGTTAAATTATCATCAATTGCATTTAAATGATCCTCAATGTAATATACAGGCGCAAAATAGTCATCTACAATTTGATCGATAATTGTATGCGCTACGTGCAGGGGACTATTTTTAATACGCTTCTTTTCTCCAAGCGTTTTCCATACTCTTTCAATTGCATTGTTATGAGAAAAATGGAAAGAAACAATATAACGATCACTTATAAATAAATCAATCTCGTGCGGTTCTAATCCATCCTCACCAAATGCATGAAGAACTAAAAAGTTATATCCATCATAAAAATCAACTTTTGGCCTCTGTACATATTCTATACAGTCTTCAATTGCAAGGGGATGGAACTTAAAATGATCTTGCAAAATGTATGTATACTCTTCTTTCGTCGGCTTATATAAATCTAGCCAATACCATACAATATGGTCTTTCGTTGTTTCCTCTAGCGAAACATCATATAATACTTCATCTGTTTTTGTTATTGCACAAATTCTAATCATAATTTCACCCACTATTATTATAAACAAAAAATAGCAAAAAAAGCCAAGGAGAAATACTCCCTGGCCCTTCTTTATTATTCAGTAACGATGCCGTGCACTAATGTCGGTGCATCTACATGCTCTTTAGAGATCTTCATGTTCTCATAAATTTTTGCTTTTACATCTTCTACATTTTCACGGTTTGCGTAAATGGTAACAAGGGATTCACCTTTTTTCACGCTGTCCCCTACTTTTTTGCGAAGCATTAAGCCAACTGCTAAATCAATTTCAGATTCCTTCGTCGCACGTCCTGCTCCTAAAAGCATTGCTGCTGTTCCGATTTCATCTGCAACGATTTCTGATACATAACCGTCTTCCTTCGCTTCCACTTCAATTTTAAATTGTGCTTGTGGTAATTTAGAAGGATCATCAACAACAGATGCATCGCCGCCTTGCGCTGATAAGAACGTTTTAAATGATTCTAGCGCCTTACCGTTGTTCATTACTTCAATTAATTTCTCACGTGCATCTTCTAGAGATGAAGCTTGTCCAGCAAGGTATACCATTTGACTTCCAAGCGTTAAACATAACTCTTCTAAATCTTTCGGTCCTTTACCTTGTAATGTATCAATTGCTTCTTGTACTTCAAGTGCGTTACCAATAGCCTCACCAAGTGGTTGACTCATATCAGAAATAACAGCCATCGTATTACGACCAACGTTATTACCAATGCGCACCATTGCTTCTGCTAAACGTTTTGCATCTTCATCTGTTTTCATAAATGCACCTGCTCCAGTTTTTACATCAAGAACAATTGCATCTGCACCAGCAGCAATTTTTTTACTCATAATTGAGCTTGCAATAAGCGGAATTGAGTTTACTGTTGCCGTTACATCACGAAGTGCATACAATTTTTTATCCGCAGGTGTTAAGTTTCCACTTTGACCAATAACTGCGATTTTATTTTCATTTACAAGACGCATGAATTCATCATTTTCGATTTCAACATGGAATCCTGGAACTGCTTCTAATTTATCAATTGTACCACCAGTATGTCCTAGACCACGTCCAGACATTTTTGCAACCGGTACACCTAAAGCGGCTACTAATGGACCTAATACAAGTGTTGTTGTATCACCAACGCCACCTGTCGAGTGCTTATCTACTTTTACTCCTTCAATAGCTGATAAGTCGATTGTATCACCGCTATTTACCATTGCCATCGTTAAATCTGCACGTTCTTGATCGTTCATATCTTGGAAGAAAATTGCCATTGCAAGTGAACTTACTTGATAATCAGGAATATCACCATTTGTATATCCTTCAACAATAAAGTTAATTTCTTCTGTCGTTAATGCATGTCCGTCACGTTTTTTTGCAATTAGGTCCACCATTCTCATTGTGAGGTCACCCCTTCATTTGTTTTACGATTGCTTTTACTAATGCTAAGAAGTTAGCTTTAACACGTTCTGTCGTTTCGATTACTTCATCGTGGTGAAGTGGCTGATCTAAAATACCAGCTGCCATATTTGAAATACAAGAAATACCAAGTACTTTCATACCAGCGTGACGCGCTACAATTACTTCAGGTACTGTTGACATACCAACTGCATCTCCACCAAGTGTGCGAAGCATACGAATTTCAGCAGGTGTTTCATATACAGGACCTGTCATTCCAACGTATACACCTTCTTGTACTTTAATATTTAAGTCTGCTGCAACTTGTTTCGCCATTTCGCGAAGCTCTACTGTATATGATGTAGACATATCAGGGAAACGTACACCCATTTCAGAATCATTTGGTCCGATTAATGGATTTGTACCCATGAAGTTAATGTGATCTGAAATTAACATAAGATCGCCTGGTTCGAATGATGTATTTACACCACCAGCTGCATTTGTTACAACAACTGTTTCTACTCCTAGTTCTTTCATAACACGAACTGGGAATGTTACTTTTTGCATATCATATCCTTCATAGAAGTGGAAACGTCCTTGCATTGCTACTACTGTTACACCTTGAAGTGTACCGAATACTAGTTGACCTGCATGGCCTTCTACAGTGGAAACTGGGAATTCAGGGATTTCACTGTAAGGTACTGTTACTGCATTCTCGATTTCATCTGCTAATACACCTAGTCCAGATCCAAGGATTAGTCCTACTTGTGGTGTCTCTTGAAATTTCTCTTTTAAATATGAAGCTGATTTTGTAATAAGTTCACGATTCATTTGTTTATCCCCCTATTTCTTTAGCTCGTTTAAGAAGCTTGTTCCGTATTCTGGCATTTTCACACCGAAGTTTTCTGCTACAGTTGCACCAATATCAGCAAATGTTTGACGAAGTGGTAACTCTTTTCCGCCTTCTTTCATGCTTGGGCTATATGCTAATAACGGTACATATTCACGTGTATGATCAGTACCATGATGCACTGGGTCATTACCGTGGTCTGCTGTAATTAATAATAGATCATCTTCTTTTAGTTTTTCGAATACTTCTGGAAGACGTGCATCATATTCTTGCAGAGCTTCTCCGTATCCTTGTGGATCACGACGGTGACCGAATAATGCATCAAAGTCAACTAAGTTTAAGAAGCTAAGACCTGTAAAGTCCATATTTAATGTATCTACAAGCTTATCCATTCCATCCATGTTAGACTTCGTACGAAGTGATTCAGTTACCCCTTCACCATCATAGATGTCAGAGATTTTACCGATAGCAATCACATCATAATCACTATCTTTTAATTCATTCATTACTGTACGGCCGAATGGTTTTAATGCATAGTCATGACGGTTCGGTGTACGTGTAAAGTTTCCAGGCTCACCAACGAATGGACGAGCAATAACACGGCCTACCATGTACTTCTCATCTAACGTTAATTCACGTGCAATTTTACAAATTTTATATAACTCATCAAGCGGCACTACTTCTTCGTGTGCTGCGATTTGTAGTACGCTATCAGCAGAAGTGTAAACAATTAAAGAGCCTGTTTCCATTTGTTCTTGACCAAGTTCATCAAGAATTTCAGTTCCAGAAGCTGGTTTATTACCGATGATTTTACGGCCTGTTTTTTCTTCTAATTCATCAAGTAATTCTTTTGGGAATCCTTCTGGGAACACTTGGAATGGTGTATCAATGTAAAGACCCATGATTTCCCAGTGGCCTGTCATTGTATCTTTACCAGTAGATTTTTCTTGCATTTTTGTATAATATCCAAGTGGTTTTTCTACTTTAGAGATGCCTTTCATTTCACGAATGTTACCAAGACCTAATTTTACCATATTAGGCATTTGTAACCCATTCATATGTTCAGCAATGTGACCAATTGTGTCAGATCCTAAATCACCAAATTGTTCAGCATCTGGTGCTTCACCGATTCCAACAGAGTCCATTACGACTAGGAATATACGTTTATATTTATTCATAACTGCGACCTCCTATAAGTTCAGTTCTACTTCTTGTAGTATGTTCAAAACGCTATAAAGTGAAACTGTTCTCCATAAGAATTATCTTTCGTTCTCATTATCAAACAGTACTTCTTTAAATCATTCTCTAACCTATTTCGTTTACCTTGAAACGACTCAAAAACATTTCTAGTTTTTTCTAAGTCAGATGTCAGACATCTGATACTGATATCATAACATGTTTACGCTTTCTTTTTAATACATTTTCGTAGAATTTCTCATTTTCTTCACACTTCTATTGTAATCCATTATGCACAGAAGTGCTAATCATTTTATGATTTATTTCTTCATATAAAGTGAAATTTTAATCAGTGGCGGTTTTGTTCTTTCCCACTAATCATTTTCAGAATAAAAATAAAAAAAGCAGCTCTAAAGAGCTACCTTTTTATTTTACTTCTACTGTTTCTTCTTTATGTTCATGCAATTCGCCTTTTTTAACATGAACTTTCACTTTGTAAGAACCCTTTTCTTTGAAAGTATGTTTCGTTTCATACTCCCCTTTATTTCCTTCTTTTGCTGGAATGAATTCGTGTTTTTCCACACCATCTTTCCAAATCTCAAGTTGTACTTCAGCACCAGTTAAAGCTTCTTCTTTTTGTTTTAAATGAACTTTCATTGTTGATTCAGCATTTGCTTTTATGTCACCAGCCATAAGGTGAATCATTGTATCGCTTTTATGATCACCATGTCCTGCACCATGATCACTATTTTCTTTTTTCGCATCTTCTACTTTCGCATTTCCTACAGCCACTTTTACTTCTGGCATAACATGCATTTCACGCGCATTTGTGTGAGCGATAATATGGTATACGCCATCCGTCTCGAACGTTTTCTCTACAGCATAAACACCTTTTCCTTTATGCTTACCTTCTAGCATCTCGTGCTTTTCGTCGCCAGCTTTCCAAATTTCAAACTTTACATCATCAGCATCTGTTACCTTTTCTTTTCCTTGTGTAACAAGTGCTTGTACTTCTGTTTTTTCACCAGGTTTAATTTCTTTCGGATTTGTTTGAACTGCTACTTTTACAGCTTCTAGTTTCTGTTCTTTTTTCGGTTCTTCTTTGTTTGTATTACAGCCAGCCAATGCTAGCATCGCGATAAATAAAGTCATAATAAGTTTTTTCATCATCATTTCCTCCTTCATACTTTATTTAGTATAGAGGAAATACATTGTAATATTCTAGTCTTCTGCTGAAAACAATGTACGAAATGTTTGTGAAGTTTCTGTGAAGTGCTATAGCCTTTTGAATCTATGAAAAAAGAGCATAGTACCTATGCTCTCGGATGAAACTGTTTATATACATCTTTTAATCTAGTTTTTGAAACATGCGTATAAATTTGTGTCGTTGAAATATCTGCATGTCCAAGCATTTCTTGCACAGCACGTAAGTCTGCTCCATTTTCTAATAAATGCGTAGCAAAAGAATGACGCAATGTATGAGGTGTAAGCTCTTTTTCAATATTTGCTTCTTTCGCTAATCGTTTTAAAATTTTCCAAAATCCTTGTCTTGATAATCGATTGCCATGATGGTTTAAAAAGAGTGCATCTACTACTTTTTTCCCCATCAATTCTCTTCTTCCCTTTTCAATATACTTTTGAATTGCTTCCGTCGCTAAACTTCCTAGTGGAATAATTCTTTCTTTATTCCCTTTCCCTATGCATCGAACAAATCCCATCGTTAAATGTACATCTTCTAAATTTAATGCAATTAATTCTGAAACACGAAGTCCTGTTGCATACAATAACTCTAGCATCGCTTTATCACGAACCCCAAAAGCGCTCGTCATTTTTGGGGTCTGCAGTAACGCCTCTACTTCATCAACTGACAATACTTTCGGTAATTTCCGTTCTCCTTGCGGCGTTTCAATATGTACGGATGGATCGTGCTCTACTGCTCGTTCACGAAGTAAAAATTGGTGAAACGAACGAATCGATGCAATATGACGTGCTAATGTTTTCGAAGATTTTCCGTTTTCTTTTAAGTGCTGCAGAAAGTTAACAATGTGCAAGCGTGTCACTTCGTGAAAGCTTTTCGCTTGTTCTACCTTTTGCAAATACTTTACATAACTTTTTAAATCACGTTCATAAGATACTACTGTATTTTTCGCTAGTCCTTTTTCAACAACCATATAATGAATAAAATCTTTTAATTGATCTTCCAATCTACACTACTCCCCATTTTCATAGAAAAACATCATTCTATTTACGAAAGCATCCTTTGCCGGCTCTTCATTCCCTGATACTTTTTCTACAGTCTCTTCTTTTGGCTTTTCATAACGATGATAGCTTTCATATTCTTCATTTATCCATAGTATAGCGAAATAAAACAAAATCGTACAACTTGTAAATAATAAAAATACTTTTATCCCATCAAAAGTTAATTTTAAAGCTCGGCGCATTGTAAATTCCTCCAAAATATAAGTTATTACAACATATGCCAAGCTTTCACCAATTTATACCTTATTCAAATAAAAAACCTCTTCCTAGTTAAATAGGAAAAGGTTATTTTTCATCCGTTTCATTTTCTTGACAATTTTTACAAATCCCATGGAATGTTAAACGATGATCCTTCACCTTAAAGCTCCAGTCATGTTCTACTTTCCTTTCCACTTCACCAAGTAAATCTTCTTGTATTTCTTGTACAGCACCACATTGTGTACAAATCAAATGATGGTGGAAACGCTGCGCACCTTCTTGGCGTAAGTCATAGCGTGAAACACCGTCTCCGAAGTTAATCTTATCGACAACTTTTAACTCAGATAATAGTTCTAAAGTTCGATAGACGGTTGCTAATCCGATCTCTGGCGACTTTTCTTTTACAAGGAGGTAAACATCTTCTGCGCTTAAATGATCTTCTTCATTTTCTAGCAGCACACGAACTGTTGCTTCACGTTGCGGTGTTAATTTGTAGCTCGCTGCATGTAATTGCTTCTTAATTCGTTCAATTCTTTCTTCCATTCGGTACTACTCCCTCCTCGCCACTCTTACACCATTATATCAGAAGAAGGGCTTCTGTCAAAAGAAAAACAATAAAAACAAATTGATAATTATTCTCATAAAGTATTTATTGTTTATTAATAGCCTCAACGACTTCTTTCATTAAAACTGGTGATGCATAAGCCTCTACACTAGAAGCAAGAGCTAACACCGCTCCAATTACAAGAAAGAAGCATGTATAACGGATCAATAATGGTAATAGCGGCTCAGTTATTTTCCGGATAAATTGATGTCTAATCATGCGTAAGGAAAAACTTGCGGCAATTGTTGTCATAACGAGAAATACTGGGATAATAATGAGGTTTTGTGGCAATACAGAAACGAATGCTAATAATAATCCATTCCATCCATGCTGACTTACTAAAAAACCTACTGTAAATCCGACAACTACTCCTTTTGCAAATAATAAAATAAAAATAAGTGGCAATCCAATAATTGAAATCCCTAAAATCCAAATAAATCCAATGTATTTTAATTGTGAAAAGTAACTTTCTCGAAACATTTCGCCTGCAATAGCAAATTCTCCTTTAGAAACTTGTCCAAAAAAACGTTGCAAATAAAATGATAAATCTTGTTTTTGATTTAATTGTAAACTATTTACAAGAATCGCTCCAAATATTACTCCCATCAATAACAAAACAGCGTTAAATATATATAATGAAGAGTTTTCCTGTATGTGAGACATTACACGGTCTTGCCAAGTTTTTCTCCACATTTTTCTTCCCTCCGTTCACACTCTTACTAAAAATGTATGAAAGAAAGAAAAAAGTATGACGAATTAACATTGAAATTCCGCTCTACTTTGCTAAACTAAAAAGTAGAGAATAGGAGGGATTTCTCTTGAAACCATTATTATTAGATTTTCCAACATTATTTCAAACTGAACGCTTACAAGTTCGTAAGCCATTTCCAGGTGATGGTGCAGAAGTGTATGAAGCAATCCAAGCTTCTCTAGAAGACTTAGTACCGTGGATGCCAATTAACGCTGAAACAGAAGAAAGTGCTGAAGAAATCGTTCGTAACGCTCACGGACAGTTTTTACTTCGTGAAACACTTGATTTTCACTTATACGATAAAGTATCTGGTACGTTCATCGGAGCTATAACGCTTAAGCCTGAAAACTGGGATATTCCAAAGTTTTCACTTCACTTCTGGCTACATAGCGCTTATACAAAACAAGGCTATATGACCGAAGCTGTGAAAGGTGCCATTCAATTTGCCTTTGATAAGCTAAGTGCTAGAAGAATTGAAATTCGTATTGATGCAACAAATACAAATGCATGTAAATTAGCAGAACGTTTAGAATTTATTCTAGAAGGTACAATGGAAAATGATTTCATAGCACCAGATGGTAGCTTACGTGATGCACGCGTATATGCAAAAATCAATTAAAAAACACTCGCCTATGGCGAGTGTTTATTTTTGTAGTTGTAAATATTGTACCGCAAACATCGTCTTCGCATCATGAATACGAAGATCTTTCATAAGAGTATTCGCTTCTTCTAATGATACTTCCATCAATTCCACAAACTCATCTTCATCTAACGCAGCTTTATTTTCTTTTTTCGTCAAACCTGTCGCTTTATATACATATAAAATTTCATCTGCAAATCCTGGAGATGTATAGAAAGAAGTAATAAGCTCCATATTTTCACATACATAACCTGTTTCCTCTTCTAATTCACGTACTGCTGTCACCTCAGGTTTTTCACCAGGTTCTAACTTGCCGGCTGGAATTTCTATAATCGCCTTTTCAAGCGCTTTACGATACTGCTCAACAAGCACAATTTTCCCTTCATCAGTAATAGCAATAATAGCAACTGCACCAGGGTGATTTACAATTTCACGTTTACTCATTGCTCCATTTGGTAATACTACATCATCAACACGAACTTTTATAACTCTACCATCAAAAATCGGCTCAGTTTTTACTGTTCTCTCTGCAAGATTACTCATACTACTTCATCTCCCTGTTCTATTTCCTATTCTTTCCTCATACATTTTACCACATTGAAAGGAGCGTGATAGAAATGAAAGTTTATATTTTACCAAATCGCGTCACTTTAGTCGGAAAAGCATGGCAAATTCGCCATAAGCTAAAACAATATGGCAAAGAGTATACAACTGTACAAGAGTGGATTACAGCAACTAAAAAGTAAACGTTTGTCAACCTCTTTTCCCTTGCGTACAATAAGAATAAGAATAAGGAGAAGGAGGTTGACTTATGAAAAAACGTCAATTAGGAAACTCAGATTTATTTGTGACAGAAATGGGACTTGGCTGTATGTCTCTCGGTACATCTGAAAAAGAAGCCTTGCGTATTATCGATGAAGCAATCGATTTAGGAATCAATTTTTTTGATACAGCGGATTTATATGATTATGGATTAAACGAAGAATTTGTTGGAAAAGCCTTAAAAGGAAAACGAGACCAAATTATTCTTACAACGAAAGTTGGAAATCGATGGACAGAAGAAAAAAACGGCTGGTCTTGGGATCCTTCTAAAAATTACATAAAGGCTGAAGTGAAAGAAAGTTTACGTAGACTTCAAACTGATTATATTGATTTATATCAACTTCATGGCGGGACGATTGAAGATTCTATAGATGAAACAATTGAAGCCTTTGAAGAATTAAAAAAAGAAGGTATCATTCGCCAATATGGTATTTCTTCAATACGTCCAAATGTCATCCGTGAATATGCAAAACGTTCAAATATCGTTAGTGTACTAATGGAATATAGCCTTTTGAATCGTCGCCCTGAAGAATGGTTCCCACTTCTAAATGAACATCAAATTAGCGTCATTGCTCGCGGACCACTTGCAAAAGGAATTCTAACTGACAACAATGCAAGAAAGATAGATAGAGTAAAAGAAAAGGATTACCTTTCTTATTCTTACGATGAATTATATGAGACACTCGCGAGTGTAAAAGAATTAATCGGGGAAAGCTCTTTAACAGGAACAGCTATTCAATATTGCTTACATAACGAAACTGTTGCAGCTGTTATACCTGGTGCAAGCTCTATTGGGCAATTACAAGAAAATGTACAGGCTAGTAAACAAACAAAGTTAACAACAGCAGAATATATACAGCTTCAGCAAATTGCGAAATGTGATACGTACGCTTTACATCGTTAAAAAGACGCTACCATACTGGTAGCGTCTTTTTATAACGTATCATATTTATCAGGATTCGTTCCTACATGTAAATTACGATTTAACGTATTAATTTGAGTCATCTCTTCTTCCGTTAGTGAAAAATCAAAGATAGAAAAGTTCTCCTGAATGCGAGATGGTGTAACAGATTTCGGAATCGTCACTACCCCGCTTTGAATATCCCATCTTAATATAACTTGCGCAGGTGTTTTTTCATATTTAGTAGCAATAGCTTGAATAATCGGGTGCTGAAATACTTCGCCGCCTCTCATTAATGGGCTCCATGCTTCCATTTGAATTTGCTCACCTTGACAGAAATTACGCAATTCAAATTGTGTTAACATCGGATGAAGTTCCACTTGGTTTACCATCGGCTTTACTTTGCAATTTGGTAATAGCAGTTCTAAATGATGTTTATGGAAATTAGAAACGCCAATCGCGCGCACTTTACCTTCTTCATACAGTTTTTCTAACGCTCGGTACGTATCAACATACTTCCCTCTTATTGGCCAATGTATTAAATATAAATCTACATAGTCCATTTGTAATTTTTTTAAGCTTTTCTCAAACGCCTCAAGTGTTTCCTCGTATCCTTGATCGTCATTCCAAACTTTTGTTGTAATAAAAATGTCTTCTCTTGGAATCCCTGATTCACGAACCGCTTCTCCGACACCGCTTTCATTTTCATATACAGTTGCTGTATCAATCGAACGGTATCCAACTTCTAACGCTGTTTTTACTGCTCGTTTTACTTCGTCGCCTTCTTTCGCTTTATAAACGCCTAAACCAATCATCGGCATTTTTACGCCATTATGAAGTGTAGTTGTTGGAATGTGCACAGTCGTCTCCCTTTCATCATTACATTTTTTATAAGCCACCACTTTATTTGAACAAGATTCAACCAAAAAGTCAAAACATACGTACAGTTTACATAATAAATTTATACACATTCATCAATAATACGAATTCATTCATTCACGTTATTTTCTATCCATTTCTTCGCTTTTTCATCAATATTACGTACAAACTCAGTTTTCCCTTCCGAATATAACGCACCATCATATGTATACTTTTCAGCTAATTCTTTCTTTAAAGTTGCATATGCCTCAGCTTCTTCACAATGAGCCATCATATAATCACGAAATGCTAAATGCCTTACTATCTCAGGATCTCCTTTTTCAAACACATGTAAGTGATACGAACGTTTTTCCTCCGTTCCATGAATAAAATAGCGGCGTCTTGAAATACCATTCTCCCCTTTTGCGATGTAACCAAGCTTTTCAAAACATTCATTCCAATGATCTACTCTGTCGATACTCTCCACTTCCATAATCATATCTATAATTGGTTTCGCTGCCAGTCCCGGCACTGACGTACTTCCAATATGATGCATTTTCACCGTTTCTGGCATCGCTGCTTTTAATCTTTCAGCCTCTATTTGAAATTTTCCCCCCCAATGATTTTCATGCGGAACAACTACAATTTTTCTCATTCTAACTCCCCTTTTCTTACAAGCTCGTCAAAAAAATGATCAGCGTTATTTCACTGATCATTTTCGTTATTATTTAAAGTCTTTCCAAGTAAGGTTACTTTCACTTAACAGTTCTTCAAATGATTTATTCTTTTCACGTTCTTTTTGTTCTTGACGCTTTCTTTCCAGTTCTGCTGCCTCTTTTTTCTCTTCTCTCACTTGCAACTCTTTCTTCTTATTTTTTAATTGCTGCATAAGTGAATCGTTTAATTGATCACCTAATGTAAGAGATTCTTTCTTTGGTTGATTCATTTGCGATTGTCTTTGCATTTGTCTTTGTTTCTTTTTCTTCATACTACTCACCTTTTACTTTTTCTCCATTATAGTAGATACACAATGAACTCGACAATAAAAAAGGTCCTTTACTCTATTATTCACTTTTTGTAAATATGTTAATTTTTCGAAAAAACTATTTTTTTGTATAGATATAATCCTATGAATCTATTAAAATTATGTCGTATGATGTCAGATTATAAAAAAAGGAGAATTAGATTATGTGGAAAAAAATCATTCCTGCTGTTGCCGTTTTAAGCACCATTACTTTTTCAACCGTATTTGCTGCTCCCCCATCCCAGACTCCAGCTGAACAAAACCGCTACATAGACGTACAAATGCTTGGTATTAATGATTTCCATGGACAACTAGATACTGTTAAAAAAATTAATAACAAAGAAGCTGGTGGCGCTGATTACTTAGCTACTTATTTAAAAGAACGTAAAAAGCAAAACCCGAATACACTTCTCGTACACGCTGGCGATATTGTCGGAGCTAGTCCACCAGTTTCAGCATTGTTACAAGACGAACCAACGATTGAATTTTTAAATGACTTAAAATTTGATGTTGGTACAATCGGTAACCACGAATTTGATGAAGGTATTGATGAAATGAAACGTCTCATTTACGGTGGCTATCACGAAAAAACAGGGAATTTCAAAGGTGCAAATTTCCCTTATGTCGCTGCAAACTTCTATAATAAATCCACTGGCCGCTTATTTTTACCGCCATTTACTGTAAAAATGGTAAATGGTGTGCCTGTAGGATTCATTGGCGTAGTTACAACTGATACACCAAATGTCGTGATGCCTACTATGCTTAAAAATGTAGAAATCACTGACGAAGTAGAAGCAATTAATAAATCAACGCAGCAATTAAAGCGTCTTGGCGTTAAATCCATTGTCGTCCTTGCTCATGTCGGTGGAACAACAGATGAGTCTGGTGTGACAAATGGAGACCTTACTCGAATTGCAAATGAAACAGATCCGGAAGTTGATGTTATTTTTGGTGGGCATAGTCACACGTATGTAAATGGTACTGTAAATAATAAACTAATCGTCCAAGCGAACTCTTACGGAATGGCTTTCTCAGATGTAGATGTAACAATTGATCGTAAAACAAAAGATATTGTAAAGAAAAAAGCTGAAGTTGTTACAACATACCATGAAGGTGTAGAACCTGATAAACAAGTAAAGAAAAAACTAGATCAATATAAAGAAAAAATTGCACCGCTTGTAAATGAAGTTGTCGGAAAATCTACAGCACCTATCGACCGTAAACAAAATGATGCTGGTGAGTCCACTCTTGGAAATTTAGTTGCCGATGCCCAGCGCCAAACGATGCAAACTCAAATCGCACTTATGAATCCGGGCGGCATTCGTAATGACTTAGATGCTGGCGATATTACATGGGGCGAATTATACGGCATTCAGCCTTTTGGAAACCAATTAATTAAAGTAGATTTAACAGGTCAAGATATTCGCGACATTTTAAATCAACAATGGCAAAAAGGAACGACGAGAATGCTTCAAATTTCAGGTATTCAATATACGTGGGATGCAAATAAACCAAACGGTGAAAAAGTTACAAATATACGTTTAACAAACGGTGAAGAATTATCTCCATCTAAAACGTATAGCGTAGTGGCAAATGCCTTTTTAGCTTCTGGCGGTGATGGATTTGTATCATTTAAAAATGGTAAAAATCCAGAGACTGGTCCAAACGACTTTGAAGCGCTAGTCGATTACGTAAAACAATTAAAAGAACCTATTCAGCCAATTATCGATGGTAGAATTCAAAAAACAAATTAAGTACACTCATAATAAACAATCTTAATTTTTCATCGTAAAAGATACACATAAACCTTTTATCCGTCATATATGTGAAACCTAAAAAGGATACTCGTTCTTACAATGAACATAGTATCCTTTTCTTTATTTATCAATATGTGATGTGTTGTTAAAATCATATTGTTGTAAAAATTGTTGTAACGCCTCTTCTACAAGTTTAGATTTTTGAATTCCTTTCGATTCTGATATAACGTCTAGTTTTGCTAATATTTCTTTATTAATAGAAAAGGTACGTTTCTTTTTTTCTGTACTTATATTCAGCATGGGCGCAATTACTTCTTCTTTCTTTCTTAATAACTCATAAATACTTTGTAATTGTTCATAAATTAATAGTTGATAATCCGTTTTCGCATATTGAAGGGCTGTCGCTTCTTGGAGTTGTAAGTGACGCGGTTCTTCTCCATCTCCTACAAAAATACGCTTTTTCTGTTCTCCATCATATTCGTATCCAATCAATCTTAATTTCTTCGATAATGTATACGGGCTTATTTCAAGACGTTTTGCTATAATAGCGATGGATTCACGCCTATTTAAACAATCGATAATTTCTCCAATCGTCACAATTTCCCTCCTCCCATATTGAAATGACACTAGTATGGTATGTTACAATGATTTTCTAACAGTATATGCAAAACGAATAGCCTGTGCGATTCATACGATTTTAGAAAAGGAGGTTTTCAATATGCTTTTTCGTAGCAATACCCCGCAGTTCTATAATGAAAATAAAAAACTCATTCCTAATAGTATCGCTACGATGGAAAGCGTTATGATTAACAACCGAAAACAAACTCTCCTTATGCGCGGGCAAAACGTAGAGCAGCCTATTTTATTATGCTGTCACGGTGGACCAGGCATGGCACAAATCGGATTTATTCGTCATTTTCAAAAAGAATTGGAGAAACACTTCATCGTAATTAATTGGGATCAGCGCGGGGCAGGTAAATCCTTTTCAATGAAAGATTTCGGAGCAAATTTTACAATCGAACAATTCATTTCCGATGCAAAAGAAGTGATTCAATATGTACTTAAAAAGTTCAATAAACAGAAACTATTTCTCGCTGGTCATTCTTGGGGAAGTATTATCGGGCTTAACATAGCACACTATTATCCACAATATATCGAGGCTTATATCGGTATTGGGCAAATTGTACATATGAAACAAAACGAGGAATTACTATATCAGCATTTAATTCGTTCTGCAAAAAAATATAATCATAAAAAAGCATTAGCGTCCCTTTTAAAATTAGGAAAACCGCCATTTTTAGATACGAGACGCCTTATTATTCAAAGAAAATGGCTTGGCACATTCGGAGGTGCAATCCAAAACGGATCTTCCTTTTCGTTCATACGAAAAGGCTTCTTTTCTCCCGAATATACACTATTAGATTGGTTCAAGTTTCTCGCAGGAAATTTAAAATCTGGCGTTTTATGGGAAGAAATGTTGACAATCGATTTCTTTTCTTCTATTACGAGTTTATCTATTCCAGTTTATTTTTGTTCTGGTCGCTATGATTATCAAACTCCTTATGCACTCGTTCAGGAATATTGTGATGTAATAGAAGCACCGATAAAAAAGATGATTTGGTTCCCAAATTCAGCACATTCTCCCGATTTAGAAGAGCCAGAATTATTCGCTCGTTCTTTACAATCCATTAAACAAGAGCTAGCTTTTCACCATTAGTAACAAAAGGCTCTTTTACATTTCATAAGAAACAATTTATAATAATATGTCGCAACTATGTATAAATCTAGCAAGGTGATTCATATTTCCTTGCCTTAACACAATAAAATTTTGGGGAGATTACATTTATTATGAATGCTGTACTCATTGCAGTAGCAGTTATGCTATTGCTTAGTTTGTTACGTGTCCAGGTCATTGTCGCCATCATTGTTGGAGCTTTAACAGGCGGACTTATCGGTGGACTCGATATTTCAGAAACGATTAACACTTTTACAACTGGTCTTGGAAACAGTGCTCCAATCGCTTTAAGTTATGCAATGCTTGGTGGTTTCGCTATTTCTCTTTCCAAAACCGGACTTCCAGATGCTATGATTCAAACGGCATTAAAGTGGATTGGCAATGAACAAGACACGAAAAAACAAGTTTACTCTAAAATACTTATTCTATTTATCATTTTAACGATGGCTTGTTTCTCACAAAATGTGATTCCTGTTCACATCGCTTTCATCCCCATCTTAATTCCAGCACTTTTAAAAGTATTAAATGAGCTGAAAGTGGATCGCAGACTTGTTACATGTATTATTACATTCGGATTGATTACTCCTTATATGTGGATTCCAGCAGGATTCGGAAAAATTTATCATGATGTATTACAAACAAATGCTGCGCAAAGCGGTCTTACATTTGATGTCGCACTTATTCCAAAAGCAATGACCATTCCAGCAATCGGTATGATTATCGGATTATGTGTGGCAGTATTTATTACGTACCGAAAACCTCGTACGTATGAAACAGAACAAATTCATACTACTGAAAATGAAATCGTTCCCTATACAAAACGAAGCATTACTTTCGGGCTAGTATCTATCTTAGCTACATTAACTGTTCAATTAGCAACAGAATCAATGATTTTCGGCGCTCTAGCGGGGATTATCGTTTTATCAGTTAGTGGTAGTCTACCTCTTAAAGAAGCTGATGCAATTTTAACAAGCGGAATGCGTATGATGTCCTTTATCGGATTTGTTATGATTTCTGCCGCTGGGTTCGGAGCTGTTCTTCGAAAAACAGGACATGTTGAATCTCTTGTACAAACGAGTGCACATATAATTGGGAATAACAAACCACTCGCTGCATTTCTTATGCTTGTAATTGGACTGCTCGTTACGATGGGGATTGGATCATCTTTTTCAACCATCCCTATTTTAACAACCATTTTTGTACCTCTTTGTATTCAGCTTGGATTTAGTCCAATGGCCACCATTGCAATTATTGGTACAGCCGGAGCGCTAGGAGACGCAGGATCTCCAGCATCAGATAGTACACTTGGACCAACATCCGGTTTAAATGCTGATGGTCAACACCATCATATATGGGATACGTGTGTACCAACTTTTTTACATTACAATATACCGTTACTTATATTCGGCTTTATTGCCGCAATTACATTATAAAAGGTGCGTTTTATACGCACCTTTTACTTTTTTATTTTTCCCTTTAATTGTTGCAATGCTATTTTCCCATTTTCTTCGATACAACTTTCCATTTGCATAAATGACGGACCTGCCCACTCACTGTCTATACTCCCGTTCAGTCCAATAATTTTCAATTTATCCGGTATACGGATATTTAATTTTTTTGCTGCTCGAATTAACTCAAAGGTAATCTTATCACTTGAAGTTACAATTCCATCTATATACGGATAAGTTTGCAATAATGTAACAAACTGTTTATTCGTATACCCTTGTACACATTCTTCTCGATAAGAGATTCCTTCCTCCCAAACAGCGTCTAAAAATCCTGATATGTACTCTTCCATTTCTTCACTATCTTCGCCCTCACCGAAATAAGCAAGAAAGTGACAACCTTTTTCTTTTAATAAAGAGACCGCTCTTTGGCCACTTTCATAATAATTTGCATGAGATTTTTTTTCATCAATCACAACAAACGGAAGTGGGATTTCTCCTATACTTTTAAAAACGGATCTTGTCAAAATAACACCTGCAACGTTATTTTCCTTCAACATATGTATGTATCTATCTTTATTCTCTATATTACAAACAATAATTTGATATCCTTCTTTATACGCTATTTCCTCAATACAATGTAGCAAAGTGATGTTTGATGGGTCATATAGATTATCTACAAGTAATGCAATTATCGTTGAATTCTCTTTAAATAGTGGCTTTGCTGCACTATTTGGCCTATAACGTAATTCCTCAATTGCTTCCTTTACTTGTTTTACTGTGTCCTCATGAACGTATCCTTTTTCATTTATAACTCGTGAAACGGTTGCGACTGAAACACCTGCCAATTTTGCAACATCACGTATAGTTGCCACATCGTCACCCCTTAATATGGTAATAGATTACAATTTTACGGTAACCTAAATTACAATATTCGTCAAGGTTAATGATTTATATTTCTGAAAATTGTTACATCATTACACTAAACTATATTCTAATTGAATTTCATGTAAAATCGGGATATTATCATACCCGATGCGCGGAATTTCTTTCTTTATTTTTCGTGCCTCTTCCACCGCATTTACATATAAATTCGTCATCAAAAAATTACGTTTTTGGTAAAAACGTAACGCATTCATATTATCATTTGTTGTTATAAGCCAAACCTGCCTGCACCGTTCTTCTTCTGCAACTCGTAATACACAATCCACAAGTTTTGTCCCTATTCCTTTTCTTTCTTCAAAGCTATCTAACGATACAATTTCGCACATATTTCCGATCAATTCATACGTTACAATTCCGATTATTCTGTCTTCTGAGAGCGCAACAAATCCTGGCAACTCTTCTAACTGATGTCCCTTACCACGTGAAACCATCAATGAACTCCCCCAGTTCTCACACATGAACATTCGGATTGTTTCTTTCATCGCTGGTGTAATTTTTTGTATATGCACCATTTCCTATTTCTCCCCTTTTCTATCCTTGTGATACAATATAAGTGTATCACATGTAACGGTATTTGGAGGATGAGGTAAAGTATGAAACGTTTTTTTGCAGCATTGTTTACTATACTAGGTGCGATAACTGCCCTTGGGATTTTCTTTACAAATAAGGTGATGTACTTAAAGAAAAAAACAGAGGAAGAAATACTCGAAAGAGAAACGAAAAAACATTTTCGTATAGAGGATTTTGATGCTCTTCATAAAGAAGAAATTCATATTCCTTCGCAATTCGGATATGATCTTCACGGATATTACATTCCTGCTGGCCATTCCAATAAGTTTATGATTTTCTGTCACGGCGTAACTGTAAATAAAATGAACTCTGTAAAATATGCAAGGTTATTTTTAAACAGAGGATATAATGTCGTTATTTATGATCATCGTCGTCATGGTAAAACTGGCGGAAAAACAACAAGCTATGGATACTATGAAAAGCATGATTTAAAATCTGTAGTTGACTGGCTAAAAAGTCGTTTTGGAACAAATATAACACTCGGTATTCATGGTGAATCGATGGGAGCTGCAACACTTCTTCAGTACGCAGGACTTGTAGAAGATGGTGCTGATTTCTATATTGCAGATTGTCCTTTTTCTGATTTCTACGGACAATTACAACATCGTTTAAAGGTTGAATTCCATTTACCGAAATGGCCTTTATTACCTTTAGCAAATGCTTTCTTAAAAGTGCGTGACGGTTATACGATTCGTGAAGTTTCACCAATCGATTGTATAAAAAACATTAACAATCCCGTCCTCTTTATTCATAGTAAAGATGATGATTATATTTTAGCTGATATGACGAAAGCGCTCTATGAAGCGAAGGAAAACAATAAACAACTTTATATTGCAGAACACGGCGCACACGCTTGCTCTTATAACGAAAATAAAGAAGAGTATGAAGCAGCCGTTGATCAATTTTTAAACTCATATGTAAAAGAAACAAAAAACAGGCTTGCATAAGCCTGTTTTTTTATTGCGCTAAAACGTCTGTAACTTGTTCCATATTTTCAGAAATCCACTTTATTGCATCATCTAGCGTTGGAAATTCTGTCGTTTGAAATGTTACCTCATCTTGCAGTAACCAAACATCCTTTGACTCTTGTCCTACACCAGCAATGGACCAGTGTAACAAACTATATGGATGATTATCATTCAAAAATGAAGCCCACGTGCGCTCATTTGCAATATTTCGTAATGTACGTAATTGTTTATCCATCTTTCGTCACCTTACTCTAGTCAGTTATAAAAAACATTATAACACTCTCTTCTCTTCCAAAGAAAGTGCTCTTTTCATATTGTCAAGTACTTCTCTTGATTATATGATGAAATTAAGCGTTTGGGAAGGAGGGATAGCGTTGGCTAAAGTACAAATTAAAGTAAATGATAATGGCTCTTTTCGCGTTACAGGGGACGTGGAATTAGTTGATTCACAAGGGAATGTATTCCCAGCAAAACCGGCATTTTCTTTATGCCGTTGTGGTTTATCAAAAAATATGCCTTATTGCGATGCTTCGCATAAAGGTAAATTCGAATCTGTTGTTAGAGCACCAGAGGCAGAATAATTTCACATGTGACATGCACATTTTTTTGTGCATGTTTTTTCTTTTTAGCAACTCCGTTATATCCCTTCTCCTTACAACATTTCTAATACTTTTGTCTCCATCTCAGCCTACATATATTTTCACACAATTCTTCACATTCGAATACTTTTTACTAGCCTTTTATTTTTTTTGTGCTATAATTTGAGCAAACAGCATCCTTCGGGGTCGGGTGAAATTCCCAACCGGCGGTGATGAAGTGCAAACTTCTAAGTCCGTGACCCGTTTTCAACTCGAAAACGGTGGATCTAGTGAAACTCTAGGGCCGACAGTATAGTCTGGATGGGAGAAGGATATGTTTTCTAGTAATTTTATATAGCGAATACACTTTTATTTCAGTATGCATATTTTTATAGATTCAATTCAAATCTATATATATGTTTTATTTTGTATACTTACCTTTCTATGCTGAAATAAAAAGATACGACTAGCGTTTGAAAAATTTGATATTTGTGCTAGGTTTCTTCCTTATGCCAAAATATCAATCATCGTTAGGTTTCTTTCCTATACTTTCGTATTCGAACTATATTTCTAGAAATCACGTCTCCCAAACCCCAAGGATATTAAAATCCTTGGGGTTTTTTGATTTTTTTAGGAGAGGTGAAGAAAATGACAGATCAAGAATATATGAGGATTGCTCTGCAATTAGCAGAAGGAACATCTGGGCAAACAAGTCCAAATCCTATGGTTGGTGCTGTTGTTGTAAAAGACGGAAACATCGTCGGTATGGGAGCTCATTTACGTGCTGGTGAAGAACACGCAGAAGTTCATGCTCTTCATATGGCTGGTGACAAAGCAAAAGGAGCCACCGTGTATGTAACACTTGAACCGTGTAGCCATTTTGGAAAAACACCACCTTGCTGTGAATTGCTCATCAAAAAAGAAGTCAAACGGGTTGTAATTGCTACTCTTGATTGCAATCCTCTCGTTTCTGGTAATGGAAAAAAAAGATTAGAGGAAGCTGGCATCGAAGTAACTACCGGTGTTCTGGAAGCAGAAGCAGTTTTATTAAATCGCTACTTTTTTCACTACATGAAAACGAAACGTCCATTTGTAACAATAAAAACAGCGATGAGCTTAGACGGAAAAACAGCAACCGTAACCGGTGAAAGTAAGTGGATTACAAGTGAAGATGCACGAGCTGATGTTCATCAATATCGTCATACACACGATGCAATTCTTGTTGGAGTGAATACAGTTATAGCTGATAATCCGCATTTAACAACAAGAATTCCTAACGGGGGGCAAAATCCTATACGCGTTATTTTAGATACCCATTTACGAACGCCACCATCTTCTCATGTCATAACAGATAGTTTAGCACCGACATGGATTATAGTTGGTAAGGATGTAAATCCAGAGAAAATAGCTTCTTATGAATCTGAAAATATAGCTATATTCCAAATGAAAACGAAACAGATTGAAATACAGGATGTTTTACACCTACTCGGCGAAAAACAAATTCTTTCTCTTTTCGTCGAAGGTGGTCAAACCGTTCATGCAAGTTTCTTACAAACAAAGTATTTCAATGAAATTGTAACTTATATAAGTCCAAAATTAATTGGTGGAAAAAATGCCCCTACTTTATTTGGCGGCAATGGTTTTTCAACATTACAAGATGCACTTTCCTTGGAAATTCAAGAGATGAAACAAATTGGCGATGATATAAAAATTGTTGCGCATGCCCGAAGTGAGGTGATGGAATGTTTACAGGAATTGTAGAAGAATTAGGAACGATTGCAAACATGCAACAAAGCGGCGAAGCGATGAAGTTAACGATTCATGCCAATAAAATTTTATCAGATGTTCACTTAGGTGATAGCATCGCGGTTAACGGTATTTGCTTGACTGTAACGAGTTTCACAACAACTTCATTCACAGTAGACGCAATGCCTGAAACGATGCAATCAACATCACTTCGCATGCTTAAACCGCAATGCAAAGTAAATTTAGAACGTGCAATGGCTGCAAACGGACGATTCGGTGGACATTTCGTTTCAGGACATATCGATGGCATCGGAACGATATTAAACAAAAAACAACACTATAATGCCGTCTATTACAAAATAGCTATTTCTGATGAATTGCTACGCTATTGTTTGCATAAAGGGTCCGTTGCTGTTGATGGAACGAGTTTAACAATATTTGATATAGACGAATCTTCCATTACAATTTCACTCATCCCGCACACAGTAAGTGAATCTGTTATCGGAGAAAAGAATGCCGGTGACATCGTAAACATTGAGTGTGACATGATTGGTAAATATATCGAACGCTTTATTTCTAAACCAGTAAAACGAACAGGTTCAATGACCGAAAGCTTTTTACAAGAAAACGGATTTCTATAAGGGGGAAGCATTATGTTTCATCGTATTGAAGAAGCTCTAGAAGATTTAAAACAAGGAAAAGTCGTGATCGTATGTGATGATGAAAACCGTGAAAATGAAGGTGATTTTATCGCTTTAGCAGAGTATATTACGCCAGAAACAATTAACTTTATGATTACACATGGACGTGGTCTCGTTTGTGTACCAATTACAGAAGGGTACGCAGAACGTCTACAATTAGAACCAATGGTAGCTCATAATACAGATTCGCATCATACTGCATTTACAGTGAGCATTGATCATGTTTCTACAACAACTGGGATTAGTGCCCACGAACGTGCAACTACGATACGAGAAATGTTAAATCCTGCATCAAAAGGTGCTGATTTCAATCGTCCCGGACATATCTTTCCATTAATTGCGAAAGAAGGTGGTGTCTTGCGCCGGGCTGGTCATACAGAAGCTGCTGTCGATTTAGCACAGCTCTGCGGAGCAGAACCAGCTGGCGTCATTTGTGAAATTATTAATGAGGACGGTACGATGGCACGGGTACCTGATTTACTACAGTGCGCAAAACAATTTGATATAAAAATGATTACAATAGAAGATTTAATTGCTTATCGCCGCCACCATGAAACATTAGTGAAGCGAGAAGTGGAAATTACATTACCTACAGATTTCGGTACTTTCCATGCAATTGGCTATTCTAATTCCTTAGATTCGAAAGAGCATATTGCACTCGTAAAAGGTGATATTTCAACAGGAGATCCTGTACTTGTACGCGTTCATTCAGAGTGCTTAACAGGAGATGTATTTGGCTCGTGCCGATGTGATTGCGGACCACAACTCCATGCTGCACTTGCTCAAATTGAGCGTGAAGGAAAGGGCGTTCTTCTTTATATGAGACAAGAAGGACGAGGCATTGGGCTTCTGAATAAGCTTCGCGCTTATAAGTTACAAGAAGAAGGATTCGATACTGTAGAAGCAAATGAAAAGCTTGGCTTCCCTGCTGATTTGCGGGATTACGGTATTGGCGCTCAAATATTAAAAGATTTAGGTTTACAACATTTACGATTATTAACGAATAACCCAAGAAAAATTGCTGGCTTACAAGGTTACGATTTAGAAGTAATCGAGCGTGTACCGTTACAAATGCCAGCAAAAGAAGAGAATAAAACGTATTTACAAACGAAAGTAAACAAATTAGGACATTTACTAAACTTATAATTAAAGGAGAGATTTATTATGGTATTCGAAGGTCATTTAGTTGGTACAGGATTAAAAGTTGGGGTTGTTGTTGGACGCTTTAATGAATTTATTACAAGTAAGTTACTTGGCGGCGCTTTAGACGGATTAAAGCGTCACGGTGTAGAAGAAACTGATATCGATGTTGCTTGGGTTCCTGGCGCATTTGAAATTCCTTTAATCGCTAAAAAGATGGCGAATAGCGGGAAATATGATGCTGTTATTACGTTAGGCACTGTCATTCGCGGTGCTACAACACATTACGATTACGTTTGTAATGAAGTAGCAAAAGGTGTTGCATCTTTATCACTACAAACAGACATCCCCGTTATTTTCGGTGTATTAACGACTGAAACGATTGAGCAAGCAATTGAACGCGCGGGCACGAAAGCTGGTAATAAAGGCTATGAATCTGCCGTTGCTGCGATTGAAATGGCTCACTTATCAAAACAATGGGCATAAAAAAAGAGGCTGAGGCCTCTTTTTTTATTTCTTCACTTTTCTCCGTACATCTTTTATTAATTCATCCATTGTCTTTCCTTCTGTTTGTATACGAAGCGTCTGTGCTGTTTTCCATACATTCTCTCTTTTCTTCGCTTCTTCTATAATAGTAATTTCTTTTCGTACTTCCTTTAAATCTTTCCCTTCTGTTTTCAATCCAAAATGTTCAGCTTTCGTTCGAAAATGTTGTTCAATTCGTTGTTGCATCTCTTTTTGTTCAGGATTTTCGGCGGCCTTAACTGGATCAGCACTTATTGCTTTTAGTAAAATGAGACAAGTCATAATCGCTAATATATATTTGTGCATGTAAAATCCTCCAACCCAATATAAATTACATATTTACTATGTACAATTGGGGCTTGGAAAATTCGTCCACCAAAATTCTTTTTTTCGCTCAAAAACCACTAGTATCAAGCATTCACAACTATTTATTACATTTTATTTACAAAAAAAGCAAACTCTTTTACAAGTTTGCTTTTTTCTATCTTAAAGTGCACATTCTTCAATCTCAAATCCTAAATCTTCAATCATACCCCAGTCTGCAGTCGGTTCTTGTCCAGCTGTCGTTAAGTAGTCTCCAACAAAAATAGAGTTTGCTGCAAATAAACCGATTGGCTGTACAGAACGTAAATTGATTTCACGCCCTCCTGAAATACGAATTTCTTTCGTTGGGTTTACAAAGCGCATCATCGCCAGCACTTTTAAACATTCTACTGGTGTTAACTCTTTTTGTCCTTCAAGCGGCGTACCCTTTACAGCAACAAGGAAATTACATGGAATTGAATCTGCATCTATACGTTGTAATTCGAATGCAATTTCAGCTCGCTCTTCTATTGTCTCTCCCATTCCAAAGATCGCCCCAGAACATGGTGAAATACCGGCTTGTTTCGCTTTTTGAACTGTATCAACACGATCGTCATACGTATGAGTAGAGCAAATGCTTTCGTAATTATTCGCATGTGTATTTAAGTTGTGGTTATAACGGTGTACACCCGCTTCCGCTAAACGTCCTGCTTGATCTTCGTTTAAGAAACCTAAACAACAACAAATCTTTAAATCTGTCGTTTCACGAATCTCTTTAACTGCTCCAATTACGTGATTTACCTCTTTATCAGTCGGACGACGACCAGATGCTACAATACAATATGTACCCGCTTTACGACGAATTGCTTCATGTGCCCCTTCTACAATCTTTTCCTGCGTTAGCCAAGCATATTTATCAATCGGCGCCTCTGAAATAATAGACTGTGAACAATATCCGCAATCTTCAGGGCATAATCCAGACTTCGTATTAATAATCATATTTAATTTTACTTTCTTACCAAAGTGATGGTGGCGAATGATATACGCAGCATTCATAATTTCTAAAATCTCTGTATCGTCAGCCTCTAATATCGCTATTGCATCTTCTTTCGTAATCACTTTCTCTTCTACTACGTCGTATGCAAGTTTTTTCCAATCCCTTTTTGTTTGTACTTGTTTCATTTCATCTCTTCCCCTCTTTTGTTATATGCACAAATAAAGCATGATACGTTGCCATTATCCCTTCATTTCCCGTGAAGTCTCTTTCGTATATGCGAAGCATCGCACGAAAGAGTGAGGGACTTTGACAATATGATTCTTCATTACTATTGGTCGCTCCTACTTTACGAATAGAATGTAGAAACTCCCTAACTTCTGTAAATCTCTCTATGTAACACGTTTCAGAAACATGTACATCCCCTGTTTCTATCTCACATATATGGCGCAACTGATTTTTCGAATAAAAACGTTGCCCAATCGATGTTTCATTTTGTATATTTTTTTCTTCTTTCGCCCGCTGGAACGAAGCATGCAATTCTTGAAATGTTTCCTGTCCAAATGTTGAAAAGAGTAATATCCCCTCTATAGATAAATGACGAAATAAATTTCTTATCACTTGTTTTAAATCATTTAGCCATTGAAATGTGGCATTTGAAATAATGACATCATACGTTTCTTCTAGTCGTAATCTTTCGATATCCTCACAATAAAATGTTACATTGTTTACATTTTGTCTAGTTCTCGCAACTGCAATCATACTTTCGGCAAAATCAATAGCTGTAATTTGTGCTTTCGGAAATAAGTTTGATAATTGCTCTGTAACATATCCTGTCCCGCATCCAAGTTCTAAAATACGTATCGATGAATTTGCACTATATCGCCGATTCAATGCAGAAAGTAATGAATGCGCCATCTTTTTTTGTACATTTGCATATTGATCGTAGGATACAGCTGCCACGTTAAATCGTTTTTGTAGTAACGTTTTGTTGATCATGTCGTATCCCCTCTACAAATTGAATGATTTCATTTGCGCAATATTCGAAATTCGTTACGCATAATGCATGTCCAGCCTCACTTACTACCTTGAGTGTGGCAGTTTCATTCTCAGCCATACTACATGCTGCAGACAATGGGCATATTACATCCCGCTCTCCGTGAATAAGTAGTATAGGGACGTTAATTTCTTTCAATGCTGCTCTCATATCTGTTTCTATTAAATAATCCAAACCGAATTGTAAAGACTGCATAGAATCACCTTTAAAATGTTTTACGATGTCTTCAAACCTTTTATTCTCTTTCAACTCATCTTTCGTAAACATATTTTCATAGAACCGCTTGAGCGTATCTTCTTTCCTTCTCTCCAAATTTCTTTTCAGCCGTTCTACATGCAAAGTATTCCATCCACTACTATAGTCACTTGTATTTGTAAATTTAGCAGTACCACCAATTAGCACGATACCCTTTGCCTTAATTTTTTTATAAGCTTGAATTGCCGCTAATGCTCCTAGTGACCATCCAACTAAAATTACATTTTCATCCTGTGCTACATCTATAATCCTGTTCGCAAACTCACTTTGTTCTTTCACGTTACGCCAATCAATGCATTGAACAGGATATCCTTTAAAATGGGGAAGTACTAAATCCCAAATATTTTCTTCCATTCCCCATCCAGGAATAAAAATAATCTTCAGCTCTTTCATACGAAAAGCTCCTCTTCTTTCGCAATGTGAGTAATTCGGTCAATAGCCCATTTTAAATCAGCTATTGTATGTTGCGATGTAACTGCAAAGCGAATTCGAGAACTATTAATCGGTACAGTTGGCGGACGAATTGCAATTGCAGCAATCCCTACCTGTTGCAATCTTTTACTAAACCGTAAAGCTGTTTCATTTGAACCGACTACAATCGGTACAATATGAGTTGAGCTATTTCCAATATCAAAACCAGCTTCTCGTAAATGGTTTCTGAAATATGCTCCATTCTCTATAAGTCTCTCTCTTCTTTCATTATCTTCTTTCACAATTTCAATTGCTTTTTGCACTGCTCCTAACGTTCCAGGCGGTAATGCAGTAGTAAAAATAAAACTTCTCATCATATTGTGTAAATACTCTATATAAATTGCATCGCCTGTCAAATACGCACCATAACACCCTAAAGCCTTACTAAACGTCCCCATATGTATATCTATTTTTCGAGCAAGATTTTCTTCTATATGAGATAATCCAGCTCCGCCAATTCCATATATTCCACTCGCATGTGCTTCATCCACTAAAATAATTGCCCCGTATTTCTCTTTCAGCTCTACTAACTCCCTTAGATACGCAGTATCACCATCCATACTAAAAACAGTATCTGTTACGATTAATTTCCGCTTTTCAGGTGACGCTGTTTTCAATAACTTCTCTAAATGATCCAAATCATTATGACCATACCTTTTATGCTCTGCCCCACTTAATATAATTCCATCAACAATGCTTGCGTGATTTAATTTGTCACTAAACACAATATCGTGACGACTCACTAATGAAGAGATCACTCCAATATTTGCGGTATATCCACTATTCACAACTAAGGCTTTTTCAGTGCCTTTCCAATCGCATATACTTCTCTCAACCTCTTCATACAGTGAATAGTTTCCTACCACGAGCCTTGATGCTGTCGCCCCAGTTCCATATTTTCTTGTACATGCGATAGCAGCTTCTTTTAACCTTTCATCTCCAGCTAACCCTAAATAATTATTTGACGCTAAATTTAGCATCCTTTTCTCATCTCGAATAAGCCATGTCTCTTCTGCTTGTTCTGTTACATGCAAATTACGATACTGCTCTCGCTCATGTAATTGTTGCAATTTAGATTGAAGATGTGTGCGCCACGTTTGATTCATTTCGGATAAGCTCCTCTAATTTTGAAATCATTATATATTCTTTAGCAGATTCCAAGACTTCTTCTCTTGTAAACTCACCTGCAAAGAATGGTAATAAACCTAAAACCGGTACCCCACTTAGCTCTTCAATCATTTCTTTATTTTCTTGCACTCTTTCCATTTCGCATTCTTTGCAGCCAGATAAAATGACACCTGCTACTGTTAAACCATATGCCTTTGCGTAAGCGATCGTTAAAACTGTATGATTTACTGTTCCTAATGTAGGGCGTGCTACTACAATAAGTGGAAGTTGTAATTCTTTTGCGAAATCAATTACTAAAGCGTCCTCTGTATATGGAACAGCTAATCCACCTGCTCCTTCTACAAGTAGACTATTAAAATCTTTCAATCGTTCATTATAGTGATGAATAATGTCTTTTAACGCTACTGTCCTTCCGGCTCTTTTCATGGCAAGTCTCGGGGCAAGCGGCTCTTCAATAGAGTAAGGGCAAATTTCATCTTCTTTTGTCGGTACACCTGATAATGCCTTTAGCCTTGCTGCATCTCCTTCTGGATTTGATGCAACATGTCCACTTTGCAACGGTTTATATACCCCGATGTTATATCCCAGTTCTCTAAATACACCTGCTAATGCACCGGCGACTACAGTTTTCCCCACTTCAGTATCCGTTGCTGTTATAAAAAAGCCACTCATTATTCTCCCTCCGTAACATCCGAGATTGCTTTATACAAAATACGTAACATATCATCAATCTCATCAATTGTAGAAGCAAGAGGGGGCATAAATACAATCGTATTACCGAGCGGGCGCAAAATCATACCTAGTTCTCTTGAGCGTTTACATACTTGAACACCGACTCTCTCTGTCCATTCAAACACTTCTTTCGTTTCCTTATTCTTCACAAGTTCAATTCCAACCATTAACCCGCATTGACGAATGTCCCCTACATGTTTATATGCAAAGAGGTCTTCTAATTGCGTCGCCACATATTCTGTTTTACGTGCCACCTCTTCTATTAAATTTGTTTTCTCGTATAGTTCTAGATTTGCAATTGCTACCGCACACCCTAACGGATTCCCTGTATAACTATGTCCGTGGAAAAATGTTTTTTGTTCTTCATAGCCTCCTAAAAAGGCATTATAAATTTCATCTGTCGTTACAGTAATTGCAACTGGTAAATATCCGCCTGTTAAACCTTTTCCGGCTGTCAAAATATCCGGTGTTACATTTTCATGTTCACATGCAAACATTTTTCCAGTACGCCCAAATCCAGTCGCTACCTCGTCTGTAATAAATAGAACATTATATTTTGTACATAAATTACGTAGCCCTTTTAAGTATCCTTTTGGCATTGTAATCATACCGCCAGCACCTTGCATTAAAGGTTCTACAATAATCGCCGCAATCTCTTCATGTTTATCTTTCAGCAGCTCTTCCATTTCTTCTAAATGTTTTTTTACAATTTCCTCCTTATTATTTCCATAAGGAGAACGATATGTATATGGATAAGGCATTTTAATTGCTTCAAATAAAAGCGAACTATACACTTGGTGAAACAAGTCTATTGCTCCCACTGAAACAGCTCCAATTGTGTCACCATGATACGCTTCTTTTAATGTAACAAATCTTTGTTTCTTCGGTTTTCCTTTATGCTGCCAATATTGAAAGGCCATCTTAATTGCAATTTCAACAGCGCTAGAACCGGAGTCTGAATAAAACACTTTCTTCAAACCTTCTGGTACAACTTCAATTATTTTTTCGGCTAATAAAATAGATGGAACGTTAGCAAGCCCTAACATAGTAGAATGGGAAATTTTATTTAATTGCTCACGAATTGCCTCATCTAGTTCTGGCACTTGATGTCCATGAACATTTAACCAAATAGACGAAACACCGTCCCAATATTCATTTCCATTTACATCATATAGCTTTCTTCCCTCTCCCCGTTCAATAATGACAGGATCTTCTTCTAAATAATCCTTCATTTGTGTAAATGGATGCCATACATAGGCTTTATTTTTCTCCGATAACTCTTCATATGTATATGATGGTTTGTCAGTCGTACTCTTACTAAAAGTCACAATTGTCACCCCTAATGTTAACTAGTTTATAAATATAGTTAACATTAAATCTAAATGACTGTCAATTATTTTTAAATCAAGTAGTTCTTAAAAAAGAACAACTTATCATAAGATAAGTTGTTCTACTTTCCATGTTGTATCTTTCCGATTTCTAAAATAATCTCTTCGTCTTTTTTTCCTTCTGTTTCAATTCCAAGTTGTTTTGCATGTTCAATCAATAGATCATGTCGCTTCTCAAATCTTGCGGTATTTACTTCTTTCGCAACCTCTTCTTTTGTTTTTCCTTCCGTAGAAACCCCTAGTTTATCAGCTGCTTTTTCCATCGACTTCTTCTCTTCAGCTTCTTTCGCTTTCTTCACTTCTAACTGCTGTATTTGCTTTTGCTTCGCCTGCTCTGATTCAGCTGCAAAAGCTGTGTAAATGCCAGCACTTCCGCCAATGACTAGTAAAGTGGTAAAAAGAATTATTTTTTTCTTCACTCTTTCCTCCCCTTTCAAATTCATTATAACGCACATTTTCATAGGATTAAAATCGTTCTCCTTTATTTCCCTAAAAAATTATTGAATATTTTTATTGACATGTGAGACGAATATATGATAAAAATTTAACTAACATCATATGAATCGGCATTGATAGGATTTAGTAGTATTTCGATTTCTGCTTTCAGAGAGCTGGTGGTCGGTGCGAACCAGTACAGAGCGAATTATGAATTACCCCCTGGAGCTTCTTTTGCGAAACGTAAGGAGTAGTGAAAGACGGTTATAGACCGTTATATCTAAAGAGTGGTGAAACGACACTGTTTCACAATTTAGGGTGGTACCGCGAACTTTTCGTCCCTGCATATATTGCAGGGGCGTTTTTATTTTATTAGCGCATATCATACGACCCTTTATTTTGTGATACATTCATTTCACAAGCTAGGGTGGTACCGCGATTTCTTCGTCCCTGCATAATTATATGCAGGGACGTTTTTTTATCCATTCATTTCCGTATCATATTAAAGAAACAACAATTACCGGTAATTTGTCACAAAATTCTAAAATTTAGAAGGAAATAAACAATATTGGCGAATTTTATATAAAAAAGATCTATTTTAGATTACTTAGGAGGGGAAAACAATGGTTTCAAAAATTGAATCTGTTCTTTTAACAGTATTTATCTTTTTCTGCATTGGCTTTAGTGTTATTCAATTAGAAGTTTCACCACACATCCCAATTTTATTTGGTATCGTTCTTTTATTAGCATTTGGATTTATGAAAAAAATTGATTGGTCTACGATGGAAAAAGGAATGATAAGTAGTATTTCAGCTGGTATTCCATCTATTTTTATATTCTTACTTGTAGGCGTATTAATTAGTGTTTGGATCGCTGCTGGAACAATTCCAACTTTAATGGTATACGGCTTCCAGCTTGTATCCCCAAAAATTTTCATTCCAACTGTTTTTGTTGTTTGTGCAATTGTTGGAACAAGTATCGGTAGTGCCTTTACAACTGCCGCAACTGTAGGACTTGCCTTTATGGGCATGGGTAGTGCTCTCGGATACGATCCTGCTCTAATCGCTGGTGCAATTATTTCTGGTGCATTCTTTGGAGATAAAATGTCTCCTTTATCTGATACAACAAATTTAGCGCCAGCTGTAACGGGTGTAGATTTATTTGAGCATATTCGTAACATGCTTTGGACAACAGTTCCAGCTTTCATTATTGCTTTTATCGCATTTTTCATTTTAGGAAGCGGTACTAGTGGAGACGTTGACTTCACAAACTTCATTAGCACATTAGAGAAAAATGCAACGATTTCTATCTTTACACTTATTCCAATTTTATTACTGTTCCTATTCGCATTTAAAAAAGTTCCAGCAGTTCCAACATTACTTGCTGGAATTATAGTAGGGATCATTATCCTATTTATATTTAAACCTAGTACTTCTTTAACTGATTTAATGAAAATTATGCAAGACGGTTACGTTTCTAAAACGGGTATGAAAGATATTGATAGCTTATTATCTCGAGGTGGCCTGCAAAGTATGATGATGTCAATCGCTCTTATTTTCCTAGCTCTTTGTATGGGAGGATTATTACAAGGAATGGGTATTATTACGCAGCTAATGAATATCATCTCTAGCTTCGTAAAAACTAGCACACGCTTAATTATTTCTACTGCTTCAACTGCAATCGGTGTGAACTTCTTACTTGGTGAGCAGTACTTATCTATCGTTTTAACAGGACAAGCATTCGCTAATAAATATGATGAAGTCGGTTTAGAACGTCGTAATTTATCACGTGTATTAGAAGATGCAGGTACAGTTATTAACCCGCTCGTACCATGGGGAGTAAGTGGCGTATTCTTATCGAACGTCCTTGGCGTTCCAACTTTTGATTACGTTCCATTCGCAATCTTCTGCTTAGCTTGTCCAGTTGTAACAATTATCGTCGGCTTTACTGGATTTGGCCTTTCATGGAAGAAGGAAAAAGCTGTAACACTTTCATAATATATCAAAAAGGATTACCTGAATCGGTAATCCTTTTTATATTTCTCCACTATCTATTTGCTTTCTTTCTTCTAAATAACAGAAGGAATCCTGCTCCAACAAACGCCAAACCTGCTCCAATTGTAGAAACAACACTTGTACCTGTTTTCGGTAAATCACGTTCTTCTTTCTTTTCACTTACAGTTGTTGTTTCTTTTACGTTTTGATTATCCGTTGTAGTTTGTCCAGATCCTGTATTATTACCTTCATCTGTTGGTGGTGTCGTTGGATTTTCTCCATTATTTCCTTCACCTGTTGGTGGTGTCGTTGGATTTTCTCCATTATTTCCTTCACCTGTTGGTGGTGTCGTTGGATTTTCTCCATTATTTCCTTCACTTGTTGGTGGTGTCGTTGGATTTTCTCCATTATTTCCTTCACCTGTTGGCGGTGTTGTTGGATTCTCTCCACCAGTTTCCTTATCATCATCGTTCTTCTTCGTTATATCAATTGCATATTTAGCGAATTCATTTTCAGATGGTCCAACATATGATATGTTCCCATCTTTCTTTATATACTTTTGTGCATTTGGTGAAGAATCGAATGTTGTATTTAATTTATCGGCAACAATCGGTTTAAATGCCCAATTTTTATCTGCTGCCGGATCAATAACTGGCGTTTCTTGCATATACTTCACAATGATTTGACGCGTTTCATCTTGTGATTGGTATACAACTTCCCCTTTACTTACGCCTGGGAACGTTTGGCTACTTCCACGATAGTTATTTGTAGCGACGATAAACTCTTGATTGTCAGCTACTGGCTTACCTTCATATGTCATATTTATAATACGATTCGTATTAGCATTTATAACTTTTCCATCTTTATCGTATTTCGCTGGTTGTGTTACATCAATTTCGTATTTTAAGCCATCTAAAATATCAAAGTTATATGTAGGGTATCCGATATTTACTAATGGCTGTTCTTCTGTTTTCTTTGGATCAATTTGATTAAACTGACCTGCAGACATTTCAAGCCATTCTTTTACTTGTGCCCCATTTACTTTTACAGCATATAACGTATTTGGATATACATATAAATCTGCAACGTTTTTAATCGCTAACGTTCCAGCTGGAATATCCGTATAATATGTAGCACCGTTTCGGCCACCTGCTTTAAATGGTGCACCTGCAGATAAAACTGGAATTCCTTTATATTTACTATACTGTCCATTTTCAGCAAATAACTTTTCTACATACCATTTCTGTGCATTTGTCACAAGTTGTACAGAAGGATCATCTTGTACTAATGAGAAATAACTATTAATTGGCGCTGTCGTTTTTCCTACAGCTGTATTCACATAATCAATTGTCGCTTGGTGATCATCTTTAATTTCATTAACTAAATTTTGATCAGATTGTACGAGTGGGTTTCCTTTACTATCAGCAATCGGACGAAGTTGCGGCTTCGATTGCTCTTTTTGTACTTCCCATTTTCCATTTACTTTTTTCAATTGCATATCTATAATACCTAAGTTACTTCCAAAGACACCAGGCATTACAACTGGAACACCATTAAATACGTCCTTCACTTCAGTATGTGAATGTCCCATTAATACCGCATCTACACCAGGAACTTCTGTTAAATAATACGATGCGTTTTCCATGCCAACGTTGTAACCACTCTTATCAACACCTGAATGCGCTAGTGCAACGATAACATCGGCACCTTCTGCTTTCATTTTTGGCACCATTTTTTTCGCTGTTTCAACTATATCTTTTGCTTTCACTTTTCCTTCTAGATTTGCTTTATCCCAGTTCATAACTTGAGGTGGAACAAATCCCATTACGCCAATTTTCACTTTTTGTTTTTGACCTGATTCATCTTCTACTTCTTTTTCAAAAACATGATATGGTTTAAAGTAATTTTGATCATTCTCTTCATTATTATCTTTATCATCTTTATAGACGTTCGAGTTAATAACCGGGAATTCTGTTTTACTAATTACTTTGTTTAAATAATCTAAACCGTAGTTAAATTCATGATTCCCAAGAGAGATGACGTCATACTTCATTAAATTCATTAAACGATATAATGGGTGCGTGTAACTAGGATCCACAGGCTTCTTCGGATCATTTATTTTATTCGCTACATAATCTCCAAGCGGTGTCCCTTGTAATGCATCCCCATCATCAAACAGGACAGAGTTCTTCGCTTCTTCACGCGCTTTATTCACAAGTGTTGCAGTTTGCACGAGACCTACTTTATTATCGGTTTTCGTTTGATAATAATCGTAATTCATTAAGTTAACGTGAATATCTGATGTTTCTAGAATTCGTAAGTTAACCGTACTCTCCCCAGTTTGCTCATCCGCATGAGCTGTTGCTGGCAATACTTGCGGCGCTATAACACCAATAGCAAGAGTTGCTCCAGCTAGCATTTTTTTTGACTTTTTCACAAAAAATCCCCCTTATACAATTACCAAAAATAATGAAATGAATCCGTCTCTAATCACATACCTTTTTTCTTCTATTGGAGATAAGATTTTCATTTCATCCTGCGTTAATGAGTAGTCCTCTTAAACGCTCGATTGGTGAGATTTTACTCATCGGGAAATAAAGCCCTACTAATTAAAATTTCACCTTATCTGACATTATCATATATAATGTACTTTCATATCGTCAATATTTTTTGACATACTTCTACAAATTTTCTGTAAAGTTATTGTAAACTTTTCATAAACATATAATATGCCCTTACATTGTTAATACTGCTGAATATGATACAATTACCAATTACAAGGAGGATGAATTATGAAAAAAGTCATCTTAACAATTGTTTGTCTCCTCCTTCTAATCATTTCTTATTCTTATTTTGAAAAGAACGATGAGACAAAACAAAATGAACCCGAAGAAAAAACAGAAAAAACATCTACTCCAAGTTGGATTGATAAGCAAACAAACGATTCCTTTTATCATCTCGTACTAGGTGATTCGCTTGCCAAAGGATATGGATCGACACAAGGGGGATTTGCTGAATTAGCCTCTACACAAATAGAAGCACAAATTCATAAACCAATTACTGTAGAAAACCTTGGGATAAACGGTCTTACAACAGATCGTCTCGCTAAAAAGGTTCAATCAGAAGATGTAAAGCAAAAAATTAGAGCAGCCAATATTATTACAATTAACATTGGGGGAAATAATTTATTTCGCTTAAATCGTGATGTCGGTGTTATAGACGGTATTAAAATGTTAAATAAAGAAAAAGCTCATTTTGAAGCGGATGTAAAAAATATTGTAAAGACAGTCCGAGATCAAAATCCGGATGCTTTACTCATTCTTTCTGAACTCTATAACCCGTTACAACTCGATGACTCCATCGCAAGTTATGCAGATATGTTTTTAGACGGATGGAATGAATCCGTTTATTCCATTGCAAAAGCAAATCAACCATCTATCGTTTTACCAATTCGCAAATTAATATCGAATGATAAGAAAGATTTACTCTTTGACCAAGTACACCCAAATGATAAAGGCTATTCGATTATTGCCGATTCCTTTACAAAAAAAGTGTTGGCCTACAAATATTAAAATTCGCATGAAACAATTCTATTTTTATAACATGTCTTTTTTGTTACAATGAGAGTGGAAGGGGGCCTTTATATGGAATCACGCGAGTGGGAACGTATTGTTGATCATCTTCTTTCGCTAGTGCCTCTTTTTTATCGCAAATTTATGCTTCCTGGAGAATTTTCTTCTCAAAGACATATGCCGCCATCACATACACAAGTATTACTGCTTCTGCATGAAAATGGCACATTAGCAGTTTCCGAAATCGGCAAGCGGCTAGCGATTTCACGGCCTAACATGACACCTCTATTAAACAAACTGATCCAAGAAGAACTAATAGAGCGTCATTATAGCGAAAAAGATCGACGGGTCATTTTAATTTCCCTGACAGCTGAAGGGAAATTGTTAGTAAATCAGTATCAACAATTCATTTTAGACAAATTAAAAGAAAATTTCCAAACGTTATCTGAGGAAGAACGTGAAAAACTCATTCACTCTCTTCAAACCATTCAAAATTTAATTTTGAAAACAAACGTATAAAGCTGCTTCTAAATAGAAGCAGCTTTATGATTCGTAATAATTGCCATAGTATACATTTGAATATGGCCATGTCGTTAAATATGGTTTTTGATCTTGCGTAGGTTGTTGCGATGGTATTTGCGGTAGTTGTTGTTGTCGATATAATTCATATTGCCTACTCGTATCATAAACCGGATAATAATTTACATATGGATATACTTGCGGTACGTAATAATAATACATTCATTCTCTCCTCCTTTTTCTTAAACATATTCAAAGGAGAAAATGAGTGTGACACTCTTTATATTTGCATGAGTGGTTCTCTCACTCTTTTCTTTCTGTTCTTCAAACGTAACTTACGGTTCTTTTCATATAAATAATGCACAACGAAATATGAAACTACACCAAACACAACCCCTAAAATCGTCATTCCAATTAATACATACACTTCACTCTGTAATAAGCTCTTTAATATCGTAAAAATGTGACTTGAAAACAAGTCCGATATTGTAAAGGGTTCATGATGTATTTTTTGCACATGAAATGGATAAATCATTTTCCCTAGCGCATACGCAAGCGGAAATAAAACTACTGGGAGAAACGATATTTTTCCAATAATATTGCCAATCACCGCGGCAGGAAAAGATCCCTTTGCTAACCTGACGATTGGATAAAATATTAAATAGACGAGCGATGCCGTATATATAACCAACATCTCTAAACCAAAACCAATCGCAAAACCTAACGATACTTTCTTCGCTCCTTCTGGTGATCGAAGCAACTTATAATATTGAAACTTTAATATTCTCCACATCCGCTGAAAAAACGAATATGTTTTCTTAGTTGTTTTCACTCTCATCATCTCTTTAACTATATTTTTATACCTAGTATGCCCTTACACACCCCGAAAAACAAATTTCATTTCCTCTTTTATTATAGATGATATCGAAATAGTTAACTAAATATACATATGACATTTCAATAAAAAAAATACACCTCCAATTGTTATTTGTGTCTCACAACTGGAGGTGTACATCATTTAGGAAAGCTCTTCTACATTTTTAAATAAACTTACTAATAATGCTTTTTGCGCATGCAATCGATTACCGGCTTGCTCAAATACGATAGATTTTGGCCCATCTATAATTTCGCCTGTTACTTCTTCTTCACGATGGGCAGGTAAACAGTGTAAGAAGCGATATGTTTGCTTCGCATGCTTAACAAGTTCATTATTGATTTGGTATGGTTGAAACAACGTATATTTCTCTTCTTCGCCCTCTTGCCCCATGCTCATCCAAACGTCAGTATAAATGAAATCTGCTTCATTCACCGCTAATTCAGGGTTATGCAAAATTTCAATTTCAGCTCCTGTTTCCTTGGCAATCGCTAACGCTTTTTTTACAATCTCTTCATTCGGTTCATACCCTATAGGCGTTGCAACAGTCATATGCATTCCGACTTTTGCACTCGCTAACAACAATGAATGACATACATTATTTCCATCACCTACGTAAGCCAATTTTATTCCTTTAAATGTATTTGTTTCTTCGTATATTGTCATTAAGTCTGCCAATGCTTGACAAGGATGATGGTCATCCGTTAATCCATTAATAACAGGTATGCTCGATTCTTTTGCAAGCTCTTCTACATCCGCATGTGAGAATGTACGTATCATAATCCCGTCAATATACTGCGATAATACTTTCGCAGTATCTGAAACAGTTTCTCCTCTTCCCATTTGCATCTCTTTTCCACTTAAAAACATACCATGTCCCCCGAGCTGTACCATTCCTGCTTCAAAAGATACACGAGTACGAGTTGAATGTTTATCAAAGATAAGACCTAATATTTTGCCTTGCAGTAAAGGCTCTTGCTTATTCTTTTTTAAATATATTGCGAACTCAATTAAAGAAATAATTTCTTCTTTCGTTAATTCTTCTAGTGTTAAAAGGTCTTTCGTATTTAATTTCGGTACTTGTACAGTTGACATGAAAATTCCCCCTTATATGATTGATACGCTTTTTGTACAAACTACTTTTTTTATCATATATACTGCCTGTTCTAGTTCTTCATTCGTTACAATAAGTGGCGGTAATAGTCTTATAACATTAGGTCCTGCTTGTAATACGAGAAGTCCTTCTTCTTCTAGTTGTTCTATAAAACTTGCAACTTCATGCGTACATTCAATTCCAACCATAAGCCCCTTACCACGTATATTTTGAATACATTCGACATGTTGTAATTCCTCTTGCAACTTCTGTAATACGTACTCGCCCTTTTCCTTTACTTCTTTTAAAAACGATGGTTTCTTAGTTATTTGCAATACTTCTTTCGCCGCAGCCATTGCAATATAATTTCCACCAAACGTTGAACCATGTGACCCTGCAGGAAACGATATTCCAAGTTCTTTCCGGCCAATCATTGCTCCAACTGGAATGCCATTTCCAAGCGCCTTAGCAGTAGTAACGATATGAGGTGTTATTCCCATTTGTTCGTAAGCAAATAATGTCCCTGTTCTTCCGATTCCTGTTTGGACTTCGTCTATAATAAATAAGGCCCCGAACTTCTTACATAATGCTTCAATCGCTTTCAAAAAAGATAGATCAGCAGGTATGACTCCTCCCTCTCCTTGAACAACTTCTATCATTACTGCCGCAACTTCTTCATTCATTACTTCCTCTAATGCCTTTATATCGTTAAAAGGCGTATGTAAAAAAGAGGGAAGGAGCGGACCAAATCCTTCTTTCACTTTATTTTGTCCCGTCGCACTCATCGTTCCGAATGTTCTACCGTGAAAAGATTGCTCGCATGTTACGACGAGAGATTTTTCAGTATGCTTACGGGCTAGCTTCAAAGCAGCTTCATTCGCCTCTGCCCCGCTATTACAGAAGAACACATAATCTAATGCTATGTTTTCTGTTAATAATGACGCGACTTCTTCTTGTAAGCTGTTTGTAAACAGGTTAGATATATGCCATATTTCATGCAGTTGCTCTTGTACAGCTTTCATAACAGTAGGATGACAATGTCCTAAATTACATACACCAATTCCTGATGTAAAATCTAAATATTGCTTACTGTTATTATCAATGACTTTCGTTCCTTTTCCCTTTACAAACTCAATCTTTCTTCTCCCATACGTTTGAAAAAGATGACTTGTCATGCAATACTCACGCCCCTCGTTACCGTCGTTCCGATACACTCACCTGTAATCTCGGTAAAATCCTTCATCCCATTTACGATACTAACCTTTTGCACTCCCATTTTTAATGATGCTAGTGCTGCCTGTACTTTCGGAATCATTCCACCGGTAATAACACCGTTTTCTATAAAATTAACAATCTCAAATTCGTCGGTTTTCTTTACTAACTTTCCTTCATGCAATACCCCATCTACATCCGTAATAAAAATGAGTTCTTTTGCAGATAATGCGGCCGCAATTCCAGCTGCGGCGGTATCTGCATTTATGTTATAAATCTCATTATCATTTATGCCGACTGGAGCAATAACAGGAATATAATTCATATTTATTAATCCTTTTAGTAAGGCCGTTTCGACATACCTTACTTCTCCCACATATCCTATCTCCTCACTGACAGGTTGAACTTGAAGTAGATTGCCATCACATCCCGAACAACCTACCGCAAGTAAATTATGCTTTTGTAAATTCATTACGAGTTTTTTATTCGTACTTCCACATAACACCATTTGAACAACATCCATAACTTCTTTTGGTGTTACCCGTAATCCATCTCTTTTTTCTACGTTGATGTTACAATCTTTTAATTTAGCATCAATTTCTGGGCCACCACCATGAACAATCACTACTTTATACTTCTGTTGTAATTTCTTTATACAATCAAAAAACACATCATTTAATTGATCCAACATACTACCGCCGCATTTCACTACAATATAATCGCTCATCTTCCCTCTCCTTATGTACGATAACAAGCGTTTATTTTCACATATTCATAACTTAAGTCACAGCCCCAAGCTGATCCGGTCTCTTCTCCTAAATGTAAATACACATCAATCATAATTTCATGTTCTTGTAATCTCATTTTCATTTCCTCTTCAGAAAACATTTGAGGTTCACTATTTTTCAGCACAACGATAGATTGAAGAGTAATATCAATTGTATTTGGATTAATCGTGACTTCACTTTGTCCAATGCTACTAATAATTCGCCCCCAGTTTGGATCTTCACCATGTATTGCTGTTTTCACAAGACTCGAACCGACTATTTGCTTTGCAATTTTCTTTGCCTCTTCATTCGTTTGAGCTCCTAGCACATTTACTTCTATTAACTTCGTAGCACCTTCACCATCTTGTGCAATTTTTTTCGCTAAATCTTCACATACCTTCTGTAAAGCAAATATGAAAGTTTCCCAATCTGCATGTTCCATATCGATTGGTTTCGTTTCTGATAATCCACTTGCCATAACGATGACCATATCATTCGTAGAAGTATCTCCATCTACCGTAATTTGATTAAATGTATGATTCGTTATTTGTGATAATGCGGTTTGTAATACGTCATGCTCTATATGAGCGTCTGTCGTAATAAAACTTAACATCGTTGCCATATTTGGATGAATCATCCCTGAACCTTTCGCAACACCAGCAATCAGCACTTTCTTCCCATCAATCACCATTTCATAGCAAGTTTCTTTCGTTATAAGATCCGTCGTTAAAATCGCTTCAGAAAAAGAATGAGCTTCCCTTTCTTCCTTCGCCGGGATAAGAGTAGCAATCCCATTTCGGATTATATCCATCGGCAGCGGAACACCAATTACACCTGTTGAAGCTACTGCAACGTAATTGTCTTTCATTCCAAAATGTTTCGCCCCTAATGCACGCATCTCATAAGCATCTTGTAATCCTTTCATTCCCGTACAAGCATTTGCATTTCCACTATTGACGATAATAGCTTGTAATTTCCCCTCAGTCGTTATACTATCCTTCGTTACTTGCAAGGGAGCTGCTTGTATTTGATTTGTTGTATAAACAGCAGCACATGATGCTGGTGTATCACAAACGATTGCCCCTAAATCCTTTTTCTCCTTTTTCAAACCAATTGCATTGCCAATGGCCGAGAAACCTTTTGGAGTTACAATCGAACCATTCTCTACTTTTGTAATAGACGCTACTTTAATCATCATGTCCCCCCTTATAGATAAAGCGGCATATGTTGTAAACCTGTTGTTTCTTCTAGTCCCGCTATTATGTTTGCATTTTGAATTGCTTGCCCAGCCGCACCTTTCATCATATTGTCTATAACAGAAACGACTGTCACTCTTCCTGTTCTTTCATCGTAAGCTATCCCCATATCACAATAATTTGAGCCCCTCACTTCTTTCGGACTTGGAAACTCTCCTTGCATGCGAATTCGAACAAAAGCTGATTGTTCATACGTTTCTTCATATAATTTTTGAAGTTGTTCTATTTCCATTTCTCGCTTTACTTTCGCATAAAGTGTAACCATAATTCCCCGTGATATCGGTATTAAATGTGTACTAAACGTGATTGGCTTCGTTTCCCTATTCCATTCCGCGAGCATTTGCTCAATCTCAGGAACGTGTTGATGCTCATTTACTTTATAAATACGCAAGTTATCGTATAACTCAGGAAAGTGAGTCATCGTTGTTGGCGTTTTTCCTGCTCCAGATACTCCTGATTTCGCATCAATAATAATGGAATCTTCTTCAATTATGTCGCTACGAACTAATGGCAATGTCGCTAATAATGCAGCTGTAGCAAAACATCCCGGATTTGCAATTAAATTTGCATTTTGAACCTCGGACCTTTTCCATTCACTTAGCCCATATACAGCTTTACTAAGAATTTCTTCTTTTGCAGCTGCCCTTTTGTACCACTGTTCATATATGAAAGGATCTTTCATACGAAAGTCTCCAGATAGGTCAATTACTTTTAAACCTACTGCTAATAATTTTGGAGTTAGCTCTGCTGATACTCCTGCCGGGGTTGCCAAAAATACAATTTCTGCTTCTTTCACTATTTCCTCCGCATCAATTTCTTGTAACGTATGAACAAGAACATTTTGAAAATGCGGATATACATTTGTTATACACTCGCCAACTTGTGAAAAAGAATGGAGAGATGCTATCGAAAAATATGGATGTTGTTCTAATAACCGAATTAACTCAATACCTCCATACCCAGTTGCTCCAATAATCGCGACCTTCATATGCTCCTCCTCATATCGATTCTTTAAATTAAGTATGATTATAATATTGTATATTTATAGAGTCAATTAAATATTTATTAATTTTACAAACTTAAAAAACTTAATTTTACTAGAAAAATAATATACACAACAGAATTTTTATACATAAATATTGCATAGTGGTTTTTTTATTTCACTTCAAGTACAATAAAACAATACATATGTACATACAGGCGGGGAAAACATGAATGAAAAATTAATTGAGAAAATGATTATAAAAAGTTTTCAGCAATATCAATGTAATCCTATGTCAAATGAGGATCAGGAAATGCTTGTTAAACATATTCAAACGATTATTCATTCAAATACTAAAATTGATGTATACGAGGCAGTTGAGGATATCGTTTACGATTATGTGACTGGAAAATAAAGTGAAACTTTAATCAGTGGGGGTTTTCTTCATCCCCCACTGATTATTAGTTGAACCAATCGGACTTTTATGGGCAGTTGATCCCCCACCTAACTTCTTTGCTTTCGCTGAATTTTGAGGGGGGTCTTACTGCCCATTAAAGCGGGATAAAAAAATAGGAGATTTCCATATGGAAATCTCCTATTTTTTACTTAATGATTTACCTGCTACGCGCTCAAATAAACCTGGGAATAAAGCATACAGTTTCGGACCAATGCCCATCCATTTCGGTAAATTTACTTCACGCTTTTTCGTTTGCATCGATTTTACAATTTGCTCTGCTACATATGTTGGTTTTAACATGTATCGTCCCATATTTTTCACATATGTACCGGATTGATCAGCTATTTCAAAAAAGTTTGTATCTATCGGACCTGGATTAATCGCTGTTACGAAAACATTCGTACTGGATAACTCCATGCGTAAACTATTGGTAAATCCTAATACTGCATGTTTCGTCGCTGCATACGCACTTGATTTCGGCGTTGCAATTTTCCCAGCAAGTGAAGCAATATTAATAATATGCCCTTCGTTTCTTTTCACCATATAAGGTAGAACTGCTTTCGTACAAGCTACTAATCCAAATACATTTACTTGGAACATATCTTTCACTTCATCCATTGACGCATCTTCAAACGTTTTAAAAATACCAAATCCCGCATTGTTTACTAATATATCAATACGTCCCACTTCTTGTAATACCTTTGAAAAAACAGATTTTATCCCCGTCTCTTCACTTACATCTAATACATAATAATAGCAAGGCGTATTATAAGTTTCTTTAATTTTGTCTGCTAGCGCTTTTAATTTCTCTTCTGTTCTAGCCATTAATACTGGAGTCGCTCCCTGCTCTGCAACTTGCATTGCAACTTGCTCTCCAATTCCACTAGAAGCACCTGTAATGACGATTACTTTATTTTGTAAACGTCCCGTCATTGCTGTCACCTACTTTGCATAATAAATCAATTGTTGCGAAGATTCATCAATCATCACTTGTTGATTATATGCTAAAAAGTCTAATTGTCCAACCGTTTCTGAAATAGTAAGTGGCAATTGTTCCTTATATAATACCGGAAATAGTTTTACACATACTTCAAATGCTGTCATTGGTTTTTCCTTTAATAACTCAAGCACTTTAAATGCACGTGTTTCTTGCTTTTGTAATCTCGTTTCAATAAGTTGCTTCACATGGAGAACATCTTCTCCATGTCCTGATAAAATGCGCGAAATATTCATTTCACTTAAACGCTTTAACGTTTGATTGTATTGTAATAATGGACGTGCCCTTTCTGTTTGTCCTTCATATGGTGGTTCTAATATTGGATTCGAAGAAATATGACTAATGAGAGCATCTCCGCCAATTAGTATTCCATCAGATTCTCTATATAATGAAATATGAGTGGAAGCATGACCCGGTGTTTCAATTACTGTAAAACCAGGCATTGAATCAATACGATCTCCCTCTCTCACAGTATGCGTTAACGATCTATTACAAGAATATTTCAGTGTCCTTGTCGTCAATAACGCCTCGTCTTTCAAAAATGCTGCTGGAACACCAAATTGTAAAGCCGTCTCTCTAAAAAAATCATGATATCGCTTTAAAAATTCTGGATTTTGCGTGATCCACGGCTCATTCCAAGGGTGTCCAATAATGTTCGTCTTCTCAGAAAATATATTTAAAAGCCCACAATGATCCGCATGATGATGCGTAATAACTACTGTTTTAATATCTTCTATCGTATATCCTAATGTACCTAACTGACTTTCTAACGCATTTCTTGCCTCTTCTGTATTCGTCCCTGTATCAATTAATGTTAATGTCTCCCCCTCAACTAAAAACACATTCACAGTTTCAACTGCAAATGGCACAGGAATCTCCATTCGGTGAATCGCCGTCATGCTTAGCCCCCCTGTCTCTTTCCGGTTCAAAAATGAATACTTCTTCAGTTTACAACTTCCTTATATATTTGTCATTATTTTCAGATAAAAAGAGGTGTTTCCTAGAAAAAAACGAATGTATGTACATTTATAAGAATTTCTAACCAAAATTAAAGGAGGAACATCATGTCTATTCAAAACATTTCCTTTCTCGGTGCGGGCTCTATTGCTGAAGCGATTATTGGTGGCTTGTTACATGCAAATGTTGTGAAAGGCGAACAAATTACTGTAAGTAATCGTTCTAATGAGACAAGGTTACAGGAGCTACATAACAAATACGGTGTCAAAGGTACACATAATAAAAAAGAACTACTTACTAATACAAATATTCTTTTTCTAGCAATGAAGCCAAAAGATGTTGCAGAAGCGCTTACCCCTTTTAAAGAAGACATACATAATAACCTGCTTATTATTTCGTTATTAGCAGGTGTTTCTACTCATTCAATTAGAAATCTACTTCAAAAAGACGTTCCGATTATTCGTGCCATGCCAAATACATCTGCAGCTATTTTAAAATCAGCTACTGCTATCTCATCTTCAAAACATGCAACAAAGGAACATATTCAAACTGCCATAGCTTTATTTGAAACGATCGGTCTCGTCTCTGTTGTAGAGGAAGAAGAGATGCATGCTGTCACTGCATTATCCGGAAGCGGGCCTGCTTATATTTATTACGTAGTAGAAGCGATGGAAGAAGCTGCAAAAAAAATCGGTTTAAAAGAAGATGTTGCAAAGTCACTTATTCTCCAAACGATGATTGGTGCTGCTGAAATGCTAAAAGCAAGTGAAAAACACCCGTCTATTTTGCGAAAGGAAATTACCTCTCCTGGTGGAACGACAGAAGCGGGCATTGAAGTATTACAAGAACACCAATTTCAACAAGCGCTTATTTCCTGTATTACACAGGCAGCGCAACGATCACATAACCTTGGGAAAACGTTAGAACAATTAACAAAAGAAAAATAAAAAATGGAGCTCAATCTTACTTGAGCTCCATTTTTTATAAACATATATTTTTAGTTATTCGTCTTCCCAAAAATCTCTTCTTGCAGACGGCGACCAGTCGGTGTTGCTGCAAGTCCACCTTCAGCTGTTTCACGAAGTGCTACTGGCATCGTTTGTCCGATTCTAAACATCGCCTCAATTACTTCATCACATGGAATCGTACTCGTTACACCAGCTAATGCTAAATCAGCTGAAATCATCGCATTTGCAGCTCCTGCTGCATTACGTTTTACGCAAGGTACTTCTACAAGTCCTGCAACAGGATCGCATACTAAACCAAGCATGTTCTTTAATGAAATTGCCATCGCTGTAGCTGCTTGGTCTTGTGTTCCACCAGCCATTTCAACTGCAGCTGCAGCTGCCATTCCACTTGCTGAACCAACTTCAGCTTGGCATCCTCCCGCTGCACCAGAAATACAAGCGTTATTCGCAACAACCATACCGAAAGCTCCCGCTGTAAATAAGAATTCAATCATTTCTTCACGTGTAGGCTGCAATTTTTCTCTTAGTGCAAATAGTACACCTGGCACTGTTCCAGCAGACCCTGCTGTTGGTGTTGCACAAATAATTCCCATCGCTGCGTTTACTTCATTTGTTGCAACAGCTTTACTCACTGCGTCCAAAATCGTATCTCCAGATAAGCCTTTTCCACTCTTCATATACGCCTGAACTTTTACAGCATCTCCACCAGTTAAACCAGTTGGTGATTTCACTCCGCGAATACCACGTTCTACCGCTTGCTCCATCACGACTAAGTTCTTTTCCATACCAGCAATTACTTCTTCACGTGAAATACTTCTTGTTTCCATTTCACATTGAATCATAATTTCTGCGATTTTTACATTTTGTTCTTTAGCTTGCGCCACTAGTTCCGCTGCGTTCCGAAACATGGTGTGTCCCCCCTGCAATTATTCCATAATAGTTACTTGACAAATATTTTGTTGCGCTTTTATTTCTTCAATCACTTCATCTGCTAATATTTCATCTGTTTCGATGACCATAAGCGCTCTTCTTCCTTTTTCCTTACGAGAAACACTCATTGTACTAATGTTAATCTCGTGTTTCGCAAGGATTGAAGCTACTGCTGCAATAGCACCGAAGCGATCGTTATTTACAATAAGTAGTGCTGGACTCGTGCCTGATAATTGAAGATCGAATCCGTTTAATTCTACAACTTCAATTTTACCGCCACCAATTGAGCAAGCAACAACTTCAATTTCTTCTTCACCTTTATACAAACGAATTCTCGCTGTATTTGGGTGAGGTGCATTGGCATCCTCTTCAATAAATTCCACTTCAATTTCGCGCTCTTTTGCTATCTCTAGCGCCTCTGGAATACGTAAGTCATCTGTTTCAAACCCTAATATCCCACCTATTAGCGCTACATCTGTACCATGCCCACGATACGTCTTTGCAAATGATCCATATAATGAAATGCTTACTCTTTCTGGTTCATGACGAAACAGCTGGCGAGCAACTTGCCCCATTCTTGCTGCGCCTGCTGTATGTGAACTTGATGGACCAATCATAACTGGACCGATAATATCAAATACTGAGCGATACTTCATCATAACTCCCCCTAAACCTCTATGAAAAAATTTTTTACTATTCTATTAAGCTACCAAATCGGTTGCTTTTCCAGTTGTACTACGAATTTGTTCCGCTATACGAATTGGATCGTTTTTGAATAACAGTGAAGCGATATATCCTGAAATAATACCAGTTATAATATGAAATAAGAAACTTAGCATTACCTTCATTTACACATAATATAAGATAATCTACAGTAAAGTCTTGTAGCAATCCAAAGTTTAACACAGAACCCCTTACAAGCATAGCACAAACAAGTGAAACGCCCATTGCTTTCATACCTTTTGATGCCTTAAAGCTAAAAAGTGAAAAAGGCTTCATACAAATAATAGTAATGTCCTTCCTATTATAATTTCCATGTTGCCCTCTCACAATTTATTCAACTTCACTTGTTATGATAAACGTCTCAAACACATGTAGCCTACAGTAAATTATAATCTGTCCTCATTATAGCTTGTTTTTAATAAAACGCTTACTTTTAATGAATTTTAAAAGTTCTGAATAACAATCTGTTTTTGCTATTTGTACTACTCGTATGTCGTCTGACTTATATAACAGTTTTTCTAAACAATCGATACTATGTTGTTTCATCTTATATCTTTGCATCATTAAAACTTTCTGTTTCATCCTATATAAGCGTAAAATGATAACAGTTTTATTTTTATTTTTTTTTAGAAATAAAAAAATGGCAACCTTTCGTCACCATTTTTTCACAACATTATTATCTGTCCACTGGAAATGATTTTAAATCTGTAGCTATTTCTGTATTAGAAAATAGCTCTCTTGCCTCTTTCAATAATTCCTTATATGTATCCCCTTGATAACGAGAACTAATATGAGTTAATATTAATCGTTTTGCATTTGCCTGAAGTGCAATACTCGCAGCTTGCTTAGATGTGGAATGAAAATAATCATAAGCTTGTTGTTCATCTTCTGCCGCAAAAGTGGCTTCATGAACTAGTACGTCAGCGTCTTGTGCCAGCTCTCTACTCGCTTCACAAAATCTTGTATCACCTAAAATGGTAATAATTCTTCCTTTTTGAGGTGGGCCGATAAAATCTTGTCCGTTTAGTATCGTACCATTTTCCAATTCAACCACTTCTCCATCTTTTAAACGTTTAAAGAGTGGACCTGGTTTCACACCCATCTCCAGCAATTTATCGACTAAAAGGGCGCCTTGTATATCTTTCTCTATAATACGATACCCAAAACATTCAATACCGTGTGACAATCTTTTCGTTTCCACCTGAAATTCATTATCTTCAAACACAGTACCTTCTTCTGTTATCTCAACAATTTCAAGCGGGTATTTTACATGTGTCGTGCTTACTGATAATGCGACTTCAATAAACTGTTTAATTCCTTTTGGTCCATACACTGTTAAAGGTGTAGTCCCTCCTTGGAACGAACGGCTTCCTAATAAACCAGGCAAACCAAAAATATGATCCCCATGTAAATGCGTAATAAATATTTTTTCAATGCGGCGTGGACGTACTGATGTATGTAATATTTGATGTTGCGTCGCCTCACCACAATCAAATAACCAAGTCTGTCCTCGTTCTTCTAACAATTGCAAAGCAATTGCCGAAACATTCCTTCCTTTTGAAGGAACACCTGCACCAGTTCCTAAAAATACAAATTCCACTTTCTTTCCTCCAGCTCTTTATATAATCTATCTTTCATCTTACGGAATGTTATTTCAAATGGCAAATCGAATTTACATAACCAATCATCTAGACAACTATATATCACGAACGTTATACTTAAAAAACTTAGCAATCGTTCGTGTTTTATGTTAAAATGATTATACTACATTTTAAGGGAGCGTTTTATTATGAAAGAAGCATTTCGTTTACAAACTGATTTTTCATCTTCATTTGATCGCTGGGTAAGTTCTTTCGTGTCTGATCACCCAGCACAATTAGAATGGACGACTTTGAAAGAATTAATCCATGAATATACAACAACACATACAAATGATTCGTTACCAACATATATTTCTTCAGCTTTAACATATTATGCACAACGTGTTTCAACAACAAATCGTTCAGAAATTGTTATTTTTGAAAATGTTACAATCTCATAATCTATAAAAAAAGCACTGTAATCAGTGCTTTTTTTATGTTTATTACGGTATTTATTTTCCAAACTTATTTCCAAAAACCCCCCTCTTATTTCCTACTATATAGCCAAGATGAATCTATTTGAGTTTTCAAAAAAATATATTGACACTACAAAATTTCAGTGCTAACATTCAACGTGTAATTGAATATGGTCTCTGTTAGGTGAGGCTCCTGTATAGAGAAACGCTGCTGCCCAAAAATGTCGAGAGACGCCAATGGGTCAACAGGAAAGGTCGGAATGAAGGCCTTTTTTAACGTAGCTGGTTTCAGTACCTATGCTATACAGTGCTAAAACTCAACGAGGGAGAGGTGCGTATATTTTGTCATACACAAAACTGTTTTAATCTATATTTACTAACAGTCTTTGTCGTGGACTCTTTTAACTACGAATTCAGACCTTTACTCGTTTTGAGTAAAGGTCTTTTTACGTATATATGCACCTTACTATGAAACAAACATAGCATATTCAGAAACTACTAAATTGTACGGAGGTGAGGAACAGTTGGCAATTGATGATTCGGCCCAGATACCCATATGTTTTACGTTAATATTTCATCATGTAGGTAGGAAAGAAACTGTTCCTCCTAATTTTAAATAGTCGAGTAACAGCTTGTTTCCTCCTTCATGAAAAAGGAGGAACTACCGATGTTAAATTTACAAAAACAAGAAACGAAACATTCATACGATCAAGATTGTATGAAAACAAATCACAAATTATTAGTGGAAGTCGCAACGCAGGATGCAAACAAAGCGTTACGACTTTTAGAAACAACAGAAAATGGACTCTCTAAAGAAGAAGCGTCTCGTAGACTTTCTTTATATGGCCTTAATGAAATAGCTCATAATAAAACATCACCGTGGTACATTCAATTTCTGCTGGCATTTAAAAATCCATTTATTTTTGTTTTATTAGCTCTCGGCGCACTTTCTTTTTTCACAGATGACATACAAGGAACGATTGTCGTATCTGTAATGGTAATGCTAAGTGCAACGATTCGCTTTTCACAAGAATTTCGTTCTCAAAAAGCTGCAGATCAGTTAAAGGCTATGGTTCGAACAACGGCGAGTGTCTTTAGAATAGATGGATTTGTACACGAAACAAAAAATGTAAAAAATTTAAAGCAAACTGATACAACGGAAATTCCAATTGAGGAACTTGTACCTGGCGATATTATTTCACTTTCAGCCGGAGACATTGTTCCAGCTGATGTGCGTATTTTATCGGCTAAAGATTTATTTGTGAACCAATCTTCTTTAACAGGAGAAGCACTTCCTGTAGAAAAATACGAAAACTGCTACCATACAGAAAATAAACATCTATTACCGAAAAGCACGAAAAAAAATTACAATCCACTCGATATGGAAAATCTTTGCTTCATGGGGACAAATATTGTAAGTGGTAGCGCAAGAGCGGTTGTCATCTCCACAAGTACCGATACGTATTTTGGCTCTTTAGCAAATAAAGTAATCGGTAAGCGCGTAGAAACAAGCTTTGATAAAGGTGTAAACAAAGTAAGCTGGCTTTTAATTACATTCATGCTTATTATGGCACCTATCGTTCTTCTCATTAACGGATTCACAAAAGGGGATTGGCAAGAAGCTTTCTTCTTCGCTATTGCAATCGCAGTTGGTCTAACACCTGAAATGTTACCAATGATTGTGACTGCTAATTTAGCTAAAGGTGCCGTTAACATGTCTAAACAGAAAGTAATTGTAAAACAGCTGAATTCTATTCAAAACTTAGGTGCTATGAACATTCTTTGTACCGATAAAACAGGAACTTTAACAGAAGATAAAGTTGTACTTGTTCGCCACTTAGATCCTAATGGTAATACATGTAATCGTGTATTACACTTTGCCTATTTAAATAGCTTCTATCAAACAGGATTGAAAAATTTAATAGATAAAGCCGTTATAAAACATACAGAAGAAAATCAAAAATTTGATCCATCTGTTTTTCAAAAGCTAGATGAAATTCCATTCGACTTTGCTCGTCGGCGTATGTCCGTCATTGTAAAAAACAATTCAGGTGAACATACAATGGTCTGTAAAGGGGCTGTAGAAGAAATTTTATCTATTTGCAACTACACTGAAATAGATGGCAAAATTGCTTCTCTTACCGATGACATGCGCTTACATGTAAAACAACTAAGTGAAACTTTGAATAGTGAAGGTATGCGCGTTATTGCTGTAGCTTATAAAAAAAATAGACCAACAAATAATAAAGAGTACGCCGTACAAGATGAAAATGATATGATTCTCGCTGGATATATTGGCTTTTTAGATCCGCCGAAACCATCTGCCGCTACTGCCATTCAAGCATTACAAAAACATGGTGTACAAGTAAAAATTTTAACTGGTGATAACGAAATCGTGACAAAAAAGGTATGTAAAGAAGTTGGATTAAATATTGGCGAGCCTATCCTTGGTTACGAAATCGATGCTTTACCTGATAAAGCATTAGCAAAGCTAGCCGAAGAAACAACTGTTTTTGCTAAACTAAATCCAATGCAAAAATCCCGCATTATACGAGTATTACAAGGAAACGGACACACTGTAGGTTATATGGGAGATGGCATTAACGACGCCGTAGCGTTACGGGAAGCTGACGTTGGCATATGTGTTGATACTGCAACTGATATTGCAAAAGAGTCTTCCGATATTATTCTACTTGAAAAAAGTTTAATGATATTAGAAGCAGGTATTTTAGAAGGACGCACTACATTCGGTAATATTTTGAAATACATTAAAATGACAGCAAGCTCTAACTTCGGAAATGTATTTAGTGTGTTAGTAGCAAGTGCCTTCATTCCTTTCTTGCCGATGCTTGCCATTCACCTTTTAATTCAAAACTTACTTTATGATATTTCACAACTGTCTATCCCATGGGACAAAATGGATAAAGAGTTTTTAGAAAAACCAAGAAAATGGGATACTGCAAATTTACGGAACTTCATTATTTGCATCGGTCCCATTAGTTCCATATTTGATATCATCACCTATGTGGTCATGTGGAACGTCTTCGGTGCAAATACAGCTAGCGAACAATCATTATTCCAATCTGGTTGGTTTGTCGTTGGATTGCTAACACAAACTTTAATTGTTCACATGATAAGAACACAGAAGATTCCATTTATTCAAAGTACCGCATCAGTACCGGTTCTTTTATTAACCGCTTGTATTATGATAATCGGAATTTATATTCCATTCTCGCCACTTGGAGCAGCCGTTGGATTACAAGCATTACCACTTAGCTATTTCCCTTGGTTAGTAGGAATACTATTAGGCTATGCTTTCTTAACACAATTCCTGAAAAATCTTTATATTAAAAAGTTTCATAGCTGGTTATAAAAATGAGAATGAGCGGGTGCTTCCCGCTCATTCTCAAAAACATAACTTAGACTTATATGTACGGAGGTGACCATGATGGTATGGTATGACATTGTACTAAGATTATTTATTGCAATTATTGTAGGTGCTTGCATCGGAATGGAACGACAATGGAGACATAGGATGGCTGGGCTACGGACAAATGCTCTCGTATCACTTGGTGCCTGTATATTTGTTTTATTATCCGTCATGATTGATCACGATGCTAGCCCTTCACGTATTGCCTCTCAAGTCGTCAGTGGGATTGGTTTTTTAGGAGGCGGCGTTATTATCCGCGATGGTTTTAGTATTAGGGGGCTTAATACTGCGGCTACCCTATGGTGCGCAGCTGCTGTTGGTACTCTTACAGGCGCTGGTTTCCTCATTGCAGCTATATTAGGTGCAGCTGGTGTTTTACTAGCAAACATACTGCTTCGCCCAATCGCTCTCTTTATGAATCAGAAATCAAAAGAAGAATCACCTGAACAAACGAACTACTTACTTTCTCTCACTTGTTCAGAAGAACATGAAGCCCATATTCGTTTTTTACTTATGCATATGGTAAGTTCTGAAGGCATTGGTTTAAAAGAATTGTATAGTGAAGACGTAGATTCTAATCAAAAAGTATGTATACAAGCGACATTACACTGCAACACAAATACAGCAGTCTTAATTGAAAAAATAGTGAGCAGAATGCTATTAGAATCTGGCGTTACTGCAGCTGGTTGGAAAACTTCATTAGATTTAGAAGCAAGTTGAACATAAAAGGTGTCATGATATTTACAGCTTCATGACACCTTCTACATAAACTTATTTTCTAATTTTTGCTGAAAAGACTTTTCTTGCTTACGTAATAATTGACTACCTCGTTGTAAAAGCGGCATTCCATACTTATCATTAATTTGATCAATGACAGCAAGTAGCGGCTCTTCTTTCGCATCTTCTTCAAATGAAAACAAATCTAATTGCTTCACCGATTCAGTCTTCCACTCTATTTCAGTAGCTGTAACACCTAATAAACGAACGGAATCGCCATCCCAATGTTGCTTCCATAAACGAGAGGCCGCTTGAAAAATATCTCGTTCTTCCCAAATGGCATTTTTCAATTGCTTACTCCTCGTTACTGTCCGCCTATCATGATATTTAATCATAATTTGAATATTATAGCTGACAAGAGTTCGCTTTTGTAATCTTTTACTCACTGATTTTGATAGCCTTTCTAACATATCAAGTAATTCTTTTTCTTCATCCATATCCTTTGAAAAAGTCATCGAATTACCAACGCTTTTATGTTGTCCCATTTGACTCGGATCAACTTCTCTATCATCCACACCTTTTGCCCTTCTTTGTAAATCAACACCATGCTTTCCAATTTTAGCGCGAATGATATGTTCATTTCCTTTTGCTAACTGTTCAATTGTTTGTATATGAATATCTTTTAATTTCTCAGCTGTTTTTTCTCCAATTCCATGCATCGCTCCAACCGGAAGTGGCCAAATCATTTCTGGAATATCTCGTTTTCGGAGCACGGTAATACCGAGAGGCTTTTTCATATCAGAAGCTGTTTTTGCTAAGAAAAGGTTCGGAGCAATCCCGATGCTACATGGAAGCTGCAATTCTGTTAATAACGCCTGCTGAATCATCTTTGCTATTTCAAGAGGTGAACCGAGTGCGTAACAGTCTGTAATATCTAAATACCCCTCATCTATTGAGACTGGTTGTATTTTTTCCGTAAAACGGGAAAGAATTTGAAACATTTGAAATGAAGCTTCGCGATATAATGTAAAATTAGGGCGCCTTACAATTAATTGCGGACATAACCTTTTCGCTTCCCAAAGTGGCATCGTTGTACGTATTCCATATTCTCTCGCCTCATAACTACATGTTATGATAATTCCTTTTCTTTCTTTTTCATTTCCAGCAACCGCTAACGGCTTCCCTTGTAACGATGAGTCATGAGCAATTTCAACAGATGCGAAAAAACAATTCATATCTACATGTAAAATAACACGACCTTTTTTTGGATACATTTCTCGCATAGTACTCACCCCCTAATCAGAACGTTCGTTCTTTTATTATAGCAAATTTTGCACAATAATTATAATTATTACTTGTTCTTTTCCATCATATTTATTGCTATAATTTAAATAAAGTGGATATTTTTTGTAATTAGGGGTGATTATTATGAAATCAACTGATAAACTCAATTATACGTTTCTCATAATTATACTAATCGTCACAATCAATTATTTACTTCTTCCTATATTTGATATAAACATAGCTGGTTTCTTTCCTCGTCTAGTCCATGTAGTAACAACTTACATACTGCCATGGATTTTCTTGTATTGGCTTATCCGCCTTGTAAAAGCAATCGAATCAAAGTAAAAAGCGTGTAAATCACAATTGATTTACACGCTTTTTTGTTATATTATTTCGCTACTTCCTCTATGATTGCAACAACTAATTCTGCTGTTTTCGCTAATTCTTCAACAGGAATCTTTTCGTTTGTTGTATGAATTTCTTCATAACCAACTGCTAAGTTAACTGTTGGAATTCCGTGTCCAGCAATTACGTTTGCATCACTTCCGCCACCACTTTGGTGAAGAGAAGGTGTACGACCAATTTTTTCAGCTGCGCGTTTTGCAACTTCTACAACGTGATCGCCATCAGCAAATTTAAATCCTGGATACATAACCTTTACTTCAACATCTGCTTGGCCGCCCATTTCTTTTGCAGTTGTTTCAAATGCTTCTTTCATTTTCGCAACTTGTACTTCCATTTTTTCATTGATTAAAGAACGCGCTTCTGCAAAGATTTGTACATGATCGCAAACGATATTCGTTTGTGTACCACCTTCAAAACGTCCAATATTTGCAGTTGTTTCAGAATCAATACGACCAAGTGGCATTTTCGCAATTGCTTTCGCTGCGATAGTAATTGCAGATACACCTTTTTCTGGTGCTACACCAGCATGAGCTGTTTTCCCGCGAATAATCGCGTTCACTTTCGCTTGTGTTGGAGCTGCAACAACGATTTCGCCAACTTTCCCATCGCTATCTAACGCGTAACCATATTTCGCTGTAATGCGCTCACGATCTAATGCTTTTGCACCAACAAGACCAGATTCTTCTCCAACTGTAATAATAAATTCAATTGTACCATGAGGGATATTTTTTTCTTTTAAAACACGGATTGCTTCGAACATGGATGCTAATCCCGCTTTATCATCCGCCCCTAAAATCGTAGTACCATCTGATACGATATATCCATCTTTAATAGAAGGCTTAATTCCATTACCAGGAACTACTGTATCCATATGAGAAGTAAAGTAAATTGTATCAACACCATCTTTTGTTGCTGGTAATGTACAAATTAAGTTACCTGCGCCATGCCCAGTAACAGCCATTGTATCATCTTCAAATACTTCTACACCTAAATCTGTAAATTTCTTTGTTAATACTTTGCAAATTTCTGCTTCAAATTTCGTTTCAGAATCTACTTGTACTAACTCCATAAATTCATTTACTAAACGTTCTTGATTAATCATAAGACTGCGCCTCCTGCACTACCATTATGTATGTAACACTATTAATTATAACAGAATTTCGCAAAAGTTTCGAAATACAAGACAAAAAACAGACGGTTTATATGTCTAGATAACCATCTGCTTTCTATTACTCATTTAACAATACCCAGCGCATATGATCTTCCCACACTCCATTAACCATTAACATCTTCCTAGACACGCCCTCATACTGAAAACCTATCTTCGTTACGACTTGTATAGATGCTAAATTTCGTGGCATAATCGGTGCTTCTATACGATGTAATTGAAATTCCTCAAAAGCAACTTGAATCGCTTTTCTAAGCGCTTCTGTCGTATAACCTTTGTTTAACTCTTCCTTATCTAATTTATAGCCGAGTACACAAGATTGGTAAATTCCACGAACAATTAAATTAAATGAAATACATCCAATTATTTTCGTATCATCACCTTTTTTAAAAATCCAAAGTCTGATGATTTTACCTTCTGCGATCTCTTTTCTATCCTTTTGTAACTTTTTCTTTTGATAATCTAACGTAAAAAAATCATCCGGTCTATACTCTTCCCAGGCTTTTAAAAATTCACGATTTCTGTCGTAATATTGAAGAACTTTTTCAGCATACGACTCATCAATTTCCCTTAAATGTAAACGATTTGTTTCATATATTTTCATCATCGTATCTCCATTCTTCAGCTTGCATAACAAAAAACTTATACCCTATCATTCTTATATATTCTCTACGTACATACAAATTTCCTGTTATACTTTACACACACTTCTCGAATTTTGTCATTTCTCTCCCCCTTGTCCACAATATCATTTCTCGTTACAATGATATTGTACTGATTTGCAAGGAGGTTTAACGATGCATAAAAAAGCTCAAAAAGTTATGATTTATGTAATGCTAATTTCTATGCTTGTAACAACATTACTTGCTGGCGCAAGTATGTTTTGGTAAAAAGGGCGATCTGTTCGTCCTTTTTTTACTTTTTACACATAATAAAATAAACCATCTCGAAATCGAGATGGTTTATTTTATGTAAAGCACAATCGCTACAATACTAAAGAAAAATGACATTACAAGTGCTATCACAAAACTTGTATATTGTTTCTGCTGAAATGCCCCAATAACAAAAGTAAGATTAAGTAATGCCATACATACAATCGCTACAAGATAAGAACATATATTAAAAGTTGCCAATATGAATGTAATAATAAATAGAAATCCCATAAAAAACTGCATATACGAAAGTTTTGGATTCAAGTACATATGAGCAACCCCTTTATCTCATTTTATCTTTCTATACTCTCATTAACGCATGGTTATGTACACATGTCAAGACAACTTATTACAATAGAAAAAGCCAACTTTTTCGTTGACTTTTTCATATGCAATGGCTCCTTTTTCTTTTGCCAATTGCTGAAATGACTTTTTCGATTTTACAATCCATACTTTCGTTCCAATTGGAATGCGATCAAATAAATATTCCACATCATTTTTCTTCATTCTTATACATCCTTGTGAAATATACTTTCCAATTGAACTCGGTTGGTTTGTTCCATGTATTCCATATTTACTCCCATCAGTTCCTCTTGCATTAAATCCCATCCACCTAGATCCAAGTGGATTTTTCGGTGATCCCCCAGGAATATTCTTCGCAATATAATATGGGTCCTTTGCTTTCATTACAATATCAAAAGTTCCCTCTGGGGTTAATTCATTTGTTTTTCCTGTCGCGACTGGAAAAACCTTTTGAATCTTTCCATCGTCAATATAAGCTAGTTTATTCGTCGCTTTATTTACAATAATGAAAGGATCACCGGCACGCGGATTATCACCAAGAGGCCAAATAGGCGATAAAGAAAGACATAATAGGAAAGAGAGAAGATACGGCATAGATAATTCCTACCTTCTATATAAGTTCTTTTATATTATCCTTTCCTTTAAAGCGACTTTTAATGAGTAAATATTGTTCCATTTCGTATACAAGTTGAACAAGTTTCGCACGTATCTCAAATTCTTCACGTGTAGCCGGCAATGGCATATCTCTAAATAATTCTCGCATTTCTTGAAGCTGCCTTAAAGAAATAACCCCGGTACTCTGAGGGCTAATAGCATTTCCAATGTTTTCAACCACATCCGCAATCATGTCCGCTTGTTCATATGTCCACGATAAAGAAGCTGCTAACGGAATCATTCGCTCTAAAATTTCGAATTGTTGCATACGCATATTGAAATAGCGATAGTAATAGTCATCTTCTCGCATAAATGCATTCTCAAGTTTCTTAAACGATAAATCTCTAGCTTCATTTAGCATATTTTCAGTTTCAATAAGTTCTGCCCCGCTCCAACTACTTTCTCGGTTTCGTAAATATACAACCATTTCAAACAAAATCGTTTTAAAATTATTTTCTATTTTACCTTGATACTCTTTTAGCTTATTTTCACTACTTGGCATATACATATTTACTAATAGAGCCACGCTAATCCCTATCGTTAATATCGCAATTTCATTCCCAACAATAAGCCATGTAATTTGTTTCAATGAATATAGATGCATCACAATAACTGAACTCGTAACAATACCTTCTTGAATTTTAAACATGACTGCAGTCGGAATAAATGTAAGTAATAGTACGCTAATTGCTAGTGGTGTATATCCAATTGTTTCAAAAATACAAAATGCGAACACCATTGATAATACACAAGCTAAAAAACGATGTAACGATACTTGAAGTGATTTACGTTTCGTATTTTGTACACATAATATAACTAAAATACCCGCTGAACTATAAAATTCTAATCCTAATAACTGAGCAATAAAAACGGCTGCGCCTGTCCCTATTGCTGTTTTTACTGTACGGTATCCAATTTTGAACATAGCATTGCTCCTATATGTATAAACGTATTTACAGTTAGTATAAAAAAAGGATGACACAATGTCATCCTTTTCTACTTATTATTCACGTATCCTTTACATATTACAATATTTTTTGTAAAAATTGTTGCGCACGCTCACTTTTCGGTGCTGCAAAAAATTCTGCTGGCGCACTATCTTCTACAAGCTTTCCACCATCTAAAAAGAGAACACGATCTGCTACTTCTTTTGCAAATCCCATTTCATGTGTAACAATCGCCATTGTCATTCCTGTCGTAACTAATGATTTCATAACTTCTAACACTTCTTTTACCATCTCTGGATCTAGTGCTGATGTCGGTTCATCAAATAACATTACTTCTGGTTCCATTGCTAACGCTCTTGCAATTGCTACACGTTGCTTTTGTCCTCCCGAAAGACGATTTGGATACGTATCTTTTTTATCTAATAAGCCGACCTTTTCTAACAGTTTTTCGGCTTTCTTTTCAGCTTCTTGTTTCGTTACTCCTTTTACATTGATAGGAGCATACGTAATATTTTCTAATACAGTCATATGAGGAAATAGGTGAAAATGCTGAAATACCATTCCGACATTTTCACGAACGTGCATAATATTCGTTTTTGGATTCGTTACTTCTTCCGTTCCAATCCAAATGTGACCATTTGTCGGTGCTTCTAACACATTCATACAACGTAAAAATGTTGATTTCCCTGATCCAGACGGTCCAATAATTGCTACTACTTCCCCTTTTTCAATCGTTGTTGTAATCCCTTTTAATACTTCGTTTTTTCCAAATGATTTATGAAGGTTTTCAATTTTAATCACTTTTCTTCATTCTCCCTTCAATTGCCTTCCCGACTAATGTAAGAATAATGACTAGCATATAATAAATGAGTCCAACAAAAAGTAATGGTTCAAGGTATTTAAAAGTCTCCCCGCCTACGATATAAGCACGACGCATTAAATCCGTTGCTCCTATTACTGTTACTACAGCCGATTCTTTCGTAAGTGTCGCAAACTCGTTTACAAGTGCCGGTAATATATTTTTTAAAGCTTGAGGAAAAATGATATTTCGCATCATTTTTCCGTATGGAATTCCTAAAGCCATCGCCGCTTCTGTTTGTCCTTTATCAACCGCTTGAATGCCGGCACGGATTACTTCTGACATATATGCACCTGAATTTAAGCTAAATGCAAGTACAGCTGCTAAGAATGCCGGTATTTCATAACCAATTATTTGCGGGACACCGAAATAAATAATCATTAATTGCAATACAAGTGGTGTACCACGGAAAATTGATGTATAAAGATCTGCCGCTATATTTAATGCTCGTATTCTAGCAATTTTGCAAAGTGCTAATAACGTCCCTAAAAGAAACCCTGCTAAAGCTGATACTGCTACAATTTTCAAAGTAACTTCTAGACCTTTTAATATATATGGTATCGAAGGCGTAATCGCCGAAAAATCTAAGTTCATTCTTTTCATTCCCCTCACAGAAAAGTGAAAGGCAGCTTATTTTTCGCTGCCAAACCATTTCTTCACTAATTTATCCATTTCTCCATTTTCTTGCATTTTTTTAATTACTTTATTAAATTCAGCTGTTTTATCACTGTTTTTCGGAAGGGCAATTGCTGCTCCAACTTCTTCTGGAGCTTCTTTAATTTCAATTCCTTGTAACTCTTTCATTTTCTCTAAATAATTTTTAGCAACTGTGTCTTCTATAATTGCAGCATCAAAACGACCAGCTTTAATTTCTTGTACGATTTCTGGTATACGGTCACGTCCCTCAACTTTGAAATCTACTTGCTTTTTAAATTCTGCTGCTTTCTCTTCTTGAATAGATCCTGTTTGTACCCCTACTTTTTTCCCTTTTAAATCCTCTATAGATTTAATGTTAGAGTCTTTTTTAGAAACGACCATGTTTTTCGCAACAAAGTAAATATCTGTGAAATCAACATTATTTTTACGCTCTGCAGTTGGCGTCATACCTGCCATTACGAAATCAACTTTTCCTGAGCTAAGAGATGCTAATAAACCACCAAAATCCATATCTTTCACTTTCACTTCATAACCAAGTTCTTTTCCGATATATTTAGCAACATCAACATCAAAGCCGATAATTTCATCACTCTTTGAAGCTTCTACGTATTCATATGGTTTATAATCTGCTGAAGTCCCCATAACGAGTACTTTTTTATTTTTTCCAGTAGCCTTTTCTTCCCCATTACTACAAGCACTGAACATACTTACAATTAAAATAAGTGCAAACGATATTGATAATAACTTCTTCATCTTTCTTCCCCCTAATAATGTATATTTAAAAGTTTAATAGAATATTTATTCGATGTTTGTATTGTATCAGCACTTTTATTTTTATGCAATATATAAAATAAAAATAAATATAAAACGAGTTAAAATACAGTTATCCGTGTATAAAAAGATGCATAAAATAACAAAACTATGCATATCCCAAAAATTTTAATACGAAATAAAAAAAGGCGGTACATCCACTTGAGTGTGGACGTACCGCCTTTTCATTTATTTTTATAAGGACTTATAATCAGTTGGGATGAACCACCTCCACTGATTATAGTTCTTCGCAATTCTCTTCGAAATACGATTGTAGTTTTGCAATAACTTGCATCGGTTCATGACCTTCAATTTCATGACGCTCTACCATCGTTACAATTTTTCCATCTTTTAATAAAGCAAATGATGGAGAAGATGGTGGATACCCTTCGAAATATTCACGAGCTCTTGCTGTCGCTTCTTTATCTTGACCTGCAAACACCGTTACAAGGTGGTTAGGACGTTTATCATAATGTACAGAATGCGCAGCAGCAGGACGAGCAATACCGCCTGCACAACCACATACAGAGTTTACCATTACAAGTGTTGTTCCATTTCTTTTAAACGCTTCGTCTACTGCTTCTGGCGTCGTCAATTCTGTATATCCAGCAGAGACAATCTCTTCACGCGCTTGGCGGACAACATCATTCATAAAAAAGTTAAAATTAATCAATCTTTTCCCTCCTCTAAAACTACCTATTTGTATCTTACCAGTTAATGTTTATGAAATACAAGTAAGTTTACTTGTATTTCAGCATAGAAAAGGTGTTAGAGCTCTTGCTCTAACACCTTTTCTCAATGACCACGATGTTTTTGCTTTGCTTTTTGTACTTTGATTAAACGTCTTCTTTGTTTTTCAGCCTCTCGCTTCTCCTTAGATTGCACTTTCTTTTCTTGTTTATGCAGTTCATAAGATAAGCTAATTGCCTCTTGCGCCTTAGTAAAGCGGTTTACATTTACTTCTTTTGCAGCTTGTCGTATGATTCGCTTTATATTTTTGGGACGCTGTTTTTCTTTCACTTCCACGCCACATTTTGCAAAGTGCTGAAAATACGCTAACATTGAACCGTTCACAAATATAAGCACTTCTTCGTCTGAAGGTTCCGTTCCAAAAATATATCTCGCTCCATACAACTTCCCTTTTTCTTTACATGTAATGATTCCAACAAAAAATTGGCCATCGTGATATACTGTCAAATCCATTGACAGCCCCCCCTAAAAAAAATTAGAAATACGGGACATCCCGGAGGGGAAGGTTACTGACATGAAATCATGCGTCTGGACTACCAACCAGAACTGTGTTTTTGTATTTCTTTCACTATTATTATATCTTTTTTTCCATAATCTTCATATATTCACTAATCATTTTTTTATGCGACCCAACAATATAGTCAGGTAGTTCTGTTAGTGGGAAGAATTTAAGCTGAACCGCTTCTTCTTTGTTCATAACAAAATCTCCATCGTATTCGTCCGTATAATAAGCGGTCGTTACAGATTGAAATTCATCACCGTTTGCTAATTTTGTAAAATAGTTCGCTCCAGAAAACACATTGATTAATCGTAGGTTCTTCACCTTTATTCCTGTTTCTTCGTATACCTCACGAAAAGCAGTTTCTTCTGGTGATTCACTAAGCTCCATTAATCCACCAGGCAGCCCCCATTTTCCGTAAGGCTCTGTTCTTTGTTGTAATAATACATATCTATTTTCATTTATAACGAGTACAACAGCACCAACTAAAATTAAAGGGCGATGACCAACTATTTTCCGTAATTCTTCTACATATCCCATCGTATCCCTCCTTTTTCGTTGTCCACACTATTGTATCATATGTATGAAACGACAAAATGCGTATATTTTTCATTTTTTTAACAAAATATTTATTTTATGTGTTTCATCTACTGTAGCTAACAAAATGGATTCAACTTCTGCGTTTTTCTCTAGAAATTCTCTCGCCCATTCTTCTGTTTTCCCTAATAATGCAAGAACATCTTGCTGAATGCTCCCATCCTTTACTAATACAAAAGAAACTGGAGATTTTTTTCCCGCCACTTTTAGATCAAGTCGGGAAACTGCCTCATATTCTGGATACCGAAATATAGAAACGACACCGTTCGCTTCCCATAATGCTAATTTGATTGTTTGAATATCGCTCACATTTCGCATACGAAGTTCTGAAAATAAATATTCCACGGTAATTCTCGCTTTTTTCAAATTGCTAAAATCAATGGAGCCGTTGTGTATAAGAATGATAGGTGCTGGCTCTAAAAAGCGTCTCCATCTATCCCACTTCAACATTAAAACTGAACTTATAATATGAAGTACAACGAGTATAAACGTTGTAATCATCGAGCCCATTAATCCTACTTTTTCATCAGACAATGCGTTAGAAATATTCCCGCCAAGCAATAACACCAATACAACATCTAAAAAGCGAAGTTGTGCGATGGACCTTTGCCCCATCGCTTTCGCAACTAATATTAAAAATATGTATGCTATAATAGCCCGAATAACCCATTCACTATTAGAAAGATGCCGTGCTCCCTCAAAAATATGCATATGCATCACTTTGCACTCCTTACATCCTAAACTGCTAGTCTGTTTTAGTTTGCAACGTTTATGAGTATATATGTAAAAAAGCTGGTTCGTTTAAAAACGAACCAGCTTTTTTTACTTAACGGAAAACATATACTTTTTATACGTTTTTCGTACCGATAATATGAGACCCATCATAATCATATTCGAGAACAAGGAACTTCCCCCATACGATAAGAAAGGTAATGCAATCCCTTTTACAGGCATTAATCCAACAATCATACCGATATTTTGGAATATTTGAACCGTTAATATCCCAATTGACCCAGCACATAATAATGTACCGAATAAATTATCAGCAGAATAACCGATAATAATTGTTCTATATAGTAGTAATAAGAACAAGAATACAACTAACGCTGCTACGATAAATCCACCTTCTTCGGCAATTGTAGCGAAAATAAAGTCTGTATGCTTCTCAGGGATATAAACATTCCCTTCGCCAAACCCTTTCCCTTCCATACCGCCACTACCTACAGCTAAAATTGATTGCTGTGTTTGATAACCTTGATCTGTATGTTCAAATGGATCTAACCAACCTAAAATACGTGATTGTTGGTGCGGTTTTAGTAGCGTAACTAACTTATTAAAGAAGAAATCCTCATACCTTACGTAAATAAATATTAACGTGGATAGTATGGTGACTGGAATAACTGTACATAACGCTATCAATTTCTTCTGAATACCTGACATAAATAAAATACATGCAATGGCAGCAGCGTATAAGAACACCATCCCCGTATCCGGTTGGCTATATACAACAGCCATAGGCGGGAGGGATACTAGCATAATTTTACCTACTAATTTTAAGTCCGTTTGAAATGTCCTTGCCATATACTGCGCATTATGTTTCACTGCTATACTTGCTACTACGAGAAGCAATGAAATTTTGAAAAACTCAGATGGCTGAATTTGTCCAACTAGTGGAAATACAAACCATCTTTTTGCACCTAATTTTTCAGGTGTGAAATTGGAAACCGGTAGTATTTTCAAAAGAATAAGTGAAGCAAATCCAACGATATAAAGTGGCCAAGACAATTTTTGTAATTGATCTAAGTCGATGCTTGCAACAAGCAATAACAATACAACCCCAATTATGTAGTTCAAACCTTGTTTCATCGCAAAGTTTGCCTCTCCATATTGGCCAGTTTGCTGACTGCTATATATAGCAGCTATACTTGTAACACATAATGCTAACAAAATTAAAATTAATTTTACATCTAAACTTTTTAGAAACTCGGTACTTCTTTTCATGACATCCTCCTGAAACATTGTTACAGCAAAATAAAAAACCAGGAGTCAACATTCTTCATGTTTTGACGACTGATTACACATTATCTATAAAACACTTATATAGAATAACTCTCTTTTTCATACAATACAATATATTATACTACAGTTTCGTCAGTAAGATTTGCCAAAAAAATTATTCTTTTCTTATTTTATATCCATATACCATATATCAGCAATGTATTTTCATAAATTCCTAATACATAATGGTTCATTGTAAGATTACTGGGAAAGGTATTATACATATAGTAGGATGTAGATGAAGAAATAAGATGATAAAAAGCTCGCATAAGCGAGCTTTTTATTTAATATACAGATGTATTATTTTCTGACGTATTTTCTAAAATTTCTTTTACACGTCCTAAGAACTTACCACAAATTAAACCATCTAGTACACGGTGATCAAGTGATAAACATAAGTTAACCATGTCGCGAGCACCGAACATACCATTTTCCATAATTACTGGGCGTTTTACAATTGATTCAACTTGTAAAATAGCCGCTTGTGGGTAATTAATAATACCCATAGATTGAACAGAACCGAATGATCCTGTGTTATTAATTGTAAATGTTCCGCCTTGCATTTCGTCCGCTTTTAACGATTTCGTACGTACTTTTCCCGCAAGTTCTGTAATTTCACGAGCGATACCTTTAATTGTCTTCTCGTCCGCGTGTTTAATTACTGGTACAAATAGTTCGTCCTCTGTCGCAACAGCGATAGAAAGGTTAATATCTTTCTTCTGAACGATTTTATCGCCAGCCCACATTGAATTAATTTGAGGATACTCTTTTAACGCTTGTGCTACTGCTTTTACGAAGAAAGCAAAGAACGTTAAGTTAAAGCCTTCGCGTTTTTTGAAATCACCTTTAATTGAATTACGGTATGACACAAGGTTTGTCACATCTACTTCAATCATCATCCAAGCGTGTGGCGCTTCGTGTTTACTACGTAACATGTTCGCTGCGATTGCTTTACGTACACCTGTTACTGGAATTTCGATATCGCCAGGCATTGTTGGTACAGAAACTGGTTTCGCAGCTTCTACTTTTTGTGCTACTGGCGCTGCTTTTGGTGCTTCCGGACGCGCTTCTACTACTGCCGCTACCGCTTCCTCTTTCTTCGCCGCACCTGCTTGCGGAATATTTCCTGATTCCACTAGCTTTAAAATATCTTTACGAGTGATACGGCCGTTTGCTCCCTTACCTTCTACTAGATCTAAATCAACGTTATGTTCACCTGCAAGTTTTAACACAGCTGGTGAAAAACGAGGTTTTCCATCAGTTGGTTGTTTTGCTTTCGGTGCTTTTTCAGGCGTAGCTACTTCTGCCTTTGGTTCTTCTTTTGTTTTTTCCTCAACAGCTGTTGCTGCTACTTCATCTGCGCCTTCTACTTGAATCACACAAACTACTTCACCTACAGCTAACGTATCACCTTCACCAGCGATCAACTCTTTCACAATACCAGTGAAAGAAGATGGTACTTCAGCATTTACTTTATCAGTCATTACTTCTGCAAGCGGATCATATTTGTTTACGTGATCGCCAACATTAACGAGCCATTTACTAATTGTACCCTCTGTAACGCTCTCCCCGAGCTGAGGCATTGTAATATTTTCTACAGCCATGTATAGTCCCCCCGATTAAAATTCCGCAAGTTCACGCATTGCTTTTTCAACTTTATCTGGATTTACCATAAAGAATTTTTCCATTGTTGGTGCATATGGCATTGCTGGAACGTCTGGACCTGCAAGACGCGCAATTGGTGCATCTAAATCAAATAGACAGTTTTCAGCGATAATTGCTGCCACTTCACTCATAATACTTCCTTCTTTATTGTCTTCTGTTACAAGAAGAACTTTACCTGTTTTAGAAGCTGCTTCAATGATTGCTTCTTTATCTAATGGATATACAGTACGTAAATCAAGAATATGTGCAGAGATGCCATCTTGCGCTAACTTTTCAGCTGCTTGAAGAGCAAAATGAACACATAATCCGTATGTGATAACAGTAATATCATCACCTTCACGTTTTACATCTGCTTTTCCGATTGGTAATACGTAATCATCTTCTGGCACTTCACCTTTAATTAAGCGATATGCACGTTTATGCTCAAAGAATAATACTGGATCTTCATCACGAATTGCAGCTTTTAGTAAACCCTTTGCATCATATGGTGTAGAAGGGATAACGATTTTTAAACCAGGTTGGTTTGCAAACATCGCTTCTACAGATTGTGAATGATACAACGCACCGTGAACACCGCCGCCAAATGGCGCACGAACTGTGATTGGACAAGTCCAATCATTATTAGAACGGTAACGAATTTTTGCTGCCTCAGAAACAATTTGGTTTACTGCTGGCATGATGAAATCCGCAAACTGCATTTCAGCGATTGGACGCATTCCATACATTGCTGCACCAATTGCAACCCCAGCGATTGCAGATTCTGCAAGTGGTGTATCTAGCGCACGATCTTCACCAAATTGATCATATAATCCGTGTGTCGCTTTAAATACGCCACCTTTTTTACCAACATCTTCACCTAAAACGAATACTTTCTCATCGCGTTCCATTTCCTCGCGCATTGCTAATGTAATAGCATCAATATAAGACATTACAGCCATGAAACGTTCCCCCCTATTCTGCGTATACGTGCTTCAATGCATCTTCAGGTGCTGCATACGGAGCATTTTCTGCATATTCTGTTGCTTCGTTTACGATATGCATAATTTCGTCTAACATTTGTTTTTCAGATTCCTCAGTTAACACGCCAACCTCTTTTAAATAAGCAGCAAATGTTACAATTGAATCATTTTTCTTCGCTTCTTCTACTTCTTCTTTATCACGATAAACACGATCATCATCGTCACTTGAATGTGCTGTTAAACGATATGATACTGTTTCAATTAAAGTTGGACCTTCACCACGGCGGCCACGGTCTGCTGCTTCTTTTACAGCTTTATATACTGCAAGCGGATCGTTTCCGTCTACTGTATATCCAGGCATACCGTATCCAATTGCACGGTCTGATACATTTTTACATGCTAATTGTTTTTCAACTGGAATAGAGATTGCGTATTTATTATTTTCACACATAAAAATAACAGGTAACTTGTGTACGCCAGCAAAGTTTGCACCTTCATGGAAATCACCTTGGTTGGAAGAACCTTCACCGAATGTAACAAACGTTACTAAATCTTTCTTTTCCATTTTTCCAGCTAATGCAATACCAACTGCATGTGGTACTTGCGTTGTTACTGGAGATGAACCTGTCACAATACGATTTTTCTTTTGACCGAAGTGACCAGGCATTTGACGACCACCAGAGTTTGGATCTCCAGCTTTCGCGAAACCAGATAGCATCAGTTCTTTCGCTGTCATACCAAACGCTAGTACAACACCCATATCACGGTAGTATGGTAATGCATAATCTTTCTCTCTATCAAGAGCAAATGCTGCTCCAACTTGTGCTGCCTCTTGTCCTTGACAAGAAATTACGAATGGAATTTTACCAGCACGGTTTAATAACCACATACGTTCGTCAATTTTACGTGCAAGTAACATCGTACGGAACATTTCTAATACTTGCTCATCACTTAAGCCAAGCTCTTCATGGCGCTTTTCTTTTACTTCTGCCATTTTTCATAACCTCCTAAATCCACATTTTTATGCGTGTAACGCTTTTCCATCTACAGCTAATGCTGCTTCACCAATCGCCTCAGATAATGATGGATGCGGATGAATTGTATGTGCTACTTCCCAAGGTGTTGCATCAAGTACTCTTGCAAGACCCGCTTCAGAAATCATATCTGTTACATGCGGTCCAATCATATGAACACCGAGAATATCATTTGTTTCTTCATCAACTACAAGTTTTACGAAACCATCTGATTCGCCGTATACAAGCGCTTTTCCGATTGCACGGAATGAGAACTTACCTACTTTTAGCTTATAGCCTTTTTCTTTCGCTTCTTGTTCTGTTAAACCGACAGAAGCAACTTCCGGACTGCTATATACGCATTTTGATACCATAGAATAATCAATTGGTGTAACTTCTTTACCAGCAATATGTTCTACTGCAACAATTCCTTCATGAGAAGCAACGTGAGCAAGCTGTAAGCCACCGATTACATCACCGATTGCGTAAATATGAGATTCTTTCGTTTGATAAAACTCATTTGTTTGAATGTATCCTTTTTCCACAACGATATCCGTATTCTCTAAACCAATATTTTGCGTATTGGCTTGTCGTCCTACAGATACAAGCATTTTTTCTGCTTTAAATTCTTTATTCTCACCGTTATGTTCAGCTTGAATTGTTACTCCATTATCTTTTACCAATGTTTCTGGTAATACTTTTGCACCAGTTACCACTTTAATACCTTTTTTCTTGAATAGACGTTGCATTTCTTTTGAAACGTCTTGGTCTTCTAGTGGTAGTATCGTTTTCGCATACTCTAATACTGTAACTTCTACACCGAAGTCAGCAAGCATAGATGCCCACTCAATACCAATTACACCGCCACCAACGATAATAATCGAGCTAGGAAGCGTTTCCATTTTTAGGGCATGATCGGAAGACATTACATACTCTCCGTCTAATTCTAAACCTGGTAATGAATTCGGACGAGAACCTGTTGCAATAAGTACATTTTTTGGAATTAACATTTCATTCTCTTCTCCACTTGCAAGTTCAACTGAAATTGTCCCTGGCATCGGAGAGAAAATAGATGGGCCAAGAATACGGCCAATACCTTCAAACACATCAATTTTACCTTGTTTCATTAAGTGCTGAACACCTTTATGAAGTTGCGTTACAATCTTCTCTTTACGCTCTTGTACTTTTGCAAAGTTTAGTTCTACATTACTTGCAATAACTCCGAACTCTTCGCTTTTTTTAGCAGTTGCGTATACTTCCGCACTACGTAAAAGGGCTTTACTAGGAATACATCCTTTGTGTAAACAAGTACCACCAAGATTTTCTTTTTCAACAAGTGCAGTTTTTAACCCTAGTTGTGATGCACGAATTGCAGCAACATATCCACCAGTACCGCCGCCAACGATGACTAAATCATATTCTTTTGCCATTATCTCAACCCCTAGCTACCGTTTCTTTTTCACGTACAATATATTCTTTTGGAGCTTCTTCTTCACGTAGTACACGAAGTGCCCCTTCTGCTAATGCTTGTAATTCATCTTCTCCTGGATGTACGATAACATCTGCAATCCAGTCTACTCGTTCTTTTATTTCATCAACAAGGATTTTACTGTAAGCAAGTCCACCAGTTAATACGATTGCATCGATTTTCCCGTGAAGTACAGCGCTAGCTCCGCCAATCTCTTTTGCAACTTGATATGCCATAGCTTTATAAATAAGAGTTGCTTCAGGATCACCTTTTTCAACCATTTGTTCTACTTTAATCGCATCATTTGTACCGATAAGACTTACAAGTCCACCTTGTCCGACAAGTTTTTTAATCATTTCATCTCGGTAATACTCACCAGAGAAACACATTTCTACTAGTTGCCCTACTGGTACTGTACCAGCGCGCTCTGGACTAAATGGGCCTTCTCCGTTTAAACCGTTATTTACATCGATTACTCTTCCTTTTTTATGAGCACCAACTGTAATACCGCCGCCCATATGTGTAACTAATAAATTTAAATCCTCATATTTGTGATTTAACTGTTCAGCTACTTTACGAGCAACTGCTTTTTGATTTAATGCATGGAAAATACTTTTGCGTTCCATACCAGCAATACCACTTATACGAGCAATAGGCTCCATTTCATCTACAACGACAGGGTCTACAATGAATGCCGGAATATTTAATCCAGAAGCTATTTCATATGCTAAAATGCCCCCAAGGTTTGAAGCATGATGACCGCTAAAACCATTTTTTAAATCTTCTAACATCGCATCGTTTACTGTGTATGTTCCGCCTTCGATTGGACGAAGTAATCCCCCACGGCCACAAACTGCGTTTAATTTTGAAATGTTAATACCGTGAGAATGTAGAACTTCTAAGATCGTTTCTTTACGAAACTCATATTGGTCGATAATTCGCTTATATTTTCCAATCTGTTCTTCGTCATGACGAATAGTTTCTTCTAAAACGGGTCTTTCATTATCAAAAACACCAATTTTTGTGGATGTACTACCCGGATTAATAACAAGAATTCGATTTACAGACACTGTTGCTACCTCCACTAATAAATTCAAAAGGAGGTGGAAACCTCATAAGAGGTAACCACACCTTTTGTAAAAGTAATATATGAATGATTAGCGACGGCTAATAATGTCGTGACCGTTGCGTAAGTATGTGCTACGAGAGTTTTTCAAGCTTGCAATGCGCTCTTCAGCTAGACGATCAGCTGCTACATAAGTTGCAATGCCATCGCGTTTTGAAATTTCGATTACTTTTGCAATTGTGTCATAAATTGATTCTACGCGTTTTAATGCACGTTCTCTATTGTATCCATATAACTCGTCTGCTACGTTAATTACGCCACCTGCATTAATTACATAGTCTGGTGCGTATACAATACCCATTTCATGAATGATGTCGCCGTGACGATCTTCTTTTAATTGGTTATTTGCAGAACCTGCAATTACTTTTGCTTTAAGTTGTGGAATAGTTTCGTCATTAACTGTTGCGCCTAATGCACATGGTGCGTAAATATCACATTCAACACCGTAAATTTCATTTGGCTCAACTGCTGTTGCACCGAATTCTTCTACTGCACGTTGTACAGCTTCTTTATTAATATCTGTAACGATTAGTTTTGCGCCTTCAGCGTGTAAATGTTTGCATAGGTGATATGCTACGTTACCAACACCTTGAACAGCAATTACTTTTCCTTCTAAATTATCAGTACCGAAAGCCTCTTTCGCAGCAGCTTTCATACCACGATAAACACCGTATGCAGTTACTGGAGATGGGTTACCAGAAGAACCGAATGATGGTGAAATACCTGTTACAAAGTCAGTTTCTTCGTGGATAATATCCATATCATCTACTGTTGTACCAACATCTTCAGCTGTAATGTAACGTCCGTTTAGTCCTTGAATATAACGACCTAATGCACGGAACATTGCTTCGCTCTTATCTTTACGTGGATCACCGATAATTACTGTTTTCGCACCACCTAAGTTTAAACCAGCTGCTGCGTTTTTGTATGTCATCCCTTTTGCAAGACGCAATGCATCTTCAATCGCCGCTTCTTCAGAATCATATGTCCACATTCTTGTTCCACCAAGAGCAGGTCCAAGTGTTGTATCATGAATTGCAATGATTGCTTTTAAACCTGATTCTTTATCTTGACAAAATACCACTTGCTCATAATCATATTTTTCTAAGTATTCGAAGATTTCTAATGCCATTGTCGTTTCCCCCTAATGTTTTACCCTATTTGGTTTATTTTGAAGCAGTGGCAACTGCCAATGCTAATGAATATACTTTTGTTTCTGCTGAATCAGCACGAGATGTTAAAACAATCGGTGCTTTTGCGCCAGCAATCATTGCTCCTACTTTTGCATCCGCAAAGTATACGAGTGATTTATATAGTACATTTCCAGCTTCAATTGTTGGGACGAGTAAAATGTCTGCCTTACCTGCTACATCACTTACTATGCCTTTATGTTCTGCTGCAATTTGTGATACTGCATTATCTAAAGCAAGTGGTCCATCAACGACACAATTTTTAATTTGTCCGCGGCGATTCATTTGAGTTAACATCGCTGCATCAATTGTCGCTTGCATCGCAGGATTCACAACCTCTACCGCTGCAATTGGTGCTACCTTCGGCAAATCAATTCCTATTGCCCGGGCAACTTCTACAGTATTTTGTATAATAGCAGCTTTTTGTGTTACATCAGGTGCAATGTTCATCGCTGCATCTGTAACAAAAATGAGACGATTGTAGTTTGGAACTTCAAATGCTGCAACGTGTGAAAGTACGCTACCTTTACGAAGTCCCCACTCTTTATTTAATACAGCTTTCAAAATATTTGCTGTTGGGATGTTCCCCTTCATAAGCACATCTGCTTCGCCATTTCTTACAGCTTTAACAGAAAGTTCTGCAGCCTCAGCACTTGACTGTGTTGCAATCACTTCAATATGTTCTGAAGTTTGTAAACTATGTTCTTGTAGCATCCCCATTATTTTTTCTTGATTTCCATATAGACGAAATTGAGCTAGCTGTAATGTAATTGCTTTCGCTACAGCTTCAATTACTTCATGATCTTCAGCTACTGCTACAGCCACAGTTTTTTTAGGCTGGCCTGCCGCTTGATCAATTAAGTGTTCTAACTTCATATTTTGTAATCAACCCTTTCCGTCGTCCCTCGTCTTTTTATTAAGCAAATACCGTGCCAACTTTCAAAAGTGGTCTTACCAATAATGAAAACGCATTCAAAACACAGTAAAATCAATACTTTGGAAAATAACAAAAGATTCTGTCTTATTTTGTCACTTTTTGTATACCATGCAATAAATTGCACGGTACGCAATTTATTGCATGCTATTTTTTGCACACTCATACTTTTCTAGCTTGTAATATAAATTTCGAACCGAAATTCCTAACGCTCTTGCTGTTTGTGTTTTATTTCCACCAAATCTCTCTAAATATTCACGAATGATATTCCCTTCAAACTCCGTCACTAAATGCTCAAGTGGCTTTTCTTCTAACTCAGGCAATAAATGCGCTTGCTTTGACTCCACTTGCTCTTCGTTATGTAGTGGCGGTAAATGTTGTACATCAATATAGGTCTCGTTATAATTCATAAAGATAATAGCTCTCCCCAAAATATTTTCAAGTTCCCTCACATTCCCTGGCCATTCATATGATTGTAAATATGAAATAGCAGAATTAGTGAGCCCCTCTATATTTCGGCCATAATCTTGGTTGATTTTTTGAATTAATCTGTCTGCGATTGCCGGTATATCCTCTTTACGCTGACGAAGAGATGGAATTTGAATTGGAATTTTATTTAATCGATAATATAAATCCTCCCTAAACTTCCCTTCTAGAATGGCTTTTTCTAAATTCACGTGCGTCGCTGCAATTACTCTGACATTGATAGGAATTGCTTTCGTTCCACCAACTTTTACAATTTCTTTCTCTTGCAAAACGCGAAGGAGTTTCGCTTGCGTATTTGCAGATAGTTCCCCTATTTCATCTAAAAAGATGCTGCCGTTATTCGCTTCCTCAAAGAATCCACGTTTTCCCCCTCTTTTCGCGCCAGAAAACGCCCCTTCCTCATAACCAAACAATTCACTTTCTAACAACGTCTCCGAAATAGCCGCACAATTTACACGAACAAACTTATTATATTTCCGATTACTTCCATTATGGATAGCATGCGCAAACAATTCTTTACCTGTCCCTGACTCCCCGCGTAACAACACTGTTGCTGGTGTATTCGCCCCCAGTTTCGCCTGTTCAATAGCAGCCGTTGTTTCATCTGAATTTCCGACAATGTCATCAAATGAATATTTCGCTTCTAACGTTCGAATGATTTGCCTTGCTCTATTCAGTTCATTTGTTAATTTTTGAATTTCTGATACGTCGCGAATTACACCGACGCTCCCTTTCAATATTCCATCCACAATAACTGGTGCTACGTTTACAATTACATCTCGCTTTTTTTGTCCGATTTTCATATGTATGCCTCGTACCGCCCTACGCGTTCGAAGTACTTTCATATGCATACTTTCACCTTCTACAATATCAGTTGTAGCCGGCTTTCCAATAATGTCCTCTTCTGTTAAACCTGTTAATTTCGTATATGCAGGGTTAATTACTAACCCTCGACCTTTTTCATCCACGACCGAAATGGCTTCCTCAGACGAGTTAATAATCGCCTCAAGTAACGTTTGAATCTCCTTTAAATCTGTAACTTCTTCCGCAAGATCTACAACCTCTGTTATATCTTTAAAAATCGCAAATGCCCCTTGCACTTCTCCTCCCTCTTTTAATATTGGAATACGGGTTGTAATAATTTTCTTTCCATTCTCAAGCGTCAGTTCATAATTTACTTCTATTTGTTTCGTACGTATAATACGAAGCAACTTACTAGTCGGAATAACTTCTAAAATATATTTCCCTACCGCATCTTCTTTTTTATATCCGATAATACGTTCTGCACTTTTATTGAATAGGCGAACTTGTCCTTCTTGATCAATCACTATCATACCGTCATGCGTAGAGTTTAAAATTAAATCACCTTGCTGCGTTTGCTCTTCTAACTTTCCAATTAAATTTTCCTTCTCATGTGCTAATCTCGTAACAATTTTTGCAATATCACCTGGTATAAGAAGAGTATCTTTATGCTTTTTCTTTAATAAATCTTTATGTAAATCATCGTCACCTGTCATATCAAACATTACATCAATGTGCATAGAAAGAAACGGAGTCACACTCTCTCCAATTGCAATCCCGTATTCCTTTGCCATCTGTAACCCTTTTGCTATCGGATTTATATCAATAATCCCTATAATTTGAAATATATTCGAACTCTGTAACAGACGCAGCAGTGTACTACCACCTTCACCTGCACCAACAATTAAAACTTTTTGTTTCATATATTACACTTCCTCTCGGAGTATCTCTGCAAAATTTTTCACACCCTTATCTTACTCGTTCAGCCCCCTCTTGACAAACCCCCTTTTCATATAACATCATTAAAATAAACAAAATAATCTGAAAAGGAGCATTTATATGCAGCGTTACCTTGCTCTATTATTAGCACTCATCCCTATTTCATTAGCTGTGTTTGGCATTAAGTTAATGAGAGATACCGTATTCGGGATTTTATTTCCTCCACTCTCTATACTATGGTTACAATTTTTAATCGGGGCTCTCTGCTTCGCGCTCGGATTTTATATCTTTGGTGGTTTCGTCTTACACCGAGATCGTAAACGAAATAAAGTACAAGCTCGCTTTCGAAGATAGGAAAGCCCTACTATTTACAAATAAAAAAATGAGACCGTTACAAGCGGTCTCATTTTTTTATTGGCAATAATGTTCTTGCCGTTTCAGGATAATCCGTAATAATCGCCGAAATATTCATATCAAAATATTTACGCATAAGTGTTTCTTCATTAATTGTATAGGGCCGAACCTCTACATCACTTTCCATCGTTAGTTCGGCAACAGCATCTTGAAGATAACGATAATTAGGATGCACTGCTGTAGCCCCCATTTTTTTTGCATATGCCCACGGACTATGCAAACCTTCGCGATATAAAATCGCTGTTTGAATATCTGGAGCCATCATATGACACCTTTTCATACTGTAATGATTAAATGAAGAAAATATAACACGATCTTCTAGATTAAATTTCCGTACAAGCGTTATAACTTCTTCTTCTAAACCTCTGTATGGAATTTTATTATTTTTAAGTTCAATATTAAGTAACAACTCTGTTTTTTCAATCCATTTTAACACCTCTTCTAAAAGAGGTATTTTACAAAATCCTACTTTATCACCAAATTTATAACTCGCATCTAATTTACATAAATCCTCATATACATAATTTCGAACCGCACCTTTTCCATTCGTTGTCCGATTCACTGTTTCATCATGAATGACGACAACCTTTCCGTCTTTCGTTAATTGAACATCCAGCTCAATTCCATCTGCCTTAAAAGATTCAGCTGCTTCAAATGAAATCATCGTATTTTCTGGGTACGTTCCCGCTGCACCACGATGCGCAAATATAAGAGTCATCCTCACTCCCCCAATCTTATGCTATACTATACGAAAAAGGAGGTACTTCTATGAGACCATTACAAATTTCTCCAGACACTGCAGTCCGCCTATCAAAAGCATTAGGCGTTCCACTTGAACAACTTATGCATATGCCGCAGCACATTTTAATTCAAAAGTTAGTTGAATTAGAAAAACAAAATAAAGACGAAGAATAATACAGTCCTGTTTCGCAGGACTTTTTATTATTTTCTATTATATCATGAATGGCTTCCTTGCTAAAATCCCTCATTGGATATACCATGATTCATTTTAACCTTCACTTCGAACATGTACAATAAAAAGACCAACGAATTCTAACATTCATTGGTCATTAATTAAAAAGTTCATTGGTTTTAAATTTACTATCGAGTATACATTTCAAGAATTATTAAGCTTTATTAAAACTTAAATCCCTTACTTCTTCTATTCTCAGCTAGCCTTATGTTCAAGTCTCAACTTATCCGCAACCATTGCGATGAACTCAGAGTTCGTAGGTTTTGCTTTTGACATGGATACTGTATAACCGAATAAGGACGAAATAGAATCGATATTCCCACGACTCCATGCTACTTCAATTGCGTGACGGATTGCACGCTCGACACGACTTGCTGTTGTATTATATTTCTTCGCGATATCTGGATACAATACTTTCGTAATAGATCCAAGTAATTCGATGTCATTGTACACCATAGAAATTGCTTCCCTTAAGTACATGTACCCTTTAATATGAGCAGGCACACCAATTTCATGAATGATACTCGTAATGCTTGCATCTAAGTTTTTCGGTTTTCCATCTACTGTTGTTGCTGATCGGAAAGATGGCAGTGGACGTTTAATAGTAGCGTTCGCTTTACCGCTCACTTGACGAATATGACTCGTTAAATTCTCCATATCAAATGGTTTTAATATGAAATATGACGCACCTAAGTCAACTGCTTTTTTCGTCACATCTTCTTGTCCAAACGCTGTCAACATAATTACGCTAGGCTGTCTTAACCTTTCAATATGGCGCATTTTCTCTAGTACAGCTAACCCATCTAAATGTGGCATAATAATATCTAATACAAGTACATCCGGCTGCTTATCTTTTAATAAATTTAAACACTCTTGACCATTATAAGCAGTACCAATTACTTCCATATCCTCTTGAGCAGCTACATAACTCTCTAGCATTGATACTAATTCTTTATTATCATCCACAAGACATACTTTAATTTTCTCCACAGCTTTTCCTCCCTTACCGAATCGATTCTCCGACATGTGTATCCTTCTAGGCTACATGAATTGTTCGACAATTGTGTGAAAATTCCCTTTTAAAGTTTGTTACTTTCCGATAAAATCACAAAAAAATATGTTTATCGTTTAATTATTCCTTTTCGCAACACATTCCATCATAGAAAAACAACGAAACGTTCAACCCTTTCCTTTTATTTTACAACAAAAAACACCTCTTGCGGAGCTTTTACAAAATTTCAACGAATTTTTCAATAGAAAAACGAGCTAATTATTAATTAGCTCGCTTTTCTTTCTTGATCATAAATGTTAATTCCAGCCTCATGTAACATCCATTCAATATGAACACCATATCCTGATGTTGGATCATTTACAAATACATGTGTAACAGCGCCAATTACCTTTCCATTTTGTACAATTGGACTTCCGCTCATCCCCTGTACGATACCACCTGTTTTCGCTAATAAACGTTTATCTGTTACTTTTATTACCATGCCTTTTGTTGCCGGAAACTTTTGCGGTACTGTACTCACAACTTCAATATCAAACGCTTCCACTTTATCTTGATCAATAACCGTTAATATTTTTGCTGGTCCTTCTTTTACTTGATGAGATAGTGCAATAGGCATTGCTTTATCCATTACGCCATTTGTCATATTTGTATTCAATTTGCCAAAAATACCAAATGGACTATTTATTGTAATATTGCCAATCACTTCACGATCAGGTGAGAACCTCGCTAATTTCTCCCCTGGATTCCCATGACTACCTCTTTCAATTGATGTAACTGTCGAACGCATAATTTGTCCATCTTCGACTTGAATCGGCTTTTTCGTATCATTATCAGAAATAACATGACCAAGTGCCCCATATTTCATAGAATCAGGATGAACAAATGTCATTGTTCCGATTCCAGCTGCCGAATCACGAATATATAAACCAATGCGATAAGACGATTCTCCACTGTCTTTTTGTGGTGTTAATTTAGTGCGGATATGCTTTCCATCCCTTAGCAAAACGAGATTAAGCGGTTCGCCTGTTTCCCCACTATTATGAATAAATGGTGCTACATCACTCATTCTTTCAATTGTTTTACCATTAATTTCAGTAATCATATCTCCAATTTGCACACCAGCTGTTTCACCAGGAGATACTTTCCCTTTTTCAGTTTGAATTAAATGATGGCCTACAACAAGTACCCCTTTTGTGTTTAACTTTACACCAATTGATTGTCCACCTGGAATAACTTTGAAATCTTTTAATACTCTCACATTTACTTTTTTCACTGGAAAACCAGCAAGCTGAAACACCATATCTGCTTCACCATTTTGATGAGAATTTACCATAAGTCCTTGTTTTTGTTCATTTGAACTTACTGTAAACACATGACGATCTGTAGATGAAGCTTTAAATACTGGTAATGAAGCTATTTCTGATTGTTGTCCTTCAAAAACAACAAGTTGCTTCGGAGATGAAATAAACGTCCGAAGCGGTTTAAAACACCCAATAAAAACTAAAGAAACAAGGAGAAAAATACCTATTATTTTGCGAAATCTTTCTAATTTCAATTTGTTCACTCTCCTCGCTCCTACCCCACATTCAGCCTTTTGGCTTCACTTTTTAATCTCTCCTTGCAATGCTTTATTTATAACCGGAAGAATTAAGAAATCATCATTTGAGAAAAAAAGCTATCCATTACTGGATAGCCTCTGCTGTCTGTTTAAAATGATGCGCTTGCGTAAGTAATTCTTTCGCATGTTCTGTCGTTAAATCTGTAATTTCCACACCAGAAATCATTCGAGCTATTTCTGTTACTTTATCCTCCATAGTTAAAACGGTAACTGATGTAATTGTTCGATCATTTGCTACTTGTTTTCGAATAAATAAATGCGAATCCGCCATTGAAGCTACTTGAGGTAAGTGCGTAATACAAAGTACTTGTGAGTTTACTGATACTCGATAAATCTTTTCCGCAATAGCCTGTGCGACCCGGCCACTTACACCAGTATCCACTTCATCAAAAATAACAGATGCAACACCTTGATGCTTAGAAAAAATGCTTTTTAAAGCTAAAATAATACGGGATAACTCTCCGCCAGAAGCAACCTTTGAAAGTGGTTTTAGCGGCTCACCCGGATTTGTTGAAATATAAAATTCCACATGATCGTAACCATCCGCTGTAAGTCTTACCGGTGCTCCCTCCACGAGAGGCTCTTCTGCATTTCCTTCTCGCTTCATAATTCTCACTTCAAATTTTGTTTTTTCCATATATAATTCTTTTAATTCCTGATGAATGGCATTTGTAAGATGCTCTGCAAGTTCATGACGCATATTACTTAACAACGTTGCTTCTTTCAGAATAACACTTTCTAATTCCTTCAACTGTTTCTTCGTCGTTTCAATATGAACGTCTTTATTTTCAATCGTAAAAATTTCTTGTTCAATTTTATCAGCATACGCTAAAATCTCTTCTACAGTATTTCCATATTTTCTCTTTAGCATACGAATTTCATTTAAACGCGTTTCAATTTCATCTAAGCGATTCGGATCATATTCCATCATATCGAGCTTTTCTCTTAGTTGATAGGCAACTTCTTCTAATAAATAATAACTATTGGCAATGGAATCATGATTTTCTTGATACACTTCATCTAAATGTGTAATACTCTCCATTTGTCCCATTGCGCTTCGTACATTATCTAACCCTTGTCCGTCAGCACTTAACGAGCGATACGCATCCCCTAATGCTTTGTAAATTTTTTCGAAATTAGAAATTTGCAATCGTTCTTCAGTTAAGTCATTTTCTTCATCTATCTTTAAATCCGCTTTACGGATTTCTTCATGCTGAAATTGAATTAAATCTAAACGATGTGCCATTTGTTGTTCATTTTCACTTAACGATTTCAACTGTTTTTTTAATTTCTCATAGTCAGCATATACGTTTTGGTATATATCTAATTGTTTAACGATACGCTCTCCATCAAAATGATCGAGCATAAATAGATGACGTTCTTCATTCATTAAGTCTTGCGTTTCGTGTTGTCCATGAATATCAACAAGTGTTTTTCCAATTTCTTTTAATACACTAAGGGTAACTAGTTTTCCATTTACACGACATACACTTTTTCCGTTTGCAGCGATATCACGCTTCAAAATAATCATGCCGTCTTCTATTTCTATATCCAACTCTTCTGCTTTTTCAATACATGGATGCTTATCATCTTCCACATAAAATAGCCCCTCTATCTCAGCTTTTTCTGTTCCGTATCGAACAAATTCTGCTGAACCACGGCCACCTACAAGTAAACTAATCGCATCAATAATAATCGATTTTCCGGCCCCTGTTTCACCACTTAAAACCGTTAATCCTTTTTGAAAAGAAATATTTAATGCCTCAATAATAGCAAAGTTTCTAATCGATAATTCCGATAACAATGCCCCATTCACCTCGTTATAAACTAATCCCCTATGAAGGGCTTTTCTCAGTTCTTTATTCAAATAGTCATACTATATGTTTGTATGTATAAATTACTTTTCTAACCGCTCCATTGTACCAAACATTTGTTTTACGGGTCAATCCACCTATTTCCTAATTTTATTCAAAGAAAATATTATATTACAATTAAGAATTCACGTTTTTAACCAATAAAAATATCCTGTTCACTTTCCACTTTACAGAGGAAAGCAAACAAGATTTTTTGTTACAACATATTTAAGAAACGATCAGAGACAACACCTGTATCTTCAGGTGTACGGCAAATAATTAAGCAAGTATCATCACCACAAATGGTTCCGATAATCTCATCCCACTCTAAATGATCAATAAGTGCTCCAAGTGAATGAGCGTTACCAGGCAATGTTTTTAGCACAAGCATATGTCCTGCCGTGTCTAATTTTACAAATGAATCCACTAGATTGCGTTTTAATTTTTGTAACGGGTTAAATCGTTGATCTGCTGGCAAGCTATATTTATAGCGACCATCATGTAATGGCACTTTCACTAAGTGCAATTCTTTAATATCGCGCGATACTGTCGCTTGCGTTACATTAAATCCCTCATTACGTAGAATATCAACTAATTCATCTTGTGTTTCAATTTCTTTGTTCGCAATAATTTCCCTGATTTTAATATGGCGCTGACCTTTATTCATACATTTGCACCTCACACTATCTCTTACCATAGTTTAAACATTGGTATACTTCACTTATTTATGTTAACTTATAATTCGTTACTTGTACACAATTGTTTTTACAATCATTATACAATTACAACAAAAAGAGGAACAACATATGTTATTCCCCTTTCCCTTTTTGTTTTAGGACATCATGTGCCTCTGTAACTACTTGCTCAACAGAAATTGGAGAATGATTTTCGCCCTTCTCACGTTCACCATGCCATTTCAGATGAATTAAAAATTCAATATTACCATCCCCGCCCGTAATCGGTGAGAATGTTAAGCCTTCTACGTCGTATCCTTCTTTTATAGCAAAGTCGACAATCATTTCTACGACAGCCTCATGTACTTTTCGATCGCGAACGATACCCTTTTTACCAACTTGCTCTCTTCCAGCTTCAAACTGCGGTTTAATTAACGCTGCTACATCCCCATTCGGCATAAGCATTGTTTTTAAAACTGGCAATATAAGTTTTAATGATATAAACGAAACATCGATACTAGCAAATTGCGGTAAACCACGTTCTAAGTCTGCTGGTGTTACGTAACGGAAGTTCGTTCGTTCCATTACGACAACACGCTCATCTTGACGCAATTTCCACGCAAGTTGATTGTACCCTACATCTAATGCATAAGATAATTTCGCTCCATTTTGAAGCGCACAATCGGTAAAGCCACCAGTTGATGAACCAATATCTATCATAACTTTATCTTGTAAATCAAGATGAAATGTCTCTAATGCCTTTTCAAGTTTATAACCACCACGGCTTACATACGGCATAACTTGCCCCTTCACCGTAATCTCTGTATCTTGTGGGATTTTCTCCCCTGGCTTATCCAATCTCATCTCATTCGCATATACAAGACCGGCCATAATGGCGCGTTTTGCTTTCTCACGTGTTTCTATAAGCCCTCGCTCTACTAATAGTACATCTACTCTTTCTTTTTTCGCACTCATTTGTTACGCCCTTTTTTGTTTTGATGGAATCATTGTATGAATACGGTCTACAACAGCATCTGTCGTTAAACCGATTTCTTCTAATAATTTTGTTACACTACCGTGTTCTATGAAACGATCTGGAATACCCATTCGTTCAACTAACGCACTATGGTACCCGTTCTCAGACGCAAATTCAACTACTCCTGTTCCAAAACCACCAATTAAGCAAGCTTCTTCAATCGTTAAAATTGGTATATTTTTTCCTAAGAGATCATGTAAATATGCTTCATCCATTGGTTTAATGAAGCGAGCGTTCACTACTTTCACTGAAATACCAGCCTTTTCAAGACGCTCAGCCGCTTCCATTGCCATTGGTATTGTCGTACCAAATGTTAAAATAGCTGCTTGTGTACCTTCTTTTAACGTTTCCCATGAACCGATTGGAATCGCCTTTAATTCTTCATCCATATGAACGCCAAGTCCATTACCTCGCGCATAACGTAATGCGATTGGTCCATCTTCATATTGCATCGCCGTGTATACTAAATGTTGCCCTTCATTTTCATCTTTTGGCATCATAAGTACCATATTCGGCAAGTGGCGTAAGAATGAGATATCAAATACACCTTGATGCGTTTCACCATCTGCTCCTACTAAACCAGAGCGATCAATCCCGATGAAAACATTTAAATTTTGGCGGCATATATCATGAACAACTTGGTCATAAGCTCTTTGTAAAAATGTTGAATAAATCGCTAAGAATGGTTTCATACCTTGCGTTGCCATACCCGCTGCCATTGTTGTAGCATGCTGTTCTGCAATACCTACATCAATCATACGATCTGGGAATTCTTTTTGGAATTTCTCAAGTTTCGATCCAACAGGCATTGCAGGTGTAATTGCAACGATACGCTCATCCGTTCTCGCTAACTTAAGTACTGTTTCACTAACAACAGCACTCCATGCTGGTGCAACTTCTTTCGGTTTAACGAAGTCACCTGATTCAATTTTATAAGGTCCTGTTCCATGCCAAGTGCCAATAACATCACTCTCAGCTGGTTTGTAACCTTTTCCTTTTTTCGTAATAACATGAACAAGCACTGGGCCTTTTGTTTTCTTTGCATATTGCAACGTTTCGAATAACTTTTCATAATCATGTCCATCGACTGGACCTAAATATGTAAAGCCTAACTCTTCGAAAAAGACACCAGATACTAGTAAATATTTAAGACTATCTTTTATTTTCTCTGCTGTCGCAGCAACTTTCCCACCGACAGCTGGGATTTTCTTCAAAATATACTCTAGCTCATCTTTTACCCAATGGTATTTTCCTGCGGTACGTAGACGTCCAAGCACATTATGAAGCGCACCAACGTTTGGCGCAATTGACATTTCATTATCATTTAAAATAACAATCATGTCTGTTTTTTCATGTCCAATATGGTTCAATGCCTCTAAAGCCATTCCGCCCGTTAAAGCGCCATCACCAATGATTGGTATAACATATTCTTTCGTTTTCTTTAAATCACGTGCTAGAGCCATTCCCATTGCAGCAGATAATGATGTCGAGCTATGGCCAGTTTCCCATACATCGTGCTCACTCTCACAACGTTTTGGGAAACCACATAGACCTTGATATTGCCTTAATGTGCCGAATTCTTTTGCACGTCCAGTTAAAATTTTATGTACATAGGATTGATGTCCTACATCCCATAAAAATTTATCTTTCGGACTATCAAATAATTTATGCAGAGCAATTGTGAGTTCTACTACACCTAAATTAGGCGCAATATGTCCACCTGTTTGAGAGAGCTCTTCAATTAAAAACTTACGAATATCCTCACTCAATCCCTCTAGTTCACTGATAGACATATCTTTCAAAAAACTAGGGTTTTGAATTTGCGTTAGATCCACATGGATCACTCACTTTCATTTCATAATCTGTCAACATGTCAAATATTATAAAAAACATTTACACAAAACAAGAAATTCTCTTTTTTATTTTTCACCTTGTCCTGCTATTAACCAGTCTATTGCGCCCTAATCTTATTATAAACCATATTTCTTTAGGCGATGAAAAAAATAGCCGCTAACACGAAGTGATAACGGCAATGTAATCTACATATATTTTTGCCAATAACAAGAAAAGAAAAACCTTTTCCTACATTTATATCATAAAATGATGAATGACTCAACAAATGAAAACGCTGTTATATTAGTTATTACGTTTTGCAATCAAATCGCAAATAGATAGTAAATATTCATCTTGTAATTGCAAGGAACTAATAGCATCTTTTGCTTTTGCAATCGTTTCTTCTAAAATATCCTTTGCTCTATCTACAGTAAATAACGTCGTATATGTGCTCTTTTCGTTGGAAACATCACTACCAATCGGTTTTCCAATCTCTTCTTCGGTTCCTTCCACATCTAAAATATCATCTCGAATTTGGAAAGCTAGGCCGATATATTTTGCAAACTCAAGTAATTTTTCTTCCTGTTCTTCTGTGGCATTAGAAAGTATCGACCCTGCAAGTACAGCGAATTCAAGTAGTTTCCCAGTCTTATGCTTATGAATATACTCCAACTCATCGATCGTAAGCTGTTTCCCTTCCGCTTCCATATCTGCTACTTGTCCGCCAACCATTCCCTCTGGCCCTGCCGCCTTTGCAAGCTCAAGTACAAGTCTTACTTTTTTCTCAGCAGAGATTTCCTTTTGCTCATATGCCATAATAACTTGAAAAGCATATGTCAACAAACCATCTCCTGCTAAAACTGCCATCGCTTCACCAAATACTTTATGATTTGTGGGCTTCCCTCTTCTTAAATCATCATCATCCATACAAGGTAAATCATCATGAACTAACGAGTATGTATGTATCATTTCAAGAGCACAAGCTGCACCTACACCAAGATTTTTTTCTTTACCAAACGCTTGTAATGTTGCAAATAAAAGTAACGGGCGGAGACGCTTTCCACCCGCTTCCAAAGAATATGCCATCGCTTCACGAAGTACATTTGGACATTGTAATTCATTTGCATAGCTTACAAGCTTCTCTTCTACGAAAGTTTTACTTTCTTTCAAAAAAGTATCAAAAGCAATTGTCACTATGCTTCATCTCCTAAAGCAGTAAACGGTTCAAGCTCTCCATCTTCCCCAAGAATAACTGCCATTTGTTCTTGTACGTTCTTCAACTTCTCATCACAAAGCTTAGATAATTCCATACCCTCTTTAAAATAAGAAATTGCTTCTTCTAAAGGTACGTCACCTTGCTCTAATTTAGAAACGAGGTGCTCAAGTTGCGAAATTGCCTCTTCAAAGCTTAATTTATTTTCCATTATTCAATTCACGCTCCTCTATTCCTGATACGCTACAATCTAATATTCCATCTTGTAATTGAACTGAAACAGCATCTCCAAGGCTAACATCTTTCACACTTTTTAACACTTGCTTCTCTTCATCATATACAAGCCCGTACCCTCTCATCATTACTTTAAGCGGACTTAGCGCTTCAAGTTTTTGAGCAGCTCTTACAAAGGCAAATTCTTTCGTTTGGAGTAACGTTTGCATTTCACGTTGCAATTGCTTTTGCAATGTTTCAACTGCTACCTTTGTTTGCATAATTTTTTGAGATGGGTGGTGCTTCTCTAAATAAAATGAAAGCTGTTTTAACTGATTTACCTTTTTATCAATATAGCGCTCTTTCGCTAACACAAGCTGTTCTAACGCTCTATCCAATTGCTCTTCTTTTTGCTCATATACTTGTCTTGGATAACGGAACGCATAAGATTTTTGCAATACTTGTAGTTTTTCTTCTTTTTTATGTACTAACTCTCTCATTGCTCTTTGCAACCTTAGAGTTCTTTGTAATACCTTTTCTTGTAACTCGATAATATTAGGCGCTGCCAGCTCAGCTGCTGCAGTTGGTGTTGGTGCTCTTAAATCGGCAACAAAATCCGCAATTGTAAAGTCTGTTTCATGGCCTACTGCTGAAATAATAGGGATCTCACTCTTGAAAATAGCTCTTGCAACCATTTCTTCGTTAAACGCCCACAATTCCTCAATAGAACCTCCACCGCGCCCAACGATTAGGACATCTATCCCTTCCATTTCATTCGCTGTACGGATCGCTTGTACAATTGAGGGAGCTGCTGACTCCCCCTGTACAAGTACTGGAAACACAATAACATTTCCAATTGGATAACGACGTTTAATCGTTGTTATAATATCACGAATCGCTGCTCCTGTTGGTGACGTAATCACACCTATTGTTTTCGCATAAGGAGGGATTGTTTTTTTATAAACTTGAGAAAACAATCCTTCTTCCTCTAAACGAACCTTTAATTGTTCGTAAGCTAAATGCAGGTTTCCGACTCCGTCAGGCTGCATGTCTTGAATATAAATTTGATAAGAACCACTCGCCTCGTAAACAGAAATTTTCCCTTTCACGAGTACCTTCATCCCATTTTCAGGTCTGAATTTAATATTACGATTATGACCCGCAAACATAACCGCTGCGATTCTTGCATTTTCATCTTTCAATGTAAAATACATGTGGCCACGGCTATGATTTTTAAAGTTGGAAATTTCACCTTTTAACCAAACAGACTGTAAATGCGGATCATATTCTATTTTTGTTTTTATATAGCGTGTTAACGCTGTAACGGTTAAATATTGTTTCTCCATTTCTCTCTCCTCATAGCCGACTCAAATTATTTACAAACGACACCTGCACGCTTAGCCGATTCAACAGTATTATGAAGAAGCATTGTGATCGTCATTGGACCAACACCCTTTGGCACAGGTGTAATGTAACCTGCAACATCTAACACGTTGTCAAAGTCAACATCACCACAAAGTTTTCCTGTTTCTAAACGGTTTACACCAACGTCGATTACAACTGCCCCTTCTTTCATATAATCAGCTGTTACCATTTTAGGTCGTCCTACTGCTACGATTAAAATATCAGCTAATTTCGTTAACTCTTTCATATTTTGCGTCTTAGAATGACAGTATGTGACAGTTGCATTTTCATTTAAGAACAATTGTCCCACTGGCTTGCCAACAATATTACTTCTTCCAATTACTACAACATGTTTTCCTGAGATATCAAGATTTGTTTCTTTTACTAACTCTACAATACCATGCGGTGTACATGGAAGGAATGTATCTTGCCCCGTCATCATACGTCCTACGCTGATTGGGTGAAATCCATCTACATCTTTTTCTGGTGAAATTCTTTCAATGATAGCTTTTTCTTCAATATGTTTTGGTAAAGGTAATTGCACTAATATGCCATTAATGCGGTCATCGCCATTTAAGCGATCGATTTCAGCAAGCAAACGCTCCTCCGTAATTGTTTCAGGAAATTCAATTAGCTCTGAATAGATTCCTACTTGTTCACAGCCCTTTTCTTTTCCTTTTACATAAGAACGAGATGCTGGATCTTCTCCAACTAAAATAACTGCTAATCCTGGTACAATCCCTTGCTCTTTCAACTTCACAACTTCTTCTGTTAATTGTGCTCGTTTTTTCTCCGCAACTTCATTTCCTTTGATGATTACTGCTACCATTTTAAGATTCCCCCTTAAAGAAATTACAGTGTATCTTTTATATTAGATAAAACGCCGTTAATAAAACGACGAGATTCCTCATCCCCAAATGTTTTAGCAATTTCAATTGCCTCGTTAATTGTTACGTTGTGTGGAATTTCTTCCATGTATTTCATTTCATACACAGCTACACGTAAAATACTGCGATCAACAATACTAATACGCTCAAGCTTCCACTTTTTTAAATTTTGACGAATCGCTTCATCAATTACTTCTTTATTTTCTACAAAACCTACAACAAGTGATTCTAGAAACTCATTTGTTTCTTCACCTTCATCTAGCGTGTTTTCCACTGCTACTTTCGGTTCTAATTCACCTGTAATATCCATTTGATATAATGCTTGCATAGCTCTTTCTCTAGCCGTCCTACGTTTCATTGTAACTCTCCTTTATGCTTCAAGTCTTTCCTTATGCTTTGTTATATTATTATAATTTATAAGCCGTCAATTCACTTACTCTTACAGTTTTCATTGATTTTCCAACCTTATAATACAATGATAATAACACAATTTATCGTTTCACACACGGGTTACAAGGCTGAAAAATAATAAAAAGATTAACTTCAAGTTCCATATCTTATCACAATGTACGTTTTTTGGTAAAACGAAACATTTTCTTTTTTATTTCTCATTTTTTGAAATAGTATAATAATTAGAGGGTTGTAATTTGTGAAGAAATGAAACGATAAAAAAGATGCCTATGTTACTAGGCACCTTTTTCATTCTTACACTGGTTCGATTTCTGTTTTTTGTGTTTCGAATGTTACGCCAACGATGTGAACATTCACTTCTTTTGGCTCAAGCCCTGTCATTGTAAAGAGTGCTTGGCGAATGTTGTCTTGAATCTTTTGTGCAACAACTGGAATTGCTACGCCAAAATACATTACAACATAAAGGTCAACGATAATATCTTCGTTTGCTAATTCAACCTTTACACCTTTACCATGATTTTTCTTACCTAACTTCTCAACAACATCTGTAGCAAAATTACCACGCATTGCCGCTACGCCTTCTACCTCAGCAGCTGCAATACCTGCGATTACTTCAATTACTTCTGGTGCAATTTCTACTTTACCAAGAGTTGTATCTTGACCCATATCTAACATATGTTCAGCCATGAAAAAAACCTCCTTTAATGTATCACTGCGTCACAAGTTCATGCTCTTCCAAAAATTTCGTATTAAACTCACCTTTTACAAAATCAGGATGATCTAACAATTGCAAATGGAACGGGATTGTTGTATGTACGCCTTCAACGACAAACTCACTGAGTGCACGCTTCATTTTTGCAATTGCCTCTTCACGTGTTTTTCCGTGAACAATTAATTTAGCAACCATCGAATCATAGAAAGGTGGGATTGAATATCCCGGATATACAGCTGAATCGACGCGAATACCAAATCCGCCTGGTGGCAAGTACATTTCTACTTTACCTGGAGATGGCATAAATTTTTTGGCAGGGTTTTCCGCATTAATTCGGCATTCAATTGCCCAACCATTAAATTGTACTTCTTCTTGCTGTAACGATAACTTTTCTCCAGAAGCAACAAGAATTTGTTCTTTAATTAAGTCTACCCCTGTTACCATTTCAGTAACTGGATGCTCAACTTGGATTCTCGTATTCATCTCCATGAAATAAAAGCTTTTCGTTTTATATTCATAAATAAACTCAACCGTACCAGCACCTGTATAATCAACCGCTACCGCCGCTTTAACTGCCGCCTCACCCATCTGCTTACGCACATTTTCATCAAGTGCTGGTGATGGACTTTCTTCTAGTAGTTTTTGCAAGCGGCGCTGAATCGTACAATCACGCTCTCCTAAATGAATGGCATTTCCGTGTGTATCTGCCATTATTTGAATCTCAACATGGCGGAAATCTTCAACGTACTTTTCTAAGTATACACCAGGGTTCCCAAAAGCGGTACTAGCTTCTTGCTGTGTAATTTGAATTCCTTTTACAAGCTCTTCTTCATGGCGCGCAACACGAATACCTTTTCCGCCGCCACCTGCAGTCGCTTTAATAATAACAGGATATCCAATTTGATTCGCAAGTTCGATCGCTTCTTCGGTATTTTTAATAATTCCTTGTGAACCTGGTACAATCGGAACCCCTGCTTCTTTCATTGTATCACGAGCAACGTCTTTTGTGCCCATCTTTGAAATAGCTTCTGGACTTGGACCGATAAAAATTAAGTTACACTCACGGCATAACTCTGCAAAATCTGCATTCTCTGCTAAAAATCCGTATCCCGGATGAATTGCATCGCAGCCTGTTAACTTCGCAACACTAATAATGTTCGTCAAATTTAAATAGCTTTCTTTCGAAATCGTTGGTCCTACACAATACGCCTCATCAGCAATTTGTACGTGAAGTGACTCTTTATCTGCTTCTGAATAAATTGCGACTGTTTCAATATCCATTTCTTTACAAGCACGAATAATTCGTACAGCAATTTCCCCACGATTGGCTATTAATACTTTTTTTATCATCACAAAGACTCCCTTATTACGCTTTTACAAGAAATAGCGGTTGTCCATACTCAACAAGCTGTCCGTTATTAACAAGAATCTCAACAATTTCTCCATCTACATCTGCATCGATTTCGTTAAATAACTTCATAGCCTCGACAATACATACGATAGAATCTTTCGATACTCTATCCCCAACACTTACATATGGAGGCGTATCAGGAGAAGAAGAAGAATAGAATGTACCTACCATTGGTGATGTAATTTTATGTAGGTTTTCATTCTGAACAGCTTTTTTCTCTTCTTGTTTTGGTACTTCCACTTGCGCTGCCGCTACTGTCGTTTCAACTTCAACAGGTGCCACTGATTGCACGGCTTGTTTCGCTACAGGTGCTTGCACCGCAACAACTTCATTACCACGCTTTTTCATTTTGATTGTCGTACCATCTTTTTTGTATTCAAATTCATCAATATTAGAGCTATCAATTAATTTAATTAATTCACGAACTTCTTGAATTTTAAACATGTAAAATCCACTCCCATACTCTTGTTTGTCCCGTTTTTACAGATTTCTCTTCACTAAAACTAGATTGACTGTAAAAATACGATGTACTCTATTAGAAAATGTATTTCATTTACTAATAGAAATAGTTACTATTTCCATCTTACGATAAATTTTTTAAACATTCCAATTTATATTTCTTTATAATAAATCGAAACTCCTGTAAAAATATTATCCCAATAAAAATTTAATACCTAGTAATAATACCAAGTTTCACATGAAATTGGCAAGACCACTTCCTAAAAAACATCCACTACTTATTCAAAACTGTACACAGTAAACACCCCACTCCCGCTCTACCCTTTGCCACATCTATAGTCAATAACGTATTTTTACCAAATATTATTTTTTTGTTTACACGTCGTTCATCATTCCTTCATATAAGAATAGTATGTTCAAAGTGTAGAAAATATATCGTATCGAGGTGTGGACATATGATATGGCTCATTCTCTTCTTACCTGCCGTAATGGTCTGGGCATTCGTTCTCTTCATCCACGTCAAATCCGGAAAAAGTAATCATCACTACCATGAACCGCTAATCTTTTACTCACAACGTATTTCTCCGTTCCGAGTTGAACATAGTAAAAACAAAGACGAAACAGAAAAAAGCTATCGAAAATGATAGCTTTTTTTCTATTATTATTTTTATCTAACTATTTTCAAACAATCCGATTACTAAAAACGAATAATCCGCGGAGGAATTCCCCGCGGATTATTCGTTTTATTTTGTTGGTGGATCAAATTTTACACCTACATCTTTTGATCCGCCTTCACTTCTTACAAGTTGTATAATTTTATTCGCTTCTTTTTGTGAATGTTTTGCTGCTTTTACAGTTACTTTAATGTCAGTTCCATCAGCTCTTACAAGGGCATCTTTATATCCACCTTGAGATTTAATTACTGTCTCAAGTAATTCTTGCTTCGTTTCCATTGTAGTGATTGCATCAAAATTATCTTTTGCTTTACTCTTTTCTGTTGCTGAAGATTTTGCTGAATTCATCACTTCTTGTAATCTTGCTTTTTGTTCACTTCGCTGATCTTCCATTTGCATACGTAACGCTGTGAAATTTTCATCACTTGATTGAACTGTTACGTTAGCTTCTTTTTTACTTGTTTCTTTTGTAGCACTCTCTTTTTTATCTGTTTCTTTGTTTGTTTCTTTATTTGATGTTTCCTTGTTTGTATTTTCTTTTTTAGGCGTTTCTTTAGGCGCTTCGTTTGTTACTGCTTTATCAGTACCTTGTTTTTCTTGTCCAATCTTTTCACCTGTTGCCGGCGATGCTGTATTCATTTTGTCTGGAGTTGTTACGTAATACACAGATAGTACAACAACTAAACTTAACATCGTTAATAGCCAAACCGTTTGTTTTTTTAACACTTTATTTCCTCCCTATCAATTTTTCGGTGAAACTGAAACACGATGGGCTGGCACATCTAGCAGCCGTATTACAGCTTCTTTTACCATCGCTTTAACTTGTATATTATCCACTCCCTTTGCTACGACAAGAACACCTCGCACTTTCGGTTTCTCTGTTCGTAAAACAACGGGAGTTTCTTTATCCCCTTCACGTATAATGACTGTCTTTTCATCAAGAGACTCGTCTTCTACTTCCCTCTTGCCGCCTGTTTTATCTGTTTCACCTGTTGTTTGTGAACGTTTCACTGTATTTTTTTCTAATATTTTTTCCTCTGATGAATCTAAATTCACATTAATCGTTACATCTTTTACTCCTGCTATTTCTTCTAAGGCTGCTTTTAATTCTTGTTCATACGCTTTTTCATATTTTTCTACATTTGACATATTATCATTATTTTTTTGTCCAAAAGTTGGTACATCTTTTTCCTGGTTTTGAGTTTTTTGTTCTTTAAATACAGGTACTTCTTCTTTTTTACTTGAAAAAAAACTACTAGAAAACATAAGCAACATTCCAAGTATGAGTAGGACAAGTAAGAACTTAGGTGTTACCTTTTTTCCCTTCTCATTACTTTCTTTTTCATCTCCATTCAATAAGTTTCGAAAAAATGAGAACTTCGAATTTTTATCTTTATTGTCCATTTACTCTACCTGTCCTCCCTTCCATTTGAACTTGGATTTGTTTATTCTCTAGTTGCCACCTGCTTGAAAAGAAGTCTTTCATTTCTCCATTCGTTTCCTCTACTTTTTTCGGTGGTTCTTTCGTATTAATTTCAACTGGTTTTACTGTTTCGATTGCATCATTTTTACTACGTTCTTTTTCTTTCAACGTCACAACAACAGATTGAATATCTTTCGCTGACTTTACTTCCGCTGTGCTTTCCGCTGCGACTATTTGTATTTCAGAGACTGACATACCATACTGTTTCTCAAACTCTTTTCCTACTTCTTTTTTCATTTTGGTAGCCATCTCTTCTAAACTATATGCACGTGTTAGAGCTTGTATTTCTTTTTTCTTCGAATCTATTGAATTTTTTACAGATCCTTCTGCTACGTACTTCTCTTCATTAAAATTTGCGATTACTTCATTTACATCTGTTTGCAATAGTTTAAATAGAGGCGTTAAAATTAAAACAACTAATAATAGACTTACAACGAATTTAACGTACTTTTGCAAATTGGAATTTGGAAGAATAAGATGAAGCATTGTCGCTAAGAGTAAAAAAACGATAATATTTCTAATCCACTCTGTAACAAATTGCATACCCTTCACCTCCTACCGCATCATAAGTGTAATGTTCCCCGCAGCAATAATAATTGTGATACTTAAAAAGAACATAAACGATACGATAGCTAAGCAAGCAAATACATAAATGATGCTCCGTCCAATGATATCTAAACATTGAATGATTGCTCCGCCGCCAACTGGTTGCAATACTGCTGCTGCGAACTTATAAATAAATGCGATGCAAAAAATTTGAATCGCTGGAAAAGCGACAATTAAACATAGAATGACGAGTCCGATAATTCCGACTGTGTTTTTTAATAATCCCGACGCACTAATAACTGTATCCGCCGCCTCTGTAAACATTCTTCCTACTACGGGAATAAAGTTTCCTGTTACAAATTTAGCTGTTTTCACAGCGATTCCATCCGCAACAGCTGTCGCTGTTCCTTGTACAGATAATACGCCTAAAAAAATCGTTAAAAAGATACCGATAATCCCGACGCTAACGTTTTGCAGAAGCTTGGACAATTTCGTAACTTTATATTGATCACTCATCGTACTTACAATACTTAATATCGTTGCAAGTAATAAAAGTGGTAGAACGATATAATTCATCAAAAGCCCACTCGTATTCATTAAGAAGATGATAATCGGATGAAAAAACGATACGGATACAACACCACCACCTGTCGCTATGAGTGCAAGCAAGATAGGCAATAACGCTAATATGAAATCTACCATTGTTTGTATCGTTTCTCTTGCATATGTCATAACGACATAAAAGCTATTTAAAGCGAAAATAATTAGTACCATATATACAACTGCATCGGCTATTTTGCTTACGCTACTCTTTGAAAATGCAGATTGCAGTGATTGCAACAATGCACTAAAAATTGTGAGCATAATGAGCGTTCCGAGTAGTTTCCCATTTGCAACAAGTTCGTGAAATAAGTACTTTAATAAACCTAGCATCCACTCTTTTATAGAGATTTCTTTTTCTCCCTTTACAAACTCCATAAAGCTACCTTTTTGACTCTCTGGTAAGTAACCTCCATATTTTGTAACAAGCCCGTCCCAAAATTGCTTCACATCTTCAATTCCGAGCTTATCCAATTGTTGATCAACGACGTTTGTCTCTACAGGAGAAGCTTGTACAACAACCGGTAAAGAAAAGAAAAGGAAGCAAGCAAATAGCAGCTTAGCTCCAAACCCCCTCAACATTCACTCCCCCTTATCCCGTCGGTAAAAATCCGAGAATAGTTTCAATTACAACCGTCAAAATAGGGATCGCCATAACGAGAATTAAAATCTTTCCAGCTAATTCAATTTTCGAAGCGATTGCCCCCTGTCCTGCATCCTTTGTAATTTGCGCTCCAAACTCAGCGATATAAGCAATCCCAATAATTTTTAGCAACGTTTCTACATATACGTTGCTAACTTTCGCTTCACTCGCTACTCTCTCAATCATTTGTAAAATAGCGTGAATTTGATCGATTAAAAGAAGGAACATTACGCTACCTACGAACACAATAAATAATGACGTAATGCTAGATTTATGCTGATTCAATACAGCCGCTAAAAACGTAGCAACGAGGCCTAATCCGACAATTTGTATAATTTCGATTCGAACCGCCCCCTTTACTGGAAGAGAAAGACACTTTTAATCTTGTCGAATAGTGTATTAATTAAAAATGCGACATGAAATAAAATAACGACAAAACCGACGAGGATAACCCAATTTGCAATATCCTCACGCTTTAATTCTTTTAGTACAGTATGAATGAAAGCTAAAACAATGCCGATTCCGGCGATTTGAAATATTAATCCAACATCAATGGACATCGCCTTTCTCCCCCCTATAGCAGTAAAATTACGATAAGTAGCCCCGCTAGTACTCCTAAGCTCTTAATCATCTTTTCATATTGCAGCTGTAATGCTTTCGCTTCTTCTTCTTCTCTCTCTAAATGTGTAATACATAACCGAATATGTTTTTGTTGTGATTCACGATCATGTTGTCCGAGCGTTTCACCAAATTGCTGCAAAATCTCATACTCAGTTTGTTGAAATGCTGTTAGCTTCCAATTTTCTTTCAAACTATCTATCCAAGCTTCTCTAACTGTTTGTTCTCCACTTTCTAGCCTGCTAGCGAAACTTTGAAATATCCAATTTAACGGCTTCGGCATTTGTTTCACTAATCGCTCAGCGGCTTCAGACAATGGTGTATGCCCGTACATAATTTCTGCCTCTAATGATTGCAGTGCCGCTTTTAATAATCTAAGTTGCCTCGGTCTCTCACTGTATCTTTTGGCGTATGAAAACCCGAAAAAGGTGCTGACCGCAACGATTAACACTGCACCAAATATTTTCACCATACGCCCTCAGCCTTTCTATGAGGTAATACCGGTTTTCCATATTTATCTTTCACTTGCATAACTGTTCCTGGCCCTCTTGCTTTTGACAATTCCACAAACCTATCAAAAATGCCGAGCTCTAGCACTGCCTTTAATGATGGGCGTTTCACAACATCATCATAAGAAAAGCCATGTGCGCTTATAAAAAGCTGAACCCCTGCATGTACTGCCTCCATAATTGCTTCACTATCTTCTTTACGACCAATTTCATCCACAATTAATATATCTGGGCTCATAGAACGAATCATCATCATCATTCCTTCAGCTTTTGGACATGCGTCTAACACATCTACTCGTGTGCCAAAATCATACTGCGGAATTCCTTTCACACAGCCAGCAATTTCTGACCGTTCATCAACGATCCCTACTTTACACGAAGGTATTTTCGAAGCACTTACACCTTGACTCATGCAACGTGCTACATCTCTTAAAAGTGTTGTTTTCCCCGTTTGCGGCGGGCCAATTACCATCGTGTTTAACCATCGTGATTCATACAAATACGGTAAAAGTGGTTCAGCAATGCCTATTTTTTGACGAGCAATACGAATATTAAAAGAAGAGACATCTCGAATCATTTTCACTGTGCTTTTTTCTGTAATAACTTTTCCTGCTAAGCCGATTCTGTGACCTCCTCGGAGTGTCACATACCCACGCTTTAATTCTTCTTCCATTGTATAAATTGAGAAGTGACTTAACTTATTCAATAAGTAAATAGCATCCTCTGCTGTAACGATATAGTCATAAAAAAACACTTCACCTTGAGCAATACACTCTAGCGGTCTTCCAATTCGAACACGGATTTCCTCTAGAGCATCGTACTGCTTACAATTTTCCACTAACTGCTTCATCGTTTTTGGTAAAACTTCTAATACTTCTTTCATCAGCTTCGCCCCACTATACTCGACTTACTTATTTCAACAACGCGATAAAAATGCAGCCAATTCCAAGCGCTAGAAAAAAGAGTTTCAAGAAAGAGATCTCACTTGCCACACTCGCTATGCCTATTGTCATTGTTAAAATTAATACGGTCGGTCCAACAAACGCCAACATACCATTTATAAACAATGCTTTCTTCGCATCATTCACATAAAGCATAAGCAAAGCGGCGAATATTTCCGCGCTACCTGAAAACAACCGAAGCAGCCCCATTACAAGCACAGATGTTTCCATTGCCGCTAGCCACTGTTTCATTCTCCCACCTTCTCCCATAACGGTTACTAGTGCATGTGCTAAAAAAGAATATATTTGTACAACCATATGCAGAGGTTGTCTATTTCAGAATTAAAAACATAATTTTTATCTACCGCCTATAATATTTTGAATATTCTTAATAATAATGGTATTTTATGGTATATTTATTGAAAAGGAGGGAAAATGATGCAACGAATTACTTTACTACCACTCGATTTCCGTTATGCAAATGCGATTTTCAAGCTATCAAGTGATCCACATGTAAAAAACGCATTAGGAATAAAAGTAGAAACAATCGAAGACACGAAAGCATTCCTTCTTTTCGCCATAGAAGAAGAACGCCAAAAGAAGTCTTTATCGAGAGTGATTGTAAATGCAGAGAATGAAATAATTGGTCTCACCACACTTAAACATATTAATTACGAGAAGAAACAATCTCACATTGGCAGCTGGCTCGGCTATCCATACTGGGGAAAAGGATATAATGAGGCTGCAAAAAAAGAAATTTTTAAGATTGCTTTTTTAGACTTACAACTTTCCTATGTATTTGCTGGTGCTAAAACGAATAATATTCGCTCTTTAAAAGCACAAGAAAAACTACCTTATATTTCATTGCATGTGGAAAATAAGTTTCCATACGAACACGCTGCACTAGAGAAAGAAGTAAGGTCATCTTGCTCTCTGCACGTCGTGTCACGTGAAAAATTTTTAAACTGGTTGGAATTACAAAATGAGGAGGAAAAATATGAAGGCATTGAAAATTAGTTTAACCGTTGTAGTAGAATTAGCTCTTATTTATCTTTTTTCATCATTGGTCGGCTGGTCATTCATGGAAGCCTTTTTCCTTGGTAGTTTAGCAATATTTGCAATTACATGGCTAATTATTATGAGTAATCATAGAAACAACATTACGGATCACGCAATCAGTAAAACACTGACTGGCATTGAAACTGGTGAAATAAAACCATTTCAAATTATTTTAACTCCATATATTATGGGTACCCTTTCACTTGTCTTCGTTAGTTTTGTTATAACAGCGATTTATTATTTGCCCTATTTTCTATAAAAAAAGCACTCGTGATAATCACGAGTGCTTTTCTACTATGCACGAGAAACGTATTTACCTTCACCAGTGTTGATGATAAGTGTTTCGCCTTCGTTAATGAAGATTGGTACTTGTACAACAAGGCCAGTTTCTAATGTAGCTGGTTTTGTTACGTTAGAAGCAGTATCACCTTTAATACCTGGCTCTGTTTCTGTAACTTGTAATTCAACTGTGTTTGGAAGTTCAACACCAAGTACTTCGCCTTGGTAAGTCATAATAGATACTTCCATGTTTTCTTTTAGGAATTTAAGCTCGCGCTCGATTTGTTTTTCACTAAGTTCGATTTGCTCATAAGTTCCGTTATCCATAAATACGTGAGCCTCACCGCTTGCGTATAAGTATTGCATACGACGGTTTTCGATGTGTGCTTTTTCTACTTTCTCACCAGCACGGAATGTTTTCTCTTGAACAGAACCTGTGCGAAGGTTACGTAGTTTAGAACGAACGAATGCAGCACCTTTACCTGGCTTTACGTGTTGGAAATCAAGTACTTGCCAAAGGCCATTATCCACTGCAATTGTTAAACCTGTACGAAAATCGTTTACTGAAATCATGTAAAAAAATCCTCCTGTGTATTACAAAATAATAAGTTCTTTTGGTGATTTCGTAATTACTTCATTACCTTCACTTGTCACAATGATATCATCTTCAATACGTACGCCGCCAATACCTGGAATATAAATACCTGGCTCTACTGTTACAGCCATACCTGGTTCAAGTACTGTATCAGAACGGAATGCTAAACCTGGTGCTTCATGGATTTCAAGACCGATTCCATGACCAGTAGAATGTCCGAAGTATTCACCGTATCCTTTTTCCGTTATGTAATCACGCGTTAACGCATCCGCTTCACGGCCAGTTAAACCAGCTTTAATACCGTTCACACCACGTAATTGTGCTTCTAAAACGATATTATAAATTTCTTTCAATTTATCAGATGGTTCACCAACTGCAATCGTACGAGTAATATCAGAGCAATATCCTTTGTAATAAGCGCCGAAGTCTAATGTAACGAAATCTCCTGTTTCTATCACTTTTTCAGATGCCACGCCGTGCGGTAATGCCGAACGAAGACCTGAAGCAACGATAATATCAAACGAAGAAGATGTTGCTCCTTGTTTTCTCATGAAAAATTCAAGTTCATTTGACACTTCAATTTCAGATACTCCCGGGCGAATGAATGATAGAATATGTTCAAAGGCAGCATCTGCAATCTGTGCAGCTTCCTTTAATATCTTAATCTCTGAATCAGTCTTTATCAAGCGTAACTTTTCTACAAGCCCAGAAGTTGGGATAAATTCAGCATCGATCGCTTCTTTATGAGCTGAATAAGAACTATATGTAAGAGTATCTTGCTCAAAGCCAAGCTTTTGAATTCCTAATTCTTTCACTTGCTTTGCAACTTCATCGATAATTAATCCCGCATGCTGTACAATCTCGTATCCAACCGCTTGTTTAGTAGCTTGCTCTACGTAACGGAAATCTGTAATAAATTGAGCGTGGTTTTTCGAAATGAGTACAACACCAGCTGTTCCTGTGAAGTTAGCCATATATCTACGACTATGTTCATTTGTTAACAAAATACCGTCAATACCAGCCTCATCAAATGCACTTCTTAATCTTTCGATTTTCTCCATTACTTTATGCCTCCCTCAATTTCTCCATTAATGCAAATAACGCTAACTTATAGCCATAAAAACCAAATCCAACAATTTGTCCCGCACAAACAGCTGCCGTCACAGATTCGTGACGGAACGACTCACGCTGATGAATGTTAGAAATATGTACTTCAATAACAGGAATCGAAATGCTTGCAATTGCATCTCGAATCGCATAGCTATAATGCGTAAATGCTCCAGGATTTAAAATGATCCCTTCATATATATCTTCCGCCTCATGAATACGATCGATAATCGCACCTTCATGATTCGATTGGAAACATTCTAACTCCACTCCCATTGTTTCTGCTTCTTGCTTCATATCTGCTTCAAGTGTCGCTAGCGTGCCCTTTCCATATACATTTACCTCTCTGACACCGAGGCGATTTAGGTTAGGACCGTTTACGAGGAGTACCTTTTTCATATGCTTAAAACTCCTTAATATTAAATGTCTATATAACATTTTAACATAGGAGTTACTTGTTTGAATAGTTTGTCTTCTCTTCCCCTTCTCGCTCGGCCTTATTGGTATTTACTGCGTAAGAAACAGAGTATGCTATAAATACACCATACAATATAAAAATGCATATCGTCGTCACAATTGTTTCTTTCGGTAAATGGAGTGCACTTTTAATAGCAGGCGCTATTAACCCCACTCCGAAAAATAGTAACGCCCACCAAAATAGACCATAAATAATCCCTGGAAGAACTCCTTCAAACTTTGCCAAAAACGCTTTATACAAAAAGGCAATTAAAATCGAAAGTAGTCCCATACAAACAATTCCTGACACATTTCCCCATACCCCTTCTTTCCAACTTCCAAAGGCAAATGGTAGAAGTAAATAGTTCGGTCCCGCTTCTGTAAATGAAAATATATGAAGGAAATACCATATTCCTCCCCAAAAGAGTCCACCAAATAAACCAATTTGCACAAAATTTCTTGTTCCTATATGTTCTTGACTCACATTAACACCTCCGCTCAATAGTATGCCCGAAACTATTTTGAACCATGTTTAAATACTGCGAAATTTGTCTATAAAAAGAATAAGAAATGTCCGACTCTCGTAACATTTTTCCTTGTCATCTACTTGTATTTGTCGATAAAATAAAGGAAACTCGGTGATTGTCTTATTTCAAAACGACAGAACCCAGTATGACAATTGCCTCTTTTTCTACATAAGAGAGAAACAAATACAGGTTGGTGTTAACATGGCAGAAGAGTCAAAACAAATATATGGCGGGCAAGCAGTCATAGAAGGAGTTATGTTTGGCGGTAGAGAATATACTGTTACAGCGGTTCGTCGTAAAGATAAATCGATTGAATTTTATCGATTACCACGCGTTCGCAATAAAGCATTATCTATCCTAAAAAAAATTCCATTTTTACGAGGGATTGCCGCTATTGTGGATGCAAGCGCGAACGGGGCAAAACATTTAAACTTTGCTTCAGAACGATTTGATGTCCACCCAGAAGAAGACGAACAAATCGCAAATAAAAAAGAAGAACAATCGAAATTAACGATGGTATTAGGAGTTGCAGCAGTTGGCGTTTTATCTTTCATATTCGGTAAAGTCATTTTCACAGCAGTTCCTGCATTACTAGCTGAATTAACGAGACCGATTTTCCCATCTCATACAGGGCAAATCATTGTCGAAAGTGTCATTAAGCTCATGCTATTATTGAGCTATATATACTTTATTTCTTTAACGCCACTCATTAAGCGGGTATTTCAGTACCATGGTGCGGAGCATAAAGTAATTAATGCCTATGAGAATAATCTTTCAATGACTGTAGAAAATGTTCAAAAACAAACGCGCCTTCATTATCGTTGTGGCAGTAGCTTCATTATATTTACAGTCATTATTGGAATGTTTGTTTATTTCCTTGTCCCTACAGATCCACTTTGGGCCAGAGTGTTAAACCGAATTTTATTAATTCCAGTCGTTCTCGGTATTTCTTTTGAAGTGTTACAATTTACGAATCGATTACGCGATATTCCAGTATTACGCATACTTGGATATCCCGGATTATGGCTACAACTATTAACAACGAAAGAACCAACAGATGATCAAGTGGAAGTAGCCATTGCATCGTTTGAAGAATTATTACGTTTAGAAAACAAACAATAATTATTTAAAAATGGTGTTCAACTCCTTTCCTCATCGTTAATATACTAATTTTAATATATGTTTTTAGGAGGTGTTCCTTATGAACGGTCGTTCGTTTACTTTCGCTATATTTGTGCTTATTATCGGATTAGCAATATTCGGCCTTGTTTCATCTGTCATTACAGATCCAATGGGAGTGTTAAGAAATATTGGTATCATGTTGGCTGTCGTTGGTATCTTTTATTTACTCTACAAAATGTTTACAAACTCTAGTGGTTCTGCAAATTCGCAAAGCTCTTATAAGCGTGCTGCAAAACAATCGAACCGCAAACATGGGAAACAAAATGTAGCACCCCTAAGCAATTCTTTCTTTAAATCAAACGCTTCTAATGACAAAGGGAAAAAAGGTACTCCTTCCACTTTGAAGCGAAAAAGAAAACAATCTCATTTAACTGTCATTGAAGGTAAAAAAAACAAAAAGAAAGACCGTGCTTCCTTTTAGGAAATACGGTCTTTCTTTATACTTTGAAGCACTTCTTTCAAACTTTTATCTTTCATACTTTCAATGCGAAGGTGATGATTTTCAAAGGGTAAATTCCGTGTTACATCATTCGGTACAACAACGCACGTTAACCCTGCCGCAATTGCTGCTTTCAATCCGTTTAACGAGTCTTCAAATACAACGGCTTCAGACGAATCTATCCCTAAACCTTCTATTGCCACTCGGTAAAGTGCTGGATCTGGTTTTACCTTCTCAACATCTTCTCTCGTTTTAATGACTTCAAAATAATCTCGAATTTGTAGCTCTTCCAAAAAAGGAATAACCCATTCTCTAGATGAACTGGAAGCTAATGCGATTTTTAATCCCATTTCTTTCGCTTCTTGTAAGTATTCTTTTACCCCGTCACGAGCTTCTGTTATTTTCATTTTCTCTTTATGTAAAGTTTTCACTTTTTCTTTTAATGCATGCTTGTTAAACTTCTCTTTTAATTGATCATTTAAATATGCATACAGTACATCATCTGTCGTTCCAATACACTTTGCAAATTCCTCTAAAGGTAAATCTCCACCATACTCACGAACGGCGTCTCTGAAAGAGTGAAACCATATTGTTTCTGTGTCCACAATTAATCCATCAAAATCAAAAATAATTGCTTTCATAATTCTCCCATCCTTTTCGATTGAAATAAAAAAGGAAACGACATACGTTCCCTTTAATTACTTTTCTCTTCATTTGCTTTTTGAACACCACGAAGTGTTTCCACTCGAACCTCATCTTGTTCAAAGTATTGCACTAAATCACCAATGCGATCAATTGCTTCCCAGCTTAAATGATGTTCAATTCCTTCTACATCATTGTAAATCTTACTTTCATCCACACCGATAATACGCATAAATTGCTCTAGCAAGTCATGACGGTATACGAGACGTTCTCCAATTTTTTTACCTTTTGATGTTAATACAAGCCCTCTATATTTTTCATAAATTAGATATTCATCTTTGTCTAATTTTTGCACCATTTTTGTTACAGAGGATGGATGTACACTAAGCGCTTCAGCAATATCAGATACGCGGGCATAACCCTTTTCATCAATCAACAAATAAATTTGTTCAATATAATCTTCCATACTAGGGGTAGGCATCGGTTTCCTCCATCCAATTTCATTTTGCTCATTCCGTACGAAGCAATCAATAAAATGATACACCAGAAAGAATAACGTGACAAGTTGAAAACAAGCCTAAATATATAAAACAAAAAAGAATCTGTATTTGTATACAGACTCCTCTTAAGTAAAGTATTGTATTTCTGCATCAGGAAAAAACTCATGTATATAGCCTCTTATCGTTTCTTCCAATACTTCCGCATCATCTTTTTTGTATACGTATTTCCCGATGCCGTACCGTCCCCATTTATATTTACGCTTCTCTTCATCCATCTCAAGCTTCGTACTCGGATAACGCTCCTGAATGACCTTTTTTGCTGGTTTTGTAAAGCGATGTTGAATTAATTCAAATGTTAAATTCGGTATGGACAAATCTTTTAGTGCATTGTACAGTCGTTCAAATAATTCACGGTATCCTTCTTCCCATCCTTCATGCATATAAAGTGGCGCAACTATAAAGCCAAGTGGATAACCAGCACCTGCTACTTTACGTGCTGCTTCAATACGCTCTTCAAAGGGTGACGTCCCCGGCTCAAAATTTTTAATCACATACCGTGAATTAATACTAAACCTGAAACGAGTTTTCCCGTTATGTTTTGCATCTAACAAATGATCAACGTGCGAATATTTCGTAACGAAACGTAAACGCCCATGCTCACTTTCTCCAATAAATTCGATTGCCCGCTTTAATGCATGTGTTAAATGATCAATTCCAACGATATCTGATGTACAAGCAGCTTCAAACCTTGTGATTTCAGGTGCTCTCTCATCCATATATTGCTGTGCTTTCTCAAATATTTCATCAAGATTCACATACACGCGAACGTAAGGCTTACTCCCAAGTGTTGTTTGCAAATAGCAATAATGACAATGTCCCATACACCCTGTTGCAAGCGGAATTGCATATTCAGCTGACGGTTTTGACGTATCAAATTTTAATGTCTTCCTCACTCCAACGACAAGTGTCGCCTTTGCATTGCGATACTTTTGCAAATCATTTTCACCCGGCAAATTTCTAATTTGATTATGGGATGTCGTTTCACGAATCTCTAGTCCCATCTTCGTAAACTTCTCATACAGCTCTTTTCCAAGTGGATATTCAAGTGCCTTCGGTTCAAAGTAAACGAGTTTTGGCATAAACGGTTTCATATACTTCCCTCCTCTCGTTAGTATGGGGAACGTGGAAAAATTAACACGCATTAAAGTTTTCCACCTCAGTAACTTGCTTTGCAAGTTACTGAATGTTATAATTTGGATAATAGCTACCTTGCAACGCAAGTTACCTGAGTAAAAGGTGGTGAAATCATGCACAGCCAAATGTTAAAAGGTGTACTCGAAGGTTGCATCCTATACATCATTTCACAAGAAGAAGTGTACGGATATGAACTGAGTACAAAATTAAATAAACACGGATTTACATTCGTAAGTGAAGGAAGCATATATCCGTTATTGTTACGTATGCAAAAAGAAAAATTGATTGAAGGAACATTAAAAGCCTCCTCACTTGGGCCAAAGAGAAAATATTATCACGTAACGGATAAAGGATTAGAACAGCTTGAAGAATTTAAACAAAGCTGGGGAATGGTTTCAACAACGGTGAACAATTTATTACAGGGGGAGTGATGGGGATGAATGCACAAGACATGATTAAATTGAACAACAAAAAACGCGAACTTCTAACACCTGAAAATGAAGTTGCTTATAGCGATATGTTAGTTTATCTTCGTTTATCTAACGTGCCAGAGCAGCAAGTAGAAGAACTATTACTAGAAATATTAGACCATCTCATCGAAGCACAAACAGAAAATAAGAATGCTTATGACATTTTTGGTGATGACTTACAATCTTATTGTGATGAACTCATATCGGCTTTGCCGGTTCAAACAATGTTAGAAAAAACTTCTTTAATCGGCTTTGTTATTAGCTTACTTCTCGCTATACAGTTTGGAATGGACACCATTGCTTCTCTTTTCATTTTCTTTTTTGAAAAGAACACCGAAATAATAAGTCCACCTTTTAGTATCCTTGGAACTACTTCGTCTGTTTCAATAATTATACTAGGTATACTATTTATTTTATATTTATTAAAGCGGTACTCCTTTGATCAGAAAATGAATTGGAAAAGAAAAATTTTATTTGGATTCGCATTTGCTATCCCATTTTGTTCCGCTATATTCTTAAATATTTATTTTAAAAAACAACCTTATCTCATTTATCATCTAACCTTTTGGCAAAATGCCTTAATCGCTATCCTATTTTATGCTTTATATAAATTCCTATATAAAAAATCAAATTTTTAACAGCCCTTCAAAAGGCTGTTTTTCTTCTGTCTAATTTTACAAATTGAAAAATTTCATAAAGAAAATAAGAAAAATGCAAAATAATTAAAGTTAATTGTTGACGTGATGCTTTTATTATCGGTATCATAAATCTTCGTGAGCAATTATTTTTCGTTATACGATTTTTTTATTATTACTGAATTTTTGAGAGGAGAAATTAGATGTCAGTTAAGAAGAAAACGCAAGTACGCACCGGCAAAATGGTACGTGAACTAATGTTAGCAGACGAAGATGTAAATGCTTCGCTAATTATGGTATATAGTGAAAACGGTGTAAACGCAGAAATTAAAATCGAGGGCTTAACGCCGAAATGTAACGAAGAATTATTTTTGAGCGGAAACGTGGATTGGAACAAGAGTGTTATTTATAAAATTGTTGATTTCACTGGAAACGCTGAAGTTGGTAAAGTTACATTAACAGCGATGAACAAAAATAATGTTTCTCTAGAAATAGAACGCGTTATGTGGAGTAAAGAAAATAAAGAGGCTGCTGAACAAGAAGAAACAGTTGTAGAAGCTACTCCGAAAAAAGAAGTAGTTGTAGAAGCTCCAAAAGCAGTTGCACCTGCTCCAAAGCCTGTTACACGTGTGGAAACACCTGCTACAGCACCTAAGCCTACTCCGACACCGAAGCCAGTAAGTGTAGAAGCAGCTGTAGAATTATCTACTCCAGCACCTGTGAAACGAGAAGTACCAACTCCAGTTACAAAGCAAGAGACAGCACCGGTCGCGCCTGCAAAACCGAAGCAACCTGCTTTGACTGAAACAAATTCAAAACTACAAGAAAATTATGTGAAACTCGTGAAAAAGACAATTGAAGTTTGTCAAGATTACGAGCTTGGCATCGACATAGATGATTCTATTGAAAGCTTAAAAGAAGAACTACAAAGCCAAGGTATTAGCGTTACATTTGACAAAGAAATTATGGACGTTGTCAATCGCCTTCGTTCTTTACAAGATAAAGGAATCAAAGTAGAAAAAGTACTTAATTTACTATAAAAAAATAAGAGGCGGCAATTGCCACCTCTTATTTTTTATAATTCCATTCTTTACTTTCATACTTTTCTTTTGCTAATGTTTGCACTTCATGTAATTGTTCTTCTGTTAATTCATACGGAACAAGCTCTATATCTAATCCTTTTTCAAACCCAACCTCAAACGCTTTAATTAACTGCTCGATTGTAAACGTACGGTCTGTTAATTCATTAATTGCTACCGCTTTAGAAGAGAACATACTCTTCATACGTTCTTTTACACGTTCATTCGGGAATAAAAACAGATCATATAACTCATCTAAATCTATTTCTAACGGAATCGACCCGTGCTGTAAAATAACACCTTTTTGACGTGTTTGCGCACTACCTGCGATTTTTCTTCCTTCTACTACAATTTCATACCAAGACGGCGCATCAAAACATACGCCTGAGCGTGGATTTTTTAAATTTTCACGATCTGCTTCTGTTTTTGGAACTGCATAATACGCTTCTAGCCCTAATGCTTTAAAACCATCTAGTAAACCTTGCGAAATAACACGATACGCTTCTGTAACTGTTTTTGGCATATTCGGATGATCTTCAGACACAATAACACTGTACGTTAATTCTTTATCATGTAGTACACCCCTACCGCCTGTTTGACGACGAACGAATCCATATTTCTTTTCGTTAACTACATCCATATTAATATCTTTTTCAACACGTTGGAAATACCCGACTGTTAATGTCGGTACTTCCCATTCGTAAAAACGAATGGTTGGTGGCATTTTCTTTTCACTTTGCCAATTTAATAAACATTCATCTAACGCCATATTAAATGCCGGTGAACATTGACCAGAGTTAATATAACACCATTTTTCTTTTCCCATCCTGCACCTCATATAACCAATTATTTTTCACATTCTCTAGTCTACCAAATTCGACAAAATTTGTGAAAGAATACGAAATTTCTTCTTATATACAAATGAATCTGTTGCATAAATACATACGGGCATTATAATATTGAAAGTAGGATAAGAAAAAAGGGAGCGATAGAATCGTGTCAACAACTTGGATTATTTTATTAGCCGTAATCGTAGCGTTCATCGGTTACACTGTATGGATGTATTTCTATCAGAAAAAATTAATTACAACACTTTCAGAAGAAGAGTTTCGCGCTGGCTACCGTAAAGCACAGCTTATCGATATTCGCGAAGCAGACGAATATACTGCAGGGCATATTTTAGGCGCACGTAACATTCCATTATCACAAATTCGCCTTCGTCATAAAGAACTTCGTAAAGATCAACCAGTTTACTTATACTGTCAAAGCGGATTCCGTACTGGTCGTGCGGCTCAATACTTAAAGAAACAAGGCTACAAAGATTTCTACCAATTACAAGGTGGATTCAAAACGTGGACTGGAAAAATTAAAAAGAAATAATAACATACAAAAACTAGCTGAATGATTCAGCTAGTTTTTTCATTCCATATTATTTGCAATGTATACTAAATTTTTCTTAATCACATCTTTATCATTTTCTTGTGCATTACGATACAGCAGCTGATATTCAAGTCCTTTCTCTTTCCATATAAGTGCAGCAAATTCATCTCCTCGCTCGGAGTCATCCTTATTTTTAAAATAAGCGAATGCTCCATTATTCAATTTCATTTGTTCTTGAAATCGTTTCTCTTCCACAAGATCCGGAAAACTATAAGGAAAGTTCGCAACATTTAACTCAATATACTCATTTCTACCTGACTCCTGCTGTTTATATTTAATCATTAAGACAGCGTTCTTTTTTCCAATCGTTCTGACTTCCCCCTTCACATCACTCGTAATGTCATACGGTAAAAACGCTGGCACTTTAAATTTCACTGGAAAATATTTTGGAAGCTCCTTCAGCGGAATTGGATCCGTAACACGATCTATAGTTCCTCCTGTTGTTCCTACAAATTGTTTTTCTTCTTGTATCGTTTGCTGAAACGAACATGAACTTAGTACGAAACTAGAAAACACGAAACAAATGATCCTTTTTTTCAATTTGTTTCCGCCCTTTCATACCGCCCTCTTAACGAACGAAGCGTTTATATGCTCTTCATATTCGCTTCGCCACCAAGCTCCACCTTTGAAAACTTTCCACGTTATTCTCACACATTTTGACAAAACTATTTTGCAAACAAAAAGACCTCTATCATTCTTACGCCCAAGTGAAAAGGTTACGCGAATAAAAAGAAGCCTTATTCATACCATAGTTTGTGAAAAGCTTTTCAGGTCAAGATTTTTTCATTCTTATTATTTTCCCTTTATAATAAGGAGAGAGGTGATACATATGGCCAATATAAAACAAATTGCAAAAACCGCTGGTGTATCCATATCAACTGTTTCTCGCGTCCTGAATAATCACCCTTACGTAAAAGAAGAAAAACGTAAGCGTGTTCTAGATGCTGTTGAAGAATTGAACTATGCCAAAAATATAAATGCTATTCATTTAATAAAGGGAAAAACATATACGATCGGTGTTATGCTCCCTTTCATTAACCTTCCATACTTCAGTACCATTATTGAAGGAATCGGCAACGAAGCGTTAGCAGCTGGATATCACATTAATTTATGTCAAACGAATTACGATAGTATCGAAGAAATTCGTGTTCTGGAAATGATGAAAATGAAACAATTCGACGGGATGATTATTTGCTCTCGAACGAGTTCATGGGAACAAATTGAACCTTTCGCAAAATTTGCTCCTATTATTTCATGCGAAAAAATGCACCACCCCCTCATTTCATCTGTCTACGTAGATCATTATGAAGGCTTCCGTCTCGGCACCGCCTATTTACTCAATAAAGGTCATGAAAAAATCGGGATTTGTTTAGCAAGAAAAACAAGTGTAAATTCTATGGAACGTGAAAAAGCGTTTGCTGATACACTTCGTAACGAAGGCAAAACGTTACATCCCGAATGGATTTTTCACCAATGCTATACAATGCAAGACGGTGCACAAATACTCCATCGTATTGTAAACATGAAAAATCGTCCAACCGCTATTTTTACAGCGAACGATCAAGTTGCAGCTGGTTTATTAACAGAGGCTCGAAAGCAAGGTCTTCGAGTACCCGAAGATCTTGCTATCCTCGGATTTGATAATCATGAAATTTCAAAGGCGTTAGAAATTTCAACAATTGAACATCCCGGTCTCGAAATGGGCTCACATGCGTTTTCTTTATTCCATAAACAAATCCAAAGCGAGCAAATTATCGGGAACGCAAAAGAGCTTTCATTCCATTTAATCGAACGAGATACTGTCTAATAAGAGCGTTACCTATAGCGCTCTTTTTCAACTCTTCACCTATTGACTTTATATTTTTACTCGCATATAATAAACCTAACGAACGGTAGGTAGGGGATGAAAATGACAGCAAACCGCATTAAAGCTGTAGCACTTTCTCATTTCGCACGCTACGGCTACGAAGGAACTTCATTAGCAAATATTGCTCAAGAAGTCGGGATTAAAAAACCATCAATTTACGCACACTTTAAAGGAAAAGAAGAGCTATATTTTATATGCTTAGAATCCGCTCTTCAAAAAGATTTACAGAGCTTCACAGGCGATATCGAAAAGTTTTCCAATTCGTCTACTGAAGAATTGCTCTTACAGCTACTAAAGGGCTATGCAAAACGATTTGGTGAAAGTGAAGAATCAATGTTTTGGTTACGAACTTCTTATTTTCCGCCTGATGCATTTCGCGAACAAATTATTAATAAAGCAAATGTACACATTGAAAACGTCGGAAAACTTTTATTCCCTGTATTTAAAAGAGCAAGCGAACGAGATGAGTTGCATAACATTGAAGTAAAAGACGCCTTAGAGGCTTTTCTATGCTTACTTGACGGTCTTATGGTTGAACTACTATACGCAGGTTTAAATCGTTTTGAGACACGTTTAGACGCTTCTTGGAAAGTATTTTGGCGTGGACTTTCAAACTGACGGATTGCTCCTTTGCAATGCGTCGTTTTTAAGCCCTTTACCTAACGACTGGTAGGAAGGAGAAATGACATATGGCATGGATTTATGTAATCTTAGCTGGTATTATTGAAATCTTTTGGGTAATTGGATTAAAACACGCGGAGGCTCCACTTGAATGGGCTGGTGTTGCGTTATTAATTACAATTAGTTTCGTCTTATTATTTAGGGCTTATAAAGATTTACCTGTTGGTACTGTATACGCAGTCTTCACTGGAATTGGAGCTGGTGGAATCGTTCTTACAGAAATTTTCGTTTTCGGAGAGCCATTCTCTATCGTAAAAGTATTATTAATTGGTTTAATCTTCTTTGGCGTAATTGGTTTAAAACGAGTAACAGAAGAAAAAGAAGCGAAGGAGGCCGCATAAAATGGCTTGGGTATTTTTAATTCTAGCTGGTATTTGTGAAATTATTGGTGTACTCTTTATGAAAGTAGCCACTGAAAAGAAAGGCTGGGCACCAAAAGTTATTTTAATCGCTAACTTCGGCGTAAGCTTCTTCTTCTTATCCCTTGCGATGAACACATTACCGATGGGAACTGCTTACGCGATTTGGACTGGAATCGGAACTGCCGGAAGTGCACTTCTAGGCATCCTTATTTTCCGCGAATCAGCGGATTGGCGTCGTCTTGCTTTCTTAAGCTGCATTCTATGCGGCGCTGTTGGCTTAAAACTATTAAGCTGACGTGAGGTGAATGTCATGTGGAAAGAAAAAGGGAAGCAACTGTTAGCATGGATCACACTTGGTATCGTCATTCTATTACAAATAAGTTTTCACATAATAGAATGGTTGTTTCATAAAGTAGTATCCATTCTCACATTCCTTCCTAACATGACACTTGAAATAATATCAATCGTCTGGTCCATTATTGCCTCCATTGCAATCGTCATTATATGGAGTATCGCCAGGCTATGGAATAAGTTATTTAAAAAGGACTGTTCTTCTGAAAAAGAGTAACTGTCCTTTTTTATATTCATTCAGACTTTCTATAAAAGTTTGATGTGATAAGACAAAACAGACCGACTATGGCAATACTTATACCAACCCCTTTATGCAAACTAGGAAATAACGGTGGTATATCTGAATAAACATTTGCTAATATGAGACCGATTGAAACGAAAAATATCCCTATTCTATATAACCATTTTCTTTTGCTCATCATTCTCCCCTCCTAAAATTTTTCATACACTCCTTTCTTTTGGACATACTACCTAAAAAAGGAGTGGATAATATGCAAAATTCCGTACATAAGCAGATCCTATTTTTATTTTTCCTCTTTCTCATTCTCGTTATCGTTTTCAGCTTTATATTACATACTCCAAAAGATGTTGTACCGAGTAACCTCTCTGTTTATAAACTTTTACTTTCCTATTGTCGCTATTGAAGAAGGTGCCTTTTATAGGGCACCTTCTAAAATTCTCTTTTTTCATACAATTTCACTGAAACGAAGATAGATATTATAAACATGCATATTGAACTAATGAATAACACGCTGTTATATAGTTGAATTTGTTCCATGCTGATTTCAAAGAACATGGTACCAATTGCTGTCGGTGCTATTAGTATGAAAAACGTAATAAAAGTAGCTTTTTTGTAGCTAACCCAAAACAACATCGGTAAGACAAAACTTAAATATATAAAAACAAAACCAGAAATCGTAATTACTGTTGTCGTTATAAATTCAACAGTTCCATCTTCAAACCGATTGATTACTACAGGACTAGACACTATCATACTTATAATAAAAATAATAAGTGCCATTATGTATTTAGCTAACACAATTTGCGTTCTTGCTAGTGGTAAACTATTTACTATTACTTCACTATTATATTTTTTATCGTCATTAAATGTTCTTAAAATTGCTATAACTGGAATTATAGCTGACATAATTATGTAAAAACTTTTCATGTCTATTAATGTCATATACATGAAAAGAGGATATATTAAGTGCCATATTAAATACTTCCATTGCACGATAAAGTCTTTTATTATAAGTTGCTTCACAATCGCTCCCTCCTTATAAATCACGCTCATTGTATAAGTTAATTGAGAGTAACATGGACATAACATACAAAATAAGAAGCCCTGCTATAAAACAAATATTTACGACTAGACTCGTGCTCCAAACATTCTCTACATCTAACCATTCACTACTTACAATCACTCCACTTAATCCACCAACTATAATTCCCATAAAATAAGCAACCTGTTTCGAACTGCTATATTCTACCGAAAATTCAATTGGTAGTACGATCATGCTATAAACCAATCCTCCCGTTATTCCGCCAAGAATCTCTCCCCACAGCATAAATCCAGTTATATGTTCATTTTGCAACTGAATTAGACCAACTAAAAGTGAGAAAATCACACCTAAAAGAACTAAAATGCTTACAAATACGTATTTTGCTACGATAATGTCTTTACGATCAAACGGTAAACTATTTAATATTTTTTCACTCTTACTTCTAGCCTCATAACTGGTCGACCATATCGTTCCAAGGATAGGTATAGATATGCTAAGCTTCAAAAGAAAATTGTCGCTACCAAAATCAACAATTATCAGGAAAAGCAAACATATAAAACTAATAAATCCCAACTTTCTTTGCAACATCATATCTTTGAAAACTAGTTGCTTAATCATATATTACACCTCACTAAACTCATTCCTTAACATCAATTATTCATTTTTATATAAGGCCAGTCATAAGTATTAAAGCTCTCTCTTTTTAAAACTCACAATAGCTACAAACATTGAAGCTAAATAACTTACACACGCGCCTATACTTAAAACACTTACAACTAATAGCACATTTGAAGTTCGAAAAATCATTACCATAAGCCTTTCATCCGTAAATATATTGCACATAAATCCTAGTAAACCTATTATAGGAAAAAGCATAACTAATCCCAGCATAGTAACCGTTCGCTTATCCTCACTATATTTTATGGGAAGGATCATAACAGCATACAGAATAGAAAAGAAAATAGCTATAAATGCTGCATACCAAGGAATATTTATATTCTCTTTTAATACACATACAGGTAGTACAAAGAAAACGAATGTAATGATTAAGCTGAATGCCATAAAAAATAGTGTAGATATGTATTTCGCAATGACAATATCTTTTCTAGTAAAAGGTAGACTTACTAATATTTTTTCCGTACTATTTTTCTCTTCATTTGATAAAGAGATTGAAATCATCAAAAGACATATAGCAAAACAAACATACGCCATTTGAAATGGTTCTATAGAGTTTTGGAATGCTCCGTATATTGGTAAGATCAAATAGATAAGAAACATTTTTCTTTGTAAGAAAAACTCCTTCAAAATCAATTGCTGCATGGTAATTCCCCTCTCTATAAATCACGCGCTCCATAAATTTTAATTGTAAGAAACATAGAAGCGATATAAATACTGACTAATGCAATGAATCCAACTATAAATACACCAATATGCAGAGGATTCATAATCCAATCAAGGAATGAAGGTGCTACTTCCTTCATTCCATCACTAATAAATATCCAAAGTATCCCGCTAACTATTATTGAAGCTGCTGCTATTATACTTATTACCGCCTTTGATTTTGTAACATAATACATAGGGAAAAAGGTGACCATCCAAAATACGGCATAAACAATTCCATTTATTACTTCATACCATGAAATCTCAATGTAAAGCTTAGGATAGTATGCACCGATATCACCAATAACAGCGCGATACACCTTATAAGAAAAACAACTAGCATAGTAGAAATCATGCCCCCTACAATGAATATTGCACAGGAAATATATCTAGCAATTATGATATCCTTTCTACTTAGCGGTAAGCTATTAATCATAATGTCACTTGTATTCCGTTCATCTATTATGATTAATATAATAACTGAGGAAAGAATTATAAATACACAACTCATAGGAAACAGCATTCCATCACCGTTTTCAAATAAAAAGAATATAAAGGGTATAGTAAGATACACTGGCCATATCCCTCGAAAAAAGAACAAATCTTTATATACGAGCTGACGCATAGGCACCCCTCCCTTTCGCAGTGTAAACGATAATATCATCTAATGTAGGCTTTTCTAGTACAACCTCATTTCCAAACCAGTCGATAATTGTTTGTTTATCCTTCGCTAAACCTTCAAAACCAAATTTATTTTTTCGTAATCCAACAAATAGTTCTTTTCCTTCTCGATCTAATAAATCATTACTTCCTTTTACGATTACGTAGTTCTCCATCAAGTCTTCTTTTTCACCAGTAAATATAATTTCTCCATCGTTGATAAACGTAATATAATCTGCAATGCGCTCTAAATCTGTTGTAATGTGCGTTGAGAATAATACCGATACTTCATCTTCCATTACAATTTCTTGCAACATATCAAGTAATTCACTTCGAACAACTGGATCTAATCCTGCTGTTGGTTCATCCATGATGATAAATTCTGCGTGGTGCGAGAGCGCAATGGCAATCGCAAATTTCATTTTCATTCCTTTTGATAATTCTTTAATTTTTTTATACTTCGGAACTTGCAATCTATGCATATACGATTGATACTGCTCTTCATCCCACTTTTTATATAACGGTGCAATAATACGCTTCATTTGCTCACACGTTAAATCTTCGTAATAATGATTTTCATCATATACAAAGCCGATATTTTGCTTTATTTCCTTTTCGGCTTTCTTATTGTCCTTGCCAAAAATTTTTATATCGCCGCTATCTTTTCGAATTAAATTCATAATCATTTTGATCGTCGTACTTTTCCCAGCCCCATTCGGTCCGACAAATCCCATAATATATCCGCGTGGTAATGTAAAACTTATATTTTTTACTGCAAAATCTTCATAGCTTTTACATACGTTTTTTAACTCTAACATCTCTTATTCCCCCTCATATAAACACGCAATCATCTGCTGTAATTCTTCAAGTGAAAGCTGTAACGCTTTACTTTCATTTACAATCTCTTCCGCTTTACTTTCCAATAGACGAAGCCTTTGTTCTTTTAATAGTTCATTATTTTTACGTGAAACATAAGTCCCCTTCCCAGCAACAGTTTCTATATATCCTTCTTTCTCAAGCTCCTCGTACGCACGCTTCGTAGTAATTACACTAATCTGTAATTCCTTTGCTAAGCTACGAATAGACGGTAATTGGTCTCCACCCTTTAAACCACCATTTAAAATAAGCTGGCTTAATTGTTTTCTTATCTGTACATAAATAGGGTCTTGGGAAGAATTCGAAATAATAATATTCATGTTTTCCTCCAGTGTGTATATACTGTATATACCTTATATATACAGTATATACACAACATCCTATTTTTGGCAAGAAAAAAAGACCAACATTTTCCTGTTGGCCTTTCGTATATGTATCACTTTTCAAAGCGATCTAACATCTCATCTCTCATTCCGAAACTCACTACCGCAATTCCTACATACATAAACAGAAGGAACGCCGGATGAACTGTGTTGTACCAAGTGCTATCAACAATTAAATAAATCGTTAATGCCACAACAAGAACAAACGCTAAGATAAACATATAAAAGTGTCTTGTACTACCCATGATAAACTCCTCTCTTCTCACTTCACCATTCAACAGTATATTTTATCGAATAATTCGATATGACTCAAGGTTAACTTTCTGTTATGTAATCCAGTTCCACCTTTACAATGTCCTCACATGCTATTGAAATGATCGTTCCTTGCTTATCAATTGCCGTCACTTCTCTATTATCCATTACACGATGCGCTACTCTTTCTAACACTTTTCCTTGGTCTCGATAGCAAAATTCTTTTACATCTTTAATTGTTTCTCCATTTTCTAAATGGTATACCATTCTATAACATCGATATCCCACACTTTCACCCCCGTCTTGCTCGTTTTTTCACATATACATAAAAATGAGTAATTTTTGCCTCATCACACCTTCTTAATTTCAATAAAATTCTAACAAAAATAAATACTTTTATCAAACTGACTTTTTCAACAAAATCACCTATAAAACTGCTTCTTTACACCATTATGAAACAAAAAATATAAATTTTTAACATTTTCTTCACCACTTCTGCATAAAGTGAAACTTTAATCAGTGGGTGTTTTTTGTTCATCTCTACTGATTACCAGGCCACAAATTGCGGAACAAATTCTCCATACAAAAAAAGAACTCGCATATAGCGAGTTCTTCCTTTGTTATTCTAATCAAACTTGTACAGGAGCTGGCTTTTCATAACGTAAAACTGGTTTACGTGCAGCCATCGTTTCGTCTAAACGTTTAATGACTGTTGTATGAGGTGCTTCTTGTACAACTTCTGGATTTTCTTCTACTTCTTTAGCGATTTGAATCATCTTATCAATGAAACCGTCTAATGTTTCTTTTGATTCTGTTTCCGTCGGCTCAATCATAATACATTCTTCCACATTTAATGGGAAGTAAATTGTTGGTGGATGGTAACCGAAATCAAGCAGACGTTTTGCGATATCTAATGTACGTACACCAAGTTTCTTTTGACGACGACCTGATAATACAAACTCATGCTTACAATGTCTATCGAATGGAAGATCATAAAATGGTGCTAATCTTCTCATCATATAGTTCGCATTTAATACCGCATACTCTGTTACTGCACGTAGTCCATCTGGACCCATAGAACGAATGTATGTGTATGCACGAACGTTAATTCCGAAGTTACCGTAGAATGGTTTTACGCGCCCAATTGCTTCTGGACGATCATAGTTAAAGCGATAGCCATCTTCCGTTTTCTCTAAAATTGGTTTTGGTAAGTACGGAATTAAATCAGCTTTCACACCTACTGGACCAGATCCTGGGCCACCGCCGCCGTGAGGACCTGTAAATGTTTTATGAAGGTTTAGATGCACAACGTCAAATCCCATATCTCCTGGGCGCGCTTGGCTTAATACCGCATTTAAGTTTGCACCATCATAGTATAATTTACCGCCTGCGTTATGGACGATTTCTGCCATTTCTAAAATATTTTCTTCGAATAAACCTAATGTATTAGGGTTTGTTAACATAAGTGCTGCTGTTTCTTCATTTACAACACGTTTTAAGTCTTCTAAGTCAACAAGACCATGTTCATTTGATTTTACCGTAATTGTTTCAAAACCAGCTACAGTTGCAGATGCTGGATTCGTTCCGTGAGCAGAGTCAGGAACAATTACTTTCGTACGGTTAAAGTCACCATTTGCTTCATGGTATGCACGAATTAACATTAAGCCTGTCCATTCTCCGTGTGCACCAGCTGCTGGTTGTAATGTAACAGTATCCATACCTGTAATTTCAATTAAATGCTCTTGTAAATCGTACATTAATTCCATTGCACCTTGTACTGTCTTTTCATCTTGCAACGGATGAATATTTGCAAATCCTGCGAAACGAGCTACACTCTCATTAATTTTCGGATTATATTTCATCGTACAAGACCCAAGTGGATAGAATCCAGAATCAACACCGTGGTTACGGTTTGAAAGTGCTGTATAGTGGCGCATAATATCAAGTTCAGATACTTCTGGTAGCTCTGCATCTTCTACTCGAATATAATCGCTCTCAAATACATCTTCTAGTTTCACTTCTTCTACATCTAATTTTGGTAGGCTATATCCTATGCGTCCTTCTTTACTTACTTCAAAGATAAGTGCTTGGTCTTGGTTCTTCATTGGATAGCCCCCATTTCGTTTACAAGTGTGTCAATTTCCTCTTTTGTACGAAGCTCAGTTACTGCTACAAGCATATGGTTCTCATGCTCTTTATAATCACGGCCTAGGTCGTAACCGCCGATAATATTCTTTTGTAATAATGCATCGTTTACTTCTTTCACTGGGCGCTTGCAATCTACAACGAACTCATTGAAGAATGGTCCAGCAAATGTAACTGTGAAGCCTTTCGCTTCAAATTGACGTTTTGCATATTGTGCTTTAGAAATGTTTTGACGTGCCATTTCTTTCACACCTTGTTTACCAAGTGCTGTCATTGCAACTGATGCTGCTAATGCATTTAACGCTTGGTTTGAACAAATGTTAGACGTCGCTTTGTCACGGCGAATATGCTGTTCACGTGCTTGTAACGTTAATACAAACCCACGTTTCCCATCTGAATCTACAGTTTGTCCGACAAGACGCCCTGGAATTTTACGCATGAATGCTTTCGTTGTTGCAAAGTAACCACAGTGTGGTCCACCAAACTGCGTTGGGATACCAAATGGTTGTGCATCACCGATGACAATATCAGCACCAAATTTTCCTGGTGGTGTTAATGCGCCCAATGATAATGGATTTGAAGAAACGATAAATAATGATTTTTGTTGATGAACGATTTTTTCAATATCAGCTAATTTTTCAACTTGTCCGAAGAAGTTTGGATATTGAACGATTACACAAGCAACTGTATCATCTACTTCACTTTGTAATACGTCTAAATCTGTTACACCATCTTTATGATTAATTTCAACAACTTCAAGATGTTGACCTTTTGCATACGTTTCAAGTACAGCTCTTGATTCTGGATGAACTGCGCTAGATACAAGAATTTTCTTTTTACGAGTATGGCCAGCTGCTAGCATTGCCGCTTCAGCTAAAGCTGTACCTCCGTCGTACATAGAAGAGTTTGCTACATCCATTCCTGTTAACTCACAAATCATTGTTTGGAATTCAAAAATTGCTTGTAATTCCCCTTGTGAAATTTCCGGTTGGTATGGCGTGTAAGCTGTATAAAATTCTGAGCGAGAGATAACATGATCTACGATTACTGGAGCGTAATGGTCGTATACGCCTGCTCCTAAGAAAGAAGCATACTCTTTTAAGTTCGCATTTTTACTAGCCATTTGAGATAGCTCTTTTAAAAGCTCTGGCTCTGATTTTGCTTCTTTAATTTTTAAATCCCCTTTAAAACGAACACTCTCTGGAATATCAGAGAATAACTCATCGATCGTTTGAACGCCGATCGTTTGTAACATTTCTTTTTTGTCTTCTTCTGTCATTGGAAGATAACGATGCAACATGAAATCTACCCCTCTCCCCGTTACTTTGAACGTTTATAAAATGGTGTTGGAACAACTACTGCTTTGACGCGTTTATTACGAATTTCAATTTCTACTTCTGTATCAACTGCTGCGTATTTTACATCAATTAGTGCTAAACCAATGCTTTTCTTTAACGTTGGAGATTGTGTACCACTTGTTACTTCCCCGATCTTTTCTTCTCCAATAAATACAGGGTAATGCGTACGAGGAATTCCACGTTCAATTACTTCGATGCCCACTAACTTACGAGGTGCACCGTTTTCTTTTTGCTCTTTTAACGTTGCTTTTCCAAAGAAGTCTGCTTCTTTATTTGGTTTTACCGCAAAGCCAATTCCAGCTTCAATCGGTGTAATATCTTTTGATAATTCTTGACCGTAAAGTGGTAATGTTGCTTCGAAGCGAAGTGTATCACGAGCACCTAAGCCACATGGTTTTAAGCCCTCTTCTGCTCCAACTTCAAGAAGTTTCTCCCAAAGTTTTGCAGCATCCTCACTCTTACAGTAAATTTCAAATCCATCTTCACCTGTGTAACCTGTACGAGATACAAGTGCTGGAATTCCATCTACAAGAATATCGTTTTTAAATTTAAAGAACTTAATTTCTTTCAAATCTTCTGACACAACTTTTTGTAAAATGCCTTCTGCTTTTGGTCCTTGAATTGCAAGCTGTGCAACTTCACTAGAAACATTGACTACTGTCGCATCGCCAATTACATGGCTAGCTAACCATTCGTAATCTTTCTCGATATTTGATGCGTTGATAACTAATAAATAGTCTTCTTCACCACGTTTGTAGATTAATAAATCATCTACTGTACCACCATTTTCGTAGCACATTGCTGTATATTGTGCGCCCCCTACCTTTAAGGTAGATACGTCATTTGTAACAACACGTTGTAAAAATGCTAAACTATCTACACCTTTTACCTCAACTTCTCCCATGTGAGACACATCGAACAAACCTGCCGCTGTACGTACAGCTTCATGTTCTTCTTTAATGCTTGAAAATTGAACTGGTAACTCCCAACCACCGAAGTCGATTGTTTTCCCACCATACTTCGCGTATACATCAAATAACGGTGTACGTTGTAATGTAATCATGATCTCTCCCCCTTATGCTCTGACAAATCAATAAAAGTTGTTACTCATTTCTAAACATTTTCATTCTAAAAAGATAGGATATACGGAATCTCATTATATTTTTTTATGAAAGCGTAAATAAAAAATCACTTTCTTGGATAAAATACGAAAGATTCCACACATTTCACACCATTATCCTAACATTATTCGCTATATTTCATCAATATTCTAGCATAAAAAATAATTTAGAATTTTTTAAGCTTAATCTTATTACATACAGTTTTTAAGATTTAGTCCTTTATCTTTACTTATTGTTTACCTTTCAGTAAGTGTAATAGCGCCTTATTACAAGGCTTATATAGTAAAGATTTTTTCATAATTACTTTAGTTTATAAAAGGTGGGAGAGTCGTAATGAATGTCGATATTTCCATAGATCGAACGTGGCAAAACAATTTTTTAAATAGAATTGATGAAGATGGTCCTTGGACAAACTGGGATTTATATCATTTAGCTTATGAAACAGAAAAATCATTACTTGTTCCTACTTTTGATGGATTACAAGCACCGAAACATTTATCCCATTTCACACCACTTCCTCATCAATTAGAAGTCGCTCAAAATGTTATTGAACAAATGAATGGTAAAGCGATTCTAGCAGATGAAGTAGGACTTGGAAAAACGATTGAAGCTGGACTTATTTTAAAAGAATATATGGTCCGCGGCCTTGTGAAAAAAGTACTTATACTCGTTCCAGCCTCTCTCGTATCACAATGGGCATACGAATTAAATACAAAGTTTTTCATTCCAGCTGTAGCTCAAAAGAAAAGCTACTCGTGGGAACAAGCCGATGTGATTGTATCATCAATTGATACTGCAAAACGTTCACCACATCGTGATATCGTTTTGAACTTAGAATATGACCTTATTATTATCGATGAAGCACATAAACTTAAAAATAATAAAACAAAAAACTATGAATTTGCACAGCGATTAAAAAAGAAATTTTGTTTATTATTAACCGCTACTCCTGTCCAAAATAAGATTGATGAAATTTTCAACCTCGTTTCTTTATTAAAACCAGGACATTTAGGCAATCAATCCAATTTTGAAGAATATTATGCTTCAAAAAATCGTTCAGCCGAATCTGATGAAGATTTAAAAGCTCTTATTAACAAAGTAATGGTCCGAAATCGGCGTCATAATACCGGGATTGATTGGCCAAAGAGACATGTACGTACAATTTTTGTTGAGTTTAATGAAGAAGAGCAAGCTCTATATAATGATATCGAAAATTGGCGAGGACAAGACGCCTTCACATCTGCTTTCTCATCATTAACTTTAAAACGGGAAGCGTGTAGTAGTCGCGAGGCCGTTTACTATTCATTAAAAAAACATGTAGAAAAACGACAGAAGGAAAATGAGAATTACGTAAAAGATCCGCATATTGATGTGCTAATGGACAAAATTAACCGTATTCCTTTTAACTCAAAAGCAAATAAAGCGCTAGAGCTTATAAAAGAAATTGACGATAAAGTCGTCATTTTCACAGAATACCGAGCGTCACAAATGTACTTACAATGGTTTTTACAACAGCACGGTATTTCTTCTGTCCCATTCCGCGGCGGATTTAAACGGGGAAAGAAAGATTGGATGAAGGAACTTTTCCAAAATCATGCGCAAGTGCTAATCGCAACGGAAGCTGGTGGTGAAGGAATTAACTTACAATTTTGTAGCCATATGATCAATTACGATTTACCATGGAACCCAATGCGCCTTGAACAAAGAATCGGACGTATTCACCGCCTTGGTCAAAAGAATGATGTTCATATTTATAACTTAGCTACAAAACACACTGTGGAAGAACATATTTTGAAACTGTTATATGAAAAAATTAATTTATTTGAGCGTGTGATCGGTGAACTTGATGAAATTTTAACGAGAATTAATATGAAAAACATCGACGCACACATTCAAGAAATATTTGCGCAATCAAAAAGCGAAGGAGAAATCCGAATTAAGATGGAAAACTTAACATCTATTATCGACTTTGCGAAGCGAAATGAAGCTGAGGTGCAAGGCTATGCAGCAACATGAAATTCATAATTACTTATACAATTTTTTTGAGGCGAATAACTGTGAAATTTTAGAACGTTCTCCTCATCTATTGGATGTGCAATTAACAATTGAGATGGATAAATTATTAATGAACCGTCCTTTTTATTGGCACTATCTTGAGAAGACAGGAGGCGTACCGAATCCGATGCGCCTTACTCTTATTACAAATCCAGAAAATGAAGAAAACGATGGTGAACTTATTCACTACGGTTCACCACGTCTTCATCAAATTTTTCAAACGACAAAAGAATTAGGCTCTTACATACGCTTATATGAGGAAGTACGGCATAGCGGAGCAACACATACACCGCTCCATCCGTGGCTCGGTGTAAATATAAAAGTTTCCTATCAATGTGATCGAAAAAAAGATATCCTCCACTCGATTGGCATTCATCTTATTTCTGGCACAATGATTGCAAACTTTCATGAAACATTAACTAAAATTAAACTTACACCGAAAATACCTGACTTTTGTTTTACGCTCTCGCCTATTATTAAACCGCAAAGCGGTTTACAACGTATAGAGGATGCTTTAAAAAATATTATTGCAGAAGATGACCATACGTGGGCGAAAGAAGCAAGAGTGCGCTGGAATCACGATTTGGACCTTTTAAATCGTTTTTATGAAGAAAGTGATGAACTTCCTGAAAGCTATGAAATTGAAAAACAAGCACTGCAAGAACAATATGAACCCCGCATTACAGTACAAATTATTAACGGTGGACTCTTTTATGTTACCGCGAATCATTTTCTAACTTAAAAAGCCCCTTCTGTTTTAGAAGGAGCTTTTTTGAGTTATCCTCTATCGCCATTACGCTCTTGTTGTTTTTGCTTTGCCATGCGTTTTTGATGCGCACGATCCTTTGCACTCACATGATTAGCATCAGTTGGAAGATTTTCTTTTGAACGACCAATTCCATTGCTCATTATTTCCCCTCCTTTTTATATCTTTCAAAATACACCCTTATTTTCAGCTAGAGACACCATCCTTATACAAAAAAATAAGAGCAGCCGTTAGCTACTCTTACTTCTTACTCACTCACATATTTTTGAAACATATCATGGATGCCTTTATTTACTAGGTTCGAGATCTGCTCGTCAGATTTATTCGGATAACGATCACGCAATCTGATAGATGCCTTCACCATTAAATTTTCTAATACAGAACGGCCGCCTTCTCCATAAATAATTTCAGCATATTCAACAAGCCTTCCATCCTCTACTGTTGCTGGATTATGATTGAAGAAAAATTTACTCATTGCCTCCACCTCTCTCTTTTGATAACGTTTACATTTATATAAATTATTTATGTTATTTATTTCACAATATTGTATGCATGTATATTTAATTAGTTTCATTATAAAGCAACATATCGATAGTAAATATGTGATTTTCCGTCTATTTTGTGAACAAACTAAAAATGAAAGCGTTTCCTTTATTGTATACTAAAAAAACTTACTACGCTAGGGGTATTTTTTTCAATCTACTAAACATATACTTTTTCTTTTCTTTTCCCACTAAACCTTATACAATTTTCAGAAATTATATTATAAAATATATGTATGACTTAAGGAGGCTGTATATGAATCAAAATAAAAAAGCTATATTAGATCTTGTCTTTTATCTCGTAATCCCATTCCTCATTTGGAAATTTGCAAAACCTTATATCGATCCTTATTACGCAATGTTACTTTCCTCTGTTCCGGGGATTATTTATACACTGTATACCTTTAAAAAAGAAAAACAGTTTAACGTAACAGGGTTCTTTATTTTAATTACACTCATTTCTAATACGACAGTAGATTTATTATCTGGATCAGCTGAACGAATGTTGTGGAACGATGCATATTATCACATCGTACTCGGCATTATCGTTATATGTACAATTTTTATAAAAAAACCACTTATGTTATATTTCGCAGCAGATATTGCAGCACTGCAAGGGCATGACCGTGATAAAAGTCGTGAACTGTATCGTGATAGTCGTATCTATCCAGCATTGCAATATTTAACGCTCTTTTTCGGTCTACAATTCATATTAAAAAGCTTCTTAAAAATTTATTTCATCTCTGTTTTCGGTGTAGATGGCTACGGTGAAATGAGAGCAATTATGACCGCTGTTGGATGGGGCATTTCCATTTGTATCGGAATTGGATTTGTCTGGGTGAACAATAAAATACATGCCGTTACAGAAGAAAAAGAGTCTATGCAGTAAATGAAAATCCCCTAGTAGTATGATGCTACTAGGGGATTTTCATTTTACTACACATATTACGAAATCTTTAACTTGATTTTTTTCTTTTATTTTTTACGTTTTGATAAAACAAAGCAGCACTTAGCGGCATAACACCAAACCACTTATTCATAAATGGCTCTTTTTCAGCACGGCGTTGTTCTTTCTTTTGTTTACGATCTTCTTTTGGAGCATCCATATACGACACAAACTGCTGTGTCACAAAGCGAACATAATCATTAGTAGACATATTATCATCACCTCTACTTGATTAGTATGTCCACTTTTTTATTCATTAATCTTTTCTTTTAATTCATCCATAATTTGCTTTACAGATTTATTCGTCGTATCAATATGGATATGGGCCTCTTCATAATAAGCTCGGCGCAATTCGAATTTCATTACAAATGCATCTATATCTTTCTTCTGAAATAGTGGACGTGTCGTATCTTCACGAAGCCTTTCTGCAATTACATGTGGATCACAATATAAATACACGACAGTTCCATTTTCCTTCATCCATTTCCGGTTTTCCTCTCGCTCAACGATTCCGCCGCCAGTTGTAATGATTACATTTTCAACAGGTAGTGAACGTAACATCTTACTTTCATATTCCCGAAAAGCCATTTCACCTTCTTCGGCAAAAATATCACGAATCTCCTTCTCTTGCTTCTCTTCAATTTTTTGATCTGTATCTATAACATCCATATGAAGTTCTTTACTTAATACTTTTCCAATTGTTGTTTTCCCAGCTCCCATATAGCCGGTTATGTATATAGATTTCATGTTCGTTCCTCTCAATCATCCGTTATTATTTGTTATTATAACGAAAGATTACATTATTTAATAAAAAAACGTTTTGTTCTTCTTATAAAATGAAGAACAAAACGTTTCATACACGCTTTTACTTATAAGCGCCTCTTCTTACCCACTGCGTTGCAATCCATTTCTCACCTTTCGTTACAGGTGCCCCTCCGTGTAACGTAAGCTCATTTAGTGATTGATCTTGATAGAAATACTCAAAGTATACTGCCATTCCCTTTCTAGGGTGCACAGAAAGATTTAATTTCGGAAAGAAAGTTTCTCCGCCTTCTTCTACATCATTTAAGTACATGACAAGCGTACTAATACGATTATTAGCAGCTGATCTACTATGTTCGGCAAAATAATCATAGTGTGCTTTATATTGTTGATCCACTTCATAATTTAAAATGTGTAATCCTTCTCCATGCGAAACAGGAACATTCATGATAGATGAAATTCGTTTTTCAATCTTCGCAGTAAGTTCATTATCATCTAAAAATGCACCACTACTCGTTCGAATATCATTTACATCACGCGATGAACCAACTTTAGAACGTGCTAATTTATTTTTAGACAATTCAATTAATTCATCACACTCTTCATCACTTAATACATTTCCTAACACGACAATAAGAGGTTCTTCGAATTTTGAAATAATTTGTATTTCCCTATCTTCTGTCATAATTGCATTTCCTTTATGATCAAAAATAGTTTGTTCCTTATTTTCATCTATTTGATTGTTGTTTGTCATTTCCCTATTCTCCCTAAAAATAATGATTGGATAGCATGAATATATCATATTCTTTCTACCTTTCTCTTTTTTGAGAAAATTTAAACTTTTAATTGTTTTATTTATCCATTTCCTTTTAAAAAACAGCCTATTTTCAAATGATAAATCATGGTTTTTTATCCATATATTTCACATACTATCCTTCTATCCAATCGAATATTTTCTCATCTTTTTTTCTATACCGAAAGCTTACTTTATAGAAAACTTCCTGTTTTATTTTGCACTGCAATGAAACGAGAATAACGTCGTTTTCAAATACGTAATTTCCACTCGCTTCGCCCTTTTCATATGAAAAGAAAAAAGTATCTTCCTTTTCTTTTTGCCGTAAGTCTTTTTTTATATTTGTAATAGATTGATTTAGTATTTCCTCCAGTACAAACTTTTGCTCTATTTCAATATAAAATTTTTTATCTATAAGCAACATATTCGTTTCGTATATAAAGAACGAAGTTAATAATATAAGAAAAATGATTGTTCCTGGCATCGTAAATCCATCTTGTTTTATCATACATGTATTCCCATTTCGCTATACCTTATAGCTACACCTTCATATTTTTTCCCGCTCCTATCTTTCACATTGATAAAGAGCAAATGAGGTGTTACTTCATACGAAACCATTTCAACATTTTGTAATATAACTTCTCTTCCGCGCATGTTCACTTTTCTTATAAGGTGATTATTCAATTTTTCATACGTCACTTCATCTCCAGTGCGAAGACGGAAGCGCAACATACTCTCTCTATTTTCAGGAACTATTTTTTCCACAAATGATACTTCACGAAACTCTAACTGTACTTGTCCTACAAACACATCCCATTCCCAATTATTTAACCCTTTTGATTGCTTGTTTTCTATTCCAATAAAGCTTAAACGTGGTAAGAGTAAAAAGAAAAGTGATAACAGAAAAAAACATACGATCATTTCAATTAATGTAAATCCAACTTCTAATTCATTTTTTCTCCCGCATAAAAGCATTGTTCCATCATTTTTCCTTTCACATCTTTCCACATCGCACAAACTTCATTTCCTCCCCAATATGTGTAATATACATTTCCATTTATGACTTTTTCTTTCTGTTGTTTTGCCTCATTCTCATACATATATAAAGCCGCTTCTTTTTTTAATAATACAAATGCCTTATAACGAATTTGTATGTTTTTTCGTTCTTGCATAATCAATACTGTTTGCGGAAGTAGTAAAGATACCATCATCATTACTATACTTAATGCTACAAGCATTTCAGCCATCACTGACCCTTTTTGACATTTCACGATACGTAAATCTCCCTCTTCCAAGCTGGAATACAATCTCATATTTATAACTTCGATACGAAAGTAAAATCGTGCCACCTCTATTAATATTCCCACTCGGATTATATGTCATCGGATTTGGAAAAGTATTCAAATCCAATTGTATATCGCTATCATATTCTCTTTTAATGATAGAATGATCCATACTCGATTCCCCTATATAATACATATGTCTATCTTTATGCCATCGTAATGTATAGTGTTTTTGACGATTTATAGCTAATTGTTGCATATACAAAATATCATTTGAAAACTGTCTTAAAAATTGTTCAATTTTTTGTTTTTCATATAATGAATGTACATGAAAATACGTGACCACACTTAGTACAGAAATGGCAAATAAAACGAGTAGCATTTCTAAAAGTGTAAAACCTTTTTGCTTCACTGTTTCCCACTTGTTACTGTGCCATCATTGGAAATATGAATCGCTTCACCATTCGGACACTTATCAGCTGTAATATATTTATCATCACTTAACTCTTTTAGTGTAGGAATTTTATTATGTTGTAGTTGGTATACTTGTACTTGTGCTTCTATAGATTTCACATAGGCTTTACATCCTTTTCCTTCAACGGATGAACGCTGCGTAACTACATTAGGAATAATTAATAGTAATAATACAGTTATGACGACCATAACTAATAACATTTCTAAAAGGGTAAACCCTTCCTCATTCTGCATGTAAATGCCTCCTATATAGAATTCATCATTTGAAACATTGGCATAATCATCGCTAAATACATAAGAACGACTATTCCTCCAATACACGTAAATAAAATCGGTTGAATAATCACTAACATACGGTTAATTTTTTGCTCCATCTTTTCCATAATCAGATCACTATAATCACCTAATTCAATCGCCAAATTACCGTTTGCTTGGCCATGTGTAATAATATAAGAAAGTTCTTCCTCATAATATCCACTTTTAGCAATAATAGATTGCAACGATTCTCCTGCAATTAATTGGCGTTCAATTCGACCCGCTTCATATCGAAAAAACGGATGGTATTTTTGTTCCATCATTATTGTTAGAGCCTCAAGTACTGATAGCCCACCGTGTAATAAACCGCTCAATTGAGTAGCGAAATAATGCGAATGCTTTAAAATAAGAAATGTTTTTACGAGGGGGATACGAAGCATAATTTTTACCTGCTTCATATGTGGGAGTTTCCGAAAGTAAAATATATATAAACTACAGCCAATTGTAACGATAAAAATAGTGCTAAAAATAAGATAAGGTAGTAGCTTAATTGCACTTAAAATTTGCTCTGTAAATAACGGTGCTGTAGAACCAAATGAACTATATACCATGTCAACTTGTGGTAATAAAATGCGGTTAAAAATCAAAATCATGATTATTAAAAAGAACGCCAAAAACATAGGATACTGCATTATTTTCATCATATCTTTCCTATACTTATCCTTTTTATAAAGAAGTGCACTCCCTTGTTGCAACGCAAAAGAAATATCACCATGTTGCTCGGCATAAAATAAATAGCTTAACATCTCCTGATGAAACTTTAATTGATGAAAAGAATCGTGTAGACTTTTTCCATTTTTTAATCCATCAATCATGCGCTGCAATTGTACTTTCTTTTCTAAAGGTAATTGAAACCGTAAAAATTCTAATGCCTGCAAAAGAGAGTATCCTTTTTCTAATAGTTCTCCTAATCGTTTCAGTAATATTACTTGATCACTTAAACTCCATATTTTCTTAAACATAAACATCCTCTTCTAAAAATCCTAAAGCGTATCCTTTTCGCAACGAAGACTCTAATGTCTCATGCTTGTACGTGACACATTCCCCGTTTGCTTCTTTAATCGCTTGTTTTAACTCATATCCATATAACAACTCATAAATACTCGCTTGCCTTACTTGCCTCATTGATTTACATACAGTTGAGCACTTTCTTTTACAAAACGGACACTTCAATTCAACAAGTCGCTGTGCAGCTATAGCCAATAAAGATTGTTCAATCTCTTGCCTTGTTATGCCAAAGTCCATAAACCGAAGTATTGCTCCTTTCGCATCATTCGTATGCAGTGTCGTCATTACTAAATGGCCAGTCAAACTTGCTCTTATAGCGATTTTTGCTGTTTCTTCATCACGAATTTCACCCACTAAAATAACATCTGGATCATGACGCAAAATAGCCTTTAGTCCCGCCTCATATGTGATACCTGCTTTTTCATTTATTTGAACTTGTAATACATCGTCATTTCTTTTTTCAACTGGATCTTCCAGTGTAACGATGCGGCGTGTTTTCTTTTTTCTAATTACCTCTAATAATGCATACATTGTTGTTGTCTTCCCCGATCCAGTCGGTCCAGTAAATACGAGTAACCCATGGGAATAATGTAAAAAAGAAAGTAGTTTCTTCGCTGTACTTGGAAATAACGAAAGATGAGATAACGGCTGAATAGATGCTTGTAAATGAAGACGAATAACGAGACTTTCTTGATATACAGTTGGAAGCGTGGAAAGACGTAAATACACTTCCTGTCCATCCATTTGTAAATACAGTGAACCATTTTGTGGCTTCCGCCTCTCCCCTATATCCATGGATGCTAAAAATTTAAAGTGTGAAACAAGTTTTTCTCCAAATTCCTTTTCAATGTATTGTTTCGTCATTAAATCTTTCCCTATGCGCAGTTGAATCACTACATCCTTCTTCCGGGGCACAATATGTAAATCCGAAGCTTGTACCCTACACGCCTCTTTCAAAATCGTATTCGCAAAGCTTTCAATTCCATTCATCATTTTTCCCTCCCCACTATGTATATAGCATGAAGAAATCCATCTGAAAAATCGGTATTTTTGCATTTTCACTAGATGAAAAAGGAAAAATATGTTTGTGAAATTATGAACAATTTCCGAATTATTGTCTAAAATTACCTATACCCATGTTTATCTGTATTATAATGTTATTATCTTGGATAAAGTGATAAAGGTGGAGATCCTCATGGAACAAGCTTTAAAAATTACAGGTGTTTTAGCTGACCCAACTCGTTATTACATTTATAAATATATTTCTCAAAAACATAGTTACGTAACTGTACAAGAAATTGCTGATGAGTTTGACATTCATCCAAACGTAGCGCGTTTACATTTATCTAAATTAGAAGATGTTCATATGCTGAAATCTGAAACGAAGAAAACTGGAAAAGGCGGACGACCAAGCAGATTATATGTATTATCTGAAGATGTTATCCAATTACAATTCCCATTCCGTGACTATCAATTGTTAGCAAGAATCGCGTTTAATTCTTTACTTAGCCTTGGTGCTGCTGGTGAAAAAGCGCTCTACGAAACAGGGAAACAATTCGGGGCCGAATTAATGCAACAACATATGCAGCGCTTAAATGTGAGCGAAGATGCTTTAACAGTGGAGCAAAAAGTTCAAATTGCAAAGGAAGCCTTTTCAACAGCTGGCTTATCACCTGCATTTGAATTAAGTGCAGATGGAACAAAAATTTTCTATGATGTACACAATTGTCCATTTAAAGAAGTTGCTGTCCATCACCCAACTGAAATTTGTAATATGCACGGAGATATGATGAAAGGGATTTTTGAAATCCTATTCCCTAACACGGAATTAACACGAAATGATAGTTTACTAGATGGATGTAAATCTTGTAATTATAAACTAACAATTTGATTTCTCATATAAAAAGAAGCCAATTATAATTGGCTTCTTTTTATATGAACGAATATTTACAATAGTAAGAAAAATAAACTATAATGAAGTGAGGTTTACTTTTTTTAGAAAAGGAGGGAGATGGCATGGAGCGCATGTTTCGCGTTCTCGGCTTTTGGACTGGAATTTTCTCGGTTATGTTTTACGTAGGGGATATGCATTCGACTGCACTACTATTTTTAGGACAAACAGGATTCTTCGTACTTTTAAGCTATTTAAATTTAACAGAGCGTATGTATATATACGTATTCGGGGCATATTTAACTGTTTTCTTCATAGGATTTACATACTACACGACATTTTTACTTGTCCCTGGGGCTGGACATTAAAAGATGGCATTTTGCCATCTTTTTTTTAATCCCGGAATTCCCTAGTTGACTTATAGGTTTTATTGTTTTATATTCTATATAACAGATTGGAATTAGGGGGAATCATCATGAATACACTGCTTGTCGGAATTAACGTTGCAGTCATGCTCATTTTAGTTGGCGTATTATATTATATGCAACGTAAGCATGTATCTTTTAATAAACGTGTATTTACCGCTTTAGGAGTCGGAATTATCTTCGGTCTTATATTACAATTTATTTATGAGCCAACTTCTAAAGTAATTATTGAATCAAATACTTGGTTTGGCTTAATCGGTAACGGTTATGTGAAGTTACTTCAAATGATCGTTATGCCACTTATTTTAGTATCTATTATTTCAGCATTTACAAAATTACAGTTAACGAAAAACCTTGGTAAAATTAGTGGTCTTATTATCGGAATTTTAATTCTGACTACAGGAATTGCTGCAGCTGTCGGTATCGCTGCAAGTGCAGGATTTGATGTATCTGCAACAGGCCTGCAACAAGGTGATGCAGAATCTGCTCGTCTGAAGCTAGTTGAAGAAAGATTTACTTCTATTGAAAAAACAACAATTCCAGATAAATTATTAGAACTATTGCCTACAAATCCATTTCTTGATTTAACAGGCGCTCGTCCAACATCAACAATTTCTGTTGTAATATTTGCAGCCTTTATCGGCATCGCCTTTATAGGTGTAAAACGAAAATATCCAGAACAAGCAGAGCTATTTAAGAAAATGCTTGATGCTGTATATGCAATTGTAATGCGTATGGTAACATTAATTTTACGTCTTACTCCATACGGCGTATTAGCTCTTATGGCAAAAACAGTTGCTGGTAGCGACATAAATGCTATTTTAAAACTTGGTAACTTCGTGTTAGCGTCTTACGTGGCACTTATCGTAATGTTCGTTATCCACTTATTATTAATTGCTCTATCTGGTTTAAATCCAATTCAATATTTGAAAAAGGTGTTCCCTGTATTAACATTTGCATTCACATCTCGCTCTAGTGCTGGTGCAATGCCATTAAATATTGAAGCTCAAAAAGAAAAACTTGGTATTTCTGAAGGGATTGCAAACTTCGCAGCCTCATTTGGAGTATCTATCGGACAAAACGGTTGCGCAGGTATTTATCCAGCAATGCTTGCAATGATGGTCGCTCCAACTGTAGGAATTGATCCATTACAACCACAATTTATTTTAACTTTAATCGCTGTCGTTGCTATTAGCTCATTCGGTGTTGCCGGCGTTGGTGGCGGTGCAACATTCGCAGCGTTAATCGTACTATCTACAATGAACTTACCAATCGGTATTGTCGCTCTTGTTATCTCAGTTGAACCATTAATCGATATGGGGCGTACAGCTCTTAACGTAAGTGGTTCTATGACAGCAGGTCTTATTTCTAGTAAATGGCTTGGTGAATTAGATCAAGATACGTACAATCAAGATGATACAAAAACTGGTGAAATTGCTTCATAATGAAAAGGACGCTAACAAAACGGTTAGCGTCCTTTTTTAGTTCTTTTCATCTTCCTCTTTATCTTTTATACATAAGGCATAACATATTGTTTCAAACACTATGTACAGATATAAAGAAATTACACCGTTTTTCATTTTTTTAATAACTATTAATTATAAACTACAGATTAACTATTATTCCTCACCCGCAAACTGTAAAAATTCTTCCAACCGCTCCTTTAACTCCTCCTCTATCTCACAATAAGATTCATCAACAAGTTCACCACTTAACTTACTTCCCCAAAACCTTATTGGAAGCGGTACTCCAAAAAAATAACTACAACATTCCCAGATAGGAACTGTATAAAATTCAACCATCTTTCCTTCTTCATCTAATACAGCTATCGAAATTGATGAAGAATATCCTGTTTCAAAAGGATTTTCTTTATCTCTGATGAGTTCTATAAATAATTCCATGTTTTTTTCTATGTACAAATGTGAATAATCTTTAAAAAGTTTAAATGCTATTCTCTCTATTTCCTTCTCCATGCATTGAATGTTCTCTTTTAACTCCAATGTAAAATCTCGTTCTGTATACTTCATCTCCGTCTCCTTACACATAGAAAAAGAGAATACAATAACATATTCTCTTTCCTCACATATACTTCATTATCTCACAGCCCGTCCTTTTCACAAATAACCATTTTGTTCGCACCATTTATGAAATTGTCCTACGTCTACTCCAACTAACACGATATCCTTTAGCTCTACCTCAATGATTTGTTCTCCAATTACAATAGCAAACTGCGATTCTAATTTTGTCTCGTTTTTCTTTACAATTCCAATTCGGTTCCGATGCGGTCCATCTTTTATATATGCTTTTTGTCCTACAATATCAAAGTTCAAGATCTTCACCTCTTTTACTGCGCTCAAATTGGAAATACGATCTCCACCTCGGAAAATTTCCTTTCATTGCACTATTTCTCTATATATATGACGAAACAATAAAAGAGTCCTTCCTTCTTTACAATTATTTTTTCTTTGTTTCATTTTTGTGATTGAAACGTAAAGTTTATAATAAAATACACTTGGAAGCGCTTTCTATGTAATTTTTTATGTTATAATGTATAAGTAGAACTTCGTAAAGAGGGTTAAAAAAAATGAATACAAAAATGATAAAAAAAGTAATTGAAGCATTAAAAGTATATGGCTTTCAAAATGTATCATTCTGTGACAAAACGAAGCAATTTTTATTTCATAACGAAACAGATATTATGAGCGGCTATGCAGAAATAACATATAGTAGTCAATTTGAAAAATTCAACGTACAAATTCATCCTATTGAAACGCATCACCAAGCAGAGTTACAAGAGGTTGAAAGACATATACAAGCCTGTATAAGAAAAGTGGAATATTTAAACGCACTTCTTAGCGGACAAACGAAACTAGATGATAAAATTATTATAATGTAAAAAAAGAACGTGATAGTCTCACGTTCTTTTTTTACATTATACATTCATCTTTTCTTTCAGTTGTAATCCCGTAATAGACTCTAATACATCCATTGCTTCTCCAAATGTCATGTCAAAAATTGTTTTATCTTCTATGTATGGAAATTGTCTGAAACGCTTTTCTAACATTTTCACAGCATCCGACGTAAAGTGTGCACTATCGATGCCAAATTCTGTTTCAAGAAGAACGATCCAATCTAACACATGAAAACCTAATCCATTTACGAATGAAATAAGTTTTTCTTCTGACTGTGAAGATAAGAATACGTGTCGTTCCATCTCACTAAAAAGTTCTTCTCCTAAAATATGAGCTAATTCATCATCATGTTCGCGGTCAATGATTTCTTCATAACCATAATCATCTACAAGCTCCTCAACTTCTTCACTATCTGCAAAAAGTAATTGGCTAAGAAGTGCCTCTTTCTTAAATTCGCTATTTTGTACGACTTCTAAAAAGCTCGTTTCCCATCCATTTTCTAATTTCATATTATGTACTCCTTTATATATGTTTCTTATCATCACTGTACCCAAAAGATCACTTTTATAACCTTGTATACCGTTACTATTATTTCACATGATTCATAACATAAGATGCAAATTCTGCTGCATCTCCTTCAAAAAAAATCCCCATCTTTAAAACTTATTTGCGTTTAAATGATGGGATGCTTCATGATCTTCTTTTATTTTTTGCTTTTTATAACTTTCATCAGCTAACATTTCTAGTTCAGCTGTTATCTCTGATTTTTCAAGCTCTCTTTCTTGCGAAAACTTCCTTGAAATATAAACAATAACACTACCAACGTACAACACAAAGCATATAATAAGTGCAGTATTTTCATAGAGACTTAGCTCCAACACAGTCACTCCTAATCCATTCGTATTTTCACGCTTCATTAATTGGAATCTCCCTACTAATCCATTTGCTATTGTAACATAAAAACACCGTTTCTTGGAATCTTTCATCCTACTAAAAGAGGCATGATTGTTTCATCATGCCTCTGAAATATGTTGAATGATTGTTTGAATTGCTTCTTTTCCATTATATTTTTTTAGAGCTGTTCTATACACTTCATTATTTTGATTTAATTCTTCGACATGCTTTATAAGAGAATTGACAGTCACATCTTCTTCATACAGTACAGAGGCATATCCTTGTCTTTCAAATGATTCTGCATTTAATATTTGATCTCCACGACTTGCAAATTTCGATAGTGGAATTAAAACCATCGGCTTTTGCAATGTTAAAAACTCAAAAATGGCATTAGAGCCCGCACGTGAAATAACAAAATCTGTTATGGCTAATATATCTGGCAGTTCTCCGTGTACATACTCAAATTGTTTATATCCTTCTTTATTTTGTAAACTATCATCAAGATTACCTTTTCCGCAAAGGTGAACAATTTGATATTTTTTCAGAAGTTCTGGTAACGCTTCTCGAACCGTTTCATTAATTTTTTTTGCGCCCAAACTTCCTCCCATGATTGTAATAACTGGCTTTTTACGTGAAAAACCTAAAAATGCTAAACCTTTTTCACGATTTCCCTTTAGTACTTCTTCACGTACAGGAGATCCTGTATAAATTACTTTTTCTTTCGGTAAATGTTTCGCAGCTTCTTCAAATGTAACAAATATTTTCGAAGCGAAACGGAGCGCAATTTTGTTTGCTAGTCCTGGCGTCATATCAGATTCATGTAATAAAACTGGTACCCTGTTTAACCATCCGCCTATTACAACTGGTACAGATACGAAACCACCTTTTGAAAAAATCACATCCGGTTTTAGTTTTCGAATCCTTACATACGCATCCATAACACCCTTCATCACAAGAAAAGGATCTTTTATATTTTTCAAATCAAAATAACGGCGTAGCTTTCCGCTCGCAATACTATAGTACGGAATGCCTTCCTTTTCTATAATCGTTTTCTCAATTCCTTGATGAGAACCAATATAAGAAATATCCCAATTTTGTTCTTGTAAATGTGGAATGATGGCTAAATTAGGTGTTACATGCCCTGCCGAACCGCCACCTGTAAAGACTATTTTTTTCATACGTCTCCCCCTTCTAGACTATAATACACTAAAATATCTTGCCTCGGGGTGAGAAAATACCATAGCCGTTACAGACGCTTCTGGCTCCATCATAAATCCTTCCGTTAATGAAATACCTATTTCCTCTGGATGAATTAAGCGAAATAACTTTTCTTGATCTGCAAGTTCTGGACATGCTGGATAACCGAAGGACACTCGTATCCCTCTATATTTCGTACGGAAGCGTTCTTCCATCGTCAATTCTGGCGAATCTGGAATCCCCCAGCGATCGCGAATGAGCATATGTGTTTTTTCAGCAAGTCCTTCTGCTAGTTCAAGCGCTAACGATTGAATAGCATGACTGCGTAAATAATCACCTTTCGCCTTCCACTCTTCAGCAATGTCACGAACACCTTCTCCAACCGTAACAGATAGGAAAGCAACATAGTCCATCTCATCTCCAACTGGGCGTAAATAGTCACCTAAAGTACGATATGGTGCTTTTCCTTGTCTTGGGAATGTGAAACGCTCTATAACACGCGTATGATCTTCTGGATCATATATTACAATATTCTGTCCGTCGCTTTGCGCTGGGAAAAATTGATACACTGCTTTCGGTTTTAACCAAGATTGTCCTTCCTGCAATAATTCATCTATTAAATCATTTAATTCATGCGCTCTTTTATCTCCCTCTCGCAAAAGTTTCTTCACACTTCCCTTTAGGCCAAGGTGATGTCCAAGCAGCATTTGTCTATTTAGAAATGGCGCGAGATGTGAAACAGGAACATCTCTTAATACAATTCGTTTTGTTGAATCCGGCACGATAACCTCAGCCTTCGGTAATGGCTCAATTACTGCTGGAATTTCTACTTTCTTCTCTTCTTTTGTTACGATATGAAGATGACGTTCTTTTTTATCCTGCTTCATCTTCTCACGCTCTTCTTCTTTTTGAAGCTTATTAATAATATCCAGCCCCGTCATCGCATCACTCGCATAACATACGAGCCCTTTATAAGATGGCGAAATGCGATTATCTGTAAACTTTCTCGTTAACGCTGCCCCGCCTACAACGATTGGAATATCAATATCCGCCGCTTTTAAATCTTCTGCAGTCGTTACCATTTGTTGAGCCGATTTTACTAACAAGCCAGAAAGACCTATAATATCCGGCTTCTTTTCTTGTACTTCTTGAACAATTCGATCCGAACGTACATTAATTCCTAAATTAATAATCTCATATCCGTTATTCGCTAAAATAATTTCAACGAGATTTTTCCCAATATCATGTACGTCCCCTTTAACAGTCGCTAATAATACTTTCCCTTTTTTCGCACTGTCACTAGATTCCATATGTGGCTCTAAATAACTTACAGCTGCTTTCATACTTTCAGCACTTTGCAGTACTTCAGCAACAATCAATTCATTATTATTAAATAATCGTCCCACCTCATCCATTCCTGTCATAAGTGGGCCATTAATAATATCCAAAGGTTTTCTTCCTTCTGTAAGTGCGAGACTTAAATCTTCGTGTAAACCTTGTTTCGTACCTTCTACAATGTAATTTGCGAGCCTTTCATCAAGTGTTAATGTTTCTTGGACAACAACATCTTTCTTTTTTGCCACGCGATAGAAGTTTGTAAATTTCTCCAACGTCTCTTGCGTCGTTTCAAAAAGCAATGCATCTGCAAGGCGTTTTTCTTCATCAGGAATTGACGCATAGCGCTCTAATTTTTCCGTATTTACAATCGCGTAATCTAACCCTGCTTTCGTTGCATGATATAAAAAGACGGAATTTAACACTTCGCGACCAGCTGGTGGTAAACCAAATGATATGTTACTTACACCTAAAATCGTTAAACACTCTGGTAATGCTTCTTTAATAAGGCGAATCCCTTCTATCGTCGCAGCCGCCGAGCCAATATACTCTTCATCACCTGTCCCTACAGGAAATACAAGTGCATCAAAAATAATATCTGATGGGCGTATACCATATTTCGTCGTCAATAACTCATAACTTCTTTTCGCAATTTCTAGTTTTCTTTCCGCACTTACTGCCATTCCATCTTCATCGATTGTTCCAACTACAATTGCAGCACCATATTTACGAAGAAGCGGTGTCACTTTTTTAAATCGCTCTTCTCCATCTTCTAAGTTAATTGAATTAATAACAGCTTTCCCTTGAATATAAGTAAGAGCTCGCTCCATCACATGTTCATCTGTTGAGTCAATCATAATCGGTACTTTTAACACTTTCGTAACTTCTGCCAAGAAGTTTTCCATATCTTCTATTTCATCGCGGTCCGGGTCTGCCATACAAATATCAATAATATGAGCATTTTTCTTCACTTGCGCTCTAGCGATTTCAGCAGCCTCTTCAAATTTCCCTTCTGCTACTAATCTTTTAAATTTACGTGATCCAATAACATTTGTTCTTTCACCAACAAATAACGGTCTCATGGAGTCATCATATTGCAGTGCCTCTAATCCACTAACCCCATGTCCCGCTCTCTCTTGCTGTTCACGAGGTTTAAGAGACGTTAATGCGGATTTCATTGCTTTTATATGTTCTGGTGTTGTACCACAACAACCACCGATAATATTAACCCATCCTTCTTCTGCAAATCGCTTCACTTTCTCGGCAAGCGAGGATGGAGATTCATGATAATGTCCATCTTCATCAGGAAGACCTGCATTTGGATAACAAGAAATGTAACACTCCGATAAATCAGATAGAGAACGAATATGGTCTCTCATAAACTCCGGACCAGTCGCACAGTTTAATCCAACAGATAATGGCTTCATATGTTCTACCGATAAGTAAAAAGCCTCAATTGTTTGCCCAGCTAGAGTCGTTCCCATCGGTTCAATCGTTCCCGAAATCATGATAGGTACAACTGTATTTAGTTCATCAAAAGCCGCTTGAATTCCAATATAAGCAGCCTTCACGTTACGCATATCTTGACTCGTCTCAACGAGTAATACATCCACTTCTCCTTTCAACAATCCTCTTGCCTGCCGTGTATAAGCTTCAATTAATTCTTCAAACGTTACACCACCAGTAACACTAATCGCTTTCGTTGTCGGTCCCATTGCTCCCGCAACATATACTTCCTTCCCGCTTTCTTCGACTGCTTGCTTCGCTAAACGCGCTGCCTTCTCATTTAGCTCCTCGTCTAAATAAGATAACTCATAATCACTTAGCACAATATTTGTCGCCCCAAATGTATTTGTTTCAATAATATCCGCTCCAGCTTCAATGTAGGCTTTATGAATCTTTAAAATAACATCTGGTCTTGTTTCTACTAAATACTCATTACAACCTTCGTACTCTTCTCCACCGAAATCTTCCGCAGTTAAGTCCTCTTGTTGGATCATCGTTCCCATTGCACCATCTAATAGTAAGATGTTATTTTGTAATTTTTCTTCTATACATTTCATCAATTAATACCTTCTTTCACTTCTTGCTTTTCTCTCACATATTTAACAAGATGTTCTGTAATTTCATATTTTAGAAATGGTGTAATCAGATAAATGCCGTTAAAATATTTCATCGCCGCATCAATTAGTTCTTGTGAAATGCGAATTCCTTCCTCAATTGCTGCCTCTTTCGTTTCATGTCCATCCATTCTCTCCCTTACTGCTTCAGGCAGCGTAATTCCTGGCACCTCAAAATGAAGAAAATCTGCATTCCTTTTACTTATTAATGGCATAATCCCAATAAAAATAGGTTGTTCTAAATGCTTTGTCGCTTCATACACTTCTTCAATTAATGCGATATCATAAATCGGCTGCGTTAAGAAATATTCCGCTCCAGCATCTATTTTCCGTTCCATTCGCTTAACCGCTGCTTTTAAATGTCTTACATGAGGGTTAAATGCGCCGCCTACAGAAAACCTTGTTGCTGGCCCTATCGATTTCCCTAAAATAGAGCGCCCATCATTCATTTCTTTAATCATTTTAATGAGCTCAATAGAGGACAAATCATATACAGAAGTGGCACCTGGAAAATCACCAACACGCGCTGGATCTCCAGTTAAAGCTAACACTTCTTCCATACCTAACGCTGATAGACCTAGTAAGTGAGATTGTAGTCCGATGACGTTATGGTCTCTACATGTTAAGTGCGTCAATACCGGAATATCATGCTTCGTTAATAATGCTCCCATTGCCATATTCGAGATACGAGGCGATGCTAATGAATTATCTGCTAGAGTAATAGCATCTGCTCCAGCTCTTTTCAATGCTCTTGCACCTTCAAAAAATCGCTGCGTATCTAACGTTTTCGGTGGATCTAATTCCACTACTACTGTCGTTTGTTTTTTTGCTTTCTCTGCTAAAGTGACATGGGCTTTTGAACGTTTCTCATGTGTATGAACTACTTTTGGTCTTTGAATCGTATCCTTTTCTATTACAGGCGTAACATTTAAAGTAGCACGTTTCATACTTTCAATATGTTCTGGAGTCGTGCCACAACAACCACCCAATAACCGAATACCTTGCTCAATAAATTTCGGTGTCATCGCTTCGAAATAAGCTGGACTTCCCTCATATACGTAGCGTCCCTCCACATAATTTGGGAGACCTGCATTTGGATATGCTGACAAGTAACCATTTTTCGGAATCGATATCATTTTAAAAGCTTCCGTCATATGAAGTGGCCCTAGTTGGCAGTTCAATCCAACAACATTTGCACCGTAATCTAAAAGTTGTTTTAATATTTCATTTACATCATTTCCATTTTGAGTCGTACCCGCCTCATGTAACGCCAATTGCGCTACAATTGGAATATTTGTTTCTTTTCGTAACACCTGGACAGCATGAAGTAATTCAAACTCATCATAAAAAGTCTCTAATAGCAGTCCATCAACCTGTTCTTCTAATAATGCACTTGCCTGTTCCAGTAACATAAATTCTCGCTCCATATCAGTTGTCGTAACCGCCCCGATATGTTTCATACCACCAATTGTGCCTAAAATTGCATTTCTGTCTGTAACAGATGCTTTCGCCAGTTTTACTGCCGCTCTATTAATTTCAGTAACTTGATTTTCTAATCCATACATACGTAATTTCGCTTCATTTGCTCCGTACGTATTTGTTTGAATCACATCTGCCCCAGCCGCTACATATTGCTTATGAATCGATACAATTAAATCTGGATCAGATATATTCAATTCTTCAAAACTACTTTGCAAACCATGTGAATGTAATAACGTCCCAACCGCACCATCACCTATTACAATTCCTTTTGATAATAAATCTAGTAATTTCACAAATCTCCCTCATTTCTATCAATATAAAAACCCCCTCTTCACTTTGAAGAGGGGGACATAATCGATCCTCCTCTTATTATGCAAAACATTCGTTTTGCAGGTATTAGCACCGTTTCAAACATTTCGTTTGAAGGTTGCCGGGTTTCACAGGGCCTTTCCCTCCACCGCTCTCAATAAGAGTTTGTCTTTATTATTTTATTTATGTAGCTAAAAGGAAATGCGTTCCCCTTTTAACAATGTTTGTTAATTTTTTTATAAATTTAGCACGCACAAATACAAAAGTCAATGACACTTGCGGAAAAATAAAAATTATTTAAAATAAAGTTGCAATTCAATTATCTTTTGTTGTAAAGTTAAAAACATAATAAAATTTCATACGAACATTCTTATCTAGAGAGGTAGAGGGACTGGCCCTATGACGCCTCAGCAACCATTAACATTTGTTAATAAGGTGCTAATTCCAGCAAATTGTGAAAGATTTGACAGATGAGAAGAAGACTCTATTCAAACCGAAAGCCTTCTTCTTAGAAGGCTTTTTTATTTTATATTCAACTAATGGTTCAATTTAAAAAGGAGGAATTTTTACATGTCAACTATCGAAACAAAATTAGCGCAAATCGGAAACCGGAGTGAAACTACAACGGGAACTGTTAATCCACCTGTTTATTTTTCAACTGCTTATCGTCACGAAGGAATTGGTAAATCTACTGGATTTGATTATTCACGAACTGGAAATCCAACGCGCGGCCTATTAGAACAGGCAATCGCAGACTTAGAATGCGGTGAACAAGGTTATGCCTGTAGTTCAGGGATGGCAGCCGTTCTTCTTGTCCTTTCCCTATTCCGCTCTGGAGACGAACTTATTGTTTCTGAAGATTTATACGGTGGCACTTATCGATTATTTTCTGAGCACGAAAAAAAGTGGAACGTTCGATGTAGATACGTAAATACACAATCTATTAAACAAATTGAGCAAGCCATCACAACGAAAACGAAGGCTATTTTCATAGAAACTCCAACTAATCCATTAATGCAAGTTACCGATATTGCCGCTGTTGCAACTGTAGCGAAAAGACACGGACTACTTCTTATTGTAGACAACACATTCTACACACCTTATATACAGCAGCCATTAACAGAAGGTGCCGATATTGTACTTCATAGCGCAACGAAATATTTAGGTGGTCATAACGATGTACTAAGCGGACTTGTCGTTGCAAAAGGAAAGGAACTTTGTGAGGAAATCGCTCATTATCATAATGCCTCTGGTGCGGTCTTAAGTCCATTTGACTCATGGCTATTAATCCGTGGTATGAAAACGTTAGCGCTTCGCATGAGACAACATGAAGAAAATGCAAAAGCAGTTGTTGCTTATTTAAATGATGAAGATGGGGTGACAGATGTATTTTATCCTGGAAGAGGCGGCATGATCTCGTTTCGTCTGAAAGATGAAACATGGATTAATCCATTCTTACAATCTTTATCCTTAATTACATTTGCCGAAAGTCTCGGTGGTGTTGAAAGTTTAATGACATATCCAGCAACACAAACACACGCTGATATTCCTGAAGAAATTAGAACAGCAAACGGTGTATGTAATCGTCTTCTTCGATTTTCCGTTGGTATTGAAAATAGTAACGATTTAATTCAAGACTTAAAGCAAGCCATTAAACTTGTAAAAGAAGGTGTAAGAATATGAGTTATTCTATAGATACACTCTTACTGCACAACCAATATAAACATGACTCGCAAACAGGAGCTGTTAACGTTCCCATCTATAACACATCAACATTTCACCAATTTGATGTAGATACGTTCGGGAAATATGACTATAGCAGGTCAGGCAATCCAACTCGTGAAGCTCTTGAAGACATCATTGCTTTATTAGAAGGCGGAACAAAAGGATTTGCCTTCGCATCAGGAATTGCAGCGATTTCTACTGCATTCCTCCTCCTTTCACAAGGTGATCACGTACTCATTTCAGAAGACGTATACGGAGGAACTTATCGAATGATAACTGAAGTTCTCTCCCGTTACGGTGTTTCACATACATTTGTTGATATGACCAATTTAGAAGAAATAAAGCAAAACATTAAGCCAAATACAAAACTCTTTTATGTAGAAACACCTTCCAATCCACTTTTAAAAGTGACAGATATTCGTGCTGTTTCTAAACTTGCAAAATCTATTGGCGCCCTTACTTTTGTTGATAATACATTTTTGACACCACTATTCCAGAAACCACTTGACCTTGGCGCTGATGTCGTTCTTCATAGTGCCACAAAATTCATTGCCGGTCATAGTGATGTTACTGCCGGATTAGCAGTTGTAAAAGATACCGATCTCGCTCAAAAACTTGGCTTTTTACAAAATTCATTCGGCGCTATTCTAGGCCCGCAAGATTGTTCTCTCGTACTTCGTGGTCTAAAAACATTGCATGTACGTCTTGAGCATTCAGCTGCTAATGCCAATAAAATTGCACACTATTTACAAGAGCACGCTAAAGTTCAAAATGTCTATTATCCAGGATTACAAACACATCTTGGATTTAACATTCAACAATCTCAAGCTACATCAGCAGGAGCTGTCCTATCTTTCACTTTACAATCAGAAGACGCACTTCGCCAATTTTTATCAAAAGTAAAATTACCTGTCTTTGCGGTTAGTTTAGGGGCTGTCGAATCGATCCTTTCCTACCCAGCTAAAATGTCACATGCAGCACTATCGCAAGAAGCTCGTGATGAAAGAGGGATTTCAAATTCATTACTTCGGCTATCCGTCGGTCTTGAAAATGTTGACGATTTAATATCCGATTTTGAAAATGCCCTTTCTTATGTAGAAGAGCCTGTAAATGCATAGAGAGCAGAGAAGATATGAAATTAAGTTATCATATCTTCTTTTTTACGCTGATAAGTATATTTGTCAATCCTTCGTGTAATTCTAAGATTTATCAGCTATATTCAAACATTTCATTTTCACCATAAAGAAGCTGACTACATTCGGCTTCTTTTCTTTTAACCTGTTTTATATTCTATATATAACATTATAATTCCTTTGTCATATTATTTTAAAAATTTCGTATATTCATTTGAAAGAATAAGAAAATCATGATAAAATTGTGTTACAAATATATCTATATCTTTCAATTTTTAAAACGCATCGAAATTTTCACCCAAAAATGTCATTTTACAAAACCGTGCTAAATTATCTACTTTATTTACATCAGGGTCTCTTTTCTTACAATTTCTTTACTTTAGGAATGTTTTTCTGCAACAACTGTTTTCTTTTCTTTAATTTTTTGGTATGTATAGTATGGTATAACAGCTCACACGGAGGTGGAAAAGAACATGTTAGAAACCTTTCAAAAAGAAATAGAACTATATGAAAGCAATGCAGAATTATTGAAAGTACTTGCTCATCCTGTTCGCTTATGTATTGTAAAAGGATTAATTGAACGCGGTCCAAGCAACGTTTCTACAATGTACACTGGCTTAAACATGCCACAATCTACAATTTCACAGCATTTAGCAAAGTTAAAAAGTGCTAAAATCGTTTCAAGTGAAAGAAAAGGATTGGAAATTTATTACAAAGTAGAAAACGAGACAATTATTCAACTCGTTCGCGTATTATTGGGTTAGGGACTCATAGACAGAGAAAAAGGACGTATTTTATATTTTTCATCTCATATCTTTAATATAAATATATATCATGAGAGGAAATATATGATGCTACATAAGTCGTATTAAAAAACAAGACACAGAACTATGCTGTGTCTTGTTTTTTATATTTTCAAATACCGATCCAAGTGTAACTGTTGCATATGTTTCGTATGTATAACAACATCACATGCACTCCCTAATCCTCCGCTCAAAATCATAGAATGAACTGCACGATTTTGTTTTTGAATTTCAGAAAAAGGATCCCGATCTTGATGATTCGTAAGCAGCTCTAGTATTCCTGCTGCTAACAAAAACTCAGATTGTTTCTTATGCCATACCATATTCATACCTTGCAGGCTAAACATTTCTTTCAGTTCGTCCCAATGAATATGAGTAGTAAGATCCATTTCACCTGGATACGCTAAAGGATTACGAATTAACTTATGCTCATAATATCCTCGTAAGCTACCTTCTTGATGTGCAGGATGCATCCATTCTTCTTTTGTATATCCATAATCAACTGTAATACATACACCTCGTTGAAACCATTTCGCAATTTCTTTTATATATTCTTCCATCGCAATCGGCACTTCAAACCGCTGTCCTTCAGCAAGATGAATATTATATTTCAATAAGTATCGGCCAATTGTTTTATGTAATGGCCTACATACTTCTGCAAGTTTCCCTTCCTCTGTGTACGTAACACGTACTTCATACAATATTCCATTTCTCTTCTCAATTACTTCAACAGGAAATGCATCAAATAACTCATTCGAAAAAAGAATCCCTTCAAACGATTCTCCCATTTCATTATGCGATCTATAATATGACACATTAGAAAACGAACAAAGAGTCTTTTGCTGCAATTTTCTATGAAAAGGGCTCATTTCAATCATTGAATAGTTTAAATCAATAAAGGTTTCCGGTGATAATTGCTTCCATTCTTGTAAAACATCATAAGCAAACCTTCCTGTTCCTCCACCAATCTCACAAATATTCGGAGCAACTTCACCATTTTCAACAAGACGAATAAAAAACTTAGCAAATGTTTTTGCAAAAACAGAGGATACGTTGCTACTTGTAAAAAAATCCCCTTGTCTTCCAATTTTTTCACGTTCTTTCATATAATATCCATGTTCCTCTGCATATAATGCGAGGTTCATATATGTACTGTATGAAATTGAATAATCCTTTTCTTTTTCCATCCATTCTTTTAAAATGAGCTCCATCCCCATACTAGCTCCTTACTGTAAAAATGGATTATTTTCTTTTTCAAAACCAATGCTTGTTTCTGGACCATGTCCACATAACACCGCTGTTTCATCAGGTAATACAAATAATTTCTCTTCAATACTTCCAATCAACTCTGCAAAACTTCCACCAGGTAAATCTGTTCTTCCAATACTCATTTGGAATAATACATCTCCAGAAAATACAGCATTCGCCTCTTTACAGTAATAAGAAATACTGCCTGGAGAATGTCCTGGTGTCTCAAAAATTTCAAAGTTAAATGAACCAATTGCTAATGCACCTTCTGCATCAATAATATGATCTGCTGGTTTTGCTGTAATGCTGCGATTCATCATAAAGATTTGAGAACCATTTACAGTTGCATCGCCTAACCAATCTGCTTCTTCTTTATGTACATACACAGGAATATGAAAAGCGTCTCTTACCGCATCAACAGCACCAATATGATCAAAGTGAGCATGTGTTAATAAAACAGCCAGTGGCTTTAATTGTTCTTCTTGTAAATATGTAACGAGCTTCTCTCCTTCGTGACCAGGATCAAAGATAATACACTCATTTTTCTCATTCGTTAAAATATAAGCATTTGTTTGTAATGGGCCTAACGGCATTTGTATCCATTTCATATAAAAATCTCCTCCAATTATTAAACTTACTTTCAATGATACAACATTTTTTTCTCTTAGGAAAAGAAAGGATGCTATCTCGACAATCATTTTTAAAACATGTACAATATAAAAGAGTAAATATTCCAAAAACTCATATTAAGGAATGGGTAGACAGAGGAGGATATTGTATGGGCCTTGTTATTATTTTTACGCTTGTCACTCTGTTAGCTGTATTTGCTACGCTTAGAACACTTCGCGAAAAGAATTTTCTCGCGGGCGGCTTTGCAATTGCAACTGTACTCGTTTTCGGATGGTTTACAATCATGACTGTTCTATATAACGGGTACCCACCAGCAGCTTAATTCATTTACATGCTCGTCTTCATCAAGATTTCGCACAAAAAGAGGAAGGGTTTCCCCTTCCTCTTTTCATACTTCACAACTTATATCATCTTCGCTTCGTATTTGTGCTTTTTTACAAGCCAAGCTCCTCCGATAACACCTGCATCATTACCAAGTGTTGCAATAGCTAACTTCGTGCTCTTTACAGCACGTGAGAAAGCATATTGCTCAAAATAGCGTTGAATTGGTTCTAAAAGTGCATCTCCAGCTTTAGAAACGCCTCCGCCAATAACGATTTTCTCTGGGTTCAACGTGCTAGAAAGGTTCGCTACAGCTAATCCTAAATAAGAAGCTACCTTTTCTACTACTTCGCCTGCTAGTTCATCACCTTGTCCATGTGCTTCAAATACGTCTTTTGATGTGATACGTCCTTCTTCTGCTAACATAGAACGTAGAATACTTTCTTTATCAGTCTCTTGTATTTTTTGCATAGCAACACGCACAATACCTGTTGCAGATGCTACAGTTTCTAGGCAACCAGACTTCCCGCAATTACATGGGAAAGCATTCTCTGTAACGACTGTAATGTGTCCGATTTCACCAGCAGCACCGCTTACGCCGTGTACAATCTCTCCATTGGCAATTACACCGCCGCCAACACCAGTGCCAAGCGTCATACAAATTAAATCTTTTGCTCCTTCACCAGCACCTTTCCACATTTCACCAAGCGCTGCTAAGTTCGCATCATTATCAATCACAACAGGTAATCCTGTTTCTACTTCTAATAAATCTTTTAACGGATAGTTCTTCCATCCTAAGTTAACCGCTTCATAAATCATTCCAGACGCCACGTGTACAGGGCCAGGAGCTCCCATACCAATACCGATTAACTTACTTTTTAATTCGCCTAACTCTTCTAACTTTTTATCAATAGCTTTCGCTACATCAAGTGTAATATGTTTTCCTTGCTCATTTGTATTCGTAGGGATTTCCCACTTATGTAAAATTTCACCGTATACATTAATAAATGCTAATTTAATCGTTGTACCACCAAGGTCAACACCAACTAACCATTTCTCTTCCATGTTACTTACCTACCTTTATCTAATTCTTATTTAGCTCTTTTTGAATTTCTTGCTTCAATAAAAATAAAGCTGTTTGATAGTCTTGTGAATCGATTAGCTGTGATTGATTTAATTCACGCAATTCATCTTGCATTAATTGTAAATCTGCAATTCGATCTCCCGTATAAATAATCGTACCAAATTTCTTTAGCAATTGCTGAATATCATATATAGATAACATTTCATCACCCTCTATGCTCACTTACTATAAAAAATTATAATAAGAAAACGTTCACATATTTTATTATAATCAAGAAGAAAAAGTCTCGTCAATTTTTATTTGTCTATACAAGCCCATTTTTAACCATTGTTCCTTTTTCTGTAATAATTTTTTCTACATTTTTATCAAACGGCTCTATTGGAATATGGTCTACCATTTGAAAACTATAAGCTAATGATAGCGTTTTCCCTTTATAATGCATGAGATAACGATCATAATAGCCACCACCATATCCAATCCGTTCTCCTCGCTCTGTATAAGCTACACCTGGTACAATTTGAAGGTCAATTTCATCTGCATTCACTTCTTCCGTAAGCGCTGGAATTGGCTCACGTAAATTCATATACACTGTTTCCAATTGATCAAAATTACTAATTTGCCTAAAGGACATTGTTCTTGTTTCTTTATTACACTTCGGAACAACAACTTTCTTTCCTTCTTCCCAAGCTTTTTCGATAATAGGATATGTATTCACTTCATTTTCCATTGAAAGAGTGATTCCAATTGTTTTAGCTTCAGCCCACTCTTTTTGTGCATACAACGAAAATGCTATTTGCTCTGATAAAGTTGTATACCGTTCTTTTGATAAAGAATTCATGTGCTCTATTATTTGTTTACGTAAACGTAGTTTCTCTTCTCTCACACATTTTCCCCCTCACAGTGATACTTTTCTCTACGATGATAGTGTATCACTTTTAAGAGAGGAATCGAATAAAAAAAGAAACAGTAGGAAAATATTCCTACTGCTTACTTTGTTTCACGGTGTAACGTAGACTTCTTGTCACGCTTGCAATACTTTTTAAGCTCGATACGCTCAGCGTTGTTACGTTTGTTTTTCTTTGAGATATAGTTACGATCTCCGCATTCTGTACATGCTAGAGTAATATTCACACGCATTCTTATTTCCCTCCAGTACTAATAACTTAAATCAGACTATACTATAATACCACTTTTAAAATAAAAATTCTACACCTTTTGATATTGTCTAATTTTTTCTATAAGGTTTTTCATGTTTTCCCTTGCTATTACTGGGTTTCTAGCATGTGAATACACTAAAAATTTCGGTTGTTTTGTGTCAGAAACGATATAAGACCACTCTTTTTCGGTATATTTGAACTGTACTCCTTCAAATATGCCTTCTTCCTTCCTTTCGATATCCGCCAATAATTTCCTCATCACCTTCCCTTTTTCATTCCACGAACATACAACTTCATCACAAAGTAAATAAAGCGGCGGGGATTGCTCTACTATGCTGAGAAAGGTTTTTCCCTGCAATGCTATTAACTCGAATAATTTTCCAATTCGATATAAAATATCTCGCTTCCATCTCGCTTGAAACGATTTTTTTTCATCCTGCGTATAAAATAGAAGATAACATTCTCCTAATTTCAAAGACATTGGGTAAATATTTCCTGCCGATTCCAGTAATAAATCTGGAATATCAATCTCTTCAAAATCCGTCCCTTGGTAAATATTACTATGATTATCATATAACTCGAAATAATTTCCTTGCTCTGAAAACATAAGCGCCATATTTGCTTTACTTGATTTCATTAAAGCTTTCACATGATCCTTTTGTTCGCCCGCATAAATCCACGTAACTGTGCATCCGAGTCTTTGCAAAAAGAGCATAAGCAAATGTTGTAACATATCATTTCTCTTATTAATAAGAAGATGGAACTTCTGTTTTTTTATTTTCTCAATATCAATACGCTCTAATACAGCCTCTATATAATTATGTAAAGAAACGTGTACTAGCTTATTCCGCCCCATTTCCTTCTCACATACGTAATAAAACGACTCAGACATATACACTTGTTCTATCGCTTTTTGCTGCTTATACGTTAACTGTGCCCCATCCTTACCATACAACTTTATAACAATCTCTTTTTCTTTTTCCGCTTGAATGAAAACCCCGCCCGCACATTGCAAATCTTGAATGCTGTACTGAAAAAGTGATTCGTTCATTTCTTTGCATTCCATCGTATGAATCCCAATACCATGAATTGCATGAAGAAAAAGATTTTTATAAGAAGTCGTTTCTATATGTTCTTGACTCCCGATTAATATACTTTCCCCTTTTGTAAAAAGAGATCCGTACGCCATCGCAACCTTTACAATAAATTGAGGTGTAATCTCCACATTACCTCTTCCTACAATGCGGCTTTTTTGCAACCATCCTGCACTCTTCTCACTTTCTTGAACACCAGCCGATCCTACTACCGAATGACTATCAATCGCCTTATATGGCCATAGTTTTCCCTTTTGCTTAATTACCGTACTTTTCCCTATATGACAATGATCCGCTACAATGCTTTTTTGAAACAATGTAACATCATCTTCCACCATTGTATGTTCTCCTATTGTCGTTTCTAGTAACTCACAATATTCCCCAATGTGCGCATTTGCAAAAATAATACTCTTTTGAAGATGAGAATAACTTGAAACAACACTATTTTTCCCGATAATAGAGTATGGCTCAATTACAGATCCAGCACCAATTCTTGCTCCTTCACCAATAAAAGAAGGACCGTGAATTTTCGTTCCTTTTCCAATCGTTACCCCTTCTCCCATCCATACCATCGGTAATACTTCCGTATACGGGATAGGTACTTGCAATTTTTTCGTTAACAAATCAAATTGTGCTTGTCGATATTGATCAAATGTACCGATATCTAACCAGTAACCTTCTGACAAATATGCAAATAATGCGTTCTTATTTGCCAATAACGGAAACACATCTTGACTAAAATCAAAAAATTCTCGGGGCGGTATGTAAGAAAAAATTTCTGGCTCCATAATATATATACCTGTATTCACAATATTAGAGACTACTTCATTCCAACTCGGTTTTTCTATGTATCGTGTAACCTCTTGTTCTTTGTTCATTACAACTAAACCAAATGAGAGTGGATTTTCTACTTCCTTTACAAACATAGTTACCATTCTTTTCTGTTGTTCATGAAACGTAATTCCTTCTGATAATTGAAAATCAGTTAACGCATCCCCACTTATGACAACAAACGTTTCATCCAAAAATTTTTCCGCTTGTTTAATACTCCCAGCAGTTCCAAGCGGTGGAGAGTCTTCAAAGTAGTACAAGTTAACGCCCCATTTGCTACCGTCACCAAAATATTGTTTGATGGCCGTACTCATATACTGAACAGTAATTGCAATCTCACGTATACCATGCTGACGTAATAATTCGATATTGTATTCTAAAACTGGCTTTTCTAATAATGGCAACATCGGCTTTGGAGTATTACATGTTAATGGTCTAAGGCGTCTTCCTTTTCCTCCAGCTAAAATAACCCCCTTCATATACTTCAGCCTCCACTTATATAATGTTAAGTAACTTCATATACGATATGTATATTATCTACCCCACATTAACTAGCAGTATAAAATAAAACTTTAATCAGCGTGGGGTTTGTTCCTCTCGCACTGATTGTGAGCCCTGACCACTCGGGCTTTGACAGGCGGTAAAACTCCCTATATACATGTATCTTTTAAACGCCAAAAAAGAAAGCGCTTACTATTGACTTAGTAATATATTACTTAATAAGCGAACAATCTATATGTCCTATTTTTCCCATTATATTATGATACATCTTATCATCATAAACTAAAGGAAACAACGAGCTTTTTTTGTCATGTTTTGACTAAAAAAAGCAGGTGATGTTTCACCTGCTTTTTTCTTTATTCATTTAATAAGTAATGCTTTCCCTTTACTAAATAAAAAACATTTTCAGCAATATTTGTAATATGGTCTGCTACACGTTCAATATATCTCGCTACAAAGGATAATTGTGTAATTTGTGTAATTGCTTCTGGTTGTTCTGGAACTGAAGATATAAATTCACGAATCGCTTTCCCATATATTTCATCAACAGAATCATCCATTTCGGCAATTTGCTTCGCAAAAGTTAAATTTTCTTGCTCATATGCATCTAGGGCTAACTGTAACATCTTATTTGCAATCGCAAACATCTCATCAAGATTGTGCAAACTAACAGACACGTCTTTTTCCCCGAGACGAATGGTTGATTTCGCAATATTAACAGCATGATCTGCAATCCGTTCTAAATCTGTCGCTGTTTTAATTGAAATGAAAATCCTTCTTAAATCACTTGCTACAGGTTGCTGCTTCGTAATGAGCATAAGCGCAAGATCATTTATTTCCTCTTCTAAATTATCCATACGATAATCACCATCTATTACCTCTAACGCTTTCTCTACATCCTTTTTATGAAGCCCTTCCATAGCAAGCAATAAAGCTTCTCTCGCTAATTCACCAAGCTCAATCACCTTTTGCTGTAACGTTTTTAAATCACATTGAAATTGTTCTCTTACCATTGTCTCTTCCCCCTCAATATTGTGTGCCATTATATATAAATCTCCTATGTAAGGCCTCTTATCTCTGTAATCAACCTTACATAGGAGATGTATTCCTTCTCAATAAAACAAGAAATACCCTCTGTTAAGAGGGTATTTGCTCTTAGCCTTGCTAGCGACATCAACCGAATCGGCCTGTAATATAATCTTCTGTACGCTTATCTGAAGGTGTCGTAAATAATTTATTTGTATCTGTATACTCCACAACTTCTCCACTTAAGAAGAAAGCAGTTTTATCTGAAATACGCGCAGCTTGTTGCATGTTATGCGTTACGATAACGATACTAAAATCTTTCTTTAACTCTTGAATTAATTCTTCTACTTTTAATGTTGAAATTGGATCTAGTGCTGATGTTGGCTCATCCATTAAAATAACGTCTGGTTCAATCGCTAAACAACGTGCAATACATAGACGCTGTTGCTGTCCACCAGATAAACCGTATGCATTATCATGCAAACGATCTTTTAACTCATCCCAAATCGCTGCTCCACGTAAACTTTTTTCAACAATTTCATCTAACGTTTTCTTGTCGCTAATACCATGAATTTTCGGACCGTATGCTACATTTTCATAAATAGATTTTGGAAATGGATTTGGTTTTTGGAACACCATTCCTACATGTGTTCGTAATTCTTCAACTGGATATGATTTATCAAATATATTGCGCTCTCTATATTCAATTACGCCTGTAGTTCGCACGATTGGTACTAACTCTACCATACGATTTAATGTTTTTAAGTACGTTGATTTACCACAACCACTTGGCCCGATAATTGCTGTAACTTCATTCTCATGAATACTTAAGTTGATATCTTTTAAAGCATGGTCTTCTCCATACCATAAATTTAAGTTTTTCGTATCAAATACTACTTTCTTTGGCGCAGTCTCGATTTTCTCCTCGTTTTTCACCTGTACATTTACTACTGTTGCTACCATTTGAATTCCCCTTTCATCCATTTCCAACTTATTTTCGATTTCGTAACCATAGGACAACTATATTGATCAAGAGCAACAAACCTAACAAAACAATCATCCCAGCAGCTGCTACATACTGAAATTCTTCCTGTGGTCTACTCATCCAATTAAAAATTTGAATTGGTAAAACTGTAAATCTATCAAACATACTAAACGGAACATAATTTGCAAATGCAAGTGCCCCGATAACTAATAACGGTGCCGCTTCTCCAATCGCTCTTGATATCGCTAACGTACAACCTGTTATAATTCCTGGGAACGCATATGGCAATACAACTTGATACATCGTTTGCCACTTCGTAGCACCTAACCCGTAAGAAGCTTCTAATAATGACCTCGGTACAGATCGTATCGCTTCTTGACTCGCTACAACAACTGTCGGTAAGACGAGTAAGCTCATCGTCAGTGCCGCTGCAATAATACTCTCACCTAAGTGAAGAGCGTATACAAAAATGGTTAAGCCGAGTAAGCCAAATACGACGGAAGGTACTCCCGCTAACGTTTGATTATTAATTTCTATTACCTTTTTAAATATAGATTCCTTCGCATATTGCTCTAAATAAAGAGCAGTTCCGACCCCAAATATAAAGGAGAGTGGTATAACAATACTCATAAATAATATTGTTCCTGACAAAGCTGCAGCAATCCCAGCTTCTTTCGGATTACGCGAAGCGAAGTTTGTAAAGAAATCTAACGAAAGGTAACTGACACCTTTTTCAAAAATTTGAAAAAGCAAAATAAGCAGGATTACTATTGAAAACAAAATTGCCATATAAAATAACAATTTGTAAATTCGATCTTTTAAAAAACGTGATGCCATATTTTCTTGTATTTTTTTATGATTCAACATGCGCATATTATGTCACCCTCCTAAAGCGGCGCATAATAAACTGCGAAATGATGTTCATTATAAAAGTAAACAAGAATAACGTTGCGCCTACAGCGTACATGCTGTAATAAGTAATTGTTCCATGCGGAGCATCACCTAAACTCACTTGCACAATATAAGCTGTTAACGTTTGAATAGAGTGTGTCGGATCGAGAGATACGTTCGGTGTGGACCCTGCTGCAATTACAACGATCATCGTTTCACCGATTGCTCTTGAGGCAGCTAATATAATCGCTGCCATAATCCCTGCGAAAGCTGAAGGAAACACGACTTGTTTTACCATCTCAAACCGAGTTGCTCCAAGTGCCAACGAAGCTTCTTTCGTTCCTTTTGCTACAGCTCTCATTGCATCTTCAGACAGAGATGCAATTGTAGGTATCATCATAAAGCCAATAACAATACCTGGACTAATCGCATTAAAAAACTGTAAATCAGGTATAATCCGTTGTAAAAGCGGTGTAACAACTGTTAATGCAAAAAAGCCATATACAATTGTCGGGATACCTGCTAATAGTTCTAACATCGGTTTTAATACTTTTCTTACACTGTTTGAAGCATATTCACTTAAAAATACGGCACACGCTAAACCGATAGGAACTGCTACGCACATAGCAATTGCTGTTACAAGTACCGTTCCACATATAAGTGGTAATATACCGAATTTAGGATTTTCAAAAAAAGGTAACCATTCTTTCTCTGTCAAAAAGGAGAGCAATGATATTTTTTTAAAAAACATTATTGTTTCATTAGAAAGCGTAAAAATAATTCCAAGTGTCGTCGCAATAGACACGCTAGCAATTATTTTTAGTAATAATGGAACGATTCGATTGATTCGCTGCGTTTTTTTTCTATGTTTTGTATTTCTTTCAATCAAATGTTGTACAGAAAATGTAATTTGACTTTTGTCATTATAAGCCAAAGATGAAAACCCCTTTCCACCCTGACATTACCTTTTTATTTCTGTTAACATCCGCAGCTGTTCATTGTATTTTTCTTTTGGTAATTTTACATATCCAACCTCTTCAGCAAGATTACCAACATGCTGAATCATAAACTCAATATAATTTGCTACATTCATTTTATTTCGGATAGATGCATGATTCACATAAGCAAATAGCGACCTAGATAACGGCTTATACTCACCTGATTGGATGGTATCTTTCGTCGGAAGTACACCATTCACTTTTATTGCTCTCACCTTATCTCGATTGGCCATATAATAAGCATATCCTACAAAACCAATGGCATTTTTATCATTCATTACCCCTTGCATAATAACTTGATCATCTTCAGACAAAGAGACTTTTTTTACAATGCGACTTTTTTGTAAGATGACATTTTGAAAATAATCATACGTACCAGAGTCTACACCTGGCGCATAAAACTTTACCTGTTCACGTGGCCATGATGAATGAATTTGTGACCATCGCTTTTCACTTTCATCTTCACTCCATAATAGACGTAACTCGTCTACCGTCATATTATCTACCCAAGTATTTTGACGATTCACAACGATCGTAAGGCCGTCATAAGCGACTTCAAACGGTGTAAACTGAATGGAGTTTTTCTTCATTTCATTTTCTTCCACTTGTTTCATTACTCTCGAAGCATTATTTATATCTACTTCTCCTTTACTGAAACGATTAAATCCTCCTCCTGTTCCAGAAACACTGATGGAAATTTTCACGTTTGGATGCACCTTTGTATATTCCTCCGCTACTGCTTCTATAATAGGAAAAACCGTTGAGGATCCATCAACTCTCACTTCTCCCATTTCATTCACAGCAAATGCAGTAGACGTGCCAACATAAAAGAAACATGTCGACAGTATGAAAACTTTAATTGATGCACTTATCCATTTCACGTGTTCTTCCTCCTAGAAGTAACCGGAAATAACAGGATTACAGATATAAGAATACTGCTAAACTATTAATTCGGTTTTAATTGTTTGTAAAAGTTTTGTAAAGTTCCACAAGAATCAACATTAGGTAAATTATTAATCCGTAGCCACTGTTCATCTTCACTGAGGATTGGTCCATAACTTCCATAGTGAATGCATACGTATTATTTGCGAGGTCCCTTAAAATTCCGATATGATCTGCTTGTCCACTTTATTAAAACGTATGCATGAATCAAAAAAAAAGCACACTATCTTTTCAGATAGTGTGCTTTTTTTACAACTTTTTTATTCATCATCTTGCTTTTTATTTTTCTTATCTATTTCCTCTTGTGTAGCTTCGCCATTTTCTACCTTTTTCAAATCAAAGTACGCGTCCATAATGTCACGACTAATATATCCGTTAATACCTGATTTATCATCTACCCAAGGTACAACAACAGAAAATGCTACTTCAGGGTCTTCAAGTGGCGCATAACCTACTAATGTTAAGTTATATGTTTCTTTACGATCACCGTTTGCTTTTCTACCAATCTCTTTATCTCCGCCATACACAGTTTGAGCTGTACCTGTTTTACCAGCAGCTTTATATGATGCGCCTGTAAAGTATTTCGCAGCTGTACCACCTGACTCATTAAATACTTGTCTAAATCCTTCCTGAACACGTTTAATTTGTGATTCAGGCATATCAATACGGTTTAGTACTTTTGGTTCCATTGAGTGAACGACTTTTCCAACTTCGCCTTGTTTCGCTTCCGGTTGACGAATTTCTTTTACAACTTGCGGCTGCATACGGTAACCACCATTTGCAATTGTTGAAACATACTGTGCTAATTGAAGTGGTGTATATGTGTCATACTGTCCAATTGATAAATCTAATAAGAAACCAGGCTGATTTCCTCTACCTATTTGACCCGCAGATTCGTTTGGTAAATCGATACCTGTTTTTACACCAAGTCCAAACTGTCCGAAATAATAGCGCATCGTATCAAATGCTTTTTTTGGTATATCTAACGTACCACCTCTCACATATTGAACACCTGCGATATTCATCGCTGTTTTAAACATATATACGTTAGAAGACATTTTTAATGCTGTCAGATCATTAATAGATCCCATCGTCTTCCAAGAAGATTTTTTCGGCGTTCCTTTCAATACGATTGGTTCATCCAGTTGGTAGGAACCCGGTTGAATCGCTTTTGTTTGATATCCTGTAAGTACTGTCGCACCTTTTACAGTTGATCCCATCGGATAAGAACTTGTCATCGTTCCTAATGCGAAATCTTGCACTTTCGTTTCGCCATTTTCTTCCACTAACTGTTTCCCTGCCATAGATAAAACTTCACCATTTTTTGGATTCATCATTACAACGAATGCGCGATCTAAAAGAGGTTGTCCCCCTTTATATCTCAATAAATTTTTCGTGATAATTTCTTCTACACGCTTTTGTAATTCCATATCAATTGTTAAATTCAGATTGTTACCACTTTGCCCTTTTGATACATTAATCGTTTCTAAAATATTACCGTTTTTATCCGTAATATTTCTCACTTCCGCTTTATTACCGTGCAAACTATCTTCATATTGCTGCTCAAGATAACTTTTCCCTACGCGGTCATTTCGATTATAATCACGAACAAGATAGTAATCTAGTCTTTCTCTAGGTAAACCTTCATCAGACGTTGACACGCCGCCAAGTACACTTCGGAATAAATCATCATAAATATACTTTCGATCCCAATCAACATTCGTATCTACACCTGGTAATGTTGCTAGATTTTCACTAATAATCGCATATTCTTGTTCTGTAGCATCCTTTTTAATGACTTGTGGCGTCATCGCATATCCGCCGTCCATTTTGCTTTTAATCGCTAGCACTTCTAAATCTTTTGCGGATAATTGATTCACTTCTTCTTCCGTCACGCGATTTCGTTGACGCTCATCTAATTCTTTATCGTCAATTTTTTTATCTTTAAACTCTTGACGATCTTTTTTCGTAATTTTTTCTTGCGCTTCTTCTTTATGAATAGCAAGCCAATAATCTTTTTTATCGCGATCTGTTAATTTATCTGTCGGTACTTCAATCAAATCTGCTAATCTTTTCGCTGTTTCTAAGCGAGCCTCTGCAGTTGATCCTTTCATTTTTGTAAATGTAATCGTACGTACAGCTGCATTATCTACTACAGCTCGCCCATAACGGTCAAATATTTTCCCACGTGGTACAGGATTACTTATCGTCGAGTTTTCTTTCCTCTCCACTTCATTCTTATATTCCTCACCGCGAACAATTTGTACATAACCAAGCCTTACAATAACCGCGGAGAACATTAAAAACACGCAGAAAAACAGCACGTTTAACCGAAAAGGAACGTGAGTCTTTTTCTTTTGTTGTTTCTGCTTCTTGCCCATACAAACCCCCTCTACCAACAGCTATGTAATTTGAAAGGGACACCTTCATACAGGTGTCCTCACTGCTGTCTTACATCTTTTTCTATTCTAGCATAAAACAAACGATAAGTTAACCTTCTGGTTCTGTTTGATTCTGCGTGGTTCCTTGCGCTACGACACTTGTGTTCCCTGCATTTCCTTCATCATATTTGACATTTTTAACTGCAAAATAAATAAGAAAATGTCCAGCACCTAAAATACATAGTAAGACAGGTAAACTCTTTTCAGGCGGAAAGAATAATACAGCACATAAAAAACTTAAAACTGAACAAATTCTCCCAGCATTTAACCATAATTCTCGGACAACAACATACTCTACACGCCACTCTCTCGCATTTTTCGCTCTACCAATTACATCATATGTCATCGATCCATATGGAACGAGTAAAATAGGGTATGCAATCGCAATGCATGCTGCATAAATAAGTAATTTTGTGTATGTAACATTGAATATAACTAAAAATACAACAGCATATAAAATAATGCCTCCAAGTAAAATTGCTTTTTTTCGCCACTCTTTCTTTAACATACGGGCGACTAAATAGTAACATACAAATGATACAGCAGAATTTACTAAGCTATATTTCCCTAATGCAAGCTCACTATCGGTTGCTAAGTACACATATACTGAAATAACAAAAATGAATGTCCCCTCTCTCAATCCTTGGAAAAAATGAGCGCGTGTAATTCTCCCCCAATTTTTATCAATCCGTCGCTCTTTCAAAACTTGTGTAACCTCATAACGACCTTCACATTCTCTCTTAGATACAAAAAAGCTTAAAACGACAGCAATTGCAAATAACAATAACGAGAGAAAGAATATGACCGTATAACCACTCCACTTCTCCATACGTGAAATTGTGTATCCAGCTGCTATCGGTCCAATCATGCCAGAGAAGGATGTAAGAAGCCCAAGAAACCCGTTAAAGAAATCTCTTGTTTCTGGTTCTGTAATCTCAAATGTTAATAAGTTAAACGCGAGCCAGTAAAAACCATATCCGACTCCTAAAAGAGCCCCCATTAATAAAATATAGTGAGAAGCGCTTTTCCCCGCTACTAAAACAACGATAAAAAAAATCGCTAACGTGCCTACGCCTATTCGTAACAAGATCGAGCGATCAATACGCTTCGCTAATTTCCCACCTATAAGAAATGTGAGGGGCTGCAATACAACGCTGGCCAAATTATACAAGCCGAGATTCACATAATTTTGTGTTTGTTTCCATAAATAAATGTTAACAAACGTATTCGATAAAGAAATTGCGAGCGTGTATAAACCTCCAATAAGGAGTAATAACACTAAATCCCGATTCACTTCAACGTCACCAATTATATGTTTCCACTTCATACACAACTCTCCTTTACTTCATGTTCTAGTCTTCCAAAGACAAGCTCAATTATGTAAAAGGAAAGCATAGAAAAAAGCTAGGAGCATTCTCCTAGCTTTTTCTATCGTTATTACAATTATTTTGCTTCTTGGTAACGTTTTTCAGCAGCGTTCCAATCTACAACGTTCCAGAATGCACCGATGTAGTCTGGACGACGGTTTTGATAATTTAAGTAGTAAGCATGTTCCCAAACATCTAAACCGATAACTGGAGTTTTACCTTCAGTTAGAGGAGAATCTTGGTTTGGCGTGCTTGTTACTTCTAACTCACCATTATTTACTACTAACCAAGCCCAACCAGAACCGAAGCGAGTTGCGCCAGCTTTTGCGAATTCTTCTTTGAATGCATCGAAGCTACCGAATTTCGCTTCAATTGCAGTTGCAAGTTCGCCTACTGGTTGTCCGCCGCCGTTTGGAGATAAGATTGTCCAGAAGAATGTGTGGTTAGCATGTCCGCCACCATTGTTACGTACTGCTGTACGGATTGATTCTGGTACTTCGTTTAAGTTTGCAACTAATTCTTCTACGCTTTTGTCAGCTAATTCTGCATGACCTTCTAAAGCAGCGTTTAAGTTTGTGATGTACGTGTTATGGTGCTTTGTATGATGGATGTTCATTGTTTCTTTGTCAAAGTGAGGCTCTAAAGCATCATACGCATAAGGTAAATTTGGTAATTCGTGTTTTGCCATTGTTATATTCCTCCCAGTTTATGTATTGCCACTTAAGTGACATACAACTACATTCTACCCTAATTGCCATAGGGTGCAAACAAATAAATCACATTGTCTTGCTATCATTAAAGTAGCAAAATTCCCACTTCTTTTCAATTAAAATGCTCATATATTTCATAAAAAAAGCTCCCTTCTACAAGGAAGCTTCCTACTGACATAATAAACAGGTGAAATGGATATGGACCCTGTAGGACTCGAACCTACGACCGGACGGTTATGAGCCGTCTGCTCTAACCAGCTGAGCTAAGGGTCCACAATTATGTATGTAATAATACATCAAATAAAGGAATTCCTATCGGATATACCCTTTAAGAAATGTAAGATAAATTTACCATATAGAAAAGAAAACTGTCAATTGTATTTTTCTCATTTAAAAGAAGAAAATTAATAAAAAGAAATTTAGTTATCTCTACTATATATAAATATAATATATCTTGAGATTCCCTAGATTCCTACGTTACAATGATTTTATACATACATAAAGGAAGTGAATCTATGTCCATATTTACCCAATTAGCCAAAAGCGTATATTCGCCTAAAGATATGGCGCTATTCCGTTTTCAAAAAATCGGAAAAACCATTTTGTATATTATGCTACTTTGTCTAATCACTACTATCCCAAGAACATTCTTTTACGGTAGCTTTATCCAAGATAGTGTTACTATGGTAAATCAAGCAATTGAAAAAGATTTACCTGATTTTAAAATCGAAAATGGTGAACTAAAAGCTGATATTGAACAACCTATTCAAAAAGAAGAGGGAGATGCTCTTTTCGTATTTGATCCCAATACAACAGATATAGAAAAATATCAAAACAAAACTGGTTTATTTATTTTAAAAGATAAAGTAGTTTCTATAGGAAATGGTCAAACACAAACATACTCTTATAATGATTTATTAGGAACATCTCTTGAGAAGAAAGATTTGCAAGATTTCATTTCTGTATTCGATAGTATTTACCCAATTTTACTAGCCGTTATTGGTGTGTTAGTATACCTATTCCAATTATTTATTACTTTCTTAGGAATTACTTTACTTGCGTTTATAGGTTCTGCTATGAGTGGTCAACGTAAATTGTCTTATAAGCAAGTATGGACGTTAACTGCTTACAGCTACACAATTCCAACAATCTTCTTTATGATTATGGATTTATTCAAGATCGTTGTACCCGGTTCAACATTCATTTATATCGCAGTTGTTTTAATTGTTCTATACTTAACGATTAAAGAAGTTCCAAAACCGAAAGAGAAATAAGAACAAAAAAATGCCTAAATAGGCATTTTTTTTTTGGACAAGCATATATTCCTAGCAAAGGAGTGAAGAATATGAAGAGATTAGGTATATTCTTATTCGTGCTTGTTCTTGGTTATATATTTTATTACGATATAAAAATCGGCACTTTACCGATGTTAAGTTCATATAAAAAAACAAATGCGGCCGAAACGATAAAACAAGAAAGTACAAATACAAAACAAAAGAAAGAGAACAAAGCAGAAAAAGAAACAGATGTCACTTATAAAACAATTGAAGTCAAGACAGGTGAGACAGTTCTTTCTATTACCGAACAAATTAACAAGAAAAAAATCCCTTCCATTGAAAAAGTAATTGATGACTTTAAACAACTAAACAAAAGTACATCTGCTACAAAAATACAAATTGGAAAGTCTTATAAATTCCCGTTATATCAATAAGCAATCACTTAATCCTTGTCAATTACATAAAGGCGCTGATACAATAGTAAAAGTGAAACCGAGTACTTCGGTTTCTATAGCCCTGTATCACGTATACTATCATTGATATGAGGGACTAAATAAGAAACTTCTTTTATAAGGAGAGCGATCTATTCGTGAATGAAATGACTCATCGTACAAAAACACGTCCAGTTAAAGTCGGTAATTTAACAATTGGCGGTAATAATGAATTAATTATACAAAGTATGACAACAACAAAAACACATGATGTTGAAGCAACAGTTGCTGAAATTAAACGTTTAGAAGAAGCTGGCTGTCAAGTCGTGCGTGTTGCTGTTCCAGACGAACGCGCGGCAAACGCTATTGCTGATATTAAAAAACAAATCAACATTCCACTTGTTGCTGATATTCATTTTGATTATCGCCTTGCTTTAAAAGCAATTGAAGGTGGCATTGATAAAGTACGTATCAATCCAGGTAACATTGGTCGTCGCCATAAAGTAGAAGCTGTTGTAAATGCAGCAAAAGAACGCGGTATTCCAATCCGTATCGGTGTAAACGCAGGTTCATTAGAGCGTCACATTTTAGAAAAGTACGGATATCCAACTGCAGATGGTATGGTCGAGAGCGCCCTACATCACATTAAAATTTTAGAGGACTTAGATTTCCACGATATTATCGTATCTATGAAAGCCTCTGATGTTAACTTGGCAATTGAAGCATACGAAAAAGCTGCACGTGCTTTTGATTATCCACTACATTTAGGTATCACAGAATCTGGAACGTTATTTGCCGGAACTGTAAAAAGTGCCGCTGGGCTTGGAGCAATCTTAAGTAAAGGCATCGGAAATACACTACGTATTTCATTAAGTGCTGACCCAGTTGAAGAAGTAAAAGTTGCGCGTGAACTATTAAAGTCATTCGGCCTTGCATCTAATGCAGCAACACTTATTTCTTGTCCAACTTGCGGTCGTATTGAAATTGATTTAATTAGCATCGCTAACGAAGTGGAAGAGTACATTTCTACACTACAAGTACCAATTAAGGTTGCAGTACTTGGCTGCGCTGTAAATGGTCCTGGTGAAGCTCGTGAAGCTGATATCGGTATTGCCGGCGCGCGCGGAGAAGGACTATTATTCCGCAAAGGGCAAGTCGTTCGTAAAGTACCAGAAGAAATAATGGTAGAAGAACTGAAAAAAGAAATCGACGTAATTGCTGCTGAAATGGCTGCTGAACGAGAAAAAGAAAAAGAAACACAAGAACAATAAAAAGAAGGTTGCCCACAACATTTGTGAGCAACCTTCTTTTCTACGTAAAAAAGCTCGTCAGTTATAGAACTAACGAGCTTTTACTTTGCACATTTTGGACAACGTCCGTATATTTCAAACTTATGACCTGTTACTTCATAACCATTAAAATCTTTATTCATAAAATCCATCGGGCAAGAAGTAATCTCTTTCGTCCCTCCGCAATCTAAACAAATAAAATGATGATGATGTTCCATAATAGAACATGTAAAACGAAAATGTTTTTCACCGTTTAATTCCGTTTGTTCTAAAACACCGATTTCAGCAAACACCGTTAAGTTACGATAAATCGTGTCAAAGCTAAGACCTGGATAATCATCCTTCATATGCTCTAAAACGTCCTTCGCTGTTAAATAACGATTGTGAGCTGCAAATAACCTGAGCATTTCTTCCCTTTTCCCAGTATGTTTGTATCCTTTATCTTTCATTAGGCGTAAAGCTTCTGTTAGATTCATATCTATCCCTACTTTATGCAGTTTTTTTCTTTTTCCATAAAATCGCACCAATTAAAATAAGAACCGCTATCATAACAATTGTACCACCTGGTGCTAAATCAAGTTGATACGAAGCAAACATTCCACCAATTACTGCAATTTCACCAAATAAAATGGAGAAGAAAATTGTTTGTTTAAATCCATTCGCAATACGAATACTTGCTGCAACTGGTAACGTCATTAATGATGATACGAGAAGAACCCCCACTACACGCATTGATACCGCAATGACAAGCGCAACCAATATAATGAAAATAAAGTGAATCCACTTTGCACTCAAGCCGGTTGATACAGCGTATTCTTCATCAAACGATAGTAAAAATAACTCTTTGTATAATAAAGTAATCGTTACAATAACAACAATTGCTACAATGCCGATAATTATTAAATCCGTACTTGTTACAGCACTTACACTACCAAATAAATAACTAAATAAATCTGTGTTAAACCCATTTGCAAGTGAAATAAAAATAACGCCAATCCCCATTCCTGCTGAAAGAATAATTGGAATTGCTAATTCTTGATAATGTTTATATACAGTACGTAGTTTTTCAATAAGTAACGCCCCACCAATAGAAAAAATCATCCCCATATATAACGGATTTAAAAATCCCCCTGTGAAAATTGTTTTTTCTAGTAGTAAACTTGCAGCAATACCCGATAATGTCACGTGGCTTAATGCATCCGCAATAAGCGACATGCGGCGAATGACAACAAATACACCGATAAGCGGCGCAACAAGTCCTATTAAAATTCCTGCATATAAAGAGTTACGTAAAAAGTCATATTGTAAAAAATCTTGTATCATTATATCCTCCCGTGATGCTCATGCTCGTGTTCGAAACGATGAACATGATGTCCATATAAGACGGACATTTCTGCATCTTCTAACTCTCGGAACTTTTCTACATTTCCATGGAAATGTAAATGTTTGTTTAAGCATGCAACATGTGTTACTTTCTCGGTAACAGCTCCCATATCATGCGTAACGAGAATTAATGTGATTCCTAGCCTTTTGTTTAAATCCTCTAATATCTCATAAAAACTTTCTACATTCTTCACATCAATTCCAACAGTGGGCTCGTCCAAAATAAGTAATTCAGGATCACTAACGAGCGCACGAGCAATAAATACGCGCTGTTGTTGTCCACCAGAAAGTTCTCCAATATTACGCCCTTGAAACTCACTCATTCCTACATCAGCAATCGCTTTTTCTACCTTTTTCTTATCGTTTTTCGTAAAAAAGCGAAACAGCCCTTTTTTCGAAACGAGTCCCATTGACACAACTTCAAACACAGTTGCCGGAAAACCAGAATTAAAGCTATTTGCCTTTTGCGACACATAACCAACTTTGTTCCACTCTTTAAACTTCTTACTATCAACACCAAACAAACGAATGCTTCCCTGTTTTGGCTTTAAAACGCCTAATAAACATTTTAGCAAAGTGGATTTCCCTGAACCATTTGGCCCAACTAAACCTAAAAAAGCTCCCTTCGGAACTTGCAAATTTATATCTTCTAACACATTTCGATCTTCATATCGAAATGACAATCCTTCTATTTCTAATATATTGTTCATAGCATCTCACCTATTTTAATTCAGAATGATTCCGATTTATATCTATTTGAATTATAGTACAGCTTATTATAGTTGTAAACCAATCTGCCTAAAATATATCTACTTTTTCAAGAAACCTTACTATTATAACAAAAAGCAGAGAAAAATTCTCTGCTTTCAAAAGATATTATAATTAATTTTTTAGTGAATAGCCGATTTAAACTTACCACCATTTGTCTCTTGTGTACTCATAATCGTAACAAACGCATTCGCATCAATTTCATACACAATTGATTTTAGCTTTGTCACTTCTAGACGTGTTACCACTGCATAAATAACTTCTTTTTCTTTATCCGTGTAACCGCCTTTCGCTACAAGCTTTGTAGTTCCACGACCAAGACGATGCAAAATCGCATTTGATACTTCCTCATATTGATCTGATACAATTAAAACAGCTTTCGTTTCATCTAAACCTTGAATGACTGTATCAATTGTTTTGAATGCAATGTAGTACGTCATAACAGAATACATCGCTTGTTCCACACCAAATACAAATGCTGCCCATGCAAAAATGAATAAGTTCACAAACATTACAAATTCGCCTACGGAGAAAGGTAATTTTTTCGTTAATAAAATACCCATAATTTCTGTTCCGTCCATTGATCCACCATGACGAATAACAAGCCCTACACCAAGCCCTAAAATAAGACCACCAAACACTGTCGCTAAAATTGGCTCTGTTGTAAATGGCGGAACAGCATGTAACGTTGATTCAATAAACGCTAAAGCTACAATACCGAACGCCGAAGATAACATGAACGTTTTTCCAATTTGCTTATAACCCGAATACATAAATGGGATATTGAGAATAACGACCAAAGTAGAGAAACTTAACCACCAAATATTAGGAGTAAGATAATCTAATATAAGAGAAATACCAATAATTCCACCATCAATAATTTTATTTGGCATTAAAAATAATTCAATCGCTACCGCTGCGCATGCTGCTCCAAAAATAATCATAACTAAACGATACATAAGATGGATAACACTTTCTTTTCGATGTTGCTTCTGCTCCATAAGTCCTCCCTTATACTCTTTTTCTATAGTTTTGTCCTTATATTATAACATACGCTTCTTTTTCTCATGAAAAAAGAAGCTCTATATGAATATGTACAAGCTACGTACTCATATATTTCGATAGAAGAACGTGTGAAGGAGGATAACTCGATGAACCTCATTAAACAACTTGTAAATAAAAAATTAAATCATATTTCTACAAAGGAATTATTGAAATATAGTAAAGAATATGATGTTCCAATTACGACTGCACAAGCTGATCAAATTGTTGGACTTATGAAAGGAAAGAATATTAACATTTACGATAATGACGAACGACTAGCGCTCTTAAAACAAATAGCTCAAGTAACCTCGCCCGCTACTGCCCAACAAGTAAATACTTTATTTCAACAACTACTAAAATAAGGAGGGGATATTCCCCTCCTTATTGCTTATTGCGCTTTAATTTTCTCAAGAAGTCCTTCATCAAAAGTACCATTTTTCAGCATTTCGATTTCCAATTTATATGGCGGCTTCTTGTCCTTTTTATCTTCACCTACATATGGTGTTTCCAGAATTTTTGGTACGTGCATTAATTGCGGATGATGCACAATATGATGCAATGCTTTATAACCGATATGACCGAAACCGATATTTTCATGACGGTCCTTTCCTGCGCCGCGTACATTTTTACTATCATTAATATGAAGTACTTGTAAACGATCGATACCAACAATCTTATCAAATTCGTTTAATACACCGTCAAAGTCATTTACAATGTCATATCCTGCATCGTGCGTATGACACGTGTCAAAGCATACCGATAGTTTTTCATTATATGTTACACCATCAATAATTTTTGCAATTTCTTCAAAGCTACGGCCGCATTCTGTTCCTTTTCCTGCCATCGTTTCTAACGCAATGTTCACCGTCTGATCTGGCGTTAATACTTCATTCAGCCCTTTAATAATTTGTTGAATACCAGCGTCTGCCCCTGCACCAACGTGCGCACCTGGGTGAAGAACGATTTGTTTTGCCACACCTAATGCTGATGTTCTCTCAATTTCCATACGAAGGAAATCTACACCTAATTGGAATGTTTCTGGCTTTGTCGTATTTCCGACATTAATAATATATGGCGCATGTACGATAATCTCTTCGATACCGTTTTGTTCCATATGTTTTCTTCCTGCTTCTATGTTCAATTCTTCAATTGGTTTTCTTCTTGTATTTTGCGGTGCACCTGTATAAATCATAAACGTTGTTGCACCGTATGAAACAGCCTCTTCACTTGCTGCTAATAACATTTTCTTACCACTCATAGAAACATGAGATCCAATCTTTAACATACAATCACCTCTTCAATATACAATAGATATAATGATAGCATAATTTGTAGAAATATGTAGTGAATTGTTTGTTCACAAAAAACGCACTACATAAATTTATACGACTATTTAAAAAGACTATACTCTTCATTTACATTATCTAGATGCAGCGAAACTTTAATCAATATTTTCTATCCATATTGATTACGGCTCTCACAAATAGCTGGATAAAAAAAGATAAGGGAAATCCCTTATCTTTTTTTATTGCTATATTTTCTTTTCACTTTGTCACGTTCTGTTGCAAGTTTACGTTTATAGTTTGGTTTTACTTTTTTCGGTTTTTTAACAACTTTCGTTGCCATAACATCAAGTTCATCATTTGGTTTTTTACGGCTCTTACGACGACGACGTTCACCTAAATCCGCCCACTCATCTCCACGTAAATCTACATGTTTAAACTCGATATGACGTTGTTTTTCTAAACTATCTAACGCTTCTTCGTTTGCTGGATCATAAATCGTCACTGCAATACCTGAATAGCCTGCACGTGCTGTTCTTCCCACTCGGTGAACGAAGAAATCTAAATCTGATGGAAGTTCGTAGTTAATAACATGACTAATTCCTTCAATATCAATACCACGAGCTGCTAAATCAGTTGCAACAATATATTGGAATTCAAGGTCACGAATTTGTTTCATCATTTTTTTACGATCACGAGGTGATAAATCTCCGTGAATTCGTCCAACTTTTAAGCCGCGTTCCGTTAATCCGTCAGCAACTTGATCTGCCATTTTCTTCGTATTCGTGAAAACAACTGCTAAATACGGCTTAAATTGTAGCAACATTCTTTTCACTAAATCGATTTTGTTACGATGTTTAGAAGGCACTAAATAATGCTCAATATTTCCAGCTGCAACTTGTTTTGGATTGATATGAATATGCTCTGGATTCTCCATATATTTCTTCAGAAACGGTTTTAGTTTTTGAGGAATTGTTGCAGAGAAAACTAGCATTTGCAAGTTTTTAGGCATGCGTGCTGCAATCTTATCTACATCATGAATGAATCCCATATCAAGCATTAAGTCTGCTTCATCGACAATAATCGTATTTGCTTTATGAACAAATAGCGCTTGTGCTTCTACTAAGTCTTTAATACGTCCTGGTGTTCCAACTACAATATGAGGTTGTTTTTTCAACTTTTCAATTGATCGTTGTTTATCAGTTCCACCAATTAAACAACGTGCTGTAATTATTTGATCTTCCGCACAGAACTTTGTTAATTTCACGATTTCTTCGTAAATTTGTTGTGCTAACTCACGAGTAGGCGCTGTAATAACAAGTTGTACTTCTTCACGACCTGGGTTAATTCTGTTCAATGTAGGAAGTAAGTATGCATGTGTTTTCCCAGAACCTGTTTGGGATTGTCCAATTACACTTACACCTTTTTTCACGACCGGGAAAATTTTCTGTTGAATTCCTGTCGGCTCTGTAAAGCGTAGTTCACGAACTGCATCTATTAAAAATGGTTTAAAATCATACTGTGTAAAAGTTTGTTGTGTCATAAGTTACACCTTCTTTCTAAATTTCTACTGCGCGCACAAATCAGTCAAGTCTACATTATATCGAAATCTACAAGTAAAATCCATCTTTAGTTTAGGTTTTTACTTCAAAAACTAACCTTCTTCCCTCTTATTGCATATTGTATGTGTATATACCTAACTGAAGAAAGGAGGATTTCTCACATGTTTCCAAAATCCCCCATGAGGCAAATGTATCCGAATCCAGGGCAGCAACCTTATACACCATATCCAATTCCACAACTACCACCGATGGCACAAAAAAAGAAAGGATTTCTTGCTAAACTCTTTAAAAAACACGATCCAACCGAAGCTTTCATGCAAATGGTTCCGCCTTATCGACAAATGGAAGGACCGCCAATGATGCACCAGCAACCGCCACCTCAATATCGACAGCAATATCAGCAACAATACCAACACCAATACCCGCAACAATATCAACAGCAATATCAACCATACATGCAGCAGCATCCCGAGCAAATGATTCCCCCTCAAATGTATGAATCAAACGACACGCGCGGCGGTGCAGCAACTACAGCCACATCAAGTAGCGGCATCGGTAGTTTTTTTTCGAATTTAATTTCGAATCCTACTAATATGATAAATAATATCGAAAAAGTATCACAAGTCGTTCAATCTGTAAGCCCTGTCGTCGAACAGTACGGTCCCATTATGCGTAACCTACCAAGCATTGTTAAAATCCTCACCTCCGGAAAAAGTACGGAAGAAAATCCAACCGAAGATCAAGCTGAAGACCTAACAGAAAAGGTTGAGGTAGCAACTCCACCTCCTCCACCCAAAAAAAGAAAAAGAAAAAAAATGGTGATTGAGCCAGTCATTGAAAAAGAAGTACGAGAGGAGCCTGTTCAAAAAATAGCAACAAAACCAAAACTATATGTGTAACAATCCTTTGTTTTCTATCCACTCCTCCTTTATAATGTAAAAGACTATGCACAAAAGTATCCCTTGTTTAGAAGGAGAGGATTACTCATATGAAAATTGTTAAAATTTCCCCTCGTGGTTATTGCTACGGTGTTGTGGACGCGATGGTTATTGCACGTAACGCCGCATTAGATACATCATTACCAAGACCTATTTATATTTTAGGTATGATTGTTCACAACAAACATGTAACAGATGCATTCGAAGAAGATGGCATCATCACATTAGATGGTCCAAGTCGATTAGACATTTTAGATAAAATCGATTCTGGTACTGTTATTTTCACTGCACACGGTGTTTCTCCAGAAGTTAAACAACGTGCAAAAGAAAAAGGTTTAACAACAATCGATGCCACTTGCCCAGATGTTACAAAAACACATGACCTTATTGAAGCAAAGAAAGCTGAAGGTTACCATGTCATTTATATCGGCAAAAAAAATCATCCAGAACCAGAAGGCGCAGTTGGTATCGCACCTGATATCGTTCATCTTATCGAAAAAGCCGATGATTTAAAAACATTAGAAATTCCAACGGATAAAATTTTAGTTACAAATCAAACAACGATGAGCCAATGGGATGTTCAACATTTAATGGAGGACATTCAGAAGAAATTCCCAACAGCAGAGTTCCATAAGGAAATTTGTTTAGCAACTCAAGTTCGCCAAGAAGCGGTTGCCAAACAAGCTGATGTTGCAGACTTAACAATTGTTGTTGGTGATCCGAAAAGTAATAACTCAAACCGTTTAGCACAAGTATCACAAGAAATCGCTGGTACGAAAGCATACCGCGTTGCAGACGTAAGTGAAATCAAATTAGAATGGCTACAAGGTGTAGAAAACGTAGCTGTTACAGCAGGTGCTTCTACTCCAACACCAATTACAAAAGAGGTTATCGCTTTCTTAGAACAATATGACCCAATGAATCCTGCTACATGGGAAAGAGTTCGAAAAGTACCGTTACAAAAAATATTACCTCGTGTAAAAGTGAAAAAAGAACAATAATAAAAACCGTTGCCTATATGAGCAACGGTTTTTTATTTTTCTTATACAAATGTAAATGGATCTGTATGTAACTGCGAAGCATGAATATGTACATTCAGTTTCTTTGCATCTGCTTTTTCTTGTAATTGCTTTTGTACACCTTGCTTCATTACCTTTTCAACGTTATGTCCTGGGTCGACGATATTTAAACCGAGCATCATCGCATCATGGGCAACATGATAATACATGTCACCTGTTACATATACATCCGCACCTTTAAATTTAGCTTGATTGATGTATTTGTTACCATCGCCACCAAGTACAGCTACTTTGCGCACTTTATCCTCTAATTTCCCAACAACTCGCGCACCCTTTACATCTAACGATTGCTTTACATGTTCCGCAAACTGTCCAAGTGTCATTTCTTCTTGTAAATACCCTATTTTTCCAAGCCCTAACGTTTCACCTTTGTTATCAAGTGGATACACATCATAGGCTACTTCTTCATATGGATGTGCTGTTACCATTGCTTTAATCACTTTTCGTTGTAGTGAAGCTGGAATAATCGTTTCGATCCGCACTTCTTCTACGCGCTCTAACTGTCCAGTTTCCCCGATATAAGGATTTGTCCCCTCTTGAGGTACAAACGTACCTGTACCCTCGCTATTAAACGTACAGTGACTATAATTGCCGATATGACCAGCACCTGCGTCTCCTAATGCTTTTCGTACTTCTTCTGCATGAGTTTCAGGCACAAACACAACAATTTTTTTCATTTCTTCTGCATATGTCGGTGCCAAAACTTCTGTATTTTGCAATCCTAACGCCTCAGCAAGTAAATCATTTACCCCGCCCTTAGCAACATCCACATTTGTATGTGCGGCATAGATTGCAATATCTTTTTTCATACACTTTTCAATAATTTTCCCATATGCCTTATCTGTATGAATCGCTTTTAGCGGGTTAAAAATTAAAGGATGATGCGCAATAATGACATTCGCTCCTAATTGAATTGCTTCATCCACAACTTCTTCCGTTACATCTAACGCAATTAATACGTGCTGCACGGGTTTATTAAGCGCTCCAATCTGCAAGCCAATCTTATCTCCTTCCATCGCCAAATGCTTCGGATACATACTTTCAAATAACGAAATAATTTCATGGCCATTTGGAATTTTACTCATGATAAAACCTCCCCTATCATTTTCATTTTCGCTTCTACTTCCGCACGCTTCGCTTTTGTTTCTTCAGAATCAGCCGCACGTTCTAACTGCTTTAAAATATTTTGGAAGTTTTTTAATTCTCCTTCCCACTTTTCAACGAAAGCTTCACTTTTTTCTTTCATTAAAAATGGTCCCATAAATAATTCAGCCTGTTTATTTTCAGAGTAAGGAACCGTGATATTTCCTCGCTCCCCTACTAAAATCTCGTAAATTTTCCCATCTTCTTTTACGATTTTTTCATGGATAAGCTCCCATCCATTCGCAATAAACCATTCACGAATGTGATGCGCTGCAATATTCGGCTGTAAGATTAAACGTGTTACACCTTCTAATTTTTCTTTACCACTTTCTAAAATATCACGAATTAACGCTCCGCCCATTCCGGCAACCGTAATTACATCTACTTCTCCTGGCGCGATAACAGCTAATCCATTCCCTTTACGCACATCTACTTTATCTTGTAAGCCACTTTCAGCTACAGTTGCCTGCGCAGAGCGAAATGGTCCATCTACAACCTCTCCAGCAACTGCTTTAGTAGCAATATTATTTATAATTGTATAACACGGTAAATACGCATGATCCGATCCAATATCGGCAACTGTAGATCCTACTGGTATTTCACGCACAACTTCTTCTAATCGTTTTGAAAGCTTTACTTCATTCATGTATTTCCATTACTCCTTCTCTTGTCAGTCTGTCTCCATGATAATGAATTTATAGTAGTTGTTGCAAGCCTATAACAACAATTCACTTCTCTATCATTCATCGTATTTTAGAAAATATAGAAAAACAAGCCTTTTGCTTAAGCAAAAGGCTTGTCATACGGAACTTTATTTTTTCTTCGATAACCAATCAGCTACTTTAGCGGCTTGATCAGCTGGAACTATATTCGCTGGCATATTGCCTTTTCCTTTCGAAAGAATTTCTTTAATTTCATCCTTTGAAAGTTTCCCACCAATTTTTTGTAAATTAGGTCCTACCGCCCCTTGTAATTGATCACCGTGGCAGCTCGTACAGCTTTGCTTCACAATATCCTCTGGCTTGGATGCTGTTTGTGCTGGCTTCCCGCCATTTTTTGCATCAGCTAACTCTTTAGATTTATTTAGCCCCTGAAATGAAAATACAAACATAACGATAATACCCAATGCTGCAATAAGAGCGAACGGAATCAGCGGATTACGTTTCATATCTCTTCTCCCCCCTCTATACCCCTAAATAGTTAGATGATTCAGTCATTTCCATTGTACTTGAAAACGCTCTATCAGAAAAGAGTAAACTACTAATCGTTAAAAATATTCCATAAATTCAGTTTATTGTTTTTTATTATTATATCGCTTATTATTTCGATAATTATTAACGTTTCTCATCATATTTTTCACTTTTCTACATATATTTTTGTATAGAATAAACAAAATTAATCGAAAAATCGAAAAATGAGCATTTGCAAATCAAAAGACAATTCTGTAAAATAAATTACAAGAAATTGTAATCGTTGCTGACAGCTAAAGTTTAACAAAAATTAACAAAATAAAAAAGTTTACTTCACAAAGGTGAAGTAAACTTAAAGGTAGCCTATTCTAAGAAATCCTTAAGACGCTTACTACGGCTTGGATGTCTCAATTTACGAAGTGCTTTTGCTTCAATTTGACGGATACGTTCTCTCGTTACGCCGAATACTTTCCCAACTTCTTCAAGCGTACGAGTTCGTCCATCATCTAAACCAAAACGAAGACGTAGAACATTTTCTTCACGATCTGTTAGTGTATCTAACACATCTTCTAATTGTTCTTTTAGCAATTCATACGCTGCATGGTCCGCAGGCGATGTTGCTTCTTGGTCTTCAATGAAATCACCTAAATGGGAGTCATCTTCTTCACCAATCGGTGTTTCAAGAGAAACTGGCTCCTGTGCAATTTTCAAGATTTCACGTACTTTTTCTGGAGCAAGATCCATTTCTTCACCAATCTCTTCAGGAGATGGTTCACGTCCTAAATCTTGTAATAATTGACGTTGTACACGAATTAACTTATTAATCGTTTCAACCATATGAACTGGGATACGAATTGTTCTTGCTTGGTCTGCAATCGCACGTGTAATTGCTTGGCGAATCCACCAAGTTGCATACGTACTAAATTTGAAACCTTTACGATAATCGAACTTTTCAACCGCTTTAATTAGACCCATATTCCCTTCTTGGATTAAGTCTAAGAAAAGCATACCACGGCCCACGTAGCGCTTTGCAATACTTACTACAAGACGTAAGTTTGCTTCTGCAAGACGACGTTTCGCTTCTTCATCGCCTTCTTCAATACGCGTTGCAAGTCGAATCTCTTCTTCTGCAGATAGTAAATCTACACGACCAATTTCTTTTAAATACATACGAACAGGATCGTTGATTTTAACCCCTGGTGGTACACTTAAATCATTGAGGTCGAATTCTTCTTCCGATTTTGCTATTTGGCGATTATTAGGGCCTTCGTCGTTGTCATTGTCGCCAACTAAGTCAATCCCTTGTTCACCTAAATATTCATAGTATTCATCCATTTGATCGGATTCAATTTCAAATCCATTCATGCGTTCTGCAATCTCTTCATATGTAAGAACGCCACGTTTTTTTCCGAGCTCAGTGAGTTGTTCTTTCACTTGCTCAAGGGTCATTTCAGTTTCAATTTGTTTAGAACGAGCTGGTTTGTCAGCCATCTGTTCCCCTCCTTACGCGAGATACAAACATTCATTATACTAAAAATTTATCAAAAAAGCTATTTTCTCGCTTTTTGATTTTGTAAATATGCTACATAATATTTAGCAGCCTCTACAGGATCTGTTTTTTCCATTTGTTTTATCTTGAAGATGATTTCCATCTTTTCAAGTTTTTCTTGATGACGTCTAAGCGTCTCCAAATGGCCTTGTAACACTTCTTCTGTGTATTCTGGATTAATAAATTCATCCGTCGAAATATCAGTAATAATATTTTTCAACTTTTCATCAGAGAGCCAACTTAAAAATGTTCCGACTGAAGGTTCATTTCCCTTTTCATAATATGCGTATAGTTCATATAAAATCCCTTTATGTTCTTCTGTATGAAAATCTTCTATGTGGGATTCCATACGAACGGCCACTTCTGGACTTTGCAACATATGGTAAATAATTTCTCTTTCTGCCCTTTCAAAACCTGTTAACTTCGGTTTTGTTTGAACAATTTGAGACGGCTTAGAAACCTGCTTTACTTGTTTTTGCTGTACCTTTTGTTCTTTGCGATATTGGTGCAATTGATTCAAAAGTGTTTCCATTGAATACGAAAATTCTTGCGATAATGACTTCAAATATGATTCTGCCTGCATCGCATCCTGTAACAACGATAACTCTTTTAAAACACTTTTCACATACTCTTCTTTGCCCGACTCATCTTGCAAATTTTTCCCTAAACGCAAATAATTTATTTTAAAACCAACAAAACTTATACTTGATTTCACAAGATTTTCAAAAGCAGTTGTCCCATATTGTTGCACATATTCATCAGGATCAAGCTTATCTGGCAAGGATGTAACTTTCACTTGGCAACCAACTTGCAACAATAATTGCCCTGCTTTCATCGTCGCTTCTCGCCCTGCTTTATCACCATCATAGCAAAGAACAACAGTTTCAACGTTACGTCGCAGAAGTTTTGCTTGTTCTTCAGTTAAAGCTGTTCCCATTGTCGCAACAGCTTCTTCCACACCACTTTTTACCGCAGCTAGTACGTCAGCATACCCTTCAAAAAGGACCACTTGCCCACGTTTTCTAATAAACGGCCTCGCTTGGTGGAAGTTATACAACAATTTACTTTTGTGAAAAATTGGTGTTTCTGGGCTATTTAAATATTTCGGAGTGTCATCTCCTAATGCCCTTCCACTAAACGCTATCACTTTACCTTGTAACGTATAGATTGGAAACATAACCCTTCCACGGAAGCGATCATAATGACTACCATCCTTCTCGCTTCTTATGAGAAGACCAGCTTGTTCCATACTTGATAGCGATAAACCTCTTTTTTGTAAGATTTTCGTTGCTGCATCCCAAGCAGGTGACGCATAACCAATTTCAAACTTCTCAATCATCTCTTTTGTAATACCACGTTTTAACAAATACGAAAGTGCTTCATTTCCTTCTTCTGTATTTACTAATAAATGATGATAATACTTTTTCAAAAGTTCATGAGCCTGTTGCATGATGACAGTGTCATCAGATATGTCTTCTTGTTGTCCTTGCCCTGATGTATACTCTGCAACCGCAATTCCATTTCTTTCACCTAGCTTTTGAACAGCTTCGGTAAAAGCCAGTCCTTCCATTTTCATTAGAAAGGAAAATACATTTCCACCTTCTCCACATCCGAAGCAATGAAAAATTTGCTTGTCAGATGAAACAGAGAATGAAGGAGAATTCTCACCATGAAACGGACAAAGGCCGAAATAGTTACGTCCCTGTTTTCTAAGTTGAACGTATTCACCAATCACTTCGACAATATCGGATGATGTCCGAATTTGTTCAACAACTTCTTCAGGAATTCTGTTCCCCATAACTCCATCTCCGTGTCGTATTTTGTATTCGATATAAATTAAAAAATTCCTTTATAATTCGACAATATTTTTTCTAAACTTATTAGAAAATATTGTCGATCACGTTATCAAGCGATTTTGCAGACCCTTTTCTGCGTAACTTCGCAGATACGTACTACCTACTATATAAAATTGTATCCATTTGCTCATCTATTACAAATGTACCTCATAGAGACAATACATATGCACTTTTTCATAAGAAGATTAGCAAGCACCATATCCTATGTGATCACGAGATCTGTTTTTTGCATGTTGATACATATAAAGAAATCAACTTTTGCTTATTCAGCATCTACATAGATCCAAATTCCCTCGCTGCTTCCTTAAACGATGAGCATACGATGTGACAAACAAAATTTTGACATGAAATTTCGTTCCAGCTCGCACAATTGTCAGCCTTCACAGTATATGCATCTGCATCAACTCATACCATATTGATGTTTTGCATATTTCTGTATTCTACATCCCTTCTGCGAATCCTTCCATAATGTGCGTTTTCTTGTATAGATTTTGTCGATTTAACGTAATTACATGTCATTTCTTAAATCCTATCCCTAGTTTATTCTGAAAAATTAAAGTCTAAACGTAAAATATAGGTTTTTATCACAATTTTTTATTATAATATATTTTCTTCAACTACGCTACATATCCCTTTATTTTTTCATCTTCTATTTCAGGATAGCGAAACCCTACCTTTAGCATAATAAAAAGACCGAAAAATATAAGCATAACCACTTCGCTATCATCTATTACGAAATCAGCAGGCACTGTGTTTCTCACGAGCGAAAAAAGCACATTCACCTTTGGTAAATGTGCTAAAACATTTTTTGGTTTTGCACTGCATTCACAATAATGTTAGCTGTTTCTTCAATCGCTTTGTTCGATACATCAATTACTTGACAATTTATTTTACTAACTACATTCTCAAAGTGATCAATCTCTTCTTTAATACGATTAATATTGGCATATGTTGCTCCATCACTTAGTCCAAGTGATTTCAATCGCTCTTTTCGAATATGATTTAACTTCTCTGGCGTAATTTTCAAACCGAAGCATTTTTCTTTAGCCACTTGATATAATTCTTCAGGCGGATCTACTTCTGGTACTAGTGGTACGTTGGCAACTTTCAAACGTTTGTTATGAGCTAAATATTGAGAAAGTGGTGTTTTTGATGTGCGCGAAATCCCAATTAACACGATATCTGCTTTTAAAATACCACGTGCATCTCTACCATCATCATACTTCACAGCAAACTCAATCGCTTCAATCTTTTTAAAGTATTCTTCATCTAACCTACGAACAACACCAGGCTCATATCTAGGCACTTGCCCGGTAATTTCTTCAATTTGATCGATTAGAGGGCCAATAATATCATATGCCTCTACACCTTCTTTTGCAGCCTCTGTCACTAAATATTGGCGCATGTCAGGCTTTACTAACGTAAAACAAATAAGTGCTTGATTGCTCTTAGCAATCGAAATCACTTCTTTTAATGTCCCTGTATCTTCTACATACGGCACACGTCTAATATCAGGAGCAAATGGGAATTGCCCCATTGCTGCTCGAACAACCAAATCAGCCGTTTCTCCTACAGAGTCAGATACGACATATACGATTTTATTATCCATTACATTACCTCACTTTAAACAAATTACACTTATTCGTTATTTACTAAGTTTACAAACGCACGTGTAATATTTGTTTTTGTAATTCGTCCAACCACTTCTAAACCTTGTTTCGTATCTTTTACAACTGGCATCGCATCAATCTGTCTTTCTATTAATTCCATCGCAATATCATATAAAGAATCTTCTCTACGACACATCGCAATGTTTGGCATCCTTGTCATGATAATATTAACCGGAAGTGAGGTTAAATCCTGCTTCCCTAAGCTAGCTCGTAATAAATCTTTACGAGATACAACGCCTACTAATAGAGTCGATTGATCTACAACGAATAATGTACCTACATCCTCTAAAAACATAGTACAAATCGCATCGTATACCGATACATTTTTATCAATTACAACCGGTCTAGATTGATAATCTTGTACTTTAATTTTCTTAACAGCTTCAGATAATAACTGCCCCCCAGTTTTACCCGTATAAAAATAACCTACGCGTGGACGTGCTTCTAAATAACCAGCCATCGTTAAAATTGCTAAGTCTGGTCTTAGCGTTGCACGTGTTAATCCCAATTGCGCAGCAATTGACTCCCCTGTAATAGGACCGTGATCTTTTACAATCTGAATGATATGTTCTTGCCGTTTATTCAGCTCTATGATAATCACCACCTTTAATGCACAACGAAAAAAGTTATACTATCTCTTAAATATTATATACTAAATATGCTATTCGAAAAAGAAAGGATGTAAAAAGGACCGTATACGGCCCCAAATTATATTTGAAACTTATCAAGTTGTTCTAAGAAACGTCTTGATTTCAAATAAATCCCGCAATATTCATCATAATATGTATTCAATACTAAACGCATTTGTTTTTTTGTGCTATCCTTCACTGATACATTGCCAAGTCTATGTAAATCGAAGTGGTAGAAAAGACGCAATAATTTATGAACGGCTTCCCCCACTGGTATACGATACTGATCTTGCTCAGCATGACGTGAGCACAGAAAACCGCCCTCCCTAACAGAGAAGGCGACAAAATCTGTTTCTTGATGACAAATCGCACATGTATCAAAGTACGGGCGCATCCCTAATACCGGAAGCATTTTCGTTTGATAAATTAATGATAATACTTCTGGATCAACACCCTCACACATATAATGCAACGTTTGATATAACATTTCAAATAAATACGGATTATGTTTTTTATCTTCTGTTGCTTTATCAGTTAACTCAACAATAAATGATGCATAAGCAGTTAAAAATATATCCTCGCGAATTTCTTTCATAGTTGAAATAATCTCGCCTTGTTGCAAAGTTCCAAGTCCAGATCCCATTTGAATAAGAAAATGACCATGTGTCATAAGTTGCGAAACAGATGCTAACCGGCTTTTCGGTTTTTTCGCTCCTCTTGCCATTGCACTTACCTTACCCAATTCTCTTGAGAATATTGTAACAATCTTGTTCGTTTCTCCGTAATCTGTCGTACGGATAACGATGCCCTCAACTTTTTGAAACATGTTCGTCACCATCCAAGGTTTGAACAAAACGGGTCAAGAAATTGGAGAGTCTAAATGCGCTAGCTCCTCTTCATGTTGATCCATCTCATCGTTTACGTCTTTTTCCATTTCTTTCAAAAGCAAATACGTCTCAATGCTTCCTGTTTTGGAGAAAAACTTCCAGGTAAAATCTAGCATAAGAATCCACCTTTCTCAATAAGCGTAGCCTATAAACCAATTTCCTTTGTTGTTATTAAATTGACCCATTTTGTCCATTTTCATGTGAGAAAAATTTTTCCTAATTTATCAAAACTCGTAAAAACCAATAATCAGCGGATGAACAAAACATCCGCTGATTACAGCTTTACTCTATTTTAATACTCGTCTTCGCGGAAACCAAGGTCACGAAGCTGAGACATTTTATTACGCCAATCTTTTTGCACTTTTACCCATACTTCTAAAAATACTTTAGAACCAAGTAATGCTTCAATATCAAAACGAGCTCGCTTACCGACTTCTTTTAACATCTTCCCTTGTTTTCCGATAATAATCCCTTTTTGCGACGGACGTTCCACAACAATCGTTGCATTAATATAAACTGCCCCGCCTTCGCGTTTTTGAATTGCATCGATAACAACAGCCACAGAATGCGGCACTTCTTCACGTGTTAAATGTAGTACTTTCTCACGAATAAGCTCTGCAATAATAAATCTCTCCGGATGATCCGTTACTTGATTATCTGGGTAGTATTGTGGTCCTTCTGGTAAATACTTTTTAATTGTACCAATTAGGGCCTCTACGTTATTACCGTCTAATGCAGAAATTGGTACGATTTCTGCAAAGTCATGTAATTTGCGATATTGATCAATTAGCTCTAATAATTGTTCTGGGTGAACTTGGTCAATTTTATTAATAACTAAAAATACTGGTTGTTTCGTTTCTTTTAACTTCTCGATGATGAATTCTTCACCACGACCAAAGCCTTCAACAGCATTCACCATAAATAGAACGATATCAACTTCTTTTAATGTCGTTTGCGCCATCTTCACCATGAAGTCGCCTAGTTTATGTTTCGGTTTATGTATTCCTGGTGTATCAATAAAAATTACTTGTGAATCATTTTCTGTATATACGCCTTGAATTTTATTACGAGTTGTTTGTGGCTTGTCACTCATAATAGCAATTTTTTGACCAATAATACGATTTAAAAATGTAGATTTCCCAACATTCGGTCTGCCAATAATAGAGACAAAACCTGATTTATAACCTTTTCTATTCATGTAAATCCTCCGCTAAAAATGCTCCTGGTAACAATTCCCCGACTGTTGTCTCTTGAACGTCACCATGTAAATTTGATAGGTATACTTTCGTATCCTGTTTACATAATTCTACCATAACTTGTCGACATGCTCCACAAGGAGGTACTGGACGCTTCGTATCCGCCACAATTGCGATAGCTACAAACTCTTTATCTCCTTCAGAAACCGCCTTAAATAAAGCTGTTCTTTCTGCACAGTTACATAAGCCATATGAAGCATTCTCAACATTACATCCACGATATACTTTTCCATCCTGCGTTAGTAATGCTGCACCTACTTGAAATTTAGAATATGGTACGTACGCTTGTTTACGCGCTTCGATTGCTTCTTGAATTAATTGTTGACCATTCATATTCCCGCATCCTTCCTGTTCACAGCTGTGAATAGATACACTCTCTTATTAAAGGCCTTTACGGCACCTTCAAAGCTTAAGAAAAGCTTCGGAATGCAACTATACCACATACGGTAAAAAGATAATAGCACCAATTATAACGGCTATTATCGCAAACAATAAAACCGCTCCCGCCGCGACATCCTTTGCGACTTTCGCAAACGGATGTATATCGGTAGTCGCTAAATCTACTGTTTTTTCCACAGCCGTATTTACCATCTCTAAACTCATTACAATTCCTATTACAATAAGTAATACCATCCATTCTACTTTTGTAATATGGAAATAAAAGCCGCAGCACATAACAACAACTGCGGCTAAATAATGAATTTTCATATTTCGTTCATGACGAAGACAAAAGAATATACCGACTATAGCATACCCAAAACTATCTATAAGTTTTCCTTTTTTCATCGTCCTAATCCAAATGCTTCTAAAATTTCTTTTTGTCTTCCGAACATTTCTTTTTCATCCGCTTCTGTCATGTGGTCATAACCAAGTAAATGTAAAAAGCCATGTAACGCTAAAAAGCCAAGTTCACGATCAAAAGAATGTCCATACTCTTCAGCTTGTTCTTTCGCTCTCGGAATAGAAATAATAAGATCACCTAACATACGCGGCATCTCTACACCTACAATTTCCATTTCTCCTTCTCCCATTTCTTCCATAGCAAAAGAAATGACATCAGTAGGATGATCCTTATCTCGGTAATCACGATTAATCTCGCGAATGCGTTCGTTATCTACAAATGTTACTGATAACTCTGCACCATCCTCTATTTTTTCCATTTGAGCTGCTTTTCCTAATATCTCACGAATTAAATTCACATACTCTTCTTTCACTTCTTCTGTTTCATCAATGAAATCAATTAATAAACTCATTCTTTCTCCTTATCTTCCGGTGGTTCCGGATATGTAATACGCGAATGGAAAATACCATTTAACGTTTCACATAACGTTTTTCCAACGATTTGTAGTTCCTTAAATGTCAAATCACATTCACTAAATTGCCCATCTTGCAGGCGATCTTTAATAATACTTTGTACTAAATTATTAATTTGATCTGGCGTTGGGTGATTCATAGAACGTACCGCTGCCTCAACACTATCCGCAATACCAACGATTGCCGATTCTTTAGAAGTTGCTTTTGATCCCGGATAACGGAACATCTCTTCTGTATATTTTTCTTTATCTTCTTTAATCGCCTTATAATAAAAATATTTCAGGAGCGTTGTACCATGGTGTTGTCCAGCAATATCGATAATTTCTTGCGGAATATGGTATTCTTCGAGCATCTTTACTCCATCGGTTACATGAGCAATGATAATATCTTTACTCGTCACAGGATCTAATTTATCATGCGGATTTTCAATTCCCATCTGGTTTTCAATAAAGAATTGTGGTTGTACTGTTTTTCCTACATCATGATAGTACGCCCCTACACGCGCTAATACACCATTTGCTCCAACTGCTTCACAAGCCGCCTCAGAAAGATTTGCTACCATTACACTATGGTGATATGTCCCTGGCGCTTCTAATAAAATTCTACGCAACAGCGGATGATTCGGACTTGATAATTCCATAAGCTTCATACTTGATACAATTCCAAGTCCACTTTCTAAATATGGTAATATCCCCATAGCCAAAACGGATGAGATAATTCCTGAAAGGGAAGCCATTAATAATTGGGTACCAATTTCAAGAGGCGAAAAATTCCCATTACGTAATAATAATAACGCCGCCAAGACGACTACATTTAAGATTGAAACGAGTATACCAGCTTGTAAAATCATCGTACGACGATTTTTTTCTCTTAAGAAAATGCTCACTGATAATGAACTTAATAACACATAAATGCCTACACTATAATTTAGTGTACTTGTTACTCCTTCATTAAACATAATACTTCCGCACACAGAAAAAATCATACTTGTTAAAAATACAAATCGATCGCCAATCATTAGTTTTACAAGTATCGTTCCCATCGCAACTGGGACAACATACGCAATTCCTGCATATTCAAGCTTTTGAAACAAACTAATAATTTTCATTAAAACAATCGTGATAGACAAAATTGTAATATACGCTAAAATGTACGGTTTGTCTTCTCTTTTCCGCTGTAAAAATACTTCAAACTGTTTATGCATAAAGTATAGTAACACACCAATGAGCACCGCTAATCCAACATAAGGCTGAAAACTATTACCTTTTTCTAATAAACCGACTAATTTCAACTGATTATACATATCACTTGAAATTGTTTCACCTTCTCTAACAATAACTTGTCCTTGAAGAATATAAACAGGTGGAACTAAATCTTCTTCTGCTTTCTTCTTCTCTTTCGTTACAGCCGGATCATAGAAATAATTTGCTGTAATCGCATATGATCCTAGCGCATTCACAGCTTCTTTCAATCCACTATTCACATTCAGGCTTTTCATTTCATTAACAAATCGCTCTTTCGCCGCCATTTCTTCGGACATTTTAATATTTCCACCCATGATAACGCTAACAGACGTTAAAGCCGCATTCTTTGCTAATTCTAATTGATCCGGTTCTGCATTAATAAAGTATAATAAATTCTCATCCGATAATTCCTTCGTTAAATTAGATGGCAACTTCTTCTTCAACTTTTCTAATTTATTCGCATCGGTCATCTTTTTTTGCTCTTCAGGTCCAGCAGCTTTCATCTCCTGAATTACTTCATTCACCTTAGCAAAAACATCATTTACAATATCTACTCTATTTTGTTTATATTCACTTCTATATGTATATTGATCCCCGACTTTTTGAGCGGCCTCTTGTTTTTTTCTTTCCGTTATAACCTTATCTTCAATTTTAATAGGAGAATGAATTGTTTTTTTCGCAATAGAATACATATCAACATCTAATTGCTCTGGTTTCACATTATTCATAAGTGCAAAAAACAGCACCGCCCCTAATAAAACGTAAGAAATCCAACTTAGTTTTTTCGAATGTTGTAAATTACGAAACCACTTAGAAATTTCTTGAGATCTTAACATGATTTCAATACCTTCTCCTCTCTAGAAATAAAGTGAAACTATTTATAGCTTTCATTTCTTCTAGCCAACGATACTTTTAGGTAACATTTTTATACACCAGTACCTATAGTTTATTTCTCTTATCTTTTATGATAGTAAAAAATATGCCGTTCGCCAACCTTAATACAAAAAGAAATGATCCTGACAAATAGGATCATTCCATTTTATCATATGCCTCAATAATACGTTGTACCAGTGGATGCCTTACAACGTCCGTTTGTTCTAACGTAATGAATGAAAGACCTGATACACCAGATAAAATGTTAGCGGCTAGCGTAAGCCCTGATTTTACCCCTTTTGGTAAGTCTACTTGTGAAGGGTCCCCCGTAATAACCATTTTAGAACTAAAACCTAATCTAGTTAAAAACATTTTTATTTGTGCACCCGTTGTATTTTGCGCTTCATCTAAAATAACAAATGAATCATCGAGCGTACGTCCTCTCATATAAGCAAGAGGAGCGATTTCAATTACACCTCTCTCCATCATACGCTGCGTATATTCTTGTCCAAGAATATCGTGCAGAGCATCATACAATGGACGTAAGTACGGATCTACCTTCTCTTTCAAATCACCTGGTAAAAATCCTAAACTTTCTCCAGCTTCTACAGCCGGTCTCGTTAAAATGATTTTCTTTACATACCCTTGCTTTAAAGCTCTTACAGCCATTACTACAGCTAAGTATGTTTTCCCAGTCCCGGCAGGTCCTATTCCAAATACAATATCATTTTTCTTCATTGCATGAATATATCTTCTTTGTCCCATCGTTTTTACACGAATGGATTTACCTTTTGCCGTTTTAAAGATTTCTTCTTCATATAACTCTTCAAATTGAGCAATTTTCCCTTGTTGTGCGAGCTGAATTGCATACGCAACATCTCTTTCTGTAATTGACACACCTTTTCGAATAACAACAAGTAGTTGTTGTAAGATTTTTTCTACGAGTGTCACAGTTTCAACTGCTCCAGATGCATGAACAGTTTCACCTCTAGTTACGATTGATACATTCAGTTCCCGTTCAATTACTTTCAAATGAGCATCATTGACTCCAAAAAGAGCGATTGCTTCGTTAGTATTTTCCAATTGTTGGTTCATTTCTACTAATTGTTCTGCCATTACTCAGTCTCCTTGAATATCGGATTCGGATATTGGTTGTGGCTCTGCAATATTTTCAATCACAGTATAATGCAAAGTGACTTTTAGTTGATCCGCCTCAACCTCTTTACTCAAAATCTTATCACTTACAATCATAGCATGTTCATCCAATTTTTTCTTTAGTTCTTTTTCAGCCATTTCTTTCGCTACTTTCATTGCCTGTTTTTCTGTATATTCTCGGTTCGCCTCTTCCTCTTCTCGCACTACATCTTTTTCATATGCAATCGGCAGTGTAAAACCAAATAATTTCACATCATGTTTTACACTTTCCGTACGAGAACGTTTATACTTATCATGCTGAAATCCCCATATTTTTATTTTTGTACTCCCAAATGTAAGGTAATGCTCATTATACGTATTACCAGTATATACTTGAAATTGCGTCTTGAGTGGTACATTCACCTCAGATGTGTACCACGTTTCTCCATATACAATACCTTTCGCCGAAACAATGGTTGGACTCTCCTCATTACCGTATATCCCTGATACGAGAAGCTGCCCTTTTTCTACATGATCATTTTTTAAAACGACTGGTTTTCCAACTTCAACAAATGTTTTTGTAACAATCGCTTCTTTTTTTGCCACTAAATTTTGCGGCCTTTGTTCTTTTTCTTTTTTCGGCTCATTTTTTTCAACAATTTTAAAATGGTACGTCGTTCCCCTTACTTCTAGTCCTGCCCAAGTAATCGCATTAATATTGTCCGTCAAATGACGTTGTACATCTTCTACACTAGGCATTTGGAATTGTAATTTTCCTTTTTTAATACCCATTTTGTCCAATTCTTTCATCAATATATATTCTGTTTCAGGTTTCGCTCCCGTAATTTCAATTTTCCAAACCATATTCGATAATGCAATCATGCCAAAGAAGAAAATTAAAAAACCAATTAAGAATCCACTATTTTTAATTAAGCGCTTATTCCAAAATGGAAAACCGTAACGCCCAATAAAATATAGTTTACACTCATTTTTTCTATAAATCGGCTTTATTTTTTTCACATCTCGTAATAGCATACAAAAGACTAACGTTTCATCGGCGATTTTCTTAACGTCCCAAACTAATAATTTTCTACGCACACATTCGTTAACGAACCGTTCCGCTCCTCTACCTTCAATTCGTACCTTTACATATCCAAGCCACTTTATAAACCATTTATTTTTCATCTACTACCTTCACTACCTTTCCAAAAGTAGACACACTACTTTTCACTTTAATTAGCAAAATAGCTCGTACGAAAATGAAATAAAGAGTTTTATTTTCCATAAATAGCGGGATAAACTACATAGTAGGGGTAAATCATTAAAATAAAGAAGAAAAACTTCACATACGGAAGTTTCCCTCACTTCTCTTTCTTTTCGTCTTCTAAAAACGTCACTTGCTCAATTATCCCTTCAAGCAAAAGTTCTTCCGGAAGGATTGTTTTAATAACAAAGGACTGCCCCTTAATCAATAATTGACCATGTTTTAACAACAATCTTACTTCTTTATCTGAAAACACTAATAACCCTCGATGATTTTCTATATAGATATGCACTTGCCCAACAAGCGTGATCCGAGGTAGATCCATTAGCACATCCACTGGCAGGTCTATTTGCTTCGTTAACCAATTCTTCATTTGTTCTAATTTTTTCATCCCAAAAGACCCCCTCTCATCCCATATGTATGAAAAAAGAGCTTGTAATATCACGTCCAAACTGAAAAAAAGCATAAAAAAACGTCTCATACGAAATGAGACGTTTTTTTATGCTAATAGCTGGATAACCAGCTTATTCACAAGTGATCCATCTGTTTTACCTTTTACTTTCGGCATAACAGCAGTCATCACCTTACCCATATCTGCTTTAGAAGTCGCACCAACTTCAGAAATAACTTGTTTGATTACATCAACTAGCTCTTCTTCCGTTAATTGCTCCGGCAAATATGCGCTTAAAATCTGAATTTCACTTTGCAGTTTATTAACAAGGTCTTCACGACCAGCTTTTTTAAATTCAAGGAGGGAGTCCTTATGCTGTTTTACTTCACGAGCTAAAACTGTTAGTTCCTCTTCTTCAGTAAGAGTATGCTGTAGTTTAATACCTTCATTTTGTAAAGCAGCCTTAACCATACGAATGACGGTTAATTTTTCTTTTTGTTTATTCTTCATCGCTTGTTTCATATCATCGTTTAAACGACCGAGAAGACTCATAACTTACACCCTCTCTTAGAATTTACGCTTTCTTGCCGCTTCAGATTTCTTCTTACGTTTTACACTTGGTTTTTCATAAAACTCGCGCTTTCTTGCTTCAGCAAGTGTACCAGTTTTAGAAACCGATCTTTTAAAACGGCGAAGTGCATCCTCCAAAGACTCGTTTTTACGAACGACTGTTTTTGACATTCTCTTTCCCTCCCTCCGAAACATCACACTTACATACTAACTTCAGCATGCAAAAAGAAACACTTCTTCAGCATGTCTTTTACGATTATAATACATTTTATCACTTCAGGTCAACTATTTGGCAGAATAAAAGAAGAATAGATGCTCTTCCTTTTTCAAAAACTATGCGGATAGCTGTTATCCTTTCCCCTGAAGGCAACTATATTTTTATCATTACACCTTTTCTCATGCAGGAATGTACGAAACAACTACTCATTTCATACATTTTCAGTACTTAACTTCTCCACTAAAAAGAAAGCATGCAAATCGTTTCCGTTTGCATGCTTTTTTATCCCGCTATTTGCCAGGCAGTAAGACCCCCATCTCAAAATTCAGCGAAACCAAAGAAGTTAGGTGGGGATTAGGCTGCCCGCTGATTATAGTTTCACTTTATGCGCTTGCTGATTCCTTTTTCACATCATCTTCAAGAACACGAACAAATTGCGCTTCGTTATATGGATAACCAGCTTTTGTGATTTTCACTTTCACTAGTTTACCGATTAATTCTTCTGATCCTTCAAATACAATTTTCAAGTAGTTATCTGTATAACCTACATATAAGCCTTCACGGTCGCCCTCTTTAAATTGTTCTTCTGGAATAATTTCAAGTACTTCTCCTTCAAACTGTGATGCATACTCTTTCGCTAATTGATTAGATAGTTCAATTAAACGGTGAACACGATCATTCTTCACATCTTCAGGAACTTGATCTTCCATACGCGCTGCAGGTGTTCCTGTACGTTTTGAGTACGGGAATACGTGCAACTCAGAGAAGCGATTTTCTTTAATAAAATTGTATGTTTCCATGAATTCTTCTTCTGTTTCACCTGGGAAACCAACGATTACGTCTGATGTAATCGCAAGACCTGGTAACGCTTCTTTCAAACGATCTAAGCGCTCTTGGAAAAATTCCATCGTATATTTACGACGCATACGCTTTAATACAGTATTAGATCCAGATTGCAACGGAATGTGTAAGTGACGTACAACTACTTCAGACTTATCTAACACTTCAATTACTTCATCTGAAATCTGACTCGCTTCAATAGAAGAAATACGAAGACGTTTTAATCCGCCTACTTCCGCTTCCATATCACGAAGTAATCCAGCTAAGTTATAATCTTTAATATCTTCACCGTACCCACCTGTATGAATACCTGTTAATACGATTTCTTTATAACCTGCATCTACTAATTGCTGCGCTTGTTTAATAACTTCTTTCCCATCACGAGAACGCATTAAACCACGCGCCCAAGGAATAATACAGAATGTACAGAAGTTATTACAACCTTCTTGTATTTTTAAAGATGCACGTGTACGATCCGTGAAATAAGGTACATCCAGTTCTTCGTATACACGTGTTTTCATAATGTTGCGGACAGCATTAATTGGCTGACGCTCTTTACGGAATTCTTCGATGTATCCTAACATCTTTTCACGATCTTGTGTACCAACTACAATATCTACACCTGGAATCGCCATAATTTCCGCTGGAGATGTTTGTGCATAACATCCCGTTACACAAATAACCGCATCTGGGTTTTGACGAACAGCACGTCTAATAACTTGACGACTTTTCTTATCTCCCGTATTTGTTACTGTACATGTATTAATAACATATACATCAGCTTTCTTTTCATATTCAGTTCTTTCATATCCACCTTGTTTAAACAATTGCCAAATGGCTTCTGTTTCATAGTGGTTTACTTTACAACCTAACGTATGGAACGCAACAGTTGACATTGATCATCACCCCATCAATTCAAAATGATACGAAGCAGCACTTAACGCGTATAACGGCGCCGTTTCTGTTCTTAAAATTCTTGGTCCTAAACTACATGGTACAAATTTATGTTCACGAAGCGCTGTAATCTCTTCCTCAGCTAAACCGCCTTCTGGGCCAAATACAATCAATAGCTTTTGACCTGGTTTCATCATCGTTAAAGCTTTCGCAAAATTAGATTTCTCGCCTTGTTTTGCTTCCTCTTCGTAAGCAACAAGACAAACATCATACTCACCACTCATTGAAAGCAATTGCTTAAATGATGCCGGAGCATGTACTTCTGGAATTTCACTTCTATGTGATTGTTCCGCAGCTTCTTTCACAATTTTTCTTAAACGCTCAACTTTTTTATCAGCTTTTTTCGCATCCCATTTTACGATAGAGCGAGATGCTTGAAATGGTAAGAATGCAGCTGCCCCAAGCTCAGTTCCTTTTTGAAAAATTAACTCTAGCTTGTCTCCTTTCGGCAGTCCACTTGCAATCGTCACGAAAACAGGAAGTTCACTTGACGCCTCTACCCATTCTACAATAGCCGTATTAATAAATTCACTGGTAATTTCATCAATTGAACATACGGCTGTTTTTCCGTTTACACAGCAATAAATGTGATCACCAGCTGACATACGCATCACTCTTGCGATATGATGTACGTCATCACCTACAATGCGAATACTTGTCTCATTTACATATTTCTCTTCTACAAAATAACGTTGCATATAATCACCTTAGTAGAGTTTCGTTCCTTTCGTAAGCCAATACTTACGAAAAGAACGAAACGTTATCATTTTTCATATAACAAACGGCAAGTCCCTCACCTTATAGTGAGAGACTCCCCTTTTCATTATAGACTAAAATCTATATTACGCATTTCGTGCAATAATTGCTACCCAATCTTCCATTCGCAACACTTCTTCAATTGTAAATCCAGCTTTTTCTAGCGCTTCAGAAATTACTTTTTCCTTTGCAGCAATAATGCCCGATGTAATAAATAATCCGCCTGACTTCACAACTCTTGCTGCATCTTCAGGGAATAAAAGAATAATTTCTGCTAATAAGTTAGCTACGATTAAATCAACAGGACCTTCAATACCCTCTAAAAGACTATTTTGTCCAACAGTCACGATATCATCTGTTTTATTTAAACGTACATTCATTTCTGCACTTTCAACCGCAACCGGATCTAAATCATATGCTTGAACAGAAGACGCACCTAGTTTTGCTGCTGCAATACTCAGTACACCAGAACCTGTTCCTACATCAATGATCGTGTTACCTGGCTGTACTGTTTTTTCTAAAGCACGGATACACATCGTTGTTGTTGGATGAGTTCCTGTCCCAAACGCCATACCTGGATCTAATTCAATAATTTTTTCTTCCGGAGAAGATGGTGTATATTCTTCCCAAGTCGGTACAATTGTGAATGTATCAGAAATTTGTACTGGATGGTAATATTTTTTCCAAGCAGTAGCCCAATCTTCTTCATTGACTTCGTTAACGGTAATATTTCCAGTACCAATTTCGATGTCGTAAGATGGAAGCACATCAATAGATGATTTTACACCTGCAATTGTTTCATGTAAAGAATCCGTTTGCGGGAAATATGCTTTTATTAACACACCTTCTGCCGGATACTCATCTGGGTTCAATGCATAAATTTCACCATATTGTTGCTCGCGCTCTTTCGTCAACTCCGCTGGGTCCTCAATCGCAACTCCACTAGCACCAGCTTCATGTAAAATATGAGAGACAGCTTCTACTGCTTCTTCTGTTGTATGAATACTAATTTCTGACCATTTCACAATTTACCAACTCCATTTTTTATTTCCATTATTCCCCTTTGAAAGCACGTTTAAGCTTTCCGAATAAACTATCATCCTGCTCTTCTTGTCCTGCAAATTCACGTAATAAATCTTTTTGATGTGAAGTTAATTTCGTCGGTACAACAACACGCACGACTACATATTGATCTCCTTGACCGTATCCACGTACGTTCGGAGCACCTTTTCCTTTTAAGCGGAATTCTGTTCCTGTTTGTGTTCCTGCTGGAATTTTCAGCTTCACTTTACCATGAACAGTAGGAACTTCCACTTCAGCACCAAGTGCCATTTGCGCAAACGTTAATGGCATTTCACAAATAATGTGATCTCCTTCACGCTCAAAGAATTCATGACTTCTTACATGAACAACAACATATAAATCTCCTGCTGGCCCACCATTTACGCCCGCTTCACCTTTTCCAGATACACGGATTTGTTGACCATTATCGATACCTGCTGGAATTTTAACGTTAATTTTTTTACGTTTACGTACTTTACCAGAACCGTGACATGTCGTACATTTTTCTTTAATCATTTGACCAGTTCCTGAACAATGGCCACAAGCTTGACGGTTTACAATACGACCAAACGGTGTATTTTGTTCTACACTTACTTGACCTGATCCTGAACAATGTTTACATATTTCTTTTGAAGTTCCTGGTTTTGCTCCGCTACCTTTACAAGTATCACATGGATCTTCTACTGGAATCTCAACATTTAACTCTTTACCAAAAATCGCTTCTTCAAAATCTAAAGTGACTTGATATTGTAAGTCAGCACCTTGACGCGGAGCATTTGGATCACGACGTCTGCCGCCACCACCGCCAAAGAATGAACTAAAGATATCTTCAAAACCGAAGCCACCGCCGAAGTCTCCGCCGCCGCCAAAGCCACCGAAACCTTGATTTGCACCAGCATGACCAAATTGATCATATTGCGCACGCTTTTGATCGTCGCTTAATACTTCGTATGCTTCTTGTACTTCTTTAAACTTTTCAATTGCATTTTCTTCTTTACTTACGTCTGGATGGTATTTTTTAGCCAAACGACGATACGCTTTTTTTATTTCATCTTTTGAAGCACCCTTGCTAAGTCCAAGGACCTCATAATAATCTCGTTTACTCATAAATTTACAACCCCCGAATCTTTCACATAAACGTAATTTTAACACCGAAAGAAAGTGCTTTGCAACAAAGTTTCCTCACTTACAGTATGCAAAGTAAAAAACTTAAGAACCTCACACTTTTCTCCTCATTCGTGAAAAAAGCCAAAGCCAAGGCACGCTTGACTTTGACTTTTTGTCATCTTACTTATTTATTATTACTTATCTTCTTTTACTTCTTCAAATTCAGCGTCTACTACATTGTCTTTCTTCGCGCCAGCATCTTGTGCGCCTTGTGCACCTTCTGCTTGCCCTGCAGCTGCTTGAGCTTGCTCGTATAATTTAACAGTTAATTGTTGTACGATTTCTTGTAAAGCGTCTTTTTTCGCACGAATTTCCTCAAGCTCGTTTTTCTCAATCGCAGCTTGTAATGCTTCTTTCGCTTCTGTTGCTTTTGCAACTTCAGCCGCATCCACTTTACCTTCTAAATCTTTTACAACTTTATCTGTTTGGAATACAAGTTGGTCAGCTTCGTTACGAAGTTCAACTTCTTCCTTACGTTTTTGGTCAGCGTCAGCATTTGCTTCTGCTTCTTGTACCATACGTTCTACTTCTTCATCAGAAAGACCTGAAGAAGATTGAATTGTAATAGCTTGCTCTTTGCTTGTTCCTAAATCTTTTGCACGTACGTTAACGATACCGTTCGCATCAATATCGAATGTTACTTCGATTTGTGGAATACCACGTGGTGCTGGTGGAAGGTCAGTTAATTGGAAACGACCTAACGTTTTGTTGTCAGCTGACATTGGACGCTCACCTTGTAATACGTGAATGTCTACTGCTGGTTGATTATCAGCAGCTGTTGAGAATACTTGTGACTTACTTGTTGGAATTGTAGTGTTACGCTCGATTAATTTCGTGAACACGCCACCCATAGTTTCAATACCTAAAGAAAGTGGAGTTACGTCTAATAATAGTACGCCTTCTACATCACCAGTAAGTACGCCACCTTGAACTGCAGCACCTAATGCTACAACTTCATCAGGGTTTACCCCTTTATATGGCTCTTTACCAGTTTCACGTTTAATAGCTTCTTGTACAGCTGGGATACGAGTAGATCCACCAACAAGAATAACTTTATCTAATTCGCTTGGAGCAAAACCAGCGTCTTTTAATGCACGACGAGTTGGCTCTAATGTTCTTTCAACAAGACCTGCTGAAAGCTCTTCGAATTTCGCTCTTGTTAATGTTAATTCTAAGTGTAATGGGCCAGCAGCTCCAGCACTAATGAATGGTAATGAAATTTGTGTTTGTGTTACGCCAGAAAGATCTTTTTTCGCTTTCTCAGCTGCATCTTTCAAACGTTGAAGTGCCATTTTATCTTGGCTTAAATCAATGTTATTTTCTTTTTTGAACTCAGCCACTAAGTGGTCAATAATAACTTGGTCAAAGTCATCTCCACCAAGACGGTTGTCACCAGCAGTTGAAATAACTTCGAATGTTCCATCTGCTAACTCAAGGATAGATACGTCAAATGTACCGCCACCTAAGTCATATACTAAGATTTTTTGCTCTTCATCTTGTTTTTCTAAACCGTAAGCAAGTGCTGCTGCTGTTGGTTCGTTGATAATACGCTCAACTTCTAAACCAGCGATACGACCAGCATCTTTTGTTGCTTGACGTTCTGCATCGTTGAAGTATGCAGGTACTGTAATAACAGCTTTCGTTACTGTTTCACCTAAGTATGCTTCAGCAGAAGCTTTTAAGTTTTGTAAAATAATTGCAGAAATTTCTTGTGGTGTATAATCTTTACCTTCAACTTCTACTTTGTAGTCTGTACCCATATGACGTTTAACAGACATGATTGTATTTGGGTTTGTAATTGCTTGACGCTTTGCAACTTCCCCAACTTGACGCTCTTCATTTTTGAAAGCTACAACAGAAGGCGTTGTACGGTTTCCTTCTGGATTTGGGATAACCTTTGGTTCTCCACCTTCCATAACAGCTACACAAGAGTTTGTTGTACCTAAGTCAATACCGATAATTTTACTCATGGCGAATCCTCCTACTTTTATGTAAATTATTGATTTACTTTTACCATTGATGGGCGAATCACACGGTCTTTTAGTTTATAACCTTTTTGGAATTCTTCAACTACCGCATTTGATTCAAATTCACTGTCTTCTACTTGCATAATAGCTTGGTGCTCATTAGGATCAAACTGTTTACCAACAGCTTCAATCACTTCAACACCTTCTTTAGCCAACGCTTCTAGCAATTGACGATGCACCATTTCCATACCTTGTAGTAAGGATTTCGTTTGCTCATCAGTTGCTTCCACTTGCATCGCTCTTTCAAAATTATCAAGAGCTGGCAAAATGTCTGAAACTAGACTTTGTGCTCTATATTTTTCAGCAGCCTGTTTATCCATTTGAACACGGCGCTTATAATTTTCAAAATCAGCTTGTAGACGTAATGTGCGACCTTCCGTTTCCGTTAGTTTCGCTTGTAACTCATCTACTTTTTCTTGTAAAAGAGCAGCCTCACTTTTTTCTTCTACAGTTTCTTCACTGTTTTCTGGCGTGACAGCTTCTTCAACTTGCGCTTCTTTTACTTCTTCTACCACTTGTTCGTTACGCTCTTCCACAATATTCACCTCCTTAAAAGGTATTAGGTATCATGCATAGCATGATTACCTAAGCATTATATATTACACACAGCAATGAAAAGTTCATCACTTGAGCGAATGTATTACTCTCATTTACTTTTTAAGTCCATCTGTAAATTGTCTCGTAAATAACTGTAACAAACTAATTACCCGAGAATATTGCATTCTTGTCGGACCTAAAATAGCAATTGTTCCAAGCTGTTCTTCTCCAATCGAATATGTTGCAGAAATTAAACTACAATCTTCCATGGCTGTCGCAGAGTTTTCCCTACCAATTTTCACTTGAATACCTACTTGTTTATGACGCAAAATATCATAAAACTCGGCTTCGTTATCAATCATCGTCAGCAAGGACCTTACTTTGTGAATGTCATGGAACTCTGGCTGGGAAAGCATATTTGCTTTTCCTCCAAAGTATATCTTTTCCGATAACGGAACTTGAAATGTACCATCCAACATTTTTATTGCACTATCGTAATTATGAACATACCCACGTAAAACTGTAACAATCTCTTTAAAGATTTTATTATGAAGTTCTTCCATCGGTACGCCAGATAGCTTTTCATTTAAAATATTAACCATTTTTTCTAAATCTGATAAATCAACAGATTCCGGAACGGTAATCGTTTTGCTTTGTACATGCCCTGTATCCGTTACAATAATAGCGACTGCGGTTTGACGATCAAGCGGAACAATTTGTACGTTTTTAAGTTTATTTGTGCTTAACTTCGGTCCAAGAACAATGGCCGTATAATTTGTAAGCTCTGATAAAATTTGAGCCGATTGTTGCGCAATCTTTTCCGCTTCAAAAATTCTTTCAGCAAATAAATCTTTAATTTGTACAATTTCATCGTTCGGTAAATTTTGCGGCGCTAAAAGATGGTCTACATAAAATCGGTATCCTTTTTCAGAAGGAACACGTCCAGAAGAACTGTGCGTTTTCTCAATAAATCCTAGTTCTTCTAAATCAGCCATTTCATTTCGTATAGTAGCTGAACTAAACGTAATTTCATCTTTTTTAGCCAACGTCCTTGACCCAACAGGTTGCGCTGATCCAATAAAGTCATCAATAATTGTTTGTAAAATTAAGAGCTGACGTTCCGTAAGCATCTCATCATCACCTCTGTTAGCACTCTTTGTCTTCGAGTGCTAAATCTATTAATAACTTACCAAAATTGACATTCAATTGTCAACGGAAACGTCACGAAATAATGAAACTTTTTCACGTTAATGGAACATTTAATTAGTCAATCAAAAATGATTGGAATACTTCATTCCCTAATAATTTCCCTTTTCGCGTTAAACGAACATATCCATCGCTCTCTTCAAGCAATCCTTGTTCTTGGTTGTTTTGTAACTGCTTCGCGAAAACTTGATCCATTTCCATATTAAATTTCTTTTGAAACGCTATTTTAGATACACCTTTTGTTTTTCGGAGTCCTAAGAACAATTCTTCTTCCATTTTTTCTTTCTCCGTCACCACGTGAACATCTAAATACGGAAATCCGGTTTCATCGATTTTATTGAAATATTGCTTGAGCGGCCCTACATTTTGGATACGTTCTCCATTTACATAACTATGCGCTCCAGCTCCAAATCCATAATACTCTTCATTATTCCAGTATGTGAGATTATGTCTACTTTCATTATTACCTTTTGAAAAATTACTAATTTCATACTGGGTATAGCCATGTTTCTCCATTTCATCCATTACCATTTCGTACATTTTCGCTTCGTGGTCTTCACCTGGAAGTCTTAATTTCCCTTTATTCATTAAGTTATAAAATACTGTTTTCGGTTCCACAATTAATGAATATGCCGAGAAATGTTGTACACCAAGCGTAAAAGCAATGTCTAATGTTTCTTTTACATCTTCTATCGTCTGTCCTGGCAGAGCATAAATAATATCTACATTTATATTTTTAAAGCCTACTTCCTGCGCTTCTCTAATTGCTACAAACGCATCTTCTCTCGTATGCTTACGTCCAATTTTCTCAAGCAATTCATCTCGAAATGTTTGCACCCCAAAACTAATTCGGTTCACTCCACCTTCTAGCAATACATTTAATTTCTCTTTCGGCAAATCACCTGGATTCGCTTCAAATGTTAATTCACAATTCGGGGCAAACGGACGTAAACGACGATTTATAATATTTAATAATTTCTTTGTCTGTTCCATATTTAATGCTGTTGGAGTTCCCCCGCCAACAAAAATCGTTTTCATACTATCAAACGGTACCTTTTGAACTGTATTTATTATTTCTTTCTCTAAATACTCTAAATATTGATCGACCGGCTGGCGTTCAATAAACACTTTATTAAAATCACAATAGTGACAAATATGCTGACAAAACGGAATATGAATATATGCAGCTTGCACCAAAAATAACTCCTACCTTTCTAAAAAGAAAACCTCCACGCTCGGGAGGCTTCTTTTACTTCTCTAACGTATTACGAATTTGTTCCATTCGCATTTTTCCCCAATCATACATCATTTCAACGATTGGTAAAAGCGACATGCCTAATTCCGTCATATAATATTCCACTCGCGGTGGAATTTCTGGGTATACTGTTCGATCAACAATCCCATCTTCCATTAACTCTTTTAATTGGTTTGATAAAACTTTATGAGAAATGCTCGGAAATAATCGCTGTAATTCACTAAAACGATGAGGCCCTTCCACACCAAGATGCCACAATATTACAACTTTCCACTTCCCACTAATAATAGAAAGCGTCAATTCCTTTTCACAATTAAAATTGCCATTTTGTATTTTTTCTTGAATATCTTTTCGAATATTTTCGGACATTAACAAACTCCTAACTTTATATGAACTAAAAAGCTCTCTCACTATTGTAAATGAGAGCTACTCAGATGTCTAAAAAGTAATTATACGTAAAAAAGAAGCCGCATAAACGACTTCTTTTTTCATTCCAACTATTAGTTGTCATCCATTTTCAGTACAGCCATGAATGCTTCTTGCGGTACTTCTACAGAACCAACAGACTTCATACGTTTTTTACCTTCTTTTTGCTTATCAAGAAGTTTACGCTTACGAGAAATGTCACCACCGTAACATTTCGCAAGTACGTTTTTACGCATCGCTTTAATTGTAGAACGCGCTACAACTTTGTTTCCGATCGTCGCTTGAATTGGCACTTCGAACTGCTGTCTTGGAATTAAATCTTTTAATTTTTCTACAATCACTTTACCACGGTCATACGCTGAATCACGGTGTACGATAAATGATAGAGCATCGACTTGTTCATTATTTAAAAGAATATCCATTTTCACAAGTTTAGATGGTTTGTAACCAATTAACTCGTAATCAAATGATGCATATCCTTTTGTGTTTGATTTCAATTGATCGAAGAAATCATATACGATTTCTGATAACGGGATTTCATATGTTAATGTAACACGTGTTTCATCTAAATATTGCATATCAATAAACGTTCCACGTTTACCTTGGCAGATTTCCATTACAGCTCCAACATAGTCATTCGGAACCATAATTGAAGCCTTCACAAATGGCTCTTCTACACGATCGATAGACTGTGGATCTGGCATATTAGATGGGTTATCAACAATAACATCTTCACCGTTTGTTAAATAAACTTTATAAATAACGCTTGGCGCCGTTGTAATTAAGTCAATTTTAAATTCACGTTCAATACGCTCTTGAATAATTTCCATGTGAAGAAGTCCTAAGAAACCACAACGGAAACCAAATCCTAGCGCTTGAGATGTTTCTGGTTCAAACTCAAGAGCAGAATCGTTTAACTCTAACTTTTCTAATGCATCACGTAAGTCGTTGTAACGTGCAGAATCAATCGGATATAAACCACAGAATACCATTGGGTTTAATTTACGATAACCTGCTAACGGCTCAGCTGCTGGACGTTTCGCGTGTGTAATCGTATCACCAACGCGTGTATCACCAACATTTTTAATCGATGCCGCTAAGAAACCTACATCACCTACTGTTAACTCGTCACGTTGCGTAGTTTTCGGTGTAAATACACCTACTTCTGTTACTTCAAATTCTTTACCAGTTGCCATCATACGTACTTTATCGCCAACTTTTACCGTTCCATTTACAACACGGATATAAGCAATTACACCGCGGTACGGATCATATAAAGAGTCAAAAATCATACATTGTAATGGCTCTTCAGAATCACCTGTTGGTGCTGGTACTTTTTCAACGATTTGTTCTAAAATCTCTTCAATACCAATCCCAGCTTTTGCAGAAGCAAGTACAGCTTCTGATGCATCTAAACCAATTACATCTTCTACCTCTTGGCGTACACGCTCTGGGTCTGCACTTGGTAAGTCAATTTTATTAATAACTGGTAAAATTTCTAAATTATTATCAAGCGCCAAGTATACGTTTGCTAACGTTTGCGCTTCAATACCTTGCGCTGCATCTACTACAAGAATCGCGCCTTCACAAGCCGCTAAACTACGAGATACTTCGTACGTAAAGTCGACGTGTCCTGGTGTATCAATTAAGTGAAGAATATATTCTTCGCCGTCTTTTGCTTTATAGTTTAATTGTACTGCGTTTAATTTAATTGTAATACCACGCTCACGCTCTAAATCCATAGAGTCAAGCAACTGAGCTTTCATTTCACGTTGTGTTAACGCGTTTGTTTTCTCTAGAATACGGTCTGCTAACGTTGACTTTCCGTGGTCAATATGAGCAATGATAGAGAAATTACGAATTTTGGACTGTCTTTTTGCTCTTTCTTCTTTGTTCATCTATGTTCTCAACTCCTAATAGTCTCGCCAATATACACTAGCACTGATTATATCAATAGAGCAGCAAAGATTCAATGAAAACTCGTGCTGCTTACAATACAAATCATTCTATTTATATCTTATGCGAACAAACCATAAGAGACAAACCTTTTTCAAATTAAAGAACGGCTGTCTTACAAACCTGTAAAACAACCGTCCTCCGTTTGACTCTTAACTAAAAATCCCTTTTACTTTCCCAACAACTATATCTGTTCCAAACTTTGTTATTTCATAGGCAACGCTTGCTATCGCCATGCCCATTCCTTCTACAATATTAAAACTTTTTAAGCTTTCTAATTGTTTTTGTTTTTCAGTAGCGGAAAACGAACTCTCCAAAATTTCTGATTCAGCAGCATCACCTTTTGTTCCTGTCATATGAGCGATTTGTTCATACGACATTTGCTGATATCCTTTCATACTTTTCAATCCGTGATTTGCAAGTGCCACCCCTGCTATTACCATAAGTAAGCATATAGCCGCACTACATATACATAAAAGCGAAAAGCGGCTTACATGATTATCATCTCTTCTCATCAATGTGTATATGCTCCTGTATTATCTTGATCAATTTGATGATGCAGCGCTGCATTTAAACCACTTGCTATTACATTTGCCATATCCTCTATGAAGGCATCCACTTCTTTCGGAGTCACCATTAAATTGTGACCAAGAGGAGATAACACTTCATAAATTAATTTTCTTTTCTCTTCATCTTCCAGTGTACCTACAGCACCTAAAAACATATTTCGGCTTTTTTCATCCGGCATATCCTCTTCTGTTAATTTTTTCTTTTCTCCAAATGTAAAACCAGCTGGCAACAAAGATCGGGAAGGTTTATTTCCTTCTTTCATCTCTCGGCCAAAATGTTTCAAAATAAAATCAATTGTATCGCTTGTAATCGAAACGGCATCCACCACAGTCGGAACACCAATTGCGATAACAGGAATACCTAATGTTTCTTTACTGAGTTCCTTACGTTTATTCCCAACACCCGACCCTGGATGAATTCCTGTATCAGAAATTTGTATCGTACTATTTACCCTTTCAATAGAACGAGCAGCTAATGCATCAATTGCAATGACAAAGTCTGGCTTCGTCTTCTCAATGATTCCATAAATGACATCGCTCGTTTCAATTCCTGTAATCCCCATTACCCCGGGCCGAATTGCACTAACAGGCCTAAAGCCTTCTTCTACACTTTCAGGCTGCAATTGAAATAAATGTCTCGTTACCAATACATTTTCTACAACTATCGGTCCAAGCGCATCTGGTGTTACATTCCAATTCCCAAGACCAACAATTAAACAGCTCGCTTCTTTCGTAACGCCAACCTCTTCTAAGAAATACGAAAATTCTTTTGCAAAAATACGCTCTACTTTTTGTTGCAGCTCCGTATCTTGTTGACGTATACCTTGTACTTCAAGCGTTAAATAATTTCCAGGTTTTTTACCCATCGATTCCGAGGCAACTTCATCAATCGTTACTTTTGTAATGGTAATACCTTCTTCTTCCCTCTCTTTTACAACAACTCCTTGTATCCCTTGTTGCTCTTCTTGGCGCTCTTGCAGCATTTGATGTGCCTCTACAGCAAGGTCCGTTCTAACACTATATTTACTTAAATCTAGTGGTTCTTTCATCGTATCTCCTCCGTCATTCATAGTAAATATCGTTAGATTTCCCAAAGTTATATAAGGTCATTCTTTCCTTTACGTGAAATTTCATGGATATACTATTGCAATTCTCTTCACCGTTTGATAGAATATCACTTGTTCTATGTTAAGAATCGAGTCATTCGATTGCACCAGGGAGGTGAAAAGTATGGCAAACATCAAATCTGCTATCAAACGCGCTAAACTTAGCGAAGAGCGTCGTGCACATAACGCTTCTATCAAGTCTGACATGCGTTCTGCTGTTAAAACTGTAGAAGCTTTAGTTACTAATAACGATCTTGAAAATGCTAAAGAAGCTTTCAAAACTGCTTCTAAAAAACTTGACAAAGCAGCTCGTAAAGGTCTTATCCACCAAAACGCTGCAGCTCGTCAAAAATCTCGCTTAGCGAAACAAGTAAACGCGTAAGGCGTTTAAAAAACGATCCATTCGGATCGTTTTTTTATATACAAAAAAGTTCACGCTCTTAGCACGTGAACTTTTTTTGTTTCATCACATATGATTTAACCGCATTAAGAAAAACTCGAGCACAAGTTTTTTATCCATTTTTCCCGTTTTCATACTATAATCAGCTTCCGCTAATTCCATTATCACTTTTTTTAATTCTTCAAAAGAGAAAAACTTCGTTTGATTCATCGCTAATTTTACACGATATGGATGCACACCAATATGAGACGCGATTTGATTTTGGCCGTAACCACGCTGCTGTAACTCTTTCACTTGATGCAGTAAACGGAATTGACTTACTAATAACGCAAGCAATTTAATAGGTTCCTCCTGCTGCGTAAATAATCCATCCAAAATTTGCATCGCACCCGCGATATCTTTTTTTACCACTTTTTCTGTCAAAGCAAACACATTTTGTTCAACTGATTTTGGCACAAGCTCTGCAACGAGTTTCGGTGTAATGTCTCCGCCCATACCGACATATAACGTTAACTTGTCCATTTCCTTCGCCAACATCGTTACATTACTTCCCACAAGCTCTAACAACAAGCTAACAGCCGCATGATCAATATGCACATGCACTTCATCTGCCCGAGCAACAATCCACTTCTGAACATCCTGCACTTGCATTGCATTCGCTTCTACTACATCCGCTGTTTTCTTTAATAGTTTTGTAATTTTTTTTCGTTCATCCAGCTTTTCGTAAGGCGCAACAAAAACAAGAATAGAAAAGGGAGAAGGTTCCCCGATATATTCTTCTAAAATTTTTATATTTTGTTCTAACTTTTCTTTTTGTGAAGTTAAAAAGAGTGGTGATTTTATTAATAACACTTTACGTTCTCCGAAAAAAGGAAGTGTACGTGCATCCTCAACCACATCTTCTAAATATGCTTCTTCTAAATCATATGTAACAACATTAAACTCGCGATCTTCCTCTTCAAGCGCTTCTGTTGTAATAAGCTTTATCGTTTCATTTATAAAAAACGCTTCCGTTCCATACAGTAAATATAACGGAGCAAACTGCTTCTTTTTAATCTTTTTATGTATATCACTCATACTTTTTCCTACTCCCTAACTTGGCAATATATATTTATACTAATGCCCTAGCTTTTGTTTTACAAGTACAAAGGAACAGGCAATATAACCCGTCCCTTTATTTATATTAAACGCCACGCAATAAGCCCCGGGTTTCTTATTGGTGTGCGGTAATCACCTTCCCTTTATTATTCGCAATAAAAATTCGAGTATAAGTGCCAACTGTTAACATGCTTGGAAACAAAAATTCATATTACTTCATGATCTAAAAGTAGTAAAAACGCTCTATTTCTCCTCACATGGAAATTGTAGATTTTTTTCTGACAATATTTTATACTAAAGTGGAATGTTGGGGAGGGATTCTAAATGAATGATTTTGAACAAGACGTTCAAAGTAAACGCAATGACGCTATTGATTCAGGGGTAGGATTTATCGTCTCATTTGGTTTTTTCGCAACACTTTTCATCATTGCAACTGTTATTAAATTTATCGGTTCTTAAAGACTGCTGCTTACTGGCAGTCTTTTTTATCTATTATGTGTTTCATCATATGTGATTTTGCTGCGAAAGGTTCCGTTTTCCCCTTTAAAAACATAGGAGATAGCCCCTTGCTTATCCGTACGCCATATTTCAATCCCCCTCTTCTCAAAACGCTCTATAACGTCCTTATGAGGGTGCCCATACCTATTACGCTCACCGGCAGAAATAACGGCTATATTAGGCTGTACGACGCTCAGAAAAGTTGTTGTAGATGACGTATTACTCCCATGATGAGCAACCTTTAAAACATCCGCTCGCAACTCTGGATACGTAGCTACTAAAAACTTCTCACCTTCTTCTTCTAAATCACCTGTAAACAACCACGTTAGTCCTCCTAATTTTGCCAACATTACAATTGAAGCGTTATTTTCACTGCTCTCCTTCCCTGTTGGCGCTAATACGAAAAATTCCGCTCCATTTATGCTCCAACTTTCTCCTTCTCTCACTTCTCTTATTTTCACTTCCTTTTCTAAAGCCTGTTTCTTTACTATTTTTTCTAATTCCGCATCTTGTTCCTTTCGGCCAAATACAACTTCTTTTACGGTTATATTTGATAACAACTCTTGTGCAGCACCTATATGGTCCGCATCTCCATGCGTTATAATTAATTTATCGATCTTTTTAATACCTTCCTTTTGTAAATAAGGAATCAAAATATCATTTCCGACAGAAAATTCATGCTTTTTACGTTGCCATTCTTCCTTGTTTGGACGAATTGTTCCACCAGTATCAATAAGGTAAATCTCTTGATCATACGGGAGGCGAATTAATATTGCATCTCCCTGTCCAACATCGAGAAAGGTAACACTCCCACTTTCTCGAAAATACGGATATACATAATGGCATGTACTAATAAAAAGAAATACACCCGCAGATATAAACAGAATCCCCTTCGTCATTCGCCTTTCCCAAACCATCAATATACTAATAATACTCACGCAATATAGGGCTACAAGAAGTATAGGTGTTTGTCCGAAATTAAGACGGGTAAATGGTAAGTTTTCGCAATAACTTAAAAAATCATTAGAAAGATTCAAACCTATTGATAATACATTCCCAAGCCTTTTTGCAAGAAACGGAATGATCGGTATACATATCAAAATAACAATACTGCACGGCAATACAACGAGAGATAAAAACGGAACGTATAGGATATTTAAGAAAATACTATATGGAGAAAAATAACCGAAGTGATATAACAAAATCGGAGTACTAACGAGCTGTGAAATAAGAGAAATATAAATAGAATTTCGAATTACTCCATTACCACTCTCTAGTAAAAGCGGGGCAGATAAAAGTAAAGCAAAACTACCGACGAAAGAAAACTGAAAACCAATATTAAACACAAGATATGGATCAAATATAAGCATACATATAGCTGTTATACTTAAAGCATCTAAGCTAGATAAACGAATAGAACACATAAAAGCAATTAACATGAAAACTCCTGTTATAGAAGCTCTTATAACAGATGGTGACGCTCCTGCTAAAATCATATATAGAGGAATGCAGAAGATAAGACATACTGTCGCTACCTCCCTTGTCACACCGCTTCTTAGCAAAATAAAATACACGATTACCATTAACAATACGATATGCGATCCTGAAATCGCCAACAAATGCACGAGACCGAATTGTTGATATTGCTCTTCAACTTCAAATGTCATTTGTTGTCTATCACCAAATACTAATGCATTCATAAAAGCACCTGATTGTTCTGGAAACATTTCTGTAACTTCTGAGATTGCTTGTTGCCTCAAAAGAAGAATCCACTGCACCAGTGACAACGATATTTTATGGCATTCAGAAATATATGTAGCGTCCAATATGAAATGAATATTTTGCTTATATAAATAATCACGATAATTAAAACCATGAAAATTCCGAGCTATTTGTGGTTCTTTCCTCTCACCTTCGAATACACATGATACTCCTGCATGTAATTGTCGCATTTGTTTCTTTTCCAAGGCTGATTTCATTTTGTAACTTAACTGCACTATATTTTTATTCTGATCTTCAACTTGAAATGAGAGGCGATCGCCGTTAATAAGAGGTGTAGTATGTATCACTCCTCTTGTAGCTTCATAGGACTCTCCCAGAGGCTTGTTTTGCCCTTGAACATACGCGGTGTACATAGCGCCACTAAAACACGCTATCATACAATAAAAGAAGGTTTTACGCGAAGTACGATATAAACAAAAGAAAACATATACAACGAGACAACAAGTTAGCAATACAACTGAAGAGGAGAAGGCAATTGCAATCCCTATTATAAATGAGATTGCAACATAGCCCCATTGTCCTTGCAACTCATACCCACTCCTTATAGCATCATTTTTGCTTTCGTGAATACATGCTGTAATTCTTCCATTGATAAGTTCTCTTTTTCTAAAGATGCAAATAGTTCTTTTAACTCCATATGACGTTTTTGATCCTCTAATGCTGCAATATCATATTCTAGCGGAACGTGTTTCACCGTTACATTCGCTTTTTCAAATAACTCTACGGCATACGGATGATTTTTATAATCCTGTGCATAATAAACTGCTGTAATACCACTTTGAATAATCGCCTTACAACATTGTAAACAAGGAAAATGCGTAACATAAATTTCCGCTTCCTCCGTTTTCACACCAAATTTTGCACATTGTAATAAAGCATTCATTTCTGCGTGAATTGTACGAACACAATGATTGTCAATAACGTAGCATCCATCATCTATACAATGTACGCCACCTTTAATTGAACCATTATATCCACCAGCAATAATTCGTTTATCACGAACAATTGTCGCTCCTACTGCAAGCCTTGTACATGTACTACGTAAAGATAACAAATGGCTTTGCGTCATAAAATATTGATCCCATGAAATTCGTTCCATATTCTTCACCTACTTTTTTGTCTACTTGTAGTGTAGCGAATGAAGAAAAACTTCGTCAATCTTTTACGGAATAATAATTTGATCTTTTATTTTCTCCAAAGACTTCACACCAATCCCATCAATCTCTAACAAATCTTCTATTTTTTGAAACGGACCATGTTCCTCTCGATATTTCAAAATACTTTCTGCTTTCCGAGAACCAATACCTGTAATTTTTTCAAGTTGTTCTTTAGAAGCTGCATTTATTTGAACTTTTCCCTCTCCCTTTGAAACAGCAGCTACTTCTTGCACTTGTTCGTTTTTATTCGGTACGTAAAGAATCATTTGGTCTTGTACCATTTGTGCTAAATTTACCTTCATCCTATCTGCCTCAGGCAAAAAACCACCTGCTTTTTCAATAGCATCCTTGACCCGGTCCCCTTCTTTCATTTCATACACCCCCTCTTTAACAACAGCCCCTTTCATATCAATTACAATTATTTTTTTCTGCTGCTTTGTATCCGATATTTTCGGTTTACTTTTCTTCTCTATATCTTTCTCTTGAACATCCGTTGCAATAACTGATCGCTCTGTATGCTCATTCGTTTTCCAGAAAATAAGAAAAAGCACAGTTCCAATAATAGCAACTAATCCTAACCATTTCTTTGGAAAATCCCACATCATTTTTCACCTCTAATCATAAATTTATAACATCATTCATATTGTTTAGGAGAAAGCTGTTACGAAGGAGGGATGAAACATTGAACATAGGAATTATAGGGACAGGAAACATGGGGAATATACTAATCGATGCATTTTTAGAAACCCGTGCTGTCAAACCTTCGTGCCTTACGATCATTAATCGGACGCCCGCCAAAGCATATCATATAAAGGAAAAACACCCTTCTGTTCATATAGCCAAAACTATTGATGAGGTAATCGAACGATCACATCTTATTTTTATTTGCGTAAAGCCGATAGATATATACCCAATCTTGCAAAAATACGCTGAACATTTTTCTGATGAAAAGTGCTTAGTTTCTATCACAAGTCCAATATCTCCATCACAATTAGAGACACTTGTACCTTGCCATGTTGCCCGTATTATTCCGAGCATTACAAACCGCGCCCTATCCGGCGCATCACTATTTACATTTGGAAGTAACTGCTCTGAAGAATGGCAACAAAAACTATTTCGCTTATTCAAAAACATTTCTACTCCCCTTGTAATAGAAGAAGATATAACGCGCGTTTCATCTGATATAGCAAGCTGCGGCCCTGCATTCTTTAGTTATTTATTACAATGTTTCATTAACGCTGCTGTAGATAAAACAAATATTACACATGAAGAAGCCACTACTTTAGTAAGTGAAATGGTCGTCGGAATGGGGAAACTACTCGAAAAAGGGATTTTCACATTGCCTACTTTACAAGAAAAAGTATGTGTGAAAGGCGGCGTTACAGGAGAAGGCATTCGGGTTTTAGAAGAACATGTTGGGGATATGTTTCATAAATTAATCGAGCGGACACACGAGAAGTTTGATGAAGATTTAAAATGCGTTGATCAGCAATTCAATAAGCACACATAATAAATACGTCATCGTTATTCCAAATCCTTTTTATAAATACTTACTTTTTCACATTATATTTTCACTTAAACTAGCATTTTCACACTTCACACATATCATCTTCTTATTATTCTAGAACTAAAATTACAGCTCCTTTACAAAACAAAAGCAACCTTCTCGGTTGCTTTTGTTTTATCCGTTTTTCTTCGCCATGAAGAAAATACGTTCTGTTTGTTCTGTAACTTCAAGTCGCTCAAAGTCACCAGTTACACGAAGCACTGTAAAACCAGCTTCTTCAAGCCATTTCGTTAACTCTTCAACCGGATATGCACGTTGTACGTGACATTCGTCAAAACGATGGTACACATCTTCTTCTGGGTCTTGAACAAAGAATGTTAAATCATGTTCTACACTGTTTGAATCTTCACCAGGGAAGCAATTCCAAATAAGAGATATTTCTTCTCCATTCACTGTGTATGTTTCATTTTGAAATACATGATGTATTTTATATAAAGAATGTACATCAAATAAAAACAAACCATCTTGACGTAAATGATGAAACACTCTTCGGAATGTTTCTTGCACTCCATCTTCTTGCAATACATAGTTTAATGAATCACAAAAGATCGTTACACATTCAAACTCACCTGGAACATCAAGCTCCCGCATATCTTGTTGGTAAAAAGGAATAAAATGCCCTTCTCCGCCTAGTTTTTGCTGTGCGACTGCTAACATTTCTTCCGAAAGATCGACACCGATTACATCGTAACCCTTTTGTACAAGCGGAAGCGTTACATTACCAGTACCGCATGCTACATCAAGAATCTTCGCCTCTTTCATATCCGCTTGCTGCAAGCTTTCCTCTGTGAATTCCACCCATTTATCATAAGGGACATCATTCATTAGTTCATCGTACAGCAACGCAAATTGCTCGTAGTTCATTGGCCTAACTCTTCTGTAATATCTTCACGTGGCACATCGCCCCATAGACGCTCTAAATTATAGTGATTACGCTCATCTTTATGGAATACATGAGCAACTACATCTCCAAGGTCAACTAATACCCAGCGAGCTTCGTCAAAACCTTCCATACGTTGTACGTCGATTTGGAACTCGTGTGCTTTCGCTTTAATTTCACGTGCAATTGCTTGCACTTGCTTATCTGAGTTACCGTGACAAATAATGAAATAATCTGCAATTGGTGAAATACCTTGCATATTTAGGACAACCATATCTTCTGCTCTCTTATCATCAGCTGCTTTTGCTGCTAATACTAATAAATCTTTATCTTTCATTTACTCATTTCCTCCTTGATAACTGCGTTGTATGTTTGGAATGTTAATGGATAAATCGTTTGATTTTTTTCCATTAAAAATTGAATTGTTCTCTTTAACGCAAATAATAAAGCTTGATTTATATCCGCATATGCGAGTTTACGAGCTTCCTCTACCCCCGGAAACTTTCGCCCAGGTTCAATGTAATCAGCTACATAAATTACTTTATCTAACATCGTCATTTTCTCATGACCACTTGTATGATATGTAATAGCTTGCAGAATTTCAGGATCCGTAATGCCTACTTCTTTTTCTACTAAGTATGCCCCAACAGGTGCATGCCATAACTCTTTGTTATAACAAAGTAAATCTTTCGGCAAATCTTCACTTTTAATGATCTCTTCCATCTCTGAAATCGCTCTACACTTCGCATAATCATGGAATATAGCTGCAACTTCAGCCTTTTTTTCATCCACACCGTATAATTTAGCAAGTTCAATTGCCGTCTCCATTACACCAATTGTGTGTATATAACGTTTTTCATGCATTTGTTGTTTCACAATATGAAGTGCTTCCTCACGATTCATACAACCCATTCCTCTCGATATATACCTGTACTTTTTCAGGAAGTAAATATTTACATGTTTTCTTCTCTTTATATCTCTCGCGTAATAAAGATGAAGAAACTGCAAACTCCGGAATTTCCACAGTGGTGATAGGATAAGGTGTATGCAATGTATAACCAGGTCTTGCAACTCCAACAAACGTTACAAGATCAAGTAACGCTTCAATGTTATACCACTTTGGTAAATACTCAACCATATCTCCACCAATAATAAAGTGAAACTGCACATCCGGATACTTCTTCGTCAATTGTAGCATAGTGTCATACGTATAAGATGGGCCCTTCCTGCTTAGCTCTTCTAAACAAATAGAAAAATGTTCCTCTGCCTCAGTCGCAAGTTCTAACATTTGTAAGCGACTTTCTACACTTGTAATATTCCGCCCTTGTTTATGCGGCGGAATTTGGTTCGGCAAGAACCATACTTCTTCTAAATTCAAAGCGTGATATACTTCATTTGCAATGAGCAAATGCCCATAATGCGGCGGATCAAATGTACCGCCAATGATGCCAATTTTTCTCAAAAGAAACGCCCCTTCCTTTTACATACAGCAACTCTCTTCATTTCCATCCGAAGAGAGTTTACTGTTAATAAAAGTTCAATTGGTTTCGATCTCTACACCATTACTAGTGATAAAAATAGCATATGCTATTTTTATCGAGGAAGTTTAATTTGCTTGTTTTCTCTTGATTCTTTGTATAAAACAATTGTACTTCCAATTACTTGAACGATTTCAGCACGTGCACCTTTTGCAAGCTCTTCTGCAACTTCACGGCGATCGAATTCACAGTTTTGTAGCACACTTACTTTAAATAACTCACGAGCTTCTAAAGTATCTGCAATTTGTTTAATCATATTTTCATTTACTCCGCCTTTTCCTACTTGAAAAATTGGTGTTAAATGATGTGCTTGTGCACGTAAAAATCTTTTTTGTTTTCCTGTTAACATATATGTTAGCCTCCAAGCTTTCTTATAACTAATTGTTTCATTCGTTCAATATTCGGTACGCAACCTGTCCACATTTCAAATGCAAGCGCTCCTTGATAAACAAACATATCAATACCATTTTGAATGATTGCACCTTGCTCTTTCGCCTCACATAAAATTTTCGTTTCAAATGGATTATAAATTATATCTGATACAATTGTTCCCTTTTTCAACGAAGAAATTTGTAACGGCGTATGTTCGACGCGTGGATGCATACCTATCGTTGTCGTCTGAATGATAATATCATAATTCCCTTGTTCTTTTGTTGCTTTTTCTAATGATAAAGCAACAGAATGAACAGTAGCTGTACATGCAGCAATAAGTTCTTTCGCCTTATCTACTGTACGATTCGCTACATCAATCTCTTTCACCCCTGCATCAGCAAGTGAAAAATAAATAGCTCGACTAGCACCGCCTGCGCCAAATAATAAAATACGTTTCTCTTGAAGTGGTTCACTACTAATGGATTGCAGTGCTCGGACAAAACCAATTCCATCTGTATTGTAGCCAATCAATTTTCCATCCTTATGAACCACCGTATTTACTGCACCAATTTGTTTTGCTAGCGGGTCAATCTTATCCAAATAATCCATAATCGCAACTTTATGCGGAGTTGTTACATTAAATCCTGAAATACCTAACGCTTTTAAACCTCTTACTGCTTCCCCTAGCACTTCCTCTTTAACAAGAAAAGCATGATAATGGGCATCCATATTCAAGTGTTCAAATGCATCGTTATGCATAACGGGTGATAATGAATGTCCAATTGGATTTCCGATTACACCATATAATTGTTTCATAAATCCCTCTCCATATTAAATTAAAGATTTACGCAATGAAACACTTACTCCTTTTGGTACGTGTGCAACAATTTTTGCTCCAGGTTCGTTCACAGTAACCCATCCTAATCCAGAGAATACAACATCCGTTTTTGGTTCACGAATATTAAACTCGTATTTCACTAGCTCTGGCATATTTTCTAATTCTTCTGGTGTTGGCGGGCTTAGTAAATCCCCTGCATGATTTTTATACAATTCATCTGCTTTCTCAAGCTTTGTACGATGGATTGTTAAACGATTTGAGAAGTGACAAGTAAATGCACGACGACCGCCACTTACGTAATCAAAACGTGCCAATCCGCTAAAGAACAATGTTTGTTCTTCATTTAATTGGAACACCATCGGCTTAATTTCTTTTGTTGGTGTAATAAGCTTTAAGCTTTGTTTTCCAACATAATGAGCCATTTGATGGTGGTTAATAATACCTGGTGTATCATATAAAGAAGATTCTTCGTCTAACGGAATATCAATTAAATCAAGCGTTGTTCCTGGAAAATGAGATGTTGTAATTACATTTTCAGTCTCATCACTAAATTCTTTAATCATCCGATTAATAAATGTTGATTTCCCTACATTTGTACATCCAACAACGTAAACATCTTTTCCGCCGCGGTAATACTCAATCGCATCTGCCAGCTCAGCAATCCCTTGTCCCTTCGCTGCACTAATTAAAAAGACATCTTCTGGCTTTAATCCTAGCTGCTTTGCACTATAGCGCATCCAATGCTTTACTTTATCATGTTTTACTGACTTAGGAATTAAATCAGCTTTATTCCCAACAAGTAATACTTTATTATTTCCCACGAAACGATGTAAGCCAGGTAACCAGCTACCATTAAAGTCAAAAATATCTACAATTTTAACTACTAACGCATCCGATTTTCCAATACCGTTTAGAATACGTAGGAAATCATCATCTGTTAATGAGACATCTTGAATTTCGTTATAATGTTTCAATCGAAAACAGCGTTGACAAATGACTTGTTCTTTTTCTAAAGATGAGGCAGGAGCATATCCCACTTCATTTTTATCTTCTGTTTGAATTTCTACACCGCAACCAATACATTTAATTGTTTCAGTCAAACTTTATTCCTCCCAGTTAATTAAACCTTTTTTCTTCATGTTTCTCATAATTCTTCGTTCAATTTTTCGATTAAAGCGCGTTACTAATCCGTCTGTTTGTGCTACTGGTACAACTAAAATTGTATGCAGTCCAACTCGGTTTCCACCTAGCACATCTGTCAGTAACTGATCCCCAATTACTACAACTTCATCTGGTTGCAACTGCATCTCTCGTATCGCACGCTTAAACGCACGAACAAATGGCTTACGCGCACTATGAATGAATGGAATGCCTAATGGATCAGCAAAATCTTTCACTCGTTGCTCATTATTATTTGAAACGACCGTTACTTGAATGCCTTGCTCTTTCATTTTCAAAAACCATTCTTCAAGTTGTGGCGTTGCATTTGGACGATCCCATTCAATTAAAGTGTTATCTAAATCAGTAATAACACCTTTAATTCCACGTTTTTTCAAATCTTCTGGTTGAACATGATATACATTTTTCACATATTCATTTGGTAAAAATAGTTTCAATTTCTTTCACCTCTTTGAGGAGTTTTCATAAAAATTTTTCGACAACATATTTCGATATATGGCCTGTGGATAAAATTGTACACATTTTCCACATTAATTTTTCAGTTAATTTGGAATTTACCAACAATCTATACACATTTTATCCACCTAGGTGTGTGGATAACCACCCGTTTGTGACTGTCATATTTTTTTGGTACATTAAATGCAACAACGAATCAATCCTTATATTATTAGGAGGTGACTCACCTTGAAAACAAAACATATGGAACAGTTATCTACTGAGTTACTCACTGAGTCTTATTATAAAGCAAAAGAACTAAAATTAAATCCCGACTTCATTTTACTTATAAAACAAGAAATTATTAGACGCTCATTAGAGGACAAGCTCGTCAAATCGTCTTGATTACATATAAAGTGAAATTTTAAGTAACTAACTTGTAAAAAGAGCCATCCTGCGATGGCTCTCGAATAAACAAGTACTCCCATCTAGGGAATTTCATCATTACGCATCTTTGTCCATAAATCTTGCTTACAGTTATAAAATCTTTTTTACTTATGAGCCAATCGAGTAGCAATCTTTTCACCAAGGCGAAGCTCTTGTCCACTCTTCAATTCTTGCACTACTTCTATCATATCTTTTTCAAACAATAACACAACTGTTGAACCGAATGTAAAGTATGCCATTTCTTCACCTTTTTGAACAGCGTCTCTTTCATGCAGCAGCTCAATACTATTTACAAACATAGCTCCTACTTTTACAAGCGCCATATGTTCACCGTCACTATTCACTTCTGTAACGGAGCGATAGTTTTTTGACAATGGTTCTTTCCCGTATTCCATACCAGCTGCATTTACCGGATATGATTTTCTACCGAGTACAAATCTTTCAGTCACAGAACCAGAAAGCGGACTATGAATACGATGATAATGACTTGGGCTTAAATAAATAACCATATATGTACCACCTGCATATCGCTGTGCACGTTCTTCATTACCTAGCATATCCACAATCGAATAACGCTTGCCTTTAATATCAAATGTTTTTGTGTCCTCAATAGGACCGTGATCAGCAAAAACACCATCAACAGGACTAACGATACTCGATGCATCTGTATCAATACTACGCTTTCCTTCTTTTAGCTTACGTGTAAATAATTCATGCAATGTTCTATATTCCTTCAAACCCTTTTCCATCTCATCTTGATTAATTTGAAATACTTTCGCATACGATGGAATAATGATAGAGCTCAAACGAGATTGTGCAAATTTACGTAATATATAAGAAGTAAAACGACCATTTGTAAGTTCGATCATAAGTCGATATAATGTACGTCGCAAATTGCGGAACCTCCTAATCAGTCTATAACTTTAGCTTCCCCTTCTTTTCCTTCTATATCATATGTAAAATTAGTTCTTATTCCCACATATCATATAGAACCGCCATATTATACATGCAGAAAACTAAGTACGGTATCATTCTTAAATTGTTTAGCACCTTCTAATATTACAGATAGAATCCGTCATTTTCAACAGTGAACATGGATTTCTTCTGAACACAACTCTTTTTCTTTCCTTATTTCCAAAAAGAAAAGCAGCCCATTTTAAAATACGGCTGCTTGTAATGTACATTATTCTTTTGCTTTTTTCTCTTTCTCTGCTCTTACAAATTCATGGAACATTTTCATTAAAGCGCGCTTTTCAATTCTTGATACGTAGCTTCTGGAAATACCAAGTGCCTTCGCAATCTCTCGTTGCGTCTTCTCCTTATCAAGCCCCAGTCCAAAACGCTTCACGATTACTTCTTTCTCTCGTTCGTCTAAAATATCGATATACTCTTTAATCTTTTCTAACTCCATACTAAGCTGGATCATATCAATTACATCTTCAGACTCTGATTTTAATATATCAATAAGCGATATTTCATTCCCCTCTTTATCTTGCCCGATCGGATCATGAAGTGAAACGTCCTTTTTCGTTTTCTTTAATACACGTAAATGCATCAAAATTTCATTTTCAATACAGCGTGCTGCGTACGTCGCAAGTTTTGTACCTTTTCCTGCCGAATAGCTCTCGATTGCTTTAATGAGCCCGATTGTACCAATTGAAATTAAATCTTCTGCATCTTCCCCTGTATTTTCAAATTTTTTAACGATATGAGCTACAAGCCGTAAATTATGTTCAATTAACAGATTCCTCGCTTGAGCATCACCTTGCTCCATTAACTCTAAGTACTTTCTCTCATCGTCTGATGATAATGGCTGCGGAAACGCATTGTTCTTCACATAAGAAACAAAAACAAACACTTCTCGAACCATATATCCAATTGCGGCGAATAGACTCAAACCTTTCACCTCCGCCAAAATAGTGGTCTTTACTAAGTGTATGTGGGCATGAGGTTGTTTGTGTCTGTACGATATCATTCCCGTATGTTTTTAAGCATAATAATTGTCTCATAAAGCTTCACTACGTATACTTAAACAAAAGATTGGAGAGTGGAATATGAAATATTTCATTTCCCTCTTGTACCTGAGTAGCTTGTAAGAGATGAACTCCTTGTACGCTCTTGCAAGCTACTTGTACTACAAGGAGGGATTACAAATATGAAATTTGAAAGAACACGTGCTTATACAAGACACCAACGTCAACGTACAATGCGTCGAAAAATGAATATTGCAAAACACACATGGGGATATACTCCTGAAATTGCCGGTATTTTTGCAAAAGGAAAAGTTCACTGTTCTTGTGGAATGTGTACAATAAAGTGGAGAACAGAAGGACCGCCTGCTAGTGTACAGAAGTGGTTATATAAAATTAATACATACGAAGAATAATCGTTCTTTCTAAAAAAGGTCTTCTCTCGAAGACCTTTTTCCCTATTTAAAAGTTTATTTACTCCAAATTTTCTCCCCAGTATGCGCATCAATATAACGAATTTCTCGACTACAGTCGAAGGATTCTTTATGATTTTCATCCGTTGTTTGTTTATACAATAGTTCGTAAATTGTTTCCTCTACCTCATTTTCTAAAAACCATTCTAAATGAACTCGCATGGCCCCTCTGTATATTTCTAACGCTTTTTCCTTTGTTACTTTTGGTGTTGTTTCGTATGTGAGCAATTCTTTTATAAAATTGCTAGACTCTCCAGAGTAGTGCATCACAGCACCATTCTCTGTATTAATATTAATCATAATATATTTTCCCTCTACTTGAATGTCATTTACATATATTGAAAAGGAAAATCTCTCAATTCCATCTTCCTTTTCATAATTATCCCAAAGTTGAACATAATTGGTTGCATCCGGAATAATATGCTCCAAAAATTGAAGTGCTTTGTCTAAACATTGGTCTCTAGATAAGAGCGTTTTCCTTTCTCGCTCATCCTTCCACATTAAACAGGAAAGTAATTGATTTGTTTCTTTATCTAAAGTAATTACAACGAAGTTATCATGTTTCAATATCGGGGAATACTTTTTATAGAATTCCTCCATTGAATATGCATCTTTCTCTTTTCTTTCTTTTTGTAATTCTTTCTCCAGTACAAATCTCATCTGAATTTCATACCTATCCTCTTTTTCATCTACGTTTATAAATTTTTCTTTATCCCAATCTAATAAATCGAGCACATCTTTTCTTTCACTGTTTTTTATCGCTTTAACAACCGGTACTGTAGAAGCTATTCTATAGTGATCTGGCCCAAACAAATCTTTGCCTGTACTTGCTTTAATAAACGCATGGCTAGGATCTGGTTCATATACAAGATGGTACCCTTTTACTTCTTCTCCATTTTCATACTCACATGAGGAGTGTGTTAAATCTACAAATGCAAGTCTCATATCTTGTCTAGCCTTCAAATTTTCTAAGACGACGTTCTCCTCAACAATATCACTTGGCCATAACGGTTTTTTCTCGATAGCTTTTTGTCCATTATAATAAAAATGCATCACATCACCTAATGGATGTACTAGCACAACACACCCCGTATTCGGCAATGGATAGCCATTCACTTCTTGCATATAATTTACTTTTTTCCAACCGCGCCAATCATCCTTAACAGTTACATATGTATAAAATTCATATCCTTCTTTTGTATATTTTCTTAAGAATGTATTTGCAACCTCTCTTGCTTTATTCTCTTCTATCGCTTCCTTACCGCTCGAAAAAGCTTTTTCATCCTCTATCCTAAAGTCAATTAAATTACCAGTATGTCTATTCAACGTAATCTGTATCGTTCTCTCCCCATCCGCTTTATGCTCCCACCATAATAGATGATATGGGTCATCCACACCTTCTTGATCATCTACAACAAGCCTATAATCATCTGGAATGTTAATAATATGAGCCACTTGCTCTTTTCTTTCTTTATCTTTTTGATTCATCATACCGCTCCCTTTATTACAATTTAAGGTAATTATAACAAACAAAAGAAATATAAAGTGAAACTTTAATCAGCCCTCACCAATCGGGATTTTACGGGCAGTAAGACCCCCACCTACCTTCTTTGCTTTCGCTGAATTTTGAGGTAAATGTCTTACTGCCCGGCAAATAGCGGGATAAACGAAAAAAGACTAGAGATATCTCTAGTCTTCTACTTCGTTTCACGATGTAACGTTACCCGTTTTAATCGTGGACAATATTTTTTTAGTTCGATACGCTCTGGATTGTTTCGTTTATTCTTTTTAGAAATATAATTACGATCACCACACTCCGTACAAGCTAATGTAATATTTACACGCATATGTAATTCTCCTTTCTTTTAAAGATCGCAAGCTAAAACGTAATGATTACGATTTAAATATTATATAACTTCATTCTATTTGTCAATTGCAAAACAAAAAGAGGCTGTCCCAAAAGGTGCTTTTTAGCCAAAATCGTATAAAAAGTGAAAGGCAGAAATGTTGATTTTATAACGTTTCTGCCTTTTCAATTTCATGTGATCTTACTTCGAAAGAGACTTATGGGACAGCCCCCTTTTATTTTTAGTACTTTATACTTTTTATTAAAATGTCTCATATGTAACAAACTCACTAATTGGTTTTCTATATCCTCGTGGGCGAATTTTAGTAGTATCACTTTTTCCTATCGTAATCATTAAAACAGGTACTACATGCTCTGGCATATTCAATTCACCTTGTACTGCTTTCTCATCAAAACCGATCATTGGACACGTATCATATCCATAATACTTAGCTGCGTACATAAAAGTCATCGCACTTAGCGAAGCATTTCTAATCGCTTCCTCTTCCATGAAGCGTTCTCCTTTTCCTTCATATAACCCTTTCGTTTGCTTAATTGTATCTTCATACTCACATTCATCAATCATCTTTAAAACCTTCATACCGAAATAAATATTTTCGACATTTTGGTATGCTCTCTTGTCACCACAAACAAGTATTACCGCAGATGCACTCGATACTTTATATTGTCCGAAGGCTAACTCTTTTAATCTTTCTTTGCGCTCTTGATCACGAATTACAACATAATGTGTATGTTGCAAATTGTAACAAGATGGAGAAAGCTTTGTGAGCTCAAATATTTTTTTAAAGTCCTCATCTGGGATTTCTATTCCTTGTACAAATTTCATTGCAGAACGTCTAGCAATTGCTAATTCTTCAAAGTTCACCGTATAGCCTCCTTAATAACTATAAATTCAAATATACATTAATTTATACAAATGAATAAATCAAATAAAAACACTTTAAATTATCGAGAATAATGATGATTTGCAAAAAAAAGACAAAAAGCTGAAACAATTAGTTCATACGAAATTCACACGAATCTATTACTATAGAAACTGTACATAGTGAACTTATTAACAATCACGTTTATTTATATAAAATTTTATTTGAAAGGAGTTGAAAGTATGAAAACTAAATATCGTTTTATGATCTCATCATTTGCTGCTTGCGCCTACATGATTTGGTGTTTAGTATAATAACAACCTCACTTGTAAATAGGAAAAGGTGTGTATATAAATGGAATATAATCAATCAACAGTTAACTACTGGAAAGCTTTTGTACTACCATATACATTTGCTTTAGAAGAGTTAAAAACTAAATTTGAAATTATGAACCGGGAAGCCCAATTTTTAGAAGATTACAACCCGTTTGAACATATAAAAACAAGATTAAAACAACCTGAAAGTATTATTAAAAAACTTGAGCGTAAAAATTTATTACCGACAGTTGAAAATGCGCAAACGCATTTACAAGACATCATTGGCATTCGTATTACATGTTGCTTCGTAGAAGATATCTATCATTTGAAAGAAGTCATTCAAAAGCGTGAAGATATGGAAATCATAGAGGTAAAAGATTATATCGCTAATCCAAAACAAAATGGATATAAAAGTTTACACATGATTATTAAATATCCTTTATCACTGAATTCTGGTACAAAAGAAGTCTTTGCAGAAATTCAGTTACGTACGCTCGCAATGGACTTTTGGGCAAGTTTAGAACATAAACTTTATTATAAATATGAAGGGAAAATACCTGAGTATTTAAAAGATGAACTACATGATGCCGCAATGAAAGCTGAAGATCTTGATAATAAAATGGCAACCATTCGCCAAGATATTGATGATATCGAAGCATGCTCAGATCAAATTATGTTACCACTATAAAAAAAGGTTCTCGCCAATGAGAACCTTTTTGCGCTATTTACGGAAAATTTCACTTTATTTCTTCTCTATCGTGCGAACCTCTTCAATTTTCCAGCCATCCTCTTCTTTTCCAAGTGCATACTGTGCTTTTTTCTGAAGAGTGATTTCTCCATCTATTTCCTTTTCTTTTGTTTCAACAACAACATACCCTGCTTTACTAGCTTTTATGTCTATATGTTCCAATTCAATTTTCTTATTTCCCTTTTGAAAAGCTGCTTCTTTTTGCGTTTTTAAGTCTTCGGCACTAGGCATCTTCTTTGAAAATAATTCTATATGTTCAGCAAGATTTTTTTCATTTGTTGTCCTTACAAATTTATCCATAACATCTTGAATCGATTTCTCTTCTTCTTTCGTTATTTGTACCTTTTCCTCAGCTTTTGTAGTAGTAGCTTTTTGTTCTATCTGATTCTCTTTGGATTGACATCCAACTAGCAATAATACACCTATTAGAAAGGGTCCTATCCCCCTGAAAAAAGCTCTCATCTTCCCATCTCCTAAAAAGAAAAGTGAGGCATTTCGCCTCACTTTCGTTTATAATTAGCGTCTTCCTTTATTCGGGTCGCCACCGCCAACAATATCAAAGACACGTTTCGCGATATTTGTATTCTCTTGAACGCCAGAGAACAAGTATTTACCAGGACCAAATGCATATACGTTTACATCCTCTCCTGTATGTCCACCTGTTGTCCATCCTGTAACCGAACGCTTATTGAAAATATCTTCAATCGCATTATCAATCTTTGTTACATCTTTTGAAGGAGCAATATCATTTACCGCTTTAATTTCTTCAGGTGTTAATTGTAAATCAATATATTTTATCAATGTTTCTTCTACATTTGCACCGTTTGCAATCTCATTTGCCATAAAGTCTGGTGTGCGTTTTGCAGCTTTAATTGGATCTACTTTAAAGTTATACTCACCATTTGCACCTAAAGATAATCCACCAGTAGCGTGGTCTGCCGTTGCAATAACTAACGTATTTTTATCTTTTTTCGCAAACTCAATCGCAGCTTTAAATGCTTTTTCAAAGTCTTCCATTTCACTCATTGCACCAACGATATCATTATCGTGTCCTGCCCAGTCAATTTGACTTCCTTCAACCATTAAAAAGAAACCTTTTTTATTTTTGTTCAAACGCTCAATTGCTGCATTTGTCATTTCTTCTAATGAAGGTGTCTTCTCATTGCGGTCAATCATTTTATCTAAACCGCCTGGTGCAAATAAACCAAGAATTTGATCATTTTTATCATTTAACAATTGATCTCGATCTGTTACGTAACTATAACCAGATTTCTTAAATTCTTCTGTAAGATTGCGATCTTTTCTAACAAAGTTTTTTACGCCGCCGCCAAGCATAACATCTACTTTATGCTTCCCTTTAATTTTCTCATCAAAATAATCATTTGCAATTGCGTCCATATTTTTACGACTAATGTCATGCGCACCGAAAGCAGCTGGTGTTGCATGTGTAATTTCAGAAGTAGCAACTAGTCCTGTTGATTTCCCCTTTTCTTTCGCTTGTTCAAGAACAGTTTTCACTTCTGCTTTATCATTATCAACTGCAATTGCCGCATTATATGTTTTAATTCCTGCTGACATAGCTGTTGCTGCAGATGCAGAGTCTGTGATATTTTCATGTTCATCTTCTGGATATGTCTTTTGTGTTCCTACAAGATGTTTATCAAACTCTGTAGATTCCATCTCAAAAGTTTTTGGATTATCTTTCATATAACGGTGAGCTGTCATATATGAAGGGCCCATACCATCCCCAATTAATACAATGACATTTTTAATCTTTGCATTGCTTCCGTTCTCATCTGCACTCACTTCACTAGAACGTGTAAAATTCCATGTTGCTACCGAAGTAACTGCTAATGATGCCACAACTGCAAATGGCCATGCTTTTTTCACAAACTTTTTCACTGTCTTGTCCCCCTAATTAGGTTATTCATTTCCCACTATCAAATTTAATAGAAGACTATTAAGAGAAAATTAGTTATATGTAAATTTTTTGTTAACTTATGTAAATATCAGTTATAATTTGTATAACTTTGTCTTTTCATATCAACCATCTTCTCCTTTACAATCAAAATATAAACAAGTTGGATTTCATTTAACGTAAATCTCTTATTTAACATTTTCAATCTACTTTTATGAAAATTAATAGAAACGTGGTGAACATGTATGAAAATAATAAAGCTAGATGAAACTTTTATTTTTGATTTACTCGACCTTTGCAAATCTATTGGATGGTTACAAAATAAAGCATTTATGAAAAAACAATTCGAAATGTACCTTTCTCTCGGTACACTTGTCGGTTATATGCATGAAAATAAACTGATTGCAGCTGGAGGAGTCTTTCCTTTTAAAGAAAGTTTTTCTACTATTGGCATGTTAATCGTCCATCCTCATTTTCAAAGACGAGGTATCGGGCGTATTTTGCTTAATCACTGCTTAGAACACACTCTTACAAAACAACCAATTGCACTTATTGCAACAAAAGCTGGCGAGCCTCTGTATACATCATGCGGATTTCAAACAGTAACGACGATTCATCGTTTTGAAAAACAAACTACTAAGACACATATCACTCATACAAAACAAGTAAAAGAAAAAGATCTTATATCGCTTATTTCCCTCGATCAAATTACAACTGGTGCCGATCGTTCTTTACTTTATTCATTACTATTACCAAAAACGAGCCACTCTTTTAAAATTGAGAGACATAACTGTATAGAAGCTTTTTCCTTATGCATACAAAAAGATAGTATATTATGTATCAATCCACTTATCGCCAAACGAGAAGAAGATGCTATTCAATTACTACAAAACATATGTGAATGTTGGAATGGCACAGTAAGAATTGATGTCCCACATTCACAATTTTCATTTCGCAAATTTCTTCAAATAGAAAATTTCCAAGAAACGCTCCTTTCACCTCTTATGATAAAAAATGGTAGCGAACTTCCTGGAAATCGTAATATGCTATTTGCTATGATAGATACAGCGTTATGTTAGAAAGGGGACACCTAATTGAAGCGATTTAGCTATTTTATGGTAGGTTGTCTTACTCTTACACTATTAGTAGGATGTAGTGCAGCAGAAAAGCCAGTAGAACAAGTAAAACAAGTTAAAAATACACTTACAGCAAAACTAGCTACCGAGGAAAAAATGGTAGAAATAGATGGTCAAACCATTTACTTCAAAAAGATTGGCAATGAAAAACCACCTTTACTTATGATCCATGGATTTGGAGGATCGTCAGATGGTTTTCAAAAGATTTACTCAGACTTAGCAAAAGATCATACAATTATTTCTGTAGATGCTTTAGGATTCGGGCGCTCATCTAAGCCGATGGATTTTTATTATTCTTTCCCAACTCATGCAAATTTGTATTATAAATTAATGAAAAAACTAGGTTACGATTCGTTTGCAATATTGGGCCACTCAATGGGCGGAGAAATTTCTCTTAATTTAACATATTTATATCCAGAATCCGTTACCCACCTTATTTTAACTGATGCTACGGGCGGTCCTCATACACTCGTTAATAAACAAGGATCACCAAGACCACAGTTGTCGACTGATTTAAATACCGTTTCTGCCATTGCAGATTATGATGAGAGCAAAGTGAAATTTAAACGTAATGATGAAGAACATTACAATAAAATGAAATTATGGCCTAGACGTCTTCAAATCAATGCAAATGAAATACAACAACCAACTTTAATTATATGGGGAAGAAATGATAGTAGCGTTTCTTGGAAAGAGGGCGAAACGTATCATCAATTTTTAAAAAATAGTACTTTCCATATTATCGAAAAAGGTTATCACGCACCATTTCGTCAGGAACCACAGGAGTTTGTAGGGTATGTGAAAGAATTCTTTGACAAAAACCCTATAATAACTGAAAAATAAACGGGTATCTCATTTTGAGATACCCGCTTTCATATATTAAGCAGCTTGCTTTTGGCGTTTTTGAGTTTTTGAACCTAATACTTTCGGAATAACGAAACCATCTATTCCAAATTTACCAGCATTCATACCAGAAACTAGAACGAACATTGATAGAATAACCATTTCAGGATTCACACCAATTGACCCACTAAACATATAGGAAAAGTTCATTACAAGACCGAAAAAGACCGCTGTTTTTGTTAAACAGCCTACAATTAAACCAATTCCGACTAAAATTTCTCCCCACGTTACAAGTGTATTAAATAGATCAACGTTTGGAATTGCGAAATCTTGTAAAAATGATGCCCACCAAGATTGAACAGCCGGTTGTGCTCCTTTAGATTTTTCAATTGCACCTTGTAAATAACCCGTTGCATCGAATCCTTTTCCTTGTAGTTTACCAATTCCAGCCATTAACCATGTGTAACCAAGATACACTCGAATTACCGCTAACACAAAAGAAACTGCTTTGTTTTCTCTTAAAAATTGAATAACCATATATTCCTCCTAAATTTGTAATTAAGTTAGTTACAAGTTATAAAATAACATTAGTTACTTATTTTTAAAATGTTAATTATGAATAATTCATGACATGTGTATGAAACATTAAAAACTAACGTTTATATAGTAACTTTTATTACCTGTAAAAACTTGAACATATCATACCATAAGTGATAATGGTTTTCATTGAAGAAAATGTAAAAAAAATGTGAGTTAAATGTGAAACACGTTTATTCGAATATAGAATAAACGTGTTTCACACTACTTATATAATCGAAATGTATGTGTCTCTTTATCAATTAACCGTGCTTCTTCAAAAACCTCTCCTAACGTTTTTTCATGGTTAATAAGCCCGTAAAATAAGCGTATTGTAAACATAAGTGCTGCATTTCCATCTACATAATCTATCGATCCAATATACGATTTCGCACCACTACGTAAGAAAGATTCTGCTAGTTTTTGTTCCCCTAACGTACACCCACTATTTACAATATTTGTATTATGCAATTTTGCATATTTATAAATTTCTTCTGCACCAAAGTATCCTCTCGGTTCATCTTGTTCATATATATCTTCACCTAACTCTTCCATGACAAACTTTCCTTCCTCACCATGAAAGCAAAAGACGACATAATTAATATCGTTATATAAACCCTTTCCAGAAAGAATGTCGATGAATTCTTTCGGTCTACCAATCCAGTACGTTATAACTTTCGCCCCAAAGTATTCAAGTGATGCTCGGATTGATTGTGCCTCTAAATCAGAATTAAAGCCAACTACTAGTGCAACATTCCACATACACCCACCATCCTATAATTAGATCTCCTCAATCAAAATTTTAAGGGATACATCCATTTCATATATACCCGTTTCTTGCAAAAAATCAGCTCTAGTTAAAACGACTTTTTGTAAATATTGCCGATACGCAGTAATTGTCCCGTCGTGAGATACAATGCAAATTCTTTCAGCGCCTAGCTGACAACACCAAAGAAGAAATTCATCTACGATTTGCTGAAAACGATTCTCTGGAATAGTATTTATACCTTCCGTCCATAGCTGTTTATTTGTACTTTTCTCTATCAAAAAATGTGGAAATAAATTTGTTATTACCCCCTGATCTACTATGTGATCACATGGTAATGTTGTCGCTCCTTCTCGATAAGGAAAAATACGTGGGGATACATATGGGTGGACAATTTTTTGACAAGCTACTTTCGCACTCCATATTGTTGCCGTTTGTAAAGTTCTAATTGTAGGACTAGCAATTAATATATCCGTTTCTTGCAAGGGTACATTGCATTGAAGTAATTTAGCCTGATTCCTTCCCTCATCCGTTAACGGTGGATGAGGCACTTGTAAACTTGATGGCGAATCTTTTGTATGTTCTCCTTCACCGTGCCGAACAAAGATGAGTTTCATCCCCATCCTCCTCTCACTATAAAATCCTCTTACATATTTCTTCCCTATTCCATCCTTTATTCCTGCTATATGAAACATCGATATGTAAAAAATATTTGACACAACGAATTGGAAAACATTACAATTGTATGTGTAAAATACTTTTTACAAGAGAGAGGAGAAACATGCATATGAAATGGCTAACCATCTTAATTGGCATGATTATATGGGGATATATAAACGGATTTTTTAGCAGTGATAAAACTGCTAACCCTTGGATTACAGATGATGAACGCGAAACAAAAATTAAGCAAAAGGCAATCATTGCAAGCTGGTCCGGTGTTTTTATGTTTTGTACCATTAATCTCTTAAACAAATGGTTAGGTATAGAAACGAGTAATACATCACCATACTTACCAACTTCTGTCGCAACTATTTTAAAAGAAAATGTAGAGTTACAAATTTTATTTATGCTATTTATTACGTATGGCATATTTTACGTATACTATCGAAGAAAATTAAGCGCTTAACTTTTTATCTCATGATTATCCTCCTAAATGGTTATAGTAATTAGGACAAGATGAAAGGAAAGGAGCGATAGAAAAATGAGTAACTCGAATGACTTTTTAGATACACTGCATGAAAAACAAGCAAAAGATGAACAAAATAGAAAACGTCAAGGGAACGGAAACCCAGCGAAAAAAAAGCCAAATAAAACGCATAAATAATAATAAAAAATCTGCTTAAAATTATCTTTTAGGCAGATTTTTTATTGTTATTTCACCGATATAACATTTCCCCAATTCCATTTCTCATAATACCACTCTGGTACATCTATATTTTCAATCCACTTCATTTCATGCTTTCCATCTCTATGAGCAAGCCATACATCTGCTTTCTTACGGTCTGAACGTATCCATATTAATTGATTGCTCTTCTTCATAAAGTTTGGATGATAATCACCCTGCTTATGAGGTGGCTTTGTGATTCGATGCTGTACATTGCTTGTACTATCAACCTCATATAAAGATGGTAGTGGCCTTTTTTCTGGCAATGTTTCAAATCCTCCCTCTTTTGCTCGAGAGACGATAATTACGTTATCGTTCTTCCATGTAAAATCCCAATCGACATATCCTTTCGGTGTAAATGTGTTCTGCTGAAGTGCTGGCAATTCTTTTACTTTCAAATGTTTATTCTCTAATGCAACTCTCCCGCTTCCTTCAATATAGGCCAATATATTGTTGGCTGGCGCCCATTTGAACCATTGTGTGTTTAATAACATTTGATCTACTTTTTCAAACCGACTGCCATCTGCACGAACTAAGCAAAGCGTATTACTATCAGCTGACCATGAAGCTGTCGGTACTGCTAAAAATGAAATCCACTCTTGATCTGGCGACCACTGAAAGCCACTTGCAACTAACGCTAGGAAATCATCATGTTCATTTGGCAATGCATACAAATGCTTCATTTTGTGAGGATTCATATGTGCATCTTTTTGTACTTCATATAGCTGAGCTCCTGTCCATCCAGTTGGAAGTAAGTGTGCTTCAGAAGATACAAGAAACTTCTTTCCATTCGGGTACCATGCATAATCACCTACACCAGCCGATACATTTTCAAAATCTGCATTCTTTTTTTCTACCTCGAAGGTATGTAATGTACCTGTAAATATAAATGCAATTATATTTTCTGTTGGTGACCATTGATAATTTGATACTTCTGAGTGAAACGGCGTAACTTTCTTTCCATCTTTTAGCCGATATAACTCAAGATTACTTTGTTTCTTTCCTTTTACATATGCCAGCCACTCTCCATCATGAGACCACTTTGGCCCTGTTATATACTCTCCTTTTGTAAGTTGTTTTTCTTTTCCATCAACTTTAATCCAGAGGTCATGATGACGAATAAAAGCAATTTTAAATTCATTATTTTCTGCGCTACTATTAATAGTTGAACATAAAAATACGACTAACATTGTACCAACGCTTACTATGAACCGTTTCATAACACCCCTCCATTTCCCTCATAGCATTCCTCAATGTCCACCTACAATATGTAAAAGATACCTATTCGACATAATCAGAAAAAATTTCCCAAGAAATTTCAAATTCATAGAGGATTGGTATGAATTATGTCGAAAATATAGTTTAGCTAACATCCGATTATGTAATTCGAGATCAATTTGTAAGATGTTTTTTCGGAATATTAGCACTTTTTATTAGGGGGAGTTTCAATGAAAAAAACTACATCTACACTATTAAGTATGGCGCTCGTCTTTTCCAGTTTTGGAGCTTTAAGCGCACATGCTGAATCGTTGCAAAAGGAGAAACAATTTAGTCCACAGTTAAAAGCGAACATTGAACAATGAGGAGAAAACAAAATTGCGCAAAATGTTGAAACAAAAACATCAAAAGAAATTTCTGTCATTGTAGAATTGCAACATGCTCCACTCGCTTCACAAAGTAACATTCAGCATGCTCCAGATTTACAAAATAATCATGCACAGTCTTATCATACCGAGCTAAAAAAAGCACAAGAAGATACAACTAAGAAAATAAAAGAAAAAGCACCTGGTGCAAAAATTAAAGAAGTGTATAATACGTTATTTTCTGGATTCTCTATTTCAGTTCCTGGAGATCAAATTACCGCTCTTGCTTCTTTACCTGAAGTAAAAGCAGTCTATCCGAACTTAACATATAAATTACATGAAACATCAAAAAGTACTACTAATGAAGAAGCACCAAATATCGGCGGACCAACAATTGGTGCAATTGAAGCATGGAATTTAAAAGACCCATCTGGCAAACCGCTTGATGGAAAAGGTATGAAAGTAGCGATTATCGACTCTGGTGTAGACTATACACATCCTGACTTAAAAGCAAATTATATCGGTGGATATGACACAGTTGATGAAGATAATGATCCAATGGATGGTAACGTACATGGTACTCATGTAGCTGGAATTATTGCTGGTAACGGAAAAATTAAAGGCGTTGCTCCGAATGCTTCTATTTTAGCTTATCGTGTCATGAATGACGGTGGTACTGGTACAACAGATGATATTATTCAAGGTATTGAACGAGCAATTCAAGATGGTGCTGATGTGTTAAATCTATCCCTTGGACAAGATTTAAATGTACCTGATCAGCCTGTAACTTTAACGTTAGAACGTGCAGCAAAGCTTGGGGTTACTGCAGTCGTTTCCAATGGAAATGATGGTCCAAAACCTTGGTCTGTTGATGCACCTGGAAATGCAAGTAGCGTGATATCAGTTGGAGCATCTACAGTTTCTATTCCGTTTCCAACATTCCAAGTAGCTGGTTCCAGCAAAACATACCAAGGATTACCGTTATCAAAATCAGATTTCCCAATAGGAAATGATTCTCCACTTGTATATGTTGGCTATGGTAATCCAAGCGATTATGCAAAACAAGATGTGAAAGGGAAATTTGCACTTGTTTTACAAGGTACTTCTAGTACGTTAGTAAAAGCAGAACAAGCGAAACAAGCTGGTGCAGTTGGTGTACTATTCATTTCTACAGAAAAAGAAATCAATATTATGCCAGAATATTTTATGCGTGAAAATCTTGCCCTTCCAGTTATGCAATTATCAAATGTAAACGGTGAAGAGTTGAAAAACTTAATTACAAAACGTAAGAAAAATATAAAAATTGGCCAGCCAAATCCAACCGAATTGATTGCTAACTTCAGTTCCAGAGGTCCGTCACAAGGTAGTTGGCTTATAAAACCAGATATAATTGCACCTGGCGTACAAATTACGAGCACAGTGCCGAGAGGAGGCTATGAATCTCATAATGGTACAAGTATGGCTGCTCCACAAGTAGCTGGAGCGGTTGCCCTCTTGCGTCAAATGCATCCTGATTGGACGACAGAGCAATTAAAAGCATCCCTTGCCAATACCGCAAAAACTTTAAAAGATGTGAATGAAAATACATATCCTATTATGACACAAGGGTCTGGTTTAATTAACATCCCGAAAGCAGCTCAAACAGATGTATTAGTCAAACCTAACAATGTGAGCTTCGGTCTTATTAAGCCAAACAGTGGGAAAGTAAAACTGACGCAAAATATTACGTTACAAAATCTATCTAGTAAAAAGAAAAGTTTTTCAACTCGTGTGGAATTGCTAGATACAAACACAAAAACAAAAGTAAAAACTTCTGTACCTTCATCGATTAGCATACAGCCGAATAGTAGTACCGAAAAACCATTTACTATCACTGTCGATAGTTCGCTACCCCAAGGTGTCTATACTGGAAATGTGTATATAAAAGAACAAGGTAAGAAGGAAGAAACTCGCATTCCATTTACATTTAGTATCGATCCTAAAGATTACAAACGTATAGATGGACTCGAAATTATTAATTCTACATTTAGTCCAAATGGTGACCAAATATTAGACGATAATCTCATCAACTACTATTTAGTTGCACCTGTGGATGATGTAACATTGCACGCAAATTTAGTTACAAAAGAACGTGTAACGTACCAAGGGATTATCCATCAAGCTAAAAATGAAACAGCTGGATACAAACCTTTCAAATGGAATGGTACAAAAGCAGATGGTACTCCGTTAGCTGACGGTCTATACCAAATCGAAGCAGTTGCCTCTAATTCTGGTGGGGAAACAAAACAAACAGCTGCTGTATTTTTGGATCGAACTGCACCTAAGTTAACATACGAAATTGACCAAGAAAACCTTGTAATCACAGGAAAAGTGGATGATATCTTACTAGATTGGATGACAGAATCTGGTTGGGTAGCACCTGGAATTCCAGTGAGACTACAGTATGAAATCAACGGAAATGGTGTATGGGAAAGTGCATTCCTAAATCCTTGGGAGAAAAATTACGGTATTTATTTAGATCGTACTCAATTACAAGAAGGTAAAAATACAATTCACATTGTAGCAACAGATGCAGCTGGAAATACATCTAAATTAAATGTTGATTTAGATGTAAAATAAAGTGGCACCACGATGCTTTTGCCCTTATCAGATTTTACGATAGGGGCTTTTTCTATTTCTCACAGAAACAAATGTTAAATAATTCCGAATCTTATGATAAAATTTTATAAGCGCTTACAATTTTGAAAGGGGGTGATACAATCTATACGAAACCGATACTTAATTTTATTTTAAAAAAGGAGGATGTCTAAATGACAAAGAAAACAGAAATTCCATCGCATTTAAAACCATTCGTATCCACACAGCATTATGATCAATACACACCGGTGAACCACGCTGTATGGCGTTACATTATGAGACAAAATCATAGCTTCTTAAAAGACGTTGCTCATCCAGCCTATGTGAACGGACTACAATCATCTGGTATTAATATAGATGCAATTCCAAAGGTAGAAGAAATGAATGAATGTTTGGCGCCAAGCGGCTGGGGCGCTGTAACGATTGACGGACTTATTCCTGGCGTCGCATTTTTCGATTTTCAAGGGCACGGATTGCTACCAATCGCAACAGATATTCGCAAGGTAGAGAATATCGAGTATACACCAGCTCCAGATATTGTACACGAAGCTGCAGGACACGCACCTATTTTACTTGATCCTACATATGCAAAATATGTGAAACGATTTGGACAAATTGGTGCAAAAGCTTTCTCAACAAAAGAAGAACATGATGCATTCGAAGCTGTTCGTACATTAACAATTGTAAAAGAAAGCCCTACTTCTACTCCTGATGAAGTTACAGCTGCTGAAAATAATGTAATTGAAAAACAAAAGTTAGTTTCTGGCTTATCAGAAGCGGAACAAATTTCACGTCTTTTCTGGTGGACAGTAGAATATGGATTAATTGGAAATATAGATGCTCCAAAAATATATGGTGCTGGTCTCCTTTCTTCTGTTGGCGAAAGCAAATATTGCTTAACAGACGCTGTAGAAAAGGTTCCATTCTCTATAGAGGCATGTACAAGTACAACTTATGACGTAACAAAAATGCAACCACAACTATTTGTTTGTGAATCATTTGAAGAATTAACAGAAGCACTTGAGAAATTCTCTGAAACGATGGCCTTTAAAACAGGTGGTAAAGAAGGATTAGAAAAAGCAATTCGCTCTGAAAATCATGCAACTGCTGAATTAAATAGCGGCTTACAAATTACAGGTACATTTACCGAGACAATTGAAAACGATGAAGGTGAATTGATTTACATGCGAACGAGCTCGCCAACAGCATTAGCAATTCACAATAAACAGCTAGCGAATCATTCTACATCTGTACACAGTGACGGGTTTGGAGCACCAATTGGATTACTCACTGAAAATATTACATTAGAAAATTGTACAGATGAACAATTACAATCATTAGGAATTACAATTGGAAATGTTGCTGAGTTTACTTTTGCAAGTGGTATTCATGTAAAAGGAACAGTAACAGATATTGTAAAAAACGATAAAAAAATTGCGCTTATTTCCTTTATCAATTGCACAGTTACTTATAACGACCGCGTTTTATTTGATGCTTCATGGGGCTCATTTGATATGGCTGTTGGTTCAACAATTACTTCGGTATTCCCAGGTGCCGCAGATGCTGCAGCATTTTTCCCAATGGATGAAGAAATCCAAGAAATTCCTGCTCCACTTGTACTGAATGAACTTGAACGTATGTATCAAACAGTTCGCGATATCCGAAATGAAGGTATTTTACACGACGCGCATATCGAGCAATTAGTAGCAATTCAAGAAGTATTAAATAAATTGTATCCGAAAGAATGGTTACTTCGCCTTGAAATATTAGAATTGCTTTTAGAGCATAACAAAGGGCACGAAACATCAGCAGCATTATTACAACAACTTTCTACTTTCACAACGGATGAAGCTGTAACACGTCTTATTAACAATGGTCTTACGCTACTTCCAGTAAAGGATGTGAAAAATGATGCTACGATTAACTGAAGAGGAAGTTCAAGAAGAATTATTGAGGTTAGATAAATGGGTAGTAAAAGATGAAAAATGGATTGAAAGAAAATATATGTTTTCCGACTACTTAAAAGGAGTCGAATTTGTCTCTGAAGCCGCCAAACTATCAGAAGAACATAATCACCACCCATTTATCCTTATCCAGTATAAAGCAGTCATTATTACTTTGTCATCTTGGAATGCAAAAGGTTTAACGAAACTCGATTTTGAGCTTGCGAAGCAATTTGATGAACTATTTGTCCAAAATGAAAAAGCCATTATAAGAAAGTAAAAAAGAGAAGCCTTTATTAGGCTTCTCCTTTTATTTTGAAATGGATACAATGTCCAAATGGATCCTCTACTTGTAATATTCCATCTTTGTACGTAGCAATCTTGCCAATATTTTTTAAGCTTTCACATACTTGCTCTTTTTGTTTTTCATTTGCTAATACAATTGTGAAATATTTCAAGCCAACGGAATTTGGCATTTGTGGTAGTATTCCTTCACCTTGCCACGTATTTAAACCGATATGGTGATGGTAGCCACCTGCCGATACAAAGAGCGCCCCATTACGGGCTGGAATCGTTACTTCAAAGCCAAGACCATCCACATAGAAACGTTTCGCTTCTTCCAAATCAGCTACATGGAAATGAATATGTCCCATCACAGTACCAGCTGGAAATCCGTTCCATGTAATTCCTTGTTGCAATAATTCTTCACCAGCTAACGGGTTACTAACAAATGGTAGCTCTCCATTCTCATCACGCCAAACTTCTTTTTGACGATCATGATAAATTTCAATCCCGTTTCCATCTGGATCAGCTAAATAAAGGGCCTCACTAAAGTAATGGTCAGCTCCGCCGTGCAGTGGATATACCATTTCTACAAGATGACGAAGGATATTCGCTAAATCCTGTCTGCTCGGTAATAAAATTGCGTAATGATATAAACCCGTTCTCCCTCTTTGCTTTGGTAAGGCTTCTTTCTTTTCTTCAATGATAAGGAGTGGTTCGTTATTTTCATTCCCAAATGTAACGACCATTTCATCTTCTTTTAGCACTTTCATACGTAGTACTTCTGTATAAAACTCTAGTGATTTCTTTATATTTGATACATATAAATGAACAACATCAAGTGTTGTATCGGGATGAAGTTGAAAACTCATCTTGTTAGCCTCCCATTTAAATTAGTTCTTCTTTGACATTTTCTCTTTTAAGAAATTATCTACAAAACCATCCGCTTTCGCAACAAATAAGTACGCACCCATTGCTAACAATGCAAGCTCTAATTCGAAACCAGGATTTTTTCCATCTCCTAATAAACCAGCTGACCATTTTACTTTTACAATTGCTCCAACCATAACTAGTGCAAATAATAATCCAATATATCTTACACCTAAACCTAGAATTAATAATAGACCGCCAACTAATTCAACTGTTGCTACACCGTATGCAAGTCCTCCTGGTAAACCAATGCTTGTGAACCACCCTGCAATATTGTCAATTCCCGATTGGAATTTTGTTAAACCGTGCATAAAGAACGTTACCCCTAACACGATACGAATAATTAAGTTACCAATATGTTGATTCATTTCTTTCTCTCCTTTATAGTTTTCTTATACGAAACTTTTATTTATATTACAAAACATACACTAATTTTTTTTATTCGTCAATTCATTTTCACTGGGAAAATATATATTTTTTTTGCTATGATACAAATAGTTGTTTATAAAAAGGAGCTTGATTTTATGAATATTGGTTCTGCAATACGTGAAATTCGTCAACGTAGAGGCATAACAATTGCACAAATTTGTGAAGGAACAGGTCTTTCTAAAGGGTTTATGAGTCAGGTTGAAAATAATAAAACATCACCATCTATCTCAACTTTAGAAACGATCTCCAATTTTTTAAACGTTCCTCTTCCCTATTTATTGTTAGAACAAAAAGATCGATTGAAAGTTGTCAAAAAGGTAGAGCGTAAATATAGTGTATACGGAAAAGATGAACAAAGAATTGAACATGTTGCAGAGCAAGGTGGCCTTCGCCTCAATCTCGTAGAAATTCCTGCTGGGTTTCCGAAAGAAAACACACCAAATGCCCATGAAGGAGAAGAATGTCACCTTGTATTACGCGGCAAACTAGAAGTTCAACATGGAGAAGATATTGCAATTGTAGAAGAAGGTGATTCCTTCTCCTGGAATGCATGTGTTCCTCATATCGTTCGTAATATAGGGGAAGAAACTGCATTATTACTCATCTCTAGCCATGCAGAAAATCGAAAACGTGTTTATTAAATAAAAAAGAAGCCTGCAAATCAGGCTTCTTTTTTATCCCCTTATAACTCCATAGCTTGTCCCAACTAGTACGGTTTTTTCGTCTTGATTGCGATAAACTGACTCGATTGAAACCTTTTTGTATCCTTCCATCTGTTCAACATTCGTTAAAGTTAATTCACAAGTGATCGTATCTCCTGTAAAAACTGGTCTAATAAACTCACTTACTAATTCTCTTGCTATGTAATGTAATTCTTCGCCTACTTTCGTTCCAATACTAGCAGTCAATAAACCATGAACCATTAAACGTCCATTTTCATCATATTCCATATGATGCCTACCTTTATCCCCTGTAATATTTGCAAATTCAAAAACCTCTTCCTCAGTAAATCTTCTTTCATATTTAAATACATCCCCAACTTTTATACTCATTTTTATCCCCCTAATAATAAACAGAATTTTCTTTCATTTTATCATAAAATGAATCTTAGTTCAGTTTATATTATTAAAATAGTAAGCCTTTTTCTGTTCTACTTTTTCTCCTTATCGGTGCCCCTCTTTTTTGGCTATTTGATATCCATAGTACGCACATGTTCCATTTCTCGATAACTCTCTCACCTCAAAACCACAACTTCTATAAAAATCAAAATTACTCGCAGAAGTATGCGCAAACCAGTCACCATGTGGCAATTTTTGCAAACAAAGAGCAACAAGTTTCTTACCTAATCCCTTCCCTCTATATTCACATTTCACAACTAAATTTACTATGTTGGCGACCATGATTCCATCAGAAATGACTCTAACCATCGCAATCATCTCTTCTTCATCCCAAATTGTGAATGCCCATGTTGAATTTTCAAATGCTATCGTGAATTTTTCAATTTGCCAAGAAGGGATATTATCATTGCTCCAACCGGCATCTTCGAATAAAGTTTTAATTGCATATGCAGGTACACCATTCGTTCCCTCACGAATAATAAGTCCATTATGATAAATGTACATGTAATCCCCCCTTTATTTTTATATACCATTCTTCAAAAAATACAATTCACCTTTTTTCATCCAACGCGCTTAATGGAATAAACGAGAACATCCATCCCATGAAATGAAGTTGTTTTCTCATAACTAAGCCCCGTTTTTCTAGCAACAAAGATTGAGGCGGGGTGATCCGGATTAATAAGAGAGATTAATTTATTCATTCGTAACGCTTGGAAGCCATAATCTCGAAATGCTGCCGCTGCTTCTTTCGCATACCCTTTTCCCCAATACTGAGGTAATAACCAATAACCAATTTCAATTTCCTCTTTTCCATCTATTTGCTGCTTTACTAATCCTGCATGACCAATTCGTATTCCTGTTTCCTTTTCAATTAATACAAATAAACCGAGACCGTTTTTATAGCTAGGAATCACCCACTCCTCCAAACTTTTTTTACACTGCATATATGTTTTTAACGTCCCATTTCCAATATAGCGCATTACCTTCTCATTTCCCCACAGTGAAGCGTAGAACTGTAAATCATCCATTGTATATTTGCGAATTTGTAAACGATCTGTATGAAACATTTCTGCACTCCTTCCCACGAATTTGTACTTAATTACACGCTCATGTTTTGTATGCATACTAAATGTTACTATCTATTATAAATGAACTAACATTGAAATACAGAATATTCAATCTCAAAAGAATTTAAAAAAGGCAGTAGACAAATATTGTCTACTGCATCCATATCATAACTAGCATAAAGAAAACTACAATTGAGGGGGGTGTAGGATTTTCAAATACACTAGATACTTATCCCGTTCTAACGGGCGGTAAACTTTCCAATTATATAAAAGTGAAAAGTTTACCGCACATAAGAACTTTGGCGGTCAGTAAGAAAGCACCGTTAAGTAGTCAAATACACGCTGTGCTTTTTCTCCACCCATTCGTGCATGTTGAAGAAGAGAAATACCATGTGGACCAGATGCACGTAATGCTTCTGGTTGTGCTACTAAAATAGCTTGTACAACTTCTAATTCCCCCAGCATAGCGGCCGCGAAAATATCCATTCGAGCACCCTTTTCTAATAAGTAAAGAGCAATATCTTTACGCCCTACATGTGCCGCTGCTCCTAACGCACTTTCCCAATCTGATCCACCCCAATTGTAAGAAGCATGAAGTAAACTTGGCGATTCAGCCAACAGTTCTTGTACTTTTTCTAAATCTCCGTGAGCTGCCATAACAAATTCCCTTACTAACTCAGTGGTAACACGTTCTTCTGTTCGCATTTTGCTCCTCCTTTTTTAGAAATTCGTTTCGGTGTAAAAAATGGCTTTTCGCTTCCTTGAAAAATATCTACCTCTATGCCAAATACATGTTGAAACATTTCATGACATAACACTTCTTCTGGTATACCATCATACTGAAGCTTCCCTCGCTTTAATACGAGTAAACGATCACTATATTGAGCCGCTTGGTTAATATCATGTAAAACCATTATAATTGTCATGCCAAATTCCTCGTTTAGTCGTTTCACAAGTTCCATTACTTCCAACTGATGAACGATATCTAAAAAAGTTGTTGGCTCATCCAATAATAAGACGTTCGTACGTTGTGCTAGCGTCATTGCAATCCAAGCGCGTTGTCTTTCTCCTCCTGATAAAGATTGTAAAAGACGATATTCATACCCTTCAAGATTTGTAACAGACAATGCCCAATCAACAATTTCTTCATCTTCTTTATTTAAGCGACCTCTCCATGATTTATGAGGGCCTCTTCCAAATTCGATTAATTCTTTCACTGTTAAATCTAATTGATGATCATGCATTTGTGGTAACATCGCTAATAGCTTCGCTACATCGGCACTTTTCATCGTATGAATACTTTTTCCATCTAAAACGATATCTCCTTCGCTCTGTTTAAGTAGTCTTGCCATTAAACGAAGCAAAGTAGATTTCCCTGACCCATTCGGTCCAATTAAACTAACGACCTCTCCAGCTTTAATATGTACATTCATATTTTGCATTTGAAATCTTTCGGAATGTGCGTAAAACACTTTGTTAACGGAAATCACGTTGCTTGCCTCCTCTATGAATTAAATATAAGAAGAACGGACCGCCTAAGAAGGATAATAAAATACCGACAGGTAATTCAATTGGATCGAACCAACTTCGAGCTATCGCATCCGCGAAAACAAGTAATATGCCTCCGCCAAGGCATGATAATGGCAATAAATATTTATAATCATTCCCAACTAATAAACGTAACATATGTGGTACGACGAGACCGACAAATCCAATAAGACCAGAAACACTAACCGCAATTCCAGCTAATAATGTACTTACTACTATTAAATAAAACCGGCTTCTCTCCACGTTATGACCTAATAATTTCGCCATTTCATCTCCAAGCATTAATACTCGAATATGCTTGATACCAAAGAAAGCCAATATAATAGCGAATATTGCATAATAAATAATCATGTTTAAATGTGCCCAACTTACACCACCAATGCCACCTGCTAACCACGGTAACACGGATTGTACTTTATCACTATGTAATAACATTAACGCTGACGTCGCTGCACCAATTAATGCATTAATTGACACACCTACTAAGACAATCCTTGAAGGCGGTGCCCCTTTTTGCCATGATAAAGCATAAATGACCATCGCCGTTATGAAAGCTCCTAAAAACGCCCCGAGCGGTAAAAAAGCCATATGCTGAGGGAATAAAATCATAATTACAATTGCGACAAGGCCTGCTCCAGATGACACCCCGATAATACCAGGGTCTGCAAGAGGATTTCTCATCACCCCTTGCAGCATTGCGCCAGATGCAGCTAAACATGTTCCTACTATAAATCCAACGAGCACTCTTGGTATACGAAGGTCCCATACAATTCGATGAACTGTCGAACCTTCATCTTGTATCCCTGTTACAATATCTCGTAAAGAAAAGGATAGGCTTCCTGCGAAAAGACCGTAAAAAAGACATAAAATCGTTAATACAACTAAAGTAACTGCTATGATCCATCTTTTTTTCGCAAAAGGATGTTCCTTTTCCCTTACTACTTCACTACTTTCCATACTTATCATTTCCTTACATCTTGTATACTTTTATACATAAAGTCCATCGCTTCTGTAACTTTTGTTCCAGGATTTGATCCAAATAAGTCAGGTGGCAAAATAACTACGCGATTTTGTTTTACTGCATCTAAGTTTTTCCACGCTTCATTTTTCATCATTTCGCCTTCAAATGCTTTTTTAACGCTTTTTGGATCTCCATGTGTAATTAAGTAAATCACATCAGGATTCGCCTCAATAATGCGTTCTACACTTAGCTGTGCATATTGCGGATATTCCTTCATTTCTGGAAAATCAGCGGCAATATTTTTCCCGCCTGTTTTTTCTAAAATATCACCTGATAAAGAGGTTGGTAATGCTGCTAAATAAGTACCAGGTGCTCCATACACTAGCAATGCTTTCACATCACTCTTTTTCTCATATGTCTTCATTTGATTCGTAATTTTTTGGTTAAGTTCTTTTGCTTTATCTTCTTTCTTCATTATCGTTCCGTATAGTTCAATATTCTTTTGAATATCTTGTACCGAATTCGTAGAAGAAATCATTACTTTCGTTCCTTGCCCTTCAACCGTTGAAACATTCTTTTGAAACCCATTGTTAGCAATAAGTACATCGGGCTTTAAGCTAGCAATTTGCTCAAAATTCGGCTGATGTGCATTCCCGATTACTTGCACTTTCTTTATATCCTCTGGAAGAGTTATTTTTGCATCCGGACGACCCACTATTTTTCCGCCTAAAGCATGAATAATATTCATGTCTCCCATACTTAATGTAGCAAAACTCTCTGGCACTTTATCGAATATTACCTTTCTTCCTGACAGATCGGTAACTTCTATTTTCTCTTTTCCTTTTTCTGTTTTTGTTGCCGCTGCTTTTTCGTCTCCCTTTGCACTGCAACCTATTAATAAGAAAAAAATAGATAAAATCGCTGTAAATAGCGTAATAGATTTTTTCATTCTTCCACCTCTAATTGATAATGATAATCATTAACTACTATTCTACTTTAATTGATAAGGATTATCATTGTCAATATGAAACGCATACATTTTCTAGAAAAAAACAAAAAGCGTTACAAAAAGATTCCTTCTTTTTGTAACGCACTATTTATCAATATTATTCACATTCGTTTCCCTCTAACTTGTCTCGCATCACTTTCACACGCTGAAAGAAAAAGAAAGATAAACTTAAAAATATAACGATGCTCCCCATCATAACAAAAAATTGTATCGTTTCTTTTGCTCCAGTCGGAATCAATAAGCCAACCATTAACAATGTACTTACAGCGAGAAGAATTTGTCCGAACCGAGTATAATCTTCTATCTTTTCTTGTAATTCCTTCATTATATTCTCACCCCTCCATTTCACTGTATCATATTCTATTAAACTGAAAGACAAGTAAATACAGCCATTCTGGGAGATGTTTTCCAAAAGAAAAAGAGCCGCTTTATGGCGACTCTTTCATAACCATTACTCACCTTTATATGCTTTCATATAAATTTCTTTCAGCTCTGAAATGAGAGGTAATTTCGGATTAGCTGTTGTACATTGATCTTCAAAAGCTCTTTCTGCTAATAATCCAACAACCTCTTCAAATTGGTCTTTAGCAACTCCTTGTCCCGCAATACTCATATTTATATTTAAACTTTTTCCGAGATCAATAATTGCTTTGACGAGTGATTCTACACCTTCTGCCACCGAACTTGCTGGTAGCCCGAGCATTCTCGCAATATGTGCATAGCGTTCATCAGCTACAAAATGCTCATATTTTGGGAACAATGCGTGTTTTCTTGGCTTAATAGCATTATAGCGAACTACGTGCGGCATAAGAATTGCATTCGCACGCCCATGCGGAATATGAAATTCTGGTCCAATTTTATGTGCTAAACTGTGATTAATACCTAGGAAAGCATTTGCAAATGCCATCCCTGCGATTGCAGAAGCATTATGCATTTTTTCTCGTGCTTCTTCATCATGTCCATCTTTAAATGCTCTTGGTAAATATTTAAATACGAGATCAATAGCCTTTAATGCTAATCCATCTGTATAGTCATTTGCTAAAACAGACACATACGCCTCGATTGCATGCGTTAATACGTCCATCCCAGTGTCTGCTGTTACATGTGGTGGTACTGTCATTACAAATTGTGGATCAACAATTGCTACATCTGGCGTTAATTCATAATCGGCGAGTGGATACTTTATATTATTTTTCTTATCTGTAATAACCGCAAATGGTGTCACTTCTGATCCTGTTCCAGATGTTGTTGGAATAGCAACAAACTGCGCCTTACTTCCTAATTCCGGATATTTACATGTACGTTTTCTTATATCTAAAAACTTCTGTTTAATTCCATAGAATGTTGTTTCTGGGTGCTCATAGAAAAGCCACATCCCTTTCGCTGCATCCATCGCTGAACCACCACCAAGTGCGATAATGACATCAGGCTGAAAACTTCTCATCATTTCCGCACCTTTAAACACAGTTTCATCTGACGGATCTGGCTCAACCTCAAAGAAAACTTCAACTTTCACATCATTTGCATGTTTACGTAAATAATGCGTAACCGTATCTACATATCCGTGCTCAACCATTCCTGGATCCGTTACAATAAACGCACGTGAAATGTTAGGCATATTTGCTAAATATGATGTCGCATGTTTTTCAAAATAAATTTTTGGTGGTAATTTGAACCACTGCATATTCTTTTTTCTATTTGCCAACCTTTTTATATTTAATAAGTGCGTCGCTGTTACGTTTTGAGAAACCGAGTTTTTCCCGTAGGAACCGCAGCCAAGCGTAAGTGATGGAATAAATCCATTATATATGTCACCGATTCCACCTTGTGATGAAGGGGCATTTATAATAAGGCGGCAAGCTTTCATACGTAATCCAAATTGCTTTTGCACTTCTTTATTTACAGAATGGATAACTGCTGAATGTCCTAAACCACCGAGGTTTAACATTTCTTCACAATATGTAAACCCTTCTTCTAATGAATTTGCTTTTACACAAGCTAATACTGGACTTAACTTCTCACGAGATAGTGGATATGCGGCTCCGATGCCTTGTATTTCAGCTACAAGCATTTTTGTATTTTTAGGTACAGTAATTCCAACTAATTCGGCAATATACTGTGCGGATTTTCCTACAATATCACTATTTACTGCACATGTATTTTCATTAATAACAAGCTTTTCTAATTTACTTCTCTCTTCCTCGTTTACAAAATAACAATCATTTGCAATCATTTCTGTTTTCACATCATCATAAATTTCCTTGTCTACAATAATTGCTTGTTCTGATGCACAAATCATACCATTATCAAATGTTTTAGATAAAATCAAATCATTAACCGCTCGTTTTATATGCGCTGATTTCTCTATATAACATGGTACATTACCAGGACCTACACCTAGCGCTGGTTTTCCAGTAGAATAAGCTGATTTCACCATACCAGCCCCTCCAGTTGCCAAAACAAGAGCAACGCCTTCATGGTTCATTAATTGTTTTGTTGCTTCGACAGAAGGTTTTTCAATCCACTGTATACAATGTTTTGGTGCCCCCGCCTTCACCGCTGCATCGTATACTGTTTTCGCAGCTGCAATAGAACAGTTTTGTGCTGAAGGATGAAATGCGAAAATAATTGGATTTCTCGTTTTTATCGCGATTAATGCTTTAAACATTGTTGTCGATGTTGGATTCGTTACTGGTGTTACCCCAGCTACTACACCGACGGGCTCCGCAATTTCTATTATTTCTTCATGAGGATCTTCGTGAATAATCCCTACTGTTTTATCTTTCTTTATGCTATGCCAAATATATTCAGTAGCAAAAATATTTTTAATACATTTATCTTCGTATACACCACGACCTGTTTCTTCAACAGCCAACTTCGCAAGCGGAATATGTTGATCAACACCTGCTAATGCCATTTCATGAACAATGTTGTCAATTTGCTCTTGTGTAAAACTTTCTAATGCTTGTAAAGCTCTCTGACCGTTATTCACTAACATATCAATCATCTCTTTTACTTCCTGCATTTCATTTACAACTTTCTCTTTGACTACCATGTAAATTCCTCCTATTCTGCTATCTTGGACTAAATAAGACCCTACAGGTCATAATTAGTCCTGATTAGCGCAAAAAAATAGAATTGCTTTCCTACATGAACCTCATTGTTTGTGAAATATTTCACAAGTTTGTTCGTGGGTAACACTTCATGAACTTAATATACATGAATTTATTTTATTTGTGTTTGTCTAATTTGTGAAATATTTCACAAATTAATATAGTAAAAATGCACTGCCTATACTAGCAGTGCATTTTTACTATGCTAACGCTTGTGCTAAATCTTCAATTAAATCTTCTCCGTCTTCAATACCGACAGAAATTCGAATTAATGTATCTGTAATTCCTAGTTCTTTGCGACGATCTGCTGGGATTGATGCATGCGTCATTTGAGATGGGATAGAAATTAAACTTTCTACTGCTCCTAAACTTTCAGCCAGTGTAAAGTATTGTAATCTCTCAAGTACTTTATTTAATGTTTCTTCGGTATCTACATCAAATGAGATAATCGCACCAAATCCATTTGCTTGTTCTGTTGCTAATTTATGGTTTTGATGTGACTCAAGACCTGGATAATATACTTTATTCACTTTTGGATGATTATTTAAAAACTCAGCAATTGCGCGTGAATTCGTTTCATGCTCTTCCATTCGAATTCCTAATGTTTTTAAACCACGAAGTAGTAAGAAGCTATCTTGTGGTCCAAGAATGCCTCCTGTTGAGTTTTGTACAAAGTGAAGGTCTTCTGCTAATTGCGGACTATTTACAACTACTAAACCTGCAACTACGTCACTATGACCTCCTAAATATTTCGTTGCACTATGAAGTACAATGTCTGCTCCTAAAGAAATTGGCGACTGCCAATATGGCGTCATGAATGTGTTATCAATAATTGTTAATAAATCTTTCTCTTTAGCAAGAGTAGATATTTTTTTAATATCAGTAATTTTTAGTAACGGATTCGTTGGTGTTTCTACATAAATCGCTTTCGTATTTGGACGAATGGCTTCTTCAACTTCCTCTAAGTTTGTTGTATCTACAAATGTATGCTCAATACCGAAGCGGTTTAACACTTTCGTAATCACGCGGTACGTTCCGCCATACACATCATCTGTTAAAATAACGTGGTCACCTTTTGAGAACAACATAATTGTAGCTGTAATAGCCGCCATTCCTGAACCAAATGCGAAACCAGCATGGCCGTTTTCTAATACCGCAATCATTTCTTCTAAAGCTGCACGTGTTGGGTTTCCTGTACGTGAATATTCATATCCTTGATGCTTACCAACTGCTTCTTGTTTGTACGTACTCGTTTGATAAATCGGTACATTTACAGATCCAGTTGAAGGTTCTCCTATGCGAATACCATGAATTAACTTTGTCTTTGCTCTCATTTTTTATTCCCATCCTTTGTATATGTCTTTACTTAAATAGCGCTCACTACTATCAGGAAAAATCGTTACGATATTTGTACCTGGCGCCGCTTTCTCTGCTTCAAGTAAACTTGCATGAAATGCTGCTCCTGAAGAGCTCCCAACAAGAAGTCCTTCTTTTTGCGCTAATTCTTTCACTCGTAAAAATGCATTTCGATCAGAAATCGTATGAATTTCATCAAAATAAGATGTCTTCAAAAATGGCGGGATAAATTCCAGTCCAATTCCTTCGGTCTCATGTGAACCAGCCTTACCACCATTTAAAATAGATCCTTCTGGTTCCACAATAACCGTTTTTATATCTACATTTTTTTCTTTCAAGTAAGATGCAGTCCCCATAAACGTACCGCCAGTTCCTGCTCCAGCAACAAATATGTTAATCTCTCCATTCAATGCGTCCCACAGTTCAGGTCCTAATGTTTTAAAATATGCACGAGGATTTGCCTCATTTGCGAACTGACTTGGAGAGTATGAATTCGGTATCTCATTTACTAACTCTTTTGCTTTTGCAATTGCACCGGTCATTCCTTGCTCAGTCGGCGTATGCACGACCGTTGCGCCTAGTGCTTTCATTAATTCTTGTTTTTCAATGCTAAATTTCTCTGGTACACAAACGATAACGTGTAAATCATGTTGTAACGCTGCGAGTGCCAGTCCAATACCAGTATTTCCAGCTGTCGGTTCAATAATTGTTCCGCCCTCTGTAACAAGTCCTTTTTCTAGCGCATCTTCGATTAATTCTCTTCCTAATCGGTCCTTAACGCTTCCGCCTGGGTTATAAAATTCAAGCTTTGCAAATAAACGGACCCCTTCTGGAAGTGAAAAACGAGTAATTTCCACAATTGGTGTATGACCAATTAACTCATGAACTCCACGATATACATTCATCGTGTTCTCCCCCTTATTTGCCAATAAAGAAAAGGCAACTGTATGTATTTTCTTTATATGAGACAGTTGCCTTTTTGTTACATTACTTTAACTCTTCTAATACTTTTACAATAAAGTTTGTAGAATGAAGAGCTGCTTGATCTAAAAATTGATCAAATGAAACATTTGATTCTTTACCAGCAATATCAGAAAGTGCGCGAATGATAACAAACGGAACTTCGTATTGGTGGCATACTTGTGCAACAGCTGCTGCTTCCATTTCTACTGCATAAAGGTTTTCAAATTTATCACGAATTGCTGCAACTCGGTTCGGATCACTCATAAATGAATCACCTGTTGCAATCATACCTTTTACAACTTGAATATTTTCTTCTGCCTGCATACATTTTTCAGCTAATGCAACTAATGCTTCATCAGCTTTAAATCCAGGCGGCATTCCTGGTACTTGACCATACTCATAGTTAAATGCTGTTACATCTACGTCATGGTGACGAACTTCTGTTGAAATAACGACATCCCCAACATTTAGAGAATGATGGAAGCCACCAGCTGAACCAGTATTAATGACTTTTTCAGGCTTATATCTTTCTAATAAAATTGTCGTTGACATCGCTGCATTTACTTTACCAATACCAGACTTTAACAAGATTACTTCATGTCCTGCTAATTGCCCTTTCGTAAATTCACAACCCGCAACCGTTTCTGTTTCTGCTTGTTCTAATTTATCACGTAAAATACGTACTTCTTCTTCCATTGCTCCAATTACAGCAATTCTCAATCTAATCCCTCTTTCTATTGCTTAGTTGCCTCCATTACCCACACGAAATGATTTAATCTCGTAAACGTTACATGGAAGCCATTGTTTTCAAAAATAGTCTGCATAACTGGAATACGTGTATAGTATTCCGTTTGCAAATCGTTTGCTAACTGATGAAAACCTCTTTGTTTTGCTGCTTCAACAGTTTTATCATATGCATCTTGATCTGCAAATATCGTATCAGCAAACACTATTTTACCACCTTTGTTTAGCAATTGACTATACTTCGCAATCGCTACATTTTTTTCATCATCTGTTAAATGATGAAATGCATAGGTGCTTACTATGGTATCAATGGAATTCGGGACTTCAAACGAAAGAAAATCACCTTCTGTAATGGAAAACTCTTTTGGCAATTTCTCTTTTGCAATCATGCGCATTTCACGTGACGGTTCTATACCGTAAACTGTGCGGCCAGCAAGTAATAATTTATTTGTTAAATTACCTGTACCGACACCAAATTCTAATACGTTACCAAATGACTTGTTAACTACATCCTCTAGAATGTCCTCATAATGGGCGAAAACTTCTTTATATTGTATATCTTCGCCTTGTACAAATGAGTCGTACGTATGAGCCCACTCATCAAATAAACCATTAAATTCTGTACCCATAAAAATTCCCCTTTTTCTTATCGGTTTTATCAGTATGATATTCCCTCTTTCTAAAAATGTCAATTGAAATGTACATGGTATTTCCTTCTTTTCTTTGTTACACTATAGTTGATTACATAGGAGAGGGGCCGTCTTCATGTCATTTACCTTTGAAATGTTAGAAGATAAAGTAGAATTTTTTGAAGCGGGAGACTTAGCTTCTTTAGAACGTAAAATCAGTGAACAAATCGATAATAATAAAGCACTTATGCTTGAAGTTCATCACATCTCGCATCAAATGGTTATGGATCCTGAAAGTAAAAGACCATATTATAGCGCGGTTGTTCATTTTAAATTAAAGAAATTACGCTAACTAAAAAAGAGAAGCTCCTTAGGAGCTTCTCTTTTTTAGTTTAGAGTTTGAACAAGTACTGGTTTCCAGCCTTCATTGTCTACCCAATCAATATTTACATAATATCTTTTACCTGTTTGTTTATCTTGTACGTTACCGTAAGCTTTATTCTTACCGTTATTTCCGATTCGATGAATAATTAATTGCTCTACTGGAACGTCAATTGCAGCTGAAATCGCTTGATTCATCTCATTCCAATCTGCTGTACCTTTTTTAAACGTCATCGCAGGTGTTGCACCTTGTTCTGTTCCTACTGGCTTCCAAGAAGACTTCGTATAAGCGTCAGTTGCCTTTGGCTGTGTTTTTTCAGCTGGTACTTTCTCGTTAGCTTTCGCTTCTTCTTCAGCTTTTTTCTGTTCTTCTTCAGCCTTTAGCTTCTCTTCTTCTTCTTTCTTCTTAGCCTCTGTTTTCTCTTGTTCATTCTTCTTCGTCTCTTCTTTGCCTTTAGCTTTCTCAGACTTATTCTCTTTCTTTGTTTGCTGAGACACCTTTTTATCGCTAGAAGACGCTTGCTCTTTCGTATCAGGAACAAACAATTGATATGCTACAATAGCTACTGCTACTAGTACAATAGCGATTGCAATATTTAAAACACCGTTTTGACGACGTTTTTGTTGTTTCTGTTGGAATCTAGATCCTCCTGCCATTCTTCAAACCTCCATGCAGTTTTTCATACTTGCTATTGTAACATTAAATCTAGAAAGGTTGAACATTTACAATAATATTTTCATGAAATGAAAACATTTTACTATGAATTGCAAGATTACTTTTCATTCTCTAATCGATAGATTGATTCTACGATTGCTTTAAAAATAGGTGTAACTGCATTTACATTGCTACTCGTTTCTATATCCACGACAACTAAAGCATATCTTGGATTTTCATATGGAAAATAACCTGCAAACCAACGATTCTCTTTCGTTCCTTTTCCTGTTTGTGCTGTCCCAGATTTTCCAGCAACGCTTAATGGTAAGGAACTAAATGCTGCTCCTGTGCCTTTCTCCGTTGTTACAACGCTCCTTAATAACTGTTGTAATGTTTTCACTGTTTCATATGAAAGCTGTTTCCCACCTAATGTATGGTCTTCAAATGTATAAAAATCCGTTCCATTTTTGTACATTATTTTTTCAACAGCTTTCACTTCCATCTTTTCTCCACCTCTAGCAATCGTCGCCATCATATTTGCAATCGCTAGAGGTGACATACGTACATCTTTCTGTCCAATTGCTGTTTGCGCTACCGCTTTTTTACTATTCTTATCTCCTTCACTCCCCCAAATCGTAACACTTTTCTCCTCTGGCATTTGCTCAAAATGAGTTGTATGAAATACAGAACCTCTCCATCCAACCTTCTCAGCGCCTCCTAAAGCCTCTACATAAGTTTCTAACACCATCTTATCCTTTTGTATTAGCTCATTTCCTAACTCTGAAAATGTCCTGTTACAGCTTCTAGCAAAGCTCTCTTTAAAACTAAGTGTACCCATCATAACTTTTGGGTGGTCTTCACCATATAAATCTTTATTACAATTAAATGCGCGATTAAAAACATTTTTATTTTGATCAATCACTGCCGCTGCAACTATTGTTTTAAAAACAGAACCGGGAAAATGTGGTGTTAACATTTGATTTTCAAGTGTAGTTTTATATAGACTCTCATCTTTCACCTGTACAGATGGTTTGCTGACCATCGCTAAAATTTCATTTTTCTTTACATCAAGTAGCACTACTCCTCCCTTCTTTATTTCACTTGCTTCAACTACTTCTTCTGCTTTCTTCTGTAACTCGTTATGTAAAGTAGTTTGAATCGTCACTGGATAAAATGGATTTCCAGGTGATGTATATTTCGCTTGTTTTCCAAAAATCGGTTCTCCTTGCCGGTCCACTTGATACAATACTTTTGCCTCTCCATCAGTCAAAAGAAATTCATCAAATGATTGCTGCAATCCTGAAATGCCAATCGGTGTTTGTTTTGAAATTTTTCTAACTTCTCCGTATCGTTTTTGAAATTCTCGTTCATTCTCACCCACATCACCAATTAAATGATTCATCACGCTAGTTTGCCGCAAACGAACTTCAGCTGCTACAATGCCTAATACATTTAATTGATTCACCTTCTCCATCTGCTCTCGTTCCAAGCGAAGTGGTTCATTTCCTCTTTGCAGGATAAATGCACTTTTCTTATGTTTCATTTGACTTTCAATCTCTTGTCTCGACATACCAATGATATGCGCAATTTTCTCCAACATGTCATTTTTTAATTGTAGGAATGGAAAAACAATTAAAACAGGATACTTTTTCTCACCTATCTCCTTACCATTACGATCTATAAAATGGCCGCGTCCATCATCTACCGTAATGGATTGCGTCCGTTGTGTAACACTTTTTTCAATTAAGTTAATCTTACGATCCGTAAATGATTCCGTATCGATAATTTGTATTTGAATTAAACGACAAAGTAACATAAACATGACACATATAAAACAAATTAAAACAATTGTAATTCTCCGTTTTATTTCCATAAAAAAACACCTCGTCTAGTATAGTTTGGACGGAGTGTTTCATCTTTTATACAAATAAAAAAATCACTCGCTTTTACACGAGTGATTTTTAATTATTTTACAGAGATAATCTCTACTTGCATTTCTCCACCTGGAGTTTGGATTGCTACCTTTTCGCCAATTTGCTTACCTAATAAGCTTTTTGCGATTGGAGAATCATTAGAAATTCTTCCTTCAAATGGATCTGCTTCTGCGCTACCTACGATTGTATAAGCTTCTTCATCTCCATCTGGTAGTTCTTTAAATGTTACTGTTTTACCTAATGTAACAACTGTAGATTCTTCACCGTTATCTGTGATGATAACTGCGTTACGAATCATGTTTTCTAATTGTGTAATACGTCCTTCTACGAACGCTTGCTCATCTTTCGCTGCATCATACTCAGAGTTCTCAGAAAGATCTCCGAAGCTACGTGCAATCTTAATGCGCTCTACAACTTCTTTACGTTTTACCGTTTTTAAATCCTCAAGTTCGTTCTCTAGCTTTTGCTTACCCTCTTGCGTCATAGGGTATGTTTTTTCTGTTGCCATATTTTCCACTCCTTTTATATACCAATCCCCCGAAAAAAAGAGGAGTTCCATATGAAAACTCCCCCGCTTATATGTAAAGCGGAGGTTTCTAGCACGCCTGTACTAGCGGAGTTGTCACATACAACCCCGTATTCCCAATTCTTCTTTATATAAAGAAGATATGTATGGAAAGTTGATATAAATATGCCCTCACCTATATATAGATGAGGTTGCATGTTTCATTGTATTCGATAGGAAGGGAAAAAATCCCTTCCTACCGTATATCTTTTACTATGCTATTACAAATTTACTTTTTGTTCAAGAATTGTTGCAATTTTTGTAACCATAATATCAATTGCAACGTGGTTTTGTCCACCTTCAGGGATAATAATATCCGCAAATTTCTTAGAAGGCTCAATAAATTGATTGTGCATTGGACGTACAACATTTACATATTGATCAATAACTGAATCCATCGTACGACCACGTTCTTTAATATCACGTTGCATGCGGCGCAGGATACGAAGGTCAGCATCTGTATCAACGAATAACTTAATGTCCATTAACTCACAAAGACGTGGGTCTTCTAAAATAAGAATTCCTTCTAAAATGATTACATCTTTCGGCTCAACTGGAATAATTTCATCTGAACGCGTATGCAATGTATAGTCATATACAGGTTTCTCTACTTGTTTATATGCAAGCAACTGCTGCAAATGTTCAATTAACAAATCATTATCAAACGCTAATGGATGATCATAATTTGTTTTTAAACGCTCTTCCATTGGTAAATGGCTTTGATCTTTGTAATAATAATCTTGCTCTAAGATTAAAATGGAATGACCTTTAAAATGGTCAAAAATCGCTTTCGTTACACTTGTCTTACCTGACCCTGAACCACCAGCAATTCCAATTACAACAGGCTTATTCGTCCCCATTCGACTATCACTCTTTCTTATTGAAGTATGCTTTTGCGCATCATATTATTCACATACACTGGTTGATCCACTTTGAATTTCACGATCTGCAACGGATGTCTCGCTGCATCTAATTCGTTTCCATCCTCATCCCAAATTTTCTCCACCGTCTGCGTAAAGTTTTCTATTTCTGGCCCAAAGAACTCCACTTCATGTCCTGGTTTGAAATGATTACGTTGCTCAATCGTTACGATGCCCGTTTCTTCATTATAATCTAACACTAAACCAGCGAAATCATACGTTGTTTTCTTACTATGATTTCCAAACATTTGCTCTTGATGTCCTGGAACCCCTTCAAAGAATGCAGGAGCTGTATCACGATTTGCACATTTATCAAGCTCATCTAACCATTCTTGTTTAAACTCAAAGTTATCAGGATCCGCACAATATGCATCAATTACTTTACGGTATACTGTCGCTACAGTAGCTACGTAATGGATTGATTTCATACGTCCTTCAACTTTTAAGCTATCAATTCCAATTTCAATCATTTTCGGAATTGATAAAATTAAATTTAAGTCTTTTGGACTCATTGCAAAGTGAGCATCTTCTTCTTGGAATAGAGGAAGCTCTTTTGCATCTTTATGTTGTGATACTGTTTGAACTAAATCATAATCCCAGCGACAAGATTGACAACAACCACCACGGTTAGAGTCACGCGCTGTCATATGGTTACTTAGCGTACATCTTCCTGAATATGCGATACACATTGCACCATGGACGAATGCTTCAATTTCAATATCCACTTTTTCTTTAATCTCTTTCATTTCTTCATAGCTTGCTTCACGAGCTAATACAAGACGATGTAAACCTTCTTCTTTCCAATACTGTGCTGCTTTCCAGTTGGATAGTGATTGCTGTGTGCTTAAATGCACCTCAACAGAAGGCGCTACACGTTTACAAGTCTCAATGATAAGCGGATCAGCAACGATAATTCCCGTTACGCCAGCTTTTTCAATCCCTTTTAAATATTCCTCTAGCCCGTCCATATTTTCATTATGTGCAAAGATATTTGTTGTTACATATATTTTTGCTCCATATTTCTTTGCAAATTCCACACCTTCTGCCATTTCTTCCAGTGTAAAGTTACCTGCATTCGAACGAAGACCAAATTCTTGTCCACCTAAATATACAGCATCTGCCCCGTAATGGATAGCTACTTTTAATTTTTCTAAGTTACCCGCAGGGATTAACAGTTCAGGTTTCTTCACAATAACGCGTTTGCCATCGATCACTCGTGAAATTTCTTGTACAGTCATTTCCTACACCCTCCTCGTTTAGTAAACCGTCTCTTTAAAGAAGAATCCTGTATCTAACGGACGATTCACCGGTTGCATTTCTTCTATCTCTTTATATAAGTCGTCTTTCACGTCGTAATACGCATCACGATCTTCTACACATAAATCAATTGCTTTACGATATTTCTTCGTTACCTCAATAATGTATGCAGAGCTTTTTAGTACACCATCAACTTTTAAGCTATCAATTTCAGCATCAATTAGCTCTTCTAACTCATCGATGAAACAAATATCATTTGGACTCATAATGTGAGTACCATTTTCATCTTCATAAATTGGATATTTATTGTTACGCTCTGGGTCATATAAGAACATATTCTCTTCATATTTTTTCTTTTCGATGTCAAGATGACGTCCTTGATACTCAAAGTAGTTTCCTACTAACGAACGCTTCGACTGGAACATACAAGTCATACCGTGAATTTGCACTTCAAGTTCCACTTCAGCATTTTCTTTTAATTCAACAATTTCATCTAAGCTAAGCTCGCGAGCTAATACAGCACGTTTTGCTCCTCTTTGTCCCCAGTAGTTACAAGTAAACCAGTTTGTTGCTGTTGTTTCTGTATTCCAGTGCAATTGCATATTTGGCGCTACTTCGCGAACCGCCATTAATACTGCTGGATCTCCGAAAACAATTGCATCTACATGTACTTCGTTTAAAAATGCAACATAGTCTGTTAATTCTTCTACTTTATCGTTGTGGAACATAGCGTTCATTGCTACGTATACTTTCACACCATTTTCATGTGCAATTTTCACAGCTTGTTTCACATCTTCACGTGAAAACTCACCTGCTAAACGTAAACCAAACTTTTGCTCGCCGATCATTACCGCATCTGCTCCTGCTTTCGCAAGAGGTTCGATATCCGCCACTGCTTTTGGCGTTACTAACAATTCAGGTTTCTTCATACCTTGGTCACCCTTTCTTTTTACTAACAGCTACTCCATCACCAATTGGGAAAATCGTTGTATCATATCCTTCATGGTTCATAAGCCATTCATTGTACGTCTTAATACGACGGATTAAACCACGTGTACGTCTGTTTTCAATTTTCTCTTTCGTCGTTACAAGGCCATGGTACATAACATTATCTGAAATAATTACGCCACCAGGATTTAATAACGGTTCATATAAGTCAAAAAAGCGACGATATTGTCCTTTTGCTGCGTCAATAAAAATAACGTCAAATGTTCCATGTTCTTCTACTTGCTCGCCTGTTTCTAACGCATCACCGTAAATAACGGAAATACGTTCTTTAACTGGTGAACGTTCTATATATTCAAGTGCTTTTTCATATCGATCGCGATTGCGCTCAACTGTCACAATGCGAGAATTTGGAATAGCTTGCATCATACGAATACTAGAATAGCCAATTGCTGTACCTAGCTCTAAAATGCTCTTCGGTCCAATTAAACGTAAAAATTGCAACATAAATTCCATTCCAAGTCGATCCATAATTGGCACATGATTTTCTTTCGCATAGTCTTCCATTTCAAGAATTAATTTATCTTTCGGATCAATAAATGATAATAGGTACTCGTTAACTGCATCCTCCATAATGGTCCTCCTTATTTACATGGAGAAGTGCCTCTATGACGTCTTTTCACACATAGAATGCAATAAAAATACAAGCCAGCTTTATCCTTAGCTTGTACGTCCCGTTTTGATATTAAAAACGATTCTTCTGCCAGTTTTTAACCCGATATATTTTACCACAAAAAAGAGGGATGTGCGACCTTTTTCGCTATCCCTCCCCATTTCACTGCTTTTTCGTAATATATTTTTGCTTTAGTGCATTATGCTCTTCCAATGTTTTCGCATAGTACACTTCACCAGTTGGTGCAGCTAAGAAATAATAATAATCTGTTTGCGCAGGCTCTAGCGCTGCTTCCACTGAATGTTTACCAGAGTTTGCAATCGGGCCCACCGGCAATCCTTTCACAACGTACGTATTGTACGGTGAGTTTATCTTTAAATCTTCGTATAATACACGTTGTTTATGCTTTCCAAGTGCATATAATACCGTTGGATCCGTTTGAAGCGGCATACCTTTTGCTAAACGATTATAAAAGACACTAGAGATCTTTTGACGATCTGTAAAGCCTGTTGCCTCTTCTTCAATAAGTGAAGACAATGTTAAAAGCTGATGCACATCCCAGTTTTTCGCTTTCATTTTTGCTTCGTTTTGAACAATGATTGCATTCGTTTTCTCAAGCATTTGGATAACAATTTCTTCCAAAGTTGTATCTTTTTTATAGAAAGAGTACGTCGCAGGATATAAATAACCTTCTAATGGATATTTAATATTGCTATCAAAGATTTTATCCGTTAACAGCTTAGGATACTTTTGCTGCATTTTTTGAATAAATGCTTTATCGTTTAATTGACGTACAACATCATCTTTATTCCACTTTAATTCGTTTGCAACCGTTTCTGCAATTTCAGTTACTTGTGCCCCTTCTTTTACCGTCACTTTATAAAGAGCTGGACGATGTACATTACCAGATGACATTTGCTCAATAACATCTTTTGCACTCATTGAAGGATTTAATAAATATGTACCCGCTTGTAAATTTTTAGATTTAGCCTTTGTATAAAAACTAAAAACTGTACCGTTTTTCACAGCACCTTTTTCTTCTAAAATCTCACCAATTTTACTAGTAGATGATCCCTTTGGAATTTCTACTTCAATCTCTTTTTTATTCCCGCTATCAACTGGTCCTAATGCGGATGAAATATACGCATAGACTGAACCACAAACTAAAAGCAGTGCAATAATCGAAAATAAAAAAATGCGTCTACGCTTCTTTTTCACTTGATTCTCTACCAAAACTCTTCCTCCTTATTCAATTGTAGGCCATATGTACATCTTTCTATACAAAACGATGAAAAATCACAATAAACTTACCTATCATTTTTGACAGATACTTTATTTTTCTACAATCCGTCTCATTATACTACAAAGGATTACGCAGTTTCGACAAAAAATCTTTCATTTTACATATAAAAAAAGGTGGACTATATATCGTCCACCTTTTCAGTACTTATTATTCAGCTTCTTGCTCATCAGCTAGAGTGTTGAACATTTCTTGTACCATTTCCCACTCTTCTTCAGATTCGATTGGAAGTAAAGTTCCGCCCTCTTCTTCATTTTGCTCATAAGCCATTGCATCGTAAATTTGGTCTCCATCTTCGTCTACTTCACCGATTGGAGAGAAGACTACGTATGATTTTTTGCCAAATTTTTCAGCGTCAAAAGTGAAAATAATTTCACATAAGTGTTCGTTACCTTTTTCGTCTACAATTGTAATTTGATTTTCTTCCATTTTGGTCACCTCTTATTTACTATCTAAAAATCCTTGTAAGATTACGACTGCAGCCATCTTATCAATTACTTGCTTTCGCTTCTTACGGCTTACATCGGCTGAAATGAGTAGACGTTCCGCTGCCATCGTTGACAAACGCTCGTCCCACATTACAACGTCTAATTGTAACAGCTCTCGTAGGTTTTCTGCAAATTGTTGGCATGCTTCACCACGCGGGCCAATTGTACCATTCATATTTTTAGGTAAACCTACTACTATCTTGTCCACATCATACTGTTTTACTAACTCAGAAATGCGGTCAAAACCAAATTGACCTCGTTCTTCGTTAATCTTGATTGTTTCAAGCCCTTGCGCTGTCCAGCCCATTTCGTCACTAATTGCAACTCCGACTGTTTTTGTACCTACATCTAAACCTAATATCCGCATAAATTACTCCTCACGATGATGTTTCAAGTAAGACTTCACAAGCTCTTCAATTAATTCATCACGTTCAAGCTTGCGAATGATGCTTCGTGCATCTTTATGGCGAGGTATGTATGCTGGGTCTCCACTTAATAAATAACCGACGATTTGGTTAATCGGATTATAGCCTTTTTCTTGAAGTGCATCATACACAGTTAAAAGTACATCATTTACATGGACACTCTGTTTTTCATCTTGAATGCTAAACTTCATTGTTTTATCAAAACCGTCCATTTCAAGCACCTCACTTATATAGTAAGTATAGGGAGAAGAACTTCTCCTCTCCCTACCATTGTACACTACTATCTCTTTATTTTGAAACAGATTTAACGTACTCTTGTACAAATGCTAAAGCTTCCTCAACTTGCGCTGGGTTTTTACCGCCCGCTTGTGCCATATCAGGACGGCCACCACCGCCACCGCCACAACGAGAAGCTACTTCTTTCACAAGTTTACCAGCATGGTAACCTTGGCTAATTAAGTCTTTCGTTACGCCAGCTAAGATGTTTACTTTGTCATCATTTACAGACGCTAATACGACAACCGCAGATTGTAATTTATTTTTCAGGTCATCCATCATCGTACGTAAGTTGTTCATATCTGCAACATTTACTTTTGCCGCTAATACGTTCACGCCATCAACTGTCATTACTGAATCAGTTAAGTTTCCGGCTTCAATGTTACTTAATTTTGCTGCAAGAGATTCGTTTTCTTTTTGAAGTTGCTTTACTTCAGCAAATAAACCATCTACTCTTGTTAAAATATCTTTTGGATTTGTTTTCATTTTTCCAGCTGCTTCTTTTAATAAACCTACTTGATCGTTCATTAATTCATAAGCAGACTTACCAGTTACTGCTTCAATACGACGAGTTCCTGCACCGATACCAGACTCAGCAACGATTTTGAAAATACCGATAGAAGCTGTGTTATCAACGTGACAACCACCGCAAAGCTCTAAGCTATAGTCGCCAACTTGTACAACGCGTACAACATCACCGTATTTTTCACCGAATAATGCCATTGCGCCCATTTCTTTCGCTTCTTCAATTGCTTTTTGAGAAATCTCAACATCAATACTTTCCCAAATTTTCTCGTTTACGATACGCTCAATTTTTTCTAATTCGTCAGCTTGTACTTGACCGAAGTGAGAGAAGTCAAAGCGTAAACGTTCAGAAGTTACAAGAGAACCTGCTTGGTTAACGTGTGTTCCAAGTACGTCTTTTAATGCTTGGTGTAGTAAGTGAGTTGCTGTATGGTTCTTCACAACGCTACTACGGTTTTTCGTATCGATAATAGCTTTTACAGCCGCATCTTTCGTTAATGTACCTTCTTCAACTACAACTTTGTGCAAGTTTTGGCCGTTTGGTGCTTTTTGTACGTCTTTTACAAGAACTTTCACGCCATCAGCAAGAAGATAACCACGGTCTGCAATTTGTCCACCGCTCTCAGCATAGAATGGTGTTACATCAAGCATTAATTGTCCTTCTTCACCAACTTGTAAGCTGTCTGTGTATTCACCGTTTTTCACAAGTGCAACAACGTTACTTTCTGTTGCAACTGTACCGTAACCAACGAACTCGCTCGCTACTTTCACTTCTCCAAGGACACCGCCTTGAACTTGCATAGAATCAACATCTTGACGAGCAGCACGTGCGCGCTCACGTTGTTTTTCCATTTCATTTTCAAAACCTTCATGATCAACAGTCATACCAGCTTCTTCTGCATATTCTTCTGTTAATTCAATTGGGAAACCGTATGTGTCATATAGACGGAACGCATCTACTCCAGAAATAACCGTTGTTTTTTCTTCTTTCGCTTTTGCGATAACTTCAGCTAAAATTGCTTCACCATCATGAAGTGTTTCGTGGAAACGCTCTTCTTCATTTTTCACAACTTTTGCAATGAAATCTTTCTTTTCAAGTACTTCTGGATAGAAGTCTTTCATTACTTCTCCAACAACCGGTACTAATTCAAACATGAATGGACGGTTGATGTTTAATTTCTTCGAATAACGAACCGCACGGCGTAATAAACGACGTAATACATAACCACGGCCTTCGTTAGATGGAAGAGCACCGTCACCAACAGCGAATGTTACTGTACGGATATGGTCAGCAATTACTTTAAACGCCATATCTTTTTCTAAGTCACCATTACGATATTTCTCACCAGAGATTGTTTCTGTTGCACCAATCATTGGCATGAATAAGTCTGTGTCAAAGTTTGTAGGCACATCTTGAACGATAGATGTCATACGCTCTAGACCCATCCCTGTATCGATGTTTTTCTTAGGAAGTGGTGTATATGAACCGTCTGGATTATGGTTAAATTGAGAGAATACAAGGTTCCATACTTCTAAGTAACGCTCGTTTTCTCCGCCTGGATATAATTCTGGGTCACTAAAGTCATTACCGTAAGCTTCTCCGCGGTCATAGAAAATCTCTGTATTCGGTCCACTTGGTCCTTCACCGATATCCCAGAAGTTTTCTTCTAAGCGGATGATGCGCTCTTTTGGAACGCCCATTTTCTCATTCCAAATTGTGAATGCTTCTTCATCTTCTGGATGGATTGTAACGGATAGTAATTCTTTATCGAATCCGATCCATTTGTCGCTCGTTAAAAATTCCCAAGCCCATGTAATTGCTTCTTCTTTGAAGTAATCACCGATTGAGAAGTTTCCTAACATTTCAAAGAATGTATGGTGACGAGCTGTTTTCCCTACGTTTTCAATATCGTTTGTACGAATTGATTTTTGAGCATTTGTAATACGTGGATTTTGCGGGATTACACGTCCATCAAAATATTTTTTTAATGTTGCTACACCACTGTTAATCCATAGAAGAGATGGATCTTCATGTGGAACTAGTGATGCACTAGGTTCTACTGCATGTCCTTTTTCTTGGAAAAAGTCTAAAAACATTTGACGAATTTGTGCGCCTGTTAGTTGTTTCATTGTATTTTCCTCCTTAAATATAAAAAACTCCCGCCCCTATAAAAGGGACGAGAGTTAACTCGCGATACCACCCTAATTATGAATTGATTGCTATACGAATCAATTCATCACCTCATGGTGCCGTAACGTGGCAAGACGGCAGTGATTAGCTGCTCTCAGGATTAGCTTTCTGTTACCCTTCATTTAAAGCTTCTTTCAGCCATATGGAAGCTTCTCTCTATAAATGGACTGTAACGTACTTGTTCCGTCATTGATTTAATGTATTATATGACTAAATATAATAGAATTCTCTTAAGTTTGTCAATGTAGATAATCATTTATATTATATCAATTACTTATTAATCATAGCTATTCTACTATTCATTCTTAACAGCCTTTTCATATATTATGCATGTATTAACAAATTGTACTACTCCCACGCACTTTTCTGAATATTTTATTTTTGTTATAATTAAATTATTAATAATAAAGGAGCGATTATAATGACAACCTTATTGAACAAAGCTAAAAATATGTTAACGACTGATGAAACAATATTGTTTTACGTAGCCTGTTCACTAGACATATTTATTTATCGTTCCGTCGCAAGGCCAGGATTGCTAATTTTAACAGACAAACGGCTCTTCTTTTATGGACCAGATGTAAGTAAGAACCCTTTATTTGAAGAGTACGCTTTCGCAAAAATTTCAAATTTAAAAGAACAAAAGCGGCTTTTCAGCAATCAAATTGTATTTATGTATGATAATGAATGGAAAAAAATAAAACATATTCAAACAAATGATGTAAGCTCTCTCGTTCAAAAAATAAACGAGCAACTCTCTAAATAATGATAGCCCTCTACTTTTATAAGTAGAGGGCCTTCCTATTACACATCTTCTTTTTTCCAAAGGGGCCTTACATGAACGATCACTGTGCGAATGACCGCTAAAACAGGAACTGATATTAATAACCCTACAATTCCTGCCACTTCTCCCCCAACTAATAATGCAAGCATAATAATAACAGGATGCATGCGAAGCGACTTACCAACGATGTAAGGGGATAAAATGTTACTTTCTACGAATTGCAAAATAGCAATCGTAATCCCCGCTTTAATGAGTAAACTTGTTGATACCGTTGCTGCAATCATCAACGCTGGAATCGCTCCTAAAATAGGGCCAAAGTATGGGATTATATCTGTTATCCCGATGATGATGCCAAGTAATAATGGATATTTCATACCGATAAACCAAAAAGAAAGAACCGATACTCCTCCTAATACTAAACAAACGAATAACTGTCCGCGAATATAACTTCCAAGTGACTTATCAATTTCTTTCGCCAACATTTGCCCCGTACTACGCCACTTACTCGGGACTAGTTTCCAAAAGATATGATAAAACTCGCCGTAATCTTTTAATATGTAAAATACAATGAACGGAATTAAGAAAATAATGAGTAACGAATCTAGTACACCACGAGCTGTGCTCATCACTTTATTTAAAAGTGCTTGTATCTTCGTCTCTACTCCGACAAAAATTTGTTTCACCTTTTCATGAATAAATGACGGGAAATTCGCTGTTTGTTCTGTAACACCATCCATCCAAGAATCATACATTTTTGTAAACTGCGGGAATTGTTCATTGATTTCTTGTAATTGCTTAATCACAACCGGCGTTCCTTTATAAATTCCATAACCAATCCCGCCAAAGAAAAGGATGTAAATAAGCAAAATAGCGAGTGTACGCGGCATCCCTTCCTTATGAATTTTTTCAATTAAAGGATGCAATAAATACGCAATGAAACATGCAATAAGAAACGGTGTAATGGCCACTTTACATACAAAAATAATCGGTGCCCATAGCGGCTTAATTTTTAAAAAGACGAGCAAACAAAGAAAAACAAGTAACAATAACCCTAAACGATATATCCAAATGATTTTAAGATTCTTCACACGAAAAACCTCCTCCACCTTTATTTTGAAAATAAATAGGGTAGGTTATGTGCAAAAGTTTTAAAATCTTTTCGTGCAGACCATACTGTTTTGTAAAGATGTACATATACATAACATAACAAGGACAACCACCCCTAAGAATGCAGCATGAAACATTATAATCAGGAGGGCTCATAATGGTTTTATTTATGCTCATATTATCTGCACTTTTTATGATTCTTGAATGGATTTGTATCGGGTTTGGTATTTGGAAAGGCTTCTTTATTCGTTCCTCACGAAAGGAAAAAGCGAAGCAATTATTTCATTACGGAATGCTTGGCGTTGGATGTTACGGCCTATCTTATCTCTTCTCTGAAATTGGACTTTTATATTTGCATACAAGTGCATAAAAAAACTCCCTTATCATGAAGGGAGTTTTTTACGCTTATAAATAAGATTTAATCATCTTACGTGCTTTTTTCATATTGCGTTTTGAAAATACATCTTGTTTGCGAGCATATTGATATGCTGCCGCTCCAACACCTAATGCGATTAATGAATTGCGTAGATTCAAAGTAAATCCCCCTTTTCGTTATCCGATCGTTCTTTCATTCTCATCAAATAAATCATCAAGAGAGCTTAGTGAACCATCTTCTTCTACTTGATGCGTATGGATTTTCCCCTTTGAAACCGATAATTCGATATAACAATTCCAGCAATAAAATTGGTTGACACCTATTTTTCCAATGTCTTTCCCTTTGCAATTTGGACAAATAAACATATGGCGTTCATCTCCTTACAGTCTCCCGGATTCTATTCGCCATTATGTCCAAACTGCATTCATTTATACATTGCTGGAGCCTTTCAACGTTATACGTTTGAAAGTTTCACTATATAATTTCACCTTGTTACATGAAATCATACGGTGAAATGTTTTCCACGTCCATTTCTTCGCCGTTAACCGTTACCATCTGTACTTCTCCTTGTGATTCTTGCAATCGGCTAGCTAAAGTCGTTTGACGCATTGCATCATCAAGGCGATTTACACCAGACTGGAAAGCAGCTTCCTCCCCGCAAATAATAAGGAACTTCTTACTTCTTGTAATACCAGTATAAATTAAATTACGACGTAACATACGATTATAACTTTTTACTATCGGCATAATCACAATCGGAAATTCACTACCTTGTGATTTATGAATGGAACAGCAATAGGCATGTGTAATTTGATTTAAATCTGGTTTTGTATATGTTACCTCAATTCCATCAAATGAAACGATAATCATATCTTGTTGCTCAACGTTTTCTTTCGCATAAAACACCGAAACAATTTCTCCGATATCACCATTAAAAACTTGACTCTCCGGCTGATTAACGAGTTGCAAGACTTTATCGCCTCTTCGGTATACAACATCACCGTAAGCAATTTCTTTACTCTTTTCCCTTTTCGGATTAAACACTTCTTGCAACGCTTCGTTTAGTACATTAATACCCGCCGGTCCACGATACATCGGGGCCAATACTTGTACATCTCTTGCGCTAAACCCTTTTGTCTTCGCATTCTCACAAACCTTCTTAACAACCTCAACAATTTGAGCTCCTGTACAACCGATAAATGAACGATCTTTTTGGTTTTGCGCTAAATCTGGTGGGAGCGTTCCATTTTTTATCGCATGGGCAAGTTGAATTACTGATGAACCTTCCGCTTGACGATAAATCTCAGTAAGCTTTACTGTTGGAACTGCACCTGCATTCAATAAATCTTTTAATACTTGTCCAGGTCCTACAGATGGTAATTGATCTTCATCGCCTACAACGATAACTTGAATGTTAGTCGGCAATGACTTAAACAGCTGATTTGCAAGCCAAATATCAACCATTGAAAATTCATCAATAATGAGTAATTTCCCTTGTACCGGATCTGTTTCATTCCGTTGGAAAGACCCTTCGGGCGTCCAGCCAAGTAAACGGTGAATTGTACAAGCTGGAAGCCCTGTTGATTCACTCATTCGCTTCGCTGCCCTTCCTGTTGGAGCCGTTAATAATATCGGAAATGGATTATCATCACTGTATTCATTCGGATTTAACGATAGCCCGTGAAGTGACGCATACATTTCAACAATTCCTTTAATAACTGTTGTTTTCCCTGTTCCTGGTCCACCTGTCAATAACATCATCGGTTTATGAAGTGCCGTTTGAATTGCTTCTTGCTGAAACGGTGCATATTGTACGTTCAGTTGTTCTTCAATTTCACCTAATGTTTTTAACACTTCTGCCTCTGGAAATGAAGGTGTTTCTTCTTGATTCATAAGCCTGCGAATGGACTTTACAACACCTTTTTCAGAGTAGAATAACGTTGCTAAATACACTCGCTCTTCTTCTATGATGACTTTCCCTTCACTTTGCATCGTTTCAATACAGCCTACAATATCTTCCTCAGTCACTCTTCCTTCTTGATTGTTTAAAAGTGACATCGTTTCTCTTACAAGTTGGTCTTTCCTCATATAAACGTGGCCAAGTTGTAATGAGACATTCTCTAACGTGTAAAAACATCCTGCGCGTACACGGTCGTCGTGATTACCCGATATCCCTAACGCACGCCCTATATCATCCGCTCTTCCAAAACCAATTCCGTCCACTTCTTCAATAAGCTGATATGGATTATTACGAATCACTTCTAATGTCATCTCTTTATATTGCTGGTAAATCTTAATAGAAAGCTTCGTTCCAAAACCGTAACCATTTAAAAAGCTCATTACTTTCTCTAATCCTTGATGTTCAATAATTGTCTCATATATTTCCTGAGCCTTTTGTTTATTAACAACACCATTTAAAGCCTCAGGATCATCCATAATTTTAGAAATAGCATGTTCCCCCAGATGGTCCACAATTTTTTCAGCTGTACGCTTTCCTATCCCTTTAAATAAATCACTCGCTAAATATTGCACCATACCGGCTTTCGTTTGCGGCAATTCTTTCTTAAACGTTTCAACTAAATATTGTTTCCCATACTTCGGGTGGTCTTTAAAATGACCTGTCAACGTAAACACTTCATCTTCATGCATGCGGGGAAAATGACCGTTTATCATCACTTTTTTTTCGTCGTACGTTTCATTCGTTTCAATGACTTTCATACTGACAACGGAATAGAGGTTTTCTTCGTTGTGGAAAATGGTATGAAGAACTTGCGCTTTTATAAACTTTTTCTCTTCCTCAAACAAATCCATTGCATGTTGATTTCCCATCTTTCCTCTCCTTTCCGGTTTCGTTTCACTTTAATGAGCAGTACATCCCCCACCTATTTAGATGAGGGATAACTACTCATTAATTATATTTTCATCTTATTCAGCTTCTTGCTCTAATAAACGAACACCATTACCCGCTAAAAAGTGATCTGGCTGAATTTCAGTTGCTTTCTTAAATAAAGCGAGAGCCTTCTCATTTTTTTCCTCAAATACGTAGGCAACACCTAAATTATAATACGCATCTGCATGCTCTTCATCCATTTCTAATACCTTTTCAAAATAAGGTTTCGCCTCTTGAATATGTTCTAGTCGTGCAAAGCAAAGTCCGCACTGGAACAAAGCTTCTACATCGTTTTCATCTAATTCTGTTGCTCTTTGTAAAAACGGCAGTGCAAGACGATCATTTCCAAGTTGCACATGTGTAATACCTAACATAAACGTTACATCAGCTGATTGTAATCCAGCTTGCATCGCTTGTTCAAATACAGCTTTCGCCTCTGCAAATTGCTCTTGACCGTAATATACGTTTCCTAATCCATAATAAGCAGCCGCAGATTTATCATCTAACTCCAATGCACGTTTATAAAATAAAATTGCTCTCTCACTGTCACCTAGTACATCTAATAAGTTTGCAAAATTAATATATCCAAGCGCATCTTTCGGATTTTCTTCGATTGCTTCTGTGAAATTTTTAGCAGCTTCTTCCCAGTTTCCTTCTTGCATATATTGAATACCTGTTTCAAGTTTGTTTGACATGTCCTTCACCTCTACAACAAATTATAACAAAGAATGTATTTTCCAAGCGAACGAAAATTCGCCTTATGTAAAAGAAACCTCTAACCGCGAATCGGTAGAGGCTTCTCTTTTATCCTAAATAATCCAATTTCTTACCGCTACGGTACACTTCATCAATTGTAGCACCGCCTAAACACTCATCTCCATCATAGAAAACAACTGCTTGTCCTGGTGTAATTGCACGAATTGGCTCGTCACAAAGAATACGAACTGTATTTTCATCAACGATTTGAACCGTTACTTTATTGTCTTCTTGACGATAACGGAATTTCGCTGTGCACTTAAATTCTTTCTCTTTCGCTTTATTACTTACCCAGCCAACATTTGTAGCAATAACTTCGTCGCCATATAGAAGTTCGTTATGGAATCCTTGATCAACATATAAAATGTTTTCTTTCAAGTTTTTCCCAACAGCAAACCACGGATCACCGTTACCACCAATACCAAGGCCATGACGTTGTCCAATTGTGTAGTACATTAAACCGTCATGCTTTCCTTTCACTTCGCCAGATAACGTTTGCATCACACCTGGTTGTGCTGGTAAATAGTTACTTAAGAAATCTTTAAAGTTACGCTCACCAATGAAGCAAATACCAGTACTATCTTTCTTCGCCGCTGTCGCTAAACCAGCTTCTTTCGCCATTTCACGAATTTGTGGTTTCTTCAGTTCACCAAGCGGGAACATTGTTTTTGATAATTGCTCTTGGCTTAATTGATTTAAGAAATACGTTTGGTCTTTATTGTCATCAACGCCGCGAAGCATTTTATATTCGCCGTCCATATAAGCAACGCGTGCATAATGACCTGTCGCTACATAATCAGCACCGAGCGCAATGGCATGCTCTAAAAATGCTTTAAATTTAATTTCTTTATTACACATTACATCTGGGTTTGGTGTACGACCAGCTCGGTATTCATCTAAGAAGTACGTAAATACTTTATCCCAGTATTGTTTTTCAAAGTTTACTGCATAATACGGAATACCAATTTGGTTACACACTTCAATTACATCATTGTAATCTTCTGTTGCTGTGCAGACACCATTCTCATCTGTATCATCCCAGTTTTTCATAAAAATTCCGATTACATCATAACCTTGCTCTTTTAATAAAAGAGCCGCTACAGATGAATCGACGCCACCGGACATCCCGATGACAACGCGTGTTTCGTGAGGTAGTTTGTTCATCATGTCACCTCCCATGCTAATTTTGTGTTAATCGCTTCACGATTTTCACTGTTTCGTACGCCGCTTTCTCAACTTGCTCTTTCGTATTTCCAAGTCCGAAACTAAAACGTACGGATGAACGTATTTGATCGGAGTCTTTTCCGAACATCGCCACTAATACATGTGATGGATCAATCGAACCAGCTGTACAAGCCGAACCACTTGATACTGCAATGCCAGCTAAGTCTAAGTTCACAAGAAACGGTTCAATGTTCATTCCTGTAAAACTAATATTAAGCACATGTGGTAATCGATATTCTAAGTTTCCGTTTACCTCGAAAGTAATGTCTTCATTTTTGAAGACAGATACCATTATATCTTTAAACTCTTCATATTGGGCATTTTTTTGCTCACGAGTTTTTTCAGCTAGCAAAATTGCATGTTGCAACCCAACGATGCTCGGCACATTTTCAGTACCAGCACGGCGTTTTCTTTCTTGCTCCCCGCCTATTAATAACGGTTCAAATTTCACATTTGCACCAGCGTATAAGAACCCGACACCTTTTGGCCCGTTAATTTTATGAGCCGAAATTGATAATAAATCAATACAAAACTCTTTCACATCAATTTCTACTAAACCGTAAGCTTGTACCGCATCTGTATGGAAATAAGCTTGATGCTCTTTTAGCAGCTTACCTATTTCCGCAATTGGTTGCATCGTCCCAACTTCATTATTCCCAAACATAATAGATACAAGAATTGTCTCTTCTGTTAATGCCTTTTGTATGTCAGAAACTTGAACGCGTCCTGTTTCATCAACAGGTAAATATGTCACTTCAAATCCTTCACGCTCTAACAATTCACACGTATGCAAAATTGCATGATGTTCAATTTGTGTCGTTATAATATGGTTACCTTTATGACGGTTCGCACGCGCTACACCGATAAGCGCTAAATTATCAGCTTCCGTACCACCGCTCGTAAATATAATTTCATTCGGATTCGCATGAATGCTACGTGCACATGCGCGTCTCGCCTCATCTACTGCATGGCGCGTTTGACGTCCATAAAAGTGAATACTAGACGGGTTTCCGAATGTTTCTGTCATATATGGAATCATCTTTTCGACCACTTCTGGGTGAGTCGGAGATGTCGCAGCATGATCTAAGTAAATGCGTTCCATTAAATCTCCTTCTTTCCAAATCGTTTCACAAGGAATTAAATGTAAAACATATAGCCCCCGTGATTTTCTTCCTCATAACGTACTAAATCTTCTAATGTTGTACTATCTAACACTTCTTGCACCGCATCACGAACACGCATCCATAATTGGCGTTGTGCTGGCTCTTCTTCTTCTATCATTTCTACAACACTAATTGGACCCTCTAATACACGGATTACATCCCCAGCTGTAATGTTAGCCGGTTGATCTGATAATACATATCCGCCATATGCTCCGCGCGTACTCTTTACTAGACGCGCGTTACGAAGTGGTGAAATTAATTGCTCTAAGTAATGTTCCGATAAGTCATGTGCCTGCGCAATTGATTTTAATGAAATCGGACCTTCACCAAACTTTTTTGCAAGATCGATCATAATTGTTAAGCCGTAGCGGCCTTTCGTTGAAATCTTCATCTATTTTGCACCTCTTTTCAAATTTTCACTTCTATTGGTTATATCTTATTTATAAAAGAACACAATTTAAAATCCTATGAAATTATAGCATAATATAGTATTATAAGAAATTTCAACTTGTGTATCAAAATGATAACATAAAATCACATTGAAAAACTCGGAAATTATTACAATTGAAAGAAAAATGAAAATATTCATATTCATTTTTCCCACAAAACAGCATCCTATTTCAAATTCCACTAAAAAAAATGATACGATAGAAAGAGATTATACATTAAGGGAGACGGTAAAAATGAAACAACCACTCGCACATCGAATGCGCCCTACAAATATTCAAGAAATTATCGGACAACAACATTTAGTTGGTGAAGGAAAAATTTTATGGCGAATGGTCCAAGCAAATCATTTTCAATCTATGATTTTATATGGCCCTCCAGGCACTGGAAAAACATCCATTGCGAGCGCAATTGCAGGAAGTACCGGAACCCCTTTTCGCCTATTAAACGCTGTTACTCATAATAAAAAAGATATGGAAGTTGTCGTACAAGAGGCAAAGATGCATCGACACCTCGTTTTAATTTTAGATGAAGTACACCGTCTAGATAAAGCAAAACAGGATTTTCTATTACCTCATTTAGAAAGTGGACTCCTTACTTTAATTGGTGCGACGACGAGTAATCCGTTCCATGCTATTAATTCTGCTATTCGAAGTCGGTGTCAAATCTTCGAATTACACGCATTAACAGAAGATGATCTTTTAATTGGCTTAAAACGAGCACTTGAAGATAAAGAAAAAGGTCTTGGGGAATATGATGTAACTGTTACGCCTGAAGCATTACATCACTTCGCAAATGCATCAGGCGGAGATATGCGTTCCGCTTATAATGCACTGGAACTAGCTGTTTTATCTAGCTTTACAACTAATGACAAAGCTGCGGAAATTACGCTGGAAATCGCCGAAGAATGCTTACAAAAAAAGAGCTTCGTTCATGACAAAGGCGGAGATGCTCATTATGACGTATTATCGGCATTTCAAAAATCGGTGCGCGGAAGTGATGTAAATGCAGCACTTCACTATTTAGCACGTCTTATTGAAGCCGGTGACCTACAAAGCATCGGTAGACGTCTTCTTATTATGGCATATGAAGATATTGGACTTGCTAGCCCGCAAGCTGGACCGCGTACGCTAGCCGCAATAGAATCAGCTGAACGCGTTGGATTCCCAGAAGCGCGCATACCACTTGCAAATGCCGTTATTGAGCTTTGCCTATCACCAAAATCAAACTCAGCTTATAAAGCACTTGATGCTGCCTTACACGATTTACGGAACGGTCAAACAGGCGATATTCCAAGTCATTTAAAAGATAGTCATTACAAAGGCGCAGAGGCACTTGGAAGAGGCATTGGCTACTTATATCCACACGACCATCCAAATGGTTGGGTACCGCAACAATACTTACCTGATAAAATAAAAAACAAACAATATTATAAACCGAAAACGACAGGGAAATTTGAACAAGCACTTTCTACTGTATATGAAAGATTACAAAGTTCGAATAAAACGAAAAATAAAGGGTAACATAAGCAAAAACGTCACCATTATGGAGGCTTCGCTTATGAAAACACGTCAAGATGCATGGACAAAAGAAGACGATCTCCTTTTAGCAGAAACTGTTTTACGACATATTCGCAGCGGCAGTACACAAATAAAAGCATTCGATGAAGTCGGCGATGCTTTAAACCGCACTTCCGCAGCTTGCGGTTTTAGATGGAATGCTGAAGTAAGACCGAATTATGAAGATGCGGTGCAGCTTGCGAAAAAACAACGTAAAGAATTAAAGCGTTCTGAAGCTAAAATAGAAAAAAATCAGTTCACAAAAACGAAACAACTCGTAATCGACGCTGAGTTTTCAGAAGATATTGTACCAAGTAAACAAGAACTTACAATGCAAAATGTCATCTCGTTTTTGCAAAACTTAGAGCACAATAATCCTTCACTCGCAAAGTTACAAACTGAAAATGAAGTATTACAAACTCAGCTCACTTCCTTGCAAAAAACGAATGATGAGCTTGAAACTAAATTAGCCGCACTCACAAAAAAACAACAAGCAATCGAAGAAGATTATGCAATGCTCGTTAGAATTATGGATCGTGCTCGAAAACTCGTTTCAGTTGAAGAACAAGAAGAGCAGATCGCTCCCATTTTCAAGACAGATCAAAATGGAAATTTAGATATTATTTATTCTGCAGAGAATTAAAAAAGATGTCACCTAGCCCAATTTTCCGGCTAAGTGACATCTTTTTTTGTCTCTTCGGTGGATAGCATATTGGTAAATGAAATTATATCGACGATTTTTCGAATATATCTATCGTAACTTACAATATATCAACGATTTTTTAATTATATCGACTATTCGACAAGGAATATCGATTTACCGACAAATATTTACAAAATAAGCAAACCCGCTATACAAAGAACTCCCTGAATCAACTGGATATTTTTTACTTAAATGTTACTATAAACATATACGATTGAAAGGAGCTGATTGCCATTTCATTAGTAGCCTTCAAAATAACACTCGGTATTCTCGTTCTAACGTTAGGCCTTTTTACCATTCACAGTTTAAAAAAGACCTCAGGTTATAAATCAGACAAGTATGATTATTACTTACTGGCCTTGCTTACATTTGAACTAGTAGCAATGCAAATACCCCTATTTCTTTAGCACATATAAAAAAGCATATATCCGAAATGGATATATGCTTTCTTTTTATTCTTGCCCTACACGCTTCACTTCTACATTTTTAATGCGTTCACGTACAACGTGACTTGCCATAATTAGGCCTGCCACAGATGGTACGAATGCATTTGATGAAGGCGGTAATTTCGCTTTACGAATTTTTGCATTTTCGTCTGGTACGATTTCTTTACGTACTTCTTCACGAATTACGATTGGGTTTTCGTCAGAGAAGACAACTTTTACACCTTTTTTAATACCCTCTTTACGAAGCTTCGTACGAATGACTTTCGCAATTGGATCTGTATGTGTTTTAGAGATGTCCGCAATACGGAAACGAGTTGGGTCCATTTTATTTGCTGCACCCATACTTGAGATAATTTTAATTTTACGACGTAAACATTGTTTAATTAAATGAATTTTGAACGTAATTGTATCAGATGCATCCACTACGAAGTCTAAACCGTGCTTAAAGAACTCTTCATATGTTTCATCTGTATAAAACATTTCTAGTCCAATTACTTCACACTCCGGGTTAATGTCTGCGATACGCTCTTTCATTAATTCTACTTTTGAACGTCCTACAGTAGATACTAAAGCGTGAATTTGACGGTTTACGTTTGTTATATCTACAACGTCTTTATCAACTAATACGAGACGTCCTACGCCAGAACGCGCTAACGCTTCAGCTGCAAAAGAACCTACGCCGCCAATTCCTAAAATACCGACTGTACTATTTTTTAATATTTCAAGTCCTTCTTTACCGAAGGCTAATTCATTACGTGAAAATTGATGTAACATTCAGCTCTACACTCCTATTACAAAAATGGTCTACCATGTATTCTAGCGTTTTTCCGACTATTTGTATAGAAAAAGTTATAGAATTCCTAAAAATACATATTTCGAGAATGAAAACATAGACCAGAATTTTATTTCTTCCTAAATACACATTTAAAAAGGAGGATTCAGAGAACCGAGCAGATCGAGGCGCTGAAGCCAGGAGGAGCGCAGTGTAGCGTTACTACTCGAGCACCGGACTGGGATACGTAACGACGAGATGCGATCGTTATCTGAACCGGACTTTTTAAACAACCTCTCAAAAAAAGCCTAGATGGTATTAGTATAACCATCTAGACCCTATTCTTACTTCTCTTCTTTTAAGCTTAATTTTAAATTTAACTCTTCAAGCTGTGCTTCTGCAACTGGGCTTGGAGCTTCTGTTAATAAGCAGCTTGCGCTTGCTGTTTTCGGGAACGCAATTGTATCACGAAGGTTCGTACGACCTGCAAGTAACATAACAAGACGGTCTAAACCTAATGCAATACCGCCGTGTGGTGGCGTACCGTATTCGAATGCTTCTAATAAGAATCCGAATTGCTCTTGTGCTTCTTCTTGTGAGAATCCAAGTGCTTTGAACATTTTTTCTTGTACGTCACGCTCGTAAATACGAAGTGATCCACCGCCAAGCTCATAACCGTTTAATACAAGGTCATATGCTTGTGCACGTGCTTTTTCTGGTGCTGTTTCTAATAGCTCAACGTCTTCACGGAATGGCATTGTGAATGGGTGGTGAGCTGCGAAGTAACGATCTGCATCTTCATCGTACTCAAGAAGTGGCCAATCTGTTACCCATAGGAAGTTAAATTTACTTTCGTCAATTAACTCAAGCTCTTTACCTAGACGTAAACGAAGTGCGCCTAAGCTATCTGCAACAACGCTCTTCTTATCTGCTACGAATAGTAATAAGTCACCAGCAGTAGCTTCTAATGTGCTCATTAACACATTTGCATCTTCTTCACCGAAGAATTTCGCGATCGGTCCTTTTAAGCCGTCTTCTTCCACTTTAAGCCAAGCTAAACCTTTTGCACCGTATACTTTTACGAATTCAGTTAATGCATCGATATCTTTACGAGAGTATTTGCTCGCAGCACCTTTTGCATTAATTGCTTTTACTTGTCCGCCACTTTCTACAGCACTTGTAAATACTTTAAATCCACAACCTGCTGCAAACTCAGATAAGTCTGTTAGTTCCATTTCAAAGCGTGTATCTGGCTTATCAGAACCGTAACGAGCCATTGCATCAGCATATTTCATACGAGGGAACGGTGCACTCACTTCTACACCTTTTGCATCCTTCATAACTTTCGTCATCATGCGCTCCATCATATCTAAAATTTCATCTTGTGTTAAGAATGAAGCTTCAATATCGATTTGCGTAAATTCTGGTTGACGGTCTGCACGTAAATCTTCATCACGGAAACAGCGTGCTACTTGATAGTAACGTTCAAATCCACCGACCATAAGAAGCTGTTTAAATAGCTGTGGAGATTGTGGTAATGCATAGAATTCACCATCATGTACACGACTTGGTACTAAATAATCACGAGCTCCTTCTGGCGTGCTCTTCGTTAAAATTGGTGTTTCCACTTCTAAGAACTCTTCTGTGTCTAAGAAGTTACGAATTGTTTTTGTTACGTCGTGACGCATTTTGAATGTGTTGAACATTACAGGACGACGTAAGTCTAAATAACGATATTTTAAACGCACATCTTCTGATGCATCTGTATCATCAGCAATAATGATTGGCGTTGTTTTCGCTGCATTTAATACGTTTACTTTCGTTGCTTGTACTTCAATACGACCCGTTGCCATATTGTCATTAATTGCGCCTTCACCACGCTCAACAACTGTACCTTCTACGTGTAATACGTATTCGCTACGAATTGTTTCTGCTACTTCTAGCGCCTCTTTTGATGTTTCTGGGTTAAATACAACTTGTACGATACCTGTACGGTCACGTAAGTCGATAAAGATTAATCCACCTAAATCACGGCGTTTTTGTACCCAACCTTTTAATTGAACTGTTTGTCCAACTGCTTCTACTGTTACTTTTCCACATGCATGTGTTCTTTCAGCCACTGTAAGTTCCCCCTATATTAATTTCTCTGCTACGTATGAAGCAAATACATCTAATGCTACTTCTTCTTGTTCGCCTGTTGCCATATCTTTTAAGTTGATGATACCTTTATCTAACTCATCTTCCCCTAATACAGCTACAAATTTCGCTTTTAGACGATCTGCTGATTTAAATTGTGCCTTCATTTTGCGATCTAAATAATCTTTTTCAACTGATAATCCAGCTTTACGAAGATCAAACGCAACTTTTGCAGCATGGTCTTTTGCTTTTTCTCCAAGCGCTACAACGTAACAATCAATGCTATGTTCGATTGGCAATTCAATGTTTTCAGCTTTTAATGCCATAATTAAACGTTCAATACTCATCGCAAAACCGATACCTGGCATTTCTGGTCCACCGATTTCTTGTACAAGTCCGTTGTAACGTCCACCACCGCTTAATGTAGTAATAGCACCGAAACCTTCTGCCTCACTCATAATTTCAAATACAGTGTGTTGGTAGTAGTCTAAACCACGTACTAAGTTCGGATCTTTTTCAAATGGAACATCCATCATCGTTAATAGTTCTTGAACTTTTTCGTAGTATACTGCTGAATCTTCATTTAAGTATTCTGTAATAGATGGTGCTGTTCCCATTAATTCATGGTTACGGTCCTTCTTACAATCTAAAATACGAAGAGGGTTCTTTTCTAAACGAGATTGACAGTCAGAACAGAATTCGCCGATACGTGGCTCAAAGTGTGCGATTAATGCATCACGGTGTGCTTGACGGCTTGCTGCATCACCTAAGCTGTTTAATACAACTTTAATATTTTTTAAGCCCATGCCGCGGTAAAACTCTACAGCAAGTGCAATTACTTCTGCATCAATTGCAGGATCGTTACTACCGATTGCTTCAATACCAAATTGTACGAATTGACGATAGCGGCCTGCTTGCGGTCTTTCGTAACGGAACATTTGACCGATATAATATAATTTCGTTGGTTGTGTTGCGTCACCGAACATTTTATTTTCAACGTAAGAACGTACAACAGGTGCAGTACCTTCTGGACGTAATGTTAAACTACGCTCTCCACGATCTTGGAATGAGTACATTTCTTTTTGCACGATATCTGTCGTATCACCAACACCACGTAAAAATAACTCAGTGTGTTCAAAAATCGGTGTACGAATTTCTTTATAATTGTAACGACGGCAAATTTCGCGTGCTTGCCCTTCGATATACTGCCATAACTCAACAGTGCCTGGAAGAATATCTTGCGTTCCGCGTGGGATTTGAATAGACATATTCAGTTCCTCCTCAAATTGTTTTAATCTTAATAAAAATAAAAAAACTCCCGCCTCTACTGTTTGAACAGTAGGGACGAGAGTATTATACCCGTGGTGCCACCCTAATTGAAGCACGTATGCTTCCACTTTTTTAATAACGCTTAAATGTGCGTTCATCCCTACTAAGCGTATATGCCGTTCAAGTTGAAACCTCTAGAGTGTCATTCAATCAGTCATCATGTAGAAATGTTTTCAGCCTAAGACATTTCTTCTCTTTCCATGTGTGTCTCATTTACTCTTCTCTATCAACGGTTATATTCATATGTAAATATAAAATTACTATACGTTTGTTCAGTAGGATTGTCAAGTGCTCTAAGAGCGTTCAATCTGCTTCTTTAGACGCTTTACATCTTGAAGAGAAATCCCAAACTCAGAAGCAAGCTCCATTGAAGTATTGTTTTGCTCTTTTGAAATAAAATCATGAAAATTCACGTTAAACAGTTGATTTGCACCATTTGTAACAGAATGCCCTTTTTCATTCATACGCATACGTATATCCCTCACATTCAATATGGATGTTTTACTTTTTATTGTTCCATATTGATTAGAGAGTTATACATAAACGAAAAAGCTATTGACTCAAAATAAACATTAGTATTGGATTTATAACAATGAGCTAGTCCACTTGCTAGCATATGATGCTTCAAATAATATAACGATACGATACAATACCTACCCCAATTACGAGAATTTCTAACATTACATGTAATACAACTTGCGCGGCCATTTCTTCTATAGGAAGTAAAGCATACATTAAATTACTTCTACACTCTGATTCAATATACGGACCAATGCCTCTGGATTAGTTTCCATTACCCAATGCCCACCAACTTCAATAGAAAAAACCTCCCATTTTCTATCTCTTGCTTTTTTTGCTGATTCTAAAAAGATAGACGTCATTGGCCAATGTTCTGGATTATCCTTTACTTCTACGTATATATGCGGTATACATTGTGCTTTAGAGTTTTTTATTTCAACCGATTGTGTAAAAGCCAACAATGGCATCGCTGATTTTCTCTCATCTATTGTATTTCTAGGAAGAACACGCCATCCCTCCCCGTATACTTTTACTTCTTCTATAAAATGCGCGGCCATTTCCGGTCCAGAAATATCCATAACAGAATCACCATCTTCCGGAAGCATTGCATCCACGTATACTAGCTCCTTAATGAACTCGGGAATTACTTCTGCCACCCCTGTAATTACCATACCAGAATAACTATGTCCTACCAAAATTACATCTTTTAGACCCTGATATTTAATAGTATTAACAATGTCTTGAATAAATGTCTTCAACCCTATATTAGGTTGCATAAGATGTGTTCGTTCCCCAAGTCCAGTTAATGTAGGAGTATATACACTATGACCCTCTTCCCTTAAAAGTTCAGCTAGTTTTTTCCAAACATAACCGCCATCCCATGCTCCATGAACGAGTACAAATGTTTCCATAAGTTTTACCTCCCATAATCCCCCGATTATATCGTTTATTTTCTTAACTATCATAACAATAATTAACAAAATATACCATTAAAAACCATAAAAGAAGAGAGGGGCTCATCCCCTCTCTTCTTGCAACACTATTTACTTTCCACAATTAAGGTAACCGGACCATCATTGATTAAAGAAACATCCATCATTGCTCCGAACTTCCCTGTTTCTACATGCAATCCTTGCTTACGTACTTCTTCATTAAAGAAATCATATAAACGCTCTGCATAGTCAGGTTTGGCAGCATCCATAAAGTTTGGACGTCTTCCCTTGCGGCAATCTCCGTATAATGTGAATTGCGAAATGGATAGAACTTGCCCTTCTACATCGAGTACAGAATGGTTCATCTTTCCGCTCTCATCTTCAAAAATACGTAAGTTCGCAATTTTTTCTGCAATGTAAGTTGCATCTTTTTCTGTATCTTCATGCGTAATGCCAACTAGTAATGTTAAACCGAACGGAATTTGTCCTACGATCTCACCGTCTACTGTGACAGACGCTTCTTTTGATCGTTGTAAAACAACTCTCATCTTTTCTACACTCCCTATTAATGCATCATGCGTCGTACTGCATAAATTTCTGGAACACGTTTAATGCGTTCTACTACTTTTTTCAAGTGCTGTAAGTTACGAATAGAGATTGACATATTAATTGTCGCCATCTTATTACGGTCACTTCTACCAGAAACTGCCGAAATGTACGTTTTCGTCTCTGTAACAGCTTGTAAGACTTCATTTAATAAACCACGGCGATCGTAACCTGAAATTTCAATATCAACGTTATACTCAATTTCTTTTTCAGGGCTACCTTCCCATTCTACTTCTAATAAACGTTCTATAGCTTCTTCTGTATGAACATTTACACAATCACGGCGGTGAATTGATACGCCTCGACCTTTCGTAATATACCCAACAATATCATCACCAGGAACTGGGTTACAGCATTTTGATAAACGAATTAATAAATTATCCGCACCACTTACTTTAACACCAGAATCCCATTTTCGAATTTTCATCGGTTTACGAACTTCTTTAACTTCAACAATCTCTTCTTCTTCACGTTGCTTACGGAACTTGTCCGTTAGTCGCGTAACAATTTGTGATGCAGTGATACCATTATATCCAACTGCCGCAAACATATCTTCTTCATTTGCGAAATTGAATTTTTCAGCAACACGTTTTAAATTGTCAGGAGCTAATACTTCTTTCATCTCATACTCTAGGCTACGCACTTCTTTCTCAACAAGTTCACGGCCTTTTTCAATATTTTCATCTCTACGTTGCTTCTTAAAGAATTGACGTATTTTGTTTTTCGCATGAGATGTTTGAGCAAGTTTCACCCAATCTTGACTTGGTCCATACGAATGTTTCGATGTTAAAATCTCAATGATGTCACCTGTTTTTAATTTATAGTCAAGTGTCACCATTTTCCCGTTTACTTTTGCACCAATTGTTTTATTCCCAATCTCTGAATGCACACGATATGCAAAGTCAATTGGAACAGATCCAAGTGGTAATTCCATTACATCGCCTTTCGGTGTAAAGACGAATACCATGTCAGAGAATAAATCAATTTTTAACGACTCCATAAACTCTTCTGCATTAGAAGCTTCATTTTGCCATTCTAATATTTGACGGAACCATGTAAGTTTCTTCTCTAATGTACCTGTTGTTTCTGCTGTTTTTCCTTCTTTATACGCCCAGTGTGCCGCGATCCCGAATTCTGCAATCTCATGCATTTCTTTCGTACGAATTTGCACTTCAAGCGGATCACCTTTCGGTCCAATTACAGTCGTATGAAGAGATTGATATAGATTTGCTTTCGGCATTGCAATATAATCTTTAAAACGACCTGGCATCGGCTTCCAGCACGTATGAATAATTCCAAGTACTGCATAACAATCTTTAATACTATTTACAACGACACGTACAGCTAATAAATCGTAAATTTCATTGAACTGTTTATTTTGCAGTGCCATTTTACGATAAATACTGTAAATATGTTTTGGTCTTCCAGAAATTTCAGGTTGAATTGCAACTTCGTCTAATTTCTCACGAATACCAGTCATTACTTCGTCTAAATACTCTTCACGTTCTGCACGTTTACGCTTCATTAAATTTACAATACGATAATATTGCTGTGGATTTAAGTAGCGAAGTGACGTATCCTCTAGCTCCCATTTAATAGTACTAATTCCGAGTCTATGTGCTAAAGGCGCAAAGATTTCTAACGTTTCATTCGCAATGCGACGCTGCTTCTCTTGAGGCAAATGTTTCAATGTACGCATGTTATGAAGACGATCAGCTAGTTTAATTAAAATAACTCGAATATCTTGAGCCATTGCAATAAACATTTTGCGATGGTTTTCTGCTTGTTGTTGCTCATGAGATTTATATTTAATCTTTCCAAGCTTTGTCACACCATCAACAAGCATAGCAATTTCTTTATTAAATTCCCGTTCAATATCTTCTAATGTAATCTCTGTATCTTCTACTACATCATGTAAGAAACCTGCTGATACTGTAGCTGGATCCATGTGTAAATCAACTAAAATACCTGCAACTTGAATTGGATGAATAATGTATGGTTCACCCGATTTTCTGTATTGTTCGCTATGCGCATCGCGTGCATATTCATAGGCACGTGCTACTAGCTCAATATCTTCATCCACTAAATATTGACTTGCTTTCTCGAGTACCTGTTCAGCTGTTAGTACCTGCTCATTTGCCATCGAATCACCTTTTATTGAAAATTGACTTTATCTTTATTAAATAGAATAAATTATATTCTATCATTATAACCCAATGATTGTGAATTGTGAAAAGGAAAAGATTTTACTGACATTTCACCATAATTTTTTGTTCAATTATACAAAAGTACCCGCTCCTCTCCAAGAGATTCACGGGTACTTCTTATCACCGTAGTTTTACCTATATAGCGATTAGTATTTTTCTAATACTAATACATCGTAACCATCTAACATTTTACGACCATCTAAGTAAGTAAGTTCTACTAAGAATGCAATTCCTGCTACAACTCCGCCTAGCTCTTCAACTAGCTTAATTGTCGCTTCGATTGTTCCACCTGTAGCTAATAGATCATCTGTAATTAATACGCGTTGGCCTGGCTTAATTGCATCTTTATGGATTGTTAAAACATCTTTACCATATTCTTTACCGTAGTCAACTGTAATTACTTCACGTGGTAATTTTCCTAATTTACGAACTGGCGCAAATCCTACTTCTAATGCGTAAGAAACTGGGCAACCAATAATAAAGCCACGAGCTTCTGGACCTACTACAAGGTCGATGTCTCTCTCTTTTGCATACTCAACGATTGCATCTGTTGCTGCTTTGTATGCTTTACCGTCGTTCATTAACGGTGTAATGTCTTTAAACACAATACCTTCTTTTGGATAGTCCGGTACAATTGCGATATGTTGCTTGAAATCCATATTTCTGAATCCTCCTCAGATCTAAAAGGTTTGTAAATACAAATCCTTTACCCTAACTGTTCTACTTCTTTATGATTACGAATCGTTTCAAACCATGTATATAGTTGCTGATATGTGCTATAAACCAATTCTTTTTCTAATTGTAAGTGGTTCATTTTCTCACGATATGTGTTCGATTCAATTAAATCACGCTTTTGTTTTTTGTCTGCCATAAAAATGACGCCATCTTTTATTGTAACAAATTCTAACTCAAAAAACACCTGTGTCATGAAATTTACTGTATCTTTTGACCAACCTTTATGTTGACATAGTTGTTCTCCATATTGCCTTAAAGAAAATGGTGATTTTTGGCTCAAGAATGAATAGTACCATTTAAAGTGATCCCTCGTTGGAACAGTGCTAAATAAATGATTATTCTCTTGATAAAATAGCGTATAAATTCGCGACGGGAACCCAACTTTAAATAGATCTCGTAATTCATCTGTTCCTTTTGGTAAATCAAGTAACACGATGTATTGCTCATCTAACTCGGTTACTTCTGATGCATGCATCATATGCTCTTTATAGTCTTCTAAAGAAAATTTATTCAATACCTCTTTAGAAAAATACAACATCGTGATTTTTTCTTTCGGAAGTTCTGCTACATTTGCTTCTACGTTACGCATACTACGCCAATCAAATAATTGCCATGCCTCTACAGCAATATCTTGCACCATTAATTGCGGCTTCTTAAAATTATTCCATTCATTGATAGACGCTTCTCCTATTACAGATACTTTTGCAACTGGAGAAATTTCTTTCGCATACGCACCAAAACCGAATCCAATTGTATCCAATGTTGCTTGTCCATCACGAAGAGACATCTTTAAATGAGAACCGTCTGATCCGATTGCACGAATACTTTCTAACTCCGCATCTTTCACTGCAATACGTGGCTTTGGATTTCCAACACCAAATGGTGCTAACTTTTGCATATCTTCAATTGCTGCAAGTGTTACGTCCTCCACTTTGCAAAAAGCATCGACAGCTGTAATTGGAATAAAATCTTCTTCCGTTAAAATTGTATCTGCCTGTTCATTTAAACGGCGGCGTAATTCATCTACATCATTCATATGTAGCGTCATTCCCGCTGCCATCGGATGTCCTCCGAAGTGTGGCAATAACTCTCTACAATCTGACAAGTTTGCAAACAAATCAAATCCTGCAATACTACGCGCTGAACCTTTTGCAGTTTCTTTTACAGGATCAATGCATAGTACAATCGTTGGACGATAAAAACGTTCAACTAATTTAGAAGCGACAATTCCAATTACACCTGGATTCCAGCCTTCTTTTGCAAGCACTAATACTTTATTTTCTTCAGGCGGGAAATTATTTTCCACCTCAGCGATAGCTTCTTCTGTAATTTGCTTTACAATATCTTTTCGCAGTTTGTTCAGTTCATCAATTTCTTCAGCCAGCTCTTTCGCTTCTTCCGGATCCTCTGATAATAAAAGATGTACAGCCGGCGTAGCATCTTCTAAACGTCCAACTGCATTAATACGAGGTGCAATTGAGAAGCCAATACTCTCTTCTGTAATTTCACTTTGCGAAACGTTAGCAACTTTAAATAGCGCCTTTAGTCCAATATTTTTCGTCATGCGCATATGTTTTAAACCGCGCTTCACTAGCAATCTATTTTCACCGTGAAGTGATACTAAATCGGCTACTGTACCAATTACTGCAATTTCTAATAAATGTTCTGGTACACGGCCCAGTAGTGCATGCGCAACTTTAAACGCAACACCAACGCCCGCTAAATAGTGAAACGGATACACACCGCCATCTAATTTCGGATGAATAATCGCAAGTGCTTCTGGCAATTCTGGTGGCGGCTCATGGTGATCTGTAATAATTAGATCTATCCCAAGTTCCTTCGCTACTTTCGCTTCATGTACAGCTGCGATACCAGTATCGACAGTAATAATTAATGAGAATCCTGCGCTATGCGCCCAACGAAATGCTTCTTCGTTTGGTCCATAACCTTCTGTAAAACGGTTTGGGATATAAAATTCTACGTCTGCACCTAATTCTTGCAAGGCAAGATATAACACAGTCGTACTACTTACTCCGTCCGCATCGTAGTCACCAAATATTAATATTTGCTCTCCATTTTGAATCGCCTTATTTACACGTTCTACCGTTCTATCCATTCCTTCTAATAAAAATGGATCATGAAATTCTTGATTTTCTGTATTTAAAAAATCTAAAATCTTATCTTCTGTATCTAATCCTCTACCGAGGAATAACGAAACGACAAGTGGTGATAATTGTAATTTACTTGCTAATTCACTCACTCGCTCGCCATTATATTCTTTTTCTTTCCAACGCGTCTTCGGTTGTAACACGAAATCACCCCTTAACCTGTTCATTATACAAGACAGATTAAGGGGTGACAATATAATGCAAACTACGATGCAATATCTATATACTAAAATGTTAATAATGTTTAATTTGGAGAATACGGATTTATATGTACAAACACATTTTGTACGTTATCTTGTTTCATAAGCGTTTCTTTCACATGCTTTCCAATGCGATGCCCTTCTTCTACAGTAATGTATGGATCTACAGAAACTTTAATATCAACAATAACATAATGACCATGTTCCCTTGCGTATAAAGAACCAATTTTTTTTACACCATCTATTTGAAGTACTGCTTCTCTAAGCGGAATAACATCTTCCTCATGAAGAACATGATCAAGCGTTGCATGAATTGCTTCTGCCCCAATACTCCATGCCATTTTTGCAACAAGAAGTGAAACAAATAATCCTGCAATTGGATCGGCATACACAAGCCAATCTAACCCGAACTTACCACCAATAATCGCTGCACAAATACCGATTAAAGCTGCAATTGAAGAAAACACATCTGAACGGTGCTCATATGCATTTGCAATAATTGCATCACTATTTACCCTTTTCCCTAATCGGAATTTATATTGAAACATTCCTTCTTTCACGATAATTGAAAGAACGACAGCAAAAATTGTAATCCCTTTCGGCGGTTCTAGTTCCTGTGAAAAAGCTTTTATGGACGAAATCGCTATCTCGATTCCCACAATAAATAATAATACTGCAACAATAATCGCTGAAATCGATTCCGCTTTACCATGACCATACGGATGATCTTCATCGGGCGGCTGCTTTGCTGCTCGTAACCCAAACAGTACAGCTAGCGAACCAATTACATCTGATGCAGAATGCACCGCATCTGCTAATAGCGCTTTACTGTTCCCAATATAACCAATTACCGCCTTTATAATCGCTAATATAATATTACCAACGATCCCGACAATAGCACCAAACTCGGCCTGTTTAAAACGTTCATCTTTTTCCATCATTAAAATCCCTTCTTTTCTTAACCTATCTTTTTATTGTAACAAAAACAGCGATAACATCACCACTTTCTTCCATTTCATCATTTCAAAGTAACTATCTTATTGTATCCACAAACGAAAAAAGAGATGCCTCATAAAGAGACATCATCTTTTTTATACTTGCGGTTCAGATTCTACTTTCTCAACCTTTTTCTTGTTTTTGCCCTTTTTCAAACGACGGTTTTCAAGCATTAACCAAATTTGAGAAGCAACGAAAACAGAAGAATACGTACCTACAACTAGTCCAACAAGTAACGCAAACGAGAAGTTACGTAGTGACTCACTACCGAAGATAAGCAGTGCAATTACTGGGAATAACACTGTTAATACGGTGTTAATCGAACGACCAAGCGTTTGGCGAATACTTGCATTTACGATTTCTTCTAAGTCTTTTATATCGCGAACTCGTTTTTTCTGTTTGTATAATTCACGGTTTCTATCAAACGTAACAATTGAGTCATTAATAGAATAACCGATGATTGTTAACACGGCAGCGATAAACGTTAAGTCTACCTCCAATTGGAAAATACTAAATATAACAATCATAACGAATGCATCATGTAATAATGCAAGCACTGCAGATAATGCGTACGTAAATCGGAATCGAATACTTACGTATAAAATGATAACTGCAGAAGCAATTAATACTGCGATAAATGCATTTCTTGCAATTTCTTTACCAATTGTCGGCGAAACTGTACTTACGTTTGGATCTGTACCATATTTATCGTGGAAGAATGTTTTTGTTTTCGCAATTTCATCTTTTGATAGAACACCTAATGTACGAACTGCGAATCCCTTATTGTCATCTCCAGTCGGTACAATGTTTTCTTCCTTCACATCAATGTTCAATTCTTTAAAATCTTTATGAACATCAGACACAGTAACTGATTGTTTTGATTGCAGGTCGATACGTGTACCACTGGCAAAGTCAATACCAAGATTCATTTTGAAAATTGGTAAAATAATTGCACCTGCAATTACAACTACAATCGAGAAGATAAGGAATTTATGACCGACATTTACAAAGTTAATACGATCAAATTTCGTTGGTGGATGTACTACACCTTTTGTTAACGGAATAATATCCTTTTGTTTCACACCAAAGTATCCTGGTTTTTTATCGAAGTAACGGCTCTTTACAAGTAAACTTAGTAAGAAACGAGTACCGAATACGTTCGTAATAAAACCGACTAAAATACTTACAATTAAACTTGTTGCGAATCCTTTTACAGAGCTATTACCGTAAACGAATAATACACCAGCTGCTGCAAGTGTTGTAATGTTCGCATCTAAAATTGTTGCTAATGAACGATGGTTACCAGCACGGAATGCTGACATCATTGACTTACCAATTTTCAGTTCTTCTTTTAGTCTCTCGTACGTAATAATATTCGCATCCACTGCGATACCTACCCCGAGCACTAACGCCGCAATACCTGGCAACGTAAGAACTGCATGCATCCAGTTAAAGACAAGTAATGTAACGAAAATGTATAGACCTAACATAATAACCGCTACAAGTCCTGGTAAACGGTAGAATACAAGCATAAATAAGAAAATAAGAGCGATACCAATCGCACTAGCGAAAATTGTTTGCTCTAACGCTTGTTGACCAAATTTCGCTCCAACAGATGTTGAATACATTTCTTTTAAATCAACCGGAAGTGCACCTGCGTTTAATAAAGATGAAAGTTGTTTTGCACTTTCAACTGTGAAGTTTCCACCTACGATAGATACTTCAGCTTGGTTAAATACTTGACTTACTGTTGCTGCTGATAAGAATTTCGGATTCGGTTTTGCAGATTCTGCTTTATACGAATCTTTTCCTTCTTCAAAATCAAGCCAAATTACCATTAAATTCGTTGGTGGTGGCATTTTTGAAATTTTCTCAGTTACTTCACGGAATTTTTCAGCGCTTTTTAGTGTAAGACCTACACTCGCACGGCCTTGCTCATCAAATGTTTGCTTCGCTCCGCCACCTTTTAAATCCGTTCCATCCATAAGAAGATTGTCATCTACATCACGGAATGTTAATTTCGCTTGTGTTGATAACATTTCACGTGCTTTTTGCTGATCTTGTACACCAGCAAGCTGTACACGAATTCGATCTTGTCCTTCGATTTGAATGTTCGGCTCACTTACACCGAGAACATTGACACGATTTTCAAGAGCACCTACTGTACTTACAAGTACATCTCGATCGATTTTATCACCTTTTTTGGCTGGTTTTACTTCATACAGAATTTCAAAACCACCGCGAAGGTCTAGTCCTAGACTAATTCCTTTTGCTATGTCTTTTCCTGCCGCACCAATTACTCCACCGATTAATAAAACGATGAGGAAAAAGGCGGCAATTCTCGTACCACGCTTTGCCATATGTACCCTCTTTCCGCTACTAACACTTCAAATAAATCTTTTACGATTCACCTTCACACGTGTGCATACGCCTAGTTAGTAGACTTCCTTTCTATAATTTTGCTAGTTCATCACCAGCTGTGTCGGTAAGTTTTTCACATTACCTACACTTTCATTATTTATTTTCTCTCTTCACTACCCCCTTTATATATAATCTTAGACATAATTATTTCCTCATTATCAATACCTATCATTATACTGCAAAAGGAAGAACAAACCAATTGCAGTCGGTTATTTATTTTCATATTCATCAAATGACCAAAGCGGCGCTTGATATGCTTCAACAGTTAAATAAGTCATATATTCATTAGCACTTACTGTTAATACGTCATTAACTAATTCATACAATCTAACATCGCTGTCTATCTTCTTCCACTTTTTCACTTTAAGAAATTTCCAAATGTCATCATCTGTCACTCGGTCGTAACCGAACATTTGGAACTCTTCTACTTTACTTTCTAAAACGACTTGTAACTGTCCGCGGTACGATTCTACCAAAGCCTCTCTATCTAACATATATAACATCTCCTTCTTATTTCAGCACGAAAAGTCGCTTTTAATCCCGCTCTAATGGACAGCAATAACTACTTTCAAGAGTACTCTCTTAAATGCTTGTCATTCTTGTCTCGTACGTGCATATAAATTATTGTAAATCATTCCACTGATTTTGAGAAGGTAGGAGAAGACCATGACGAGACAAAGCTTTTTAAAAGGCGCATTTATTTTAATGATAGCCGGCTTTATTACCAAAATTTTAGGATTTATTAATCGTATTGTAATGGCACGTATTTTAGGAGAAGAAGGCGTTGGCCTTTATATGATGGCCGTCCCTACATTTATTCTAGCAATTACATTAACACAAATCGGTCTTCCTGTCGCAATCGCAAAATTTGTAGCAGAAGCAGAAGCTGTGAATGATAAACAAAAAGTTAAAAAAATATTAACAGTATCATTAGCTGTTACATCTGTTATTAGCATCATTTTAACAATTGGAATTATGCTTCTCACACCTATTTTAGCAAAAACATTATTAACTGATGAACGAACGTATTATCCATTAATGGCTATTCTACCTGTCGTTCCTGTTATTGCTGTTTCTTCTGTTTTACGCGGCTATTTCCAAGGAAAACAAAATATGAAACCTAGCGCTTACGCCCAAGTGATAGAACAAATTGTCCGCATTACCATTATCGCTATATGTATTCAATTATTTTTACCTTACGGCGTAGAATATGCTGCAGCTGGCGCTATGTTATCAGCCGTTCTCGGTGAAGTGGCATCGTTATTATTTTTACTTACTTTATTCCAGCGCGAAAAACATTTATCTATACGCTCTGGATTTTTCACTACTGTAAAGGAGAGCAAAGGAACATTTTATTCTCTTATGGATATTGCACTTCCAACTACAGGAAGTCGTTTAATCGGTTCCGTTTCCTATTTTTTTGAACCTATCGTCGTTATGCAAAGCTTAGCGATTGCCGGCGTTGCTGCCTCCGTCGCAACTCAGCAATACGGTATATTAAACGGGTATGCATTCCCGCTTCTTTCACTACCAGCCTTTATTACATACGCTCTTTCGACAGCACTCGTTCCATCAATTAGCGAGGCAATGGCAAAAAGACAACATAAATTAGTAGAACACCGCTTACAACAAGCTCTTCGAATCTCACTCATTACTGGCGGGTGGTCAGTCGTTATATTATACGTATTTGCTTCTCCTGTTTTAACTCTTATGTATGGATCGGATAGTGCAACAGCGTTCATCCAGCTTCTTGCACCTTGCTTTTTATTTCATTATTTTCAAAGTCCACTTACCTCTGTCTTACAAGCTTTAAACTTAGCACGTGCGGCCATGATGAATACGTTTATTGGTGCAATCGTGAAATTAATTGTTATTTTCGTACTAGCCTCAAGGCCAGAGTTTCAAATGATGGGGGTTGCCCTTGCAATTGCAGCAAATATCGTAACAGTAACATTTCTTCATTATGCTACTGTTTTAAAGAAAATTACATTTACCATTTACGCAAAAGACTATATTTTTGGCGGACTTGCCATCGGTATCGCAGGCTCTTTCGGTTTTTATCTTCATAAGTATATAATTTTCTCTCATTCACTTGGCATACAAACATTGTGGGAAATCACTTTAACAACACTCGTTTATATTGTGCTCCTCTTCAGTTTCAAACTCATTCGAAAAGAAGAGTTAAGTCGTCTCCCTATCATTCGAAAACTTTCATTTTTGAAGTAAATAGGCTTACTACGTCGTATAGTAAGCCTCTAATTTTCTTTTAAATCAACAAAAAATTGTCCATTTTGAAAGCTACAGTATAAAATTTGTGTTGTATCGTTATAACCTAAGTTTTTTAATTTGCCAATAAGCCATTCATCTGTATGTTCAATCATTTGTAAATGGCTAGATTGAATTTCTCCATCGATAATAAGGGGAAGCGTAAACTGCAATGCGTCCTGCCCGCCTTTTTGTTTTTGAAAGACAGATAACTTCCCAGATGGTTCTAAAATAGCATATTCTACATCCCGGATGTCTCCAACTCCTTGTTCCCTTAATTGCATCATTAAATCATCTATATTATAACGTTGCTTTCTCATCTTCTTTTCATCAATCTTTCCTGCATTTACAAGAATGGCTGGCTCACCTTCTATTAAATGCCGAAAGCGTTGATACTTTAACGAAATAACTGACAAAATAATTTGTATACACATAAGAAAAGTCATCGGAACTAATTGGTGCCAAAGTGATTTATCGGTATTTTCAATTGCGACTACTGCCATTTCACCAAGCATAATGAATACGACTAAATCTAATACACTTAGCTCTCCAATTTCACGTTTACCCATAAGACGAAAAATAATTAAGATGATGATATACAAAAGCATCGTCCGGCCAATGATTGATACCCATTCCATTTTTACATCTCCTTTTTACGTATAGACTCCCCTATAAAAAAGAAAATAGTCTAACTTAGGCAAAAGGAAAATATGCTTGTATTAAAAAGGGGGAATGTATAAATGGATGGAACGAAAAAATTATCAACTGCAATCGGCTTCGGTATCGTTATCCTATTAATTCTCGCAACAGTTACTAGCATGATTATGGCTCTTTTATTAAAATTTACAGATATGAATGAAGGAACATTAGCTGTTACTATTTTTATACTCGCACTTTTATCTATGCTTATATCCGGGTTTACTGCCGGCAAAAAAGCACAAGGGAAAGGTTGGCTAGTAGGCTTCTCAACAGGACTTACATTCACTATACTTGTTTTTCTAGTTAACTATTTAGGCTTCTCTCAAACTTTATCGAACTCGCAGTTACTTTACCAATTAGCATTAATGGGCGCGAGTACACTTGGTGGCATTTTCGGTGTAAATATGTCCAAACAAAATAACTAAAAAAAGGCCCTGCACATTTCATGCAGGGCCTTCCTTATTAGTTTTTCACAACTTCACGAATCGCATTACGATCGAAAGTTAAGTGTGAACCGCCAGATTTAACAACGATTTTCGTCTCATCTACTGATTCAATTGTACCGTGTAAACCACCGATTGTTACGATAGCATCACCTTTTTTTAACTCACTTTGCATTTGAGCAACTGCTTTTTGACGTTTTTGTTGCGGGCGAATTAATAAGAAATAGAAAATCGCAAACATCGCAACGATCATAACGATATTCATCATACCTGGATTCATCTTTTGTTCCTCCTTTTAAATTATGTATTAGAAGTTTTTAGCATTCGGTTTATTAAAGCCATACTGTTCAAAGAATTCTTCGCGGAAATCGCCAAGACGGTCTTCACGAATAGCTTGTCTCACCTGCTCCATTAAGTTTAACAGAAAATGAAGGTTGTGATAAGACGTTAAACGAATTCCGAACGTTTCATCACATTTCATTAAGTGACGAATGTACGCACGAGAGTAATTTTTACATGTATAGCAATCACAGTTTGGATCAAGCGGACCGAAATCTCTTGCAAATTTCGCATTTTTGACAACAAGGCGGCCTTCACTTGTCATACATGTACCATTTCGAGCGATACGAGTTGGAAGTACGCAGTCAAACATATCAATACCACGAATTGCACCATCGATTAACGAGTCAGGAGAACCTACTCCCATTAAGTAACGTGGCTTATTATCTGGAAGAAGTGGCGTTGTAAACTCAAGTACACGGTTCATAATATCTTTCGGCTCACCTACAGATAAACCACCTACCGCGTAACCAGGGAAGTCCATTGAAACAAGGTCTTTTGCACTTTGGCGACGAAGCTCTTCGAACTCCCCACCCTGTACAATACCGAATAAACCTTGATCTTGTGGACGTTCATGTGCTTTTAAGCAACGCTCTGCCCAGCGGCTTGTACGCTCTACAGATTTCTTCATATATTCAAAAGTAGCTGGGAATGGTGGACACTCATCAAATGCCATCATAATATCTGAACCTAATGCATTTTGAATTTCCATCGCTTTTTCTGGTGATAAGAATAATTTATCTCCATTTAAGTGGTTACGGAAATGAACGCCTTCCTCTTCAATGCGACGGAAGTCACTTAAACTGAATACTTGGAAACCACCAGAGTCCGTTAAGATTGCACGATCCCAGTTCATAAATTTATGCAAACCGCCTGCTTCACGAATGATTTCGTGACCTGGACGTAGCCATAAATGATACGTATTACTTAAAATAATGCCAGAATCCATTGCTTTTAATTCTTCTGGTGACATTGTCTTAACTGTTGCAAGCGTACCAACTGGCATAAATGTTGGTGTATCAAATGAACCGTGTGGCGTATGTACACGTCCTAAACGGGCACCTGTTTGTTTACAAGTTTTAATAAATTCATAACGAATTGCTGTCATAATTTACTCCTTTTATTTGTTTCCCATTTTAGCGTGAGAGGCAACGAACATTGCATCACCAAAGCTAAAGAAACGATATTTTTCTTTTACTGCTTCATTATAAGCATGAAGTACATTATCTCTGTTTGCAAATGCACTTACAAGCATAATTAATGTTGATTTTGGTAAATGGAAGTTTGTAATTAAACCATCAATTGCTTTAAATTCGTAACCTGGGTACATAAAAATGTCTGTCCAGCCAGAAGCAGCACAAAGCTTGCCGTCATGATCTGTCGCAATTGTTTCTAACGTACGAGTTGAAGTCGTACCTACCGTAATAATACGTCCACCATTCTCTCTTACACGGTTTAATAATGCCGCCGTCTCTTCAGACATATGGTAATATTCTGCGTGCATATGGTGTTCTTCAATTGTATCAGCAGAAACTGGTCTAAATGTTCCAAGCCCTACGTGAAGTGTAATAAATGCTAACTCAACGCCTTTTTGTTTTAACTTTTCCAGTAACTCTTCTGTAAAATGAAGTCCTGCAGTCGGCGCTGCTGCTGAACCGATTTCTTTCGCATATACTGTTTGATAGCGATCGCGATCTTCTAGCGTCTCTTTAATATATGGAGGAAGTGGCATTTCCCCAAGTTCATCTAAAATTTCATAGAAGATGCCGTCATATGAAAATTCAAGCTGACGTCCACCTTGATCTGCAGTTCCTGTGCAAGTTGCTTTTAATTTTCCTTCGCCAAAAGAGATAACAGTTCCTTCTTTTACACGTTTCGCTGGCTTAACAAGCGTCTCCCACTTATCGCCTTCTTCTTGTTTTAAAAGAAGTACTTCAATATGTGCGCCTGTATCTTCTTTCACACCATGCAGACGAGCAGGCATTACTTTCGTTTCATTTAAAACTAAACAATCCCCCTCATGTAAGTAAGAAAGAATGTCTGTAAAATGTTTATGCTCAATATCGCCTGTTTCACGGTCTAACACCATTAATCTTGATGTTTCACGCTCTTCTAATGGGACTTGTGCAATAAGTTCTTCTGGTAAATGAAAATCAAACAGATTAATATCCATAACTATATCCACCTATTTCTTATTTGAATCGATTTATTATATACATAATAAAAGATAATACAATACTTAACACAATACATGTAATGATAGGAAAATAAAAGGTAACGTTTCCTTTTTTCACAAAAATATCGCCTGGAAGCCTTCCAATGAACTTCCAAGCTAATCCAACAACGATAAGTAAGATACCTGCTGTAATAAGCAATTTTGGCATCTCCGTCATACTTTTGGCATCTCCATTCCGAAATGCTCATATGCAAGTGGCGTTACAATTCGGCCCCTTGGCGTTCGTTGTAAAAAGCCAATTTGTAATAAATACGGCTCATACACATCTTCAATCGTATGAGATTCTTCTCCAATCGTTGCCGAAACCGTTTCTAATCCAACTGGACCACCACGGAACTTCTCAATAATACCAAGCAATAATTTATGGTCAATATGATCTAGACCTAATTTATCTACTTGCAGCAATTCTAATGCCATTTGTGTAATTTCCATCGTAACCGTTCCGTTACCACGAACTTGTGCGAAATCTCGTACACGTCGTAATAAACGATTCGCAATACGAGGTGTACCACGAGCACGTCTTGCAATTTCTAGTGCGGCTAACGAGTCAATTTCAACTTCAAATACTTCTGCTGTACGTTCAACAATCTCAGAAAGCTGATCTACTGTATAATACTCTAATCTTGAAAGCACACCGAAACGGTCACGAAGCGGCGCTGATAACGCACCTGCACGCGTCGTTGCTCCAACTAATGTAAATGGCGGTAAATCTAAACGTACAGACCTTGCTGACGGTCCTTTTCCAATGACAATATCAAGGCAAAAATCTTCCATCGCAGGATATAGCACTTCTTCAATTGATCTATGCAAACGATGAATTTCATCAATAAATAATACATCCCCTGGCTGAAGTGCTGTTAAAACAGCCGCTAAATCACCTGGTCTTTCAATTGCCGGTCCTGAAGTTGTTCTAACATTTACGCCCATTTCATTGGCAATAATATTCGCAAGCGTCGTTTTACCAAGACCTGGTGGTCCATATAAAAGCACGTGATCTAACGTTTCTTCACGCATTTTCGCCGCTTCAATAAACACCTCTAAATTATGTTTCGCTTTATCTTGGCCAATATACTGACGGAGCGTCTGTGGCCGTAATGAATATTCTAAATCCGCATCTTCATATGCAGATTCCCCTGAAAGGAGACGTTCGTCCATTATACTCACCTCTTACCATTTAGTAAAAGACTAAGTGCCTTTTTAATATACTGATCCGTCGTTAAGGATTCTTTTAATAACTCTGGTACAACGCGAGAAACTTCTCGTTCCGCGTATCCAAGTGCGCGCAGAGCTTCCAGCGCCTCATCAAGCTCAGCTGACGAACCTTTCTTCTCATCAAAACGTTCTGTATCTGAGAATAAATCAACAAATGCATCTGGTACAACGTCTGCTAGTTTTCCTTTTAAATCTAAAATCATTTGGCGCGCTGTTTTCTTTCCTACGCCCGGGAACTTCACTAAAAACTTCTCGTCCTCATGTTCAATTGCTTGAACGACCTGTCCTGTTTGACCAGAAGCTAATATTGCAAGAGCGCCTTTTGGTCCAATACCAGACACACCTAACAACTTTGTAAATAATAAACGCTCTTCACGTGTTTTAAACCCGTAAAGCGCCATAATATCTTCTCTCACATAATGATATGTATAGACACGGATTTCTTGCTTACTTCTTTGAAATACATACGGATTCGGTGTGAAAATTTGATAACCAATTCCATTATGATCAATTACGACATATTCCGGTCCTACATACTCCACGTAACCTGTAACATATTCAAACAAAATACGATCTCTCCCTCTTAAATCATGTATTCCATTTTAACATATTTAATGATAGAAAAGCGAGACTGCCCCAACAAATGTTCTCTATTTGAAACTTCTGTTATTTTCATTGACAGAAAGGTTAAAGCACATTAATATACAGAGGTCGATAATGATTATCAATACTAATTAAAGGGGTTACATCAGGATGAAACGTAAGCTATTTATTTTATTTACTATTATGCTAGTTGTTCTTTCTATCGTTGGCTGTTCTTCTCAAAAAGAAGAATCAAAAGCAAAAGAACAACCGAAAACAAAAGTTGTAAAACACGCTAAAGGGGAAGCTACAATTCCAGTAAATCCAAAGAGAATTGTTGATTTATCTGGTTCAACAGAAGAATTATTACTTCTTGGACACAAACCTGTTGGTACAGCAAATACATATAAAGATAAAATCCAAAAGCATTTGACAGAAAAGCTAGACGGAGTAAAAGCAGTAGGTTGGTATTGGGCACCTAAAGTTGATTTAGAAGCTGTTACTGCTTTAAAACCAGACTTAATTATTTTGAACAATCGTCAATTAAAAATTTATGATCAACTAGAAAAAGTAGCACCGACAGTTGTTCTAGAAACAAACTTAGAAGACTGGCGCGGTAAGTTTAAAGAAGTAGGTAAACTATTTGACGAAGAAAAGAATGTCGACAAATGGATTGCAGACTACGATAAAAAAGCCGACTCTTTATCTAAAAAGATTAAGGAGAAAACAAAAGATGAGAGCTTTATGTTCATCGCAGTTACACCACAAAACTTCCGTGTATACGGTAGCTTCGGGTACGGTGACATCATCTTTAACGACTTAAAACTTCCAGCAACAAAAGGTACAGATTTAAAACAAACGATGGCGCAAGTATCGCTAGAAGGTCTTGTTGCATTCCAACCTGACCAAATGTTTATTGTAAACTTTGGCGGTGAAGCTGATAAAGTTTACGAAGACTACAAAAACAGTGCCGTTTGGAAAGACAATAAAGCAGTAAAAAACAATCACGTATATGAAGTATCAAACGAAATCTTCAATACGAAAGCTTTCAATCCAATCGGAAAAGATATGCTAATCGATGAAATCGCAAAACAAATTTTAGATAAAAATAAATAAGAAAAAAAGCAGCTCACCATGAGCTGCTTTTTTTCTTATTTTGCACTGCATATTGTTTCATTTTTTCAATCGTCTTCACAAAACCTTCTTTTGATTTAATACGAATACCACGTTTCAATTTCGCACGCTCATAACTCTCAAGCTTTTTCATATCAATTTGAAAGAAGGAATGAATCGCATTATCGCTTTTCGGTACACCTTTGAAAATTTGTAATATCCCTTCCTCTGACACTCCAAAATAACCGCTCGTTTTTAATAACGGAGAAATATCGTCAACTTTCTTTTGTAATACGATTTGTACATCATCACGATCAACGAGCTGCCATTCTTTATATTGCTGTAAAAACTTTTCTAAGTCTGCTACTTTTTCTGTAAAGATTTCCTCACTTACTTCTCCATCAACATACATTCGCTCTAATAAAATTGTAACTTGAGGGTCTTTCTCTGTTACTTCTGGTACTGGCCCTTCCGCCTTCGCATTCGTTCCATAAACGAAACAAAACATCATAACGAAAGCTTGCATCGCAATCAGTATCCATTTCATTTCCGTTCACCTCTTTTAGGCAAGATCATACTTTCATTAGTAGTTTTTCCGGAAATGGGGGTTTTATCCCTAATTCATAGATTACTCTCATTAAGACTTATAGAGTCCAATGATTTCTACCTATTTCGAAACATATTGATTACTTGAAAGCTTTTTTATATCTTTATTGGATTGTACCGTCGCTATATAGACTCCAATTAATACGATTGCCATTCCAACTATCTGTTGCCACGTAACAGCTGCTCCATATAGGACAACTGATATACAAGTAGCTACAATAGGAGTTAGATTTAAATACATACTCGCTTTGCTTGCACCTAACTCTTCTACTCCTTTATTAAACACGATATATCCAATTAACGTCCCGCATATGACCATATACAACATTTCTATCCATCCCTGTAAAGAAAACGTCCCAACCTTTCCCCATCCATCTTCATATAGAGAAAGGCCTGCTAAAAACCCAGTACCCAATACCGTCATACTCATTGTAGTTAATAAAGGGGAGACACCACTCATAACTTTTTTTCCTGTTAAGCTATATAACACCCCACAGATTAAAGCAGCTATAAATAAAAGATCGCCCTTATTAAATGACAAAGACATAAGTGTATTTATTGAACCGCTCGTAATAACAACTATTACACCGATAAGAGACAACATTAAACTTATTCCGACTTTTATACTCCAAGACTCTTTAAAAAATAATATTGCTCCTAAGGTTACAAAAACGGGCATTGTAGCAATAATAAGCGAGCCATTCAAAGTGGAAGTATAGTTAAGTCCCATAAAGAAAAAAACATTGTAGCCAAAAATACCTGTTAATGATACAAATAACAGCCCTTTCCAATTCTTTAATAACAAACTTGTATTCCACTCAGATTTCATAAAAACTATGCCCATTAAAATACAACCCGCTAAACCAAAACGAATTGTTGCCGCTGTAATCGGTGGAATTTCAGTAATAACATGCTCTGCTGTTGCAAAAGAGCCACCCCAAAATAAAGGAACAAGTAACATAATGACATACATACGATTTATTTTTTTCATTTTTATTACCCCTTTCAAGTAAACAAGTTTAAAAGTTTAAACTTGTTTACTTATTAGTTAAAAAAAATTAATAATTCGATTCTATTGCTTGAAGTAAATCCTTCACCTGTTTTAAAAATTCTCCGGCTATTATAGAATAAAAAATTTCTTTTCCATGTCGATCCGCTACAATTAGTTCTGCTTGTTTTAAAATTTTTAAATGGTGTGAAACAGCTGGTCTAGAAATCCCCATTTTATCTGTTATTTGCGTTACATTCATCTGTTTGTTTTCTAACAATAGCATAATAATTTGCTGACGATTCTCATCCCCCAACGCCTGAAATATAGGTGTTACGACCTGAAATTTCTCTAATACAACTTCTGTATTTCTACATTCAAAATTCTCCATATCCTATTCATCCCAACCTTTTATATATAAAAAACATGTAATATATTACCATTAAATAGTAACTCTTTCATTCGCAGTTGTAAATAACTTTATTTTCAGACTCCTTTTCGATAAAAAAAGGAAGATTGGATTTCTCCATTCTTCCCTTTACATTCATACAAAATGAAAGACGCCTGCAAAGCAGGCGTCTTGATGCGTTTACGGCGAGAGACCAGGCGACCACATTCGCGTGTTTAGCACTTAAGCATATCTCTCGTCTTACGTAAATTAGCTCATCGCTTTGCTAATATAACATTAATAAAGTATAAGTGCAACATGTTTATAAAAATATTTTATTTCCTCTTTCATCCAAACAAATTATATGTAAATTATAAATTGATAAATGCAATATATATGTTACAATTAATATAACAGCGAAATCATCATAAACAGGAGATGGATATTGTGAAAAAAATAAAAGATGAACGTCTCATTCTGCAAACATTAAAAAATATACGTATTGCCTTTCTTTTTCAATCACTTGGTATAATTGGAATTTTAGGCTATATCGGATTCACTGAAGGACTAGATCAAATTACAAAATCTCCATTATGGCTATTATTTATTCTTACGAGTATTGTGCTTAGTTATTTACAGTTAAGCGTTTCAATTGATGTAGAAGAAAGCAAAAAGGACATCCAATTAACTCCTTACTATAAACTTGTCTTTCGCTCCCTTATCGTTGGAATTATTATGGCTATTATTTATATTATTTTCAGTCCAGAAAGACCTCTCTTTGAAGCTATTTTAACAGGCAGCATTCTCTTCATATGCTTTTTAGTATCTTACTCCGTTAGTTATTTTATAAAAAAGCGTCGTTTACAAGACAACGATGAATAAAGAGGAAGGGCTACCCTTCCTCTTTTATTTTGCTATCGCACTGTACCAGTTAAACCGTAACGAATGTCTCGGAACATATTCACTATGTCACGATTAAAATCGTTTGTAACTGTACCGTTACGCAAGCGTGTACTCATTGCATCGACACGAGTAAACATGTCATTTCTTACAGATACATATACGTTTCTGTTTCCAACTTCATTTGAAACCGCTTGACGAATTTCGTTCGCCATTGCCGTTTCATTTGTTACTGTGTTACGTGGTTTTACCGCAATCGCCACATCGTTTCCATATACAACTGTAGATACGCGGTCTACGTTATTCATACGTTTCACACGATTTGTAATTCTTTCTGCAGTTTTACCATCATTGTTAATGTATGAATTGTTCATTGTAATATTACGTGTTGGATGCGGATTAGCAATTTGACCGTTATAATTTACATCACGGTAATAGTTGTATCCTGTGTCGTTACGACCATTTCTATATGTTACATAGTCTGTATAACGATCGTTACGCGTCACATTATCACGATACTGATGTGTATCATTATAAGATGTACGCTCATAATTGTAGTTACGTCCATCCATTGCATTGTTTTTTGGTGTACCACATGCAGCTAATGCACTAGTAACTAACAAAGAAGCAGCAATCACTTTTACTTTCGTATTCAATACAAAAACCCCCTCTGTTAGAATGAACTTCTCTTCTGAAAAGCTCCCTCTTATGATGAGTAACAGAGAAGGTTTTTACACTGTTAATATTTCACTGGGGATTTTCTAACATTTGGTGTAAATCTTCCGTTTCCAGAACGAATCTACATACAAAAAAGGTGGGAATCATCCCACCTTTTTTAAACTTCTTCTTCATCCTCTTCTTCTGAAACTGGCTCCCCAAATACATTTGGTGGATCTGGTTGATAATACATCGTTCCTGGCTGTGGTGCATATGCGGATTGAGTTGGTTGATAATATAAAGGATTCGCGTATTGTGGCCCTCCAGGTTGCGGACTATATAGCCTACTCTCTCCTCCGCATCCACAATCTTCCTCTCCTTGCACGAGCGGCGGCATATTATTATCTATCGGCATCATATTTGGATTTGGCATAGACGTATATTGCGGTCCAAACGGTGCTCCTTGCTGATATGGCATTTGATATGGATTTTGTTGTTGATAATACGGATTCGGCGGCATCATAGGCTGTTGGTACGGCATTTGATATGGCATCATATTCGGTGGTTGATTGTTATCCATGATTGGCATCATATTTGGCATTTGATTGTTATCCATAATTGGCATCATATTCGGCATTTGGTTGTTATCCATTATCGGCATCATATTTGGCATTTGATTATTATCCATAATTGGCATTATATTTGGCGGTTGATTGTTATCCATGATTGGCATGATGTTTGGTGGTTGATTGTTATCCATGATCGGCATCATGTTTGGTGGTTGATTGTTATCCATGATCGGCATCATGTTTGGTGGCTGATTATTATCCATGATTGGCATGATGTTTGGTGGCTGATTGTTATCCATAATTGGCATTATATTTGGCACTTGAATATTTGGTGGTATTACTTGTGGAATCACTACATTTTCTTTCGATACATTTGGCGACACTATGTTTCCTACATTTTCTTTCTTTACTTGCGGTGATACTATGTTTCCTACGTTTTCTTTTTTTACTTGCGGTGATACTATATTTCCTACGTTTTCTTTCTTTACTTGCGGTGATACTATATTTCCTACGTTTTCTTTCTTCACTTGCGGTGATACTATATTTCCTACGTTTTCTTTCTTCACTTGTGGTGATACGATATTCCCTACATTTTCTTTCTTTACTTGCGGTGATATTATATTGTCTTTTTTCGTTTGCGGAGAAATGATGTTATTAGGTTTCATTTTAGTAATTTGAGGAGCAATTAACTCGCTTCCTTTTTTAATTACATCTGAAATTTTATATTCTTTTTTCGTTTTTATTGGTGGTTGCGGCGGCTGCGGTAACACATTTACCGAAAACTTCGTATTTTCTTTTTCCGCTGGTTTTTGTTTTTCTATAACAGGTGGTTTTTGAATCACTGACGGTTTTTCAACTGGTTTTTCTTTTTGAATTGGCTGTTCTTTTTGCACCTCTTTTTGCGGTTTCACCTGTACTTCCTTTTGTGGCTTCACTTGTATTTCCTTCTGTGGTTTTACCTGCACTTCTTTTTGTGGTTTCACTTGCATTTCCTTCTGTGGTTTTACTTGCACTTCTTTTTGTGATTTCACTTGCATTTCCTTCTGTGGTTTTACTTGCACTTCTTTTTGTGTTTGTTGCATGGCAGGCTCTTGTGTAATTGGTGCTGATTGATACGTAACTTCTTCCTCGTCTTCTATTCCAAGCGGCGTTGGCGTTGCTGCAAATTCTTTTTGTTGCACTTCTTTTACATATTGTTTTGGAGGTGCTGAACCTGCTCCAGCATGCTGTTTTACGTGTACACTGTTTGATGGTACTTTAATTTTCATACCTGGCATAATTAAATCTGGATTGCTAAGTTGTGTATTTGTTTTTTTCAACGTATCAAAATCCACTCCGTACTTTTTCGCAATTTTCCAAAGGGTATCCCCTTTTTGCACGATATGAATTTTCAAATTTTCCCCCTCCTGTATAACTTATCTATAAGTAACAAATCTCATGAAGTAACCCTTTCTAAATAACGTTAACCTCTTTTCACTTGTATCACTTCTTCGATTTTCGATATCATTAGAAGCGGAATAAGTATAAGATAATCGCAATGATTTCTTCAAAACAATGTATGCCCATTTTGTTCTCGTTATGATTATATGTACGAAAAAAAGCAACGGGAATCCGCTGCTTTACACACGCTCTAACATACGATTTAATGCAAGAACTGCCTCTTCAGTCACTTGTTTATCTACGCTAATAACGTTAATTTCTTCTCCTTTTTCTATCGTTTCAAGTGCCCATAATAAGTGCGGCAAATCAATTCGGTTCATCGTTAAACACGGACACATAAAGGGGTTAAGTGAAACAATTTCTTTATCTGGATGTTGTTGAATAATTCGGTTCACTAAATTCATTTCTGTACCAATCGCCCATTTACTTCCGGATGGAGCCGCTTCAATCATATCAATAATGTATTTCGTTGAACCTGCATAATCCGAAGCAGCTACAACTTCGTAGCAACATTCCGGATGTACAATAATATTCATGTCCGGATGATTTTTCCGTACGTTCTCAATGTTTTTCACTGTAAAGTTTTGATGAACTGAACAATGCCCTTTCCATAAAATCACTTGAATTTCTTCTATATCTCCATCGTACTCTAATGAATCAGTATGTGGATCCCATACTGCCATTTTATCTAACGGGATACCTAAATCGTACGCTGTATTTCTTCCTAAATGTTGATCCGGTAAAAAAACGAGACGCTCTTTTTGCGTAAAAGCCCATGATACCATTTGTTTTGCATTAGAAGAAGTTACTGTTGCTCCGCCATTACGACCACAAAACGCTTTAATTGCAGCCGTAGAGTTTACATACGTTAACGGAATCATCGTATCTCCAAATAATTTCATGAGCTCTTTCCATGCTCTTTCTGTTTGTTCAATATCTGCCATATCTGCCATCGAACAACCTGCACGCATATCTGGCAAAATAACAATTTGATCATCTGTCGTTAACATATCTGCTGTTTCTGCCATAAAGTGTACACCGCAAAATACAATATATTTCGCCTCTTTATTGCTCGCTGCAACTTGCGCAAGCTGAAGTGAATCTCCTGCTGCATCAGAAAATTGTACCACTTCATCTTTTTGGTAATGATGGCCTGGAATAAATAGTTTTCCCCCCATTTTTTCTTTAATTTCACGAACCCGCTTTTCCATGTTTTCTGTTGACATCGTGTAATAACGCTCTGGTAACATCGTTTCAATCGGTTGTACTTTTTCTAAAATACTCATATTTCTTTCTCCCCCTCTAAGCCACTTTCCTTACGCCTCAATATTGAAACTAATATCAAGTGCTTTCACTGAATGTGTTAACGCTCCAAGTGAAATATAATCTACCCCTGTTTTTCCGTATTTCGATAAATCTTCAATGGTAATACCTCCTGAAGCTTCTGTAACAATGGCACTTGGTACAATCTTTGAAAACTCTCGAATCTCATCTGGCGTACGGTTATCAAACATAATAATATCTGCACCAGCAGCTACAGCCTCTCTCACTTGCTCCTCTGTTTCTGTTTCCACTTCTACTTTCACCATATGTCCTAACTTTTCTTTCACTGATGTAACAGCTTTCGTAATAGAACCAGCAAAAGCAATATGATTATCTTTGATCATGACACCGTCATATAGGCCGAAACGGTGATTAAATCCGCCTCCGCACACGACTGCATACTTATCAAACATACGTAGCCCTGGCATCGTTTTTCGCGTATCACAAATACGTGTATGGCTGCTATCTAAGGCACGAACAGCCTCGTATGTCATTGTCGCTATCCCACTCATACGCTGGATAACGTTTAATATAACGCGCTCTGCCGTTAATAACGATGCGATTGGTCCTTGGACAGTTGCAATTATTTCGCCTTTTTCTACAAGATCTCCATCTTTTTTATGAAGCTCCACTTTAATTCTCTCATCAATTAATTTAAACCCTTCTTCAATGACTAAACGTCCCGCAAAGACTCCTGTATCCTTTGCAAGAAACGTTCCTTTTGAAAGTAAATTATCTGGAAAAATAAGCTGAGATGTTACATCTCTTTCTCCTATATCTTCTAGAAAAAATCGATTTAATGCTTCTTTAACCTTTATCGTATTCATAAAGCCCCTCTTCCCCTCATTACACAAGTTGTAGTTTTCTTTTTACTCGAACGATTTCTTTTTTTACGCTATTTCTATGTGGATAATCACTTCGATAATGGCCACCAATGCTTTCTTCTCTTTGCAAAGCTGATACGACGATAAGCTCACAAACTGTTAACATATTCATAAGCGTTATCTCTTCATTTGTAAGAACATCATGTTGTAATATCATATTTCGAACACCGTACTTACTAAGCCATCTCTTTGCATAAGATAAACTTTGCTCTGTTCGCACAATCCCAACATATTTCATCATGCATTCTTGTATTTCTTCTTTCGTCGGCAAATGATTCAGAACGATAAACTTCTTTTCCTTCTCAGCAAAGTTGTTCAATCTGTCTTTTGTCGCTTTCGTTAAAAGATGCTGTCCTATTCTTTTTCCAAACACAAGACCTTCTAATAATGAATTACTCGCTAATCTATTTGCTCCATGAACCCCATTACAAGCTACTTCACCGACTGCATATAAATTTGGAATAGACGTCTCCCCATCAATGTTTGTTTTCACGCCACCCATATGAAAATGAGCACCGGGTACGACTGGAATGCGTTTTTTAGTAATATCAACACCATTCTTTTTACACAATGCTGATACAGTTGGAAAACGTTCTTCGAAATTTTGAATAGACTCGATATTCAAATACACTTTTTCACCCGACAAAAGCTGTTCATGAATCGCTCTTGCCACTACATCACGCGGTGCGAGATCATGATCTGGATGTATATCCATCATAAAACGCTGCCCTTTTCCGTTTATAAGGACAGCTCCTTCACCGCGGACTGCTTCAGAGACGAGACCGCAGCATCGCCCGCCCGCGTATAACATCGTTGGATGGAATTGTACAAATTCTAAATCTACGAGCTCCCCACCCGCGCGGTACACCATCGCAAGTCCATCACCCGTAATTGTTTTGTCATTAGAAGTAAAAGCATACAAACCACCAATCCCGCCTGAGGCTAACACCGTATAATCTGCATCATAACGCTTCAACTTCCCTTCACTATCTCGCGTTAAAACTCCAGCACATTTTTCGTTTTCTATAATAAAATCAAGCACCATTTCCTGTTCCACTACCGTAACATGCGGAACTACTTCTTGAATGAAATGCTCTAATAAATTCTTTCCTGTTGCATCGCCACCTGCATGTAAAATACGCCGCTTCCGATGTGCACCTTCTTTTCCAAGGTGAGGGCCCGTTTCATCTCCATCAAATTTCATTCCATTTTCAATGAGATGATTCATTTCTTTCGGCCCTTCTTCAACTAAATAACGAACCGTATCTTCATTGTTATAATGACATCCTGCTACTAACGTATCTTCAAAATGATCATTTGGATTGTCATATGTAGCTACGGCTGCGGCAATTCCACCTTGCGCTAAATATGTATTATTATTACGATTTGTTTCCTTTGTGATAATAATCACATTCTTTTCGTGACAAATCTCTTTTGCAACACGAAGTGCCGCAACGCCACTTCCAATAATTAAGACATCTGCACTTGGCATAATTGTTGCCTCCTACTTTACACTTTTCAACTGTCTTGACACCTATATTTACATAGTTTTAAAATAATGACAAGAGTTTTTTTATAATTCTTATTTTCACTACCATTTAAAAAAATAAAAGAAATGTAACTCTTACTAGAGAGAGGAACTTACATGATGATATATCTTGATTATGCAGCTACTACACCTATGAGCGCGGAAGCATTACAAACATATACGAAAGCAGCATCGCAATACTTCGGAAATGAACAAAGTTTACACGATATTGGAGGAACGGCCTCTTCTTTACTACAAGTTTGTAGAAAAACATTTGCCGAAATGATTGGCGGAAAGGAACAAGGGATATTCTTCACGAGCGGTGGATCAGAATCGAACTACCTTGCGATTCAGTCCCTTCTCAATGCCCAAAATAAGAAGCATATTATTACGACACCTATGGAACATGCATCCATTCGAAGTTATTTTCAATCCTTACAATCAAAAGGGTATACAATTACTGAAATTCCTGTTGATAAAAATGGACTCATTCGTTTAATAGATTTAGAAGAAGCTATTACAGAAGATACTGTTCTAGCAAGTATACAGCATGGAAACTCTGAAATCGGAACCGTTCAAAATATCGCAGAGATTGGGGCACTTTTAAAAAAATATAACGTTTTATTTCATTCAGATTGTGTACAAACCTTTGGTAAACTTCCTATCCATGTTTTTGAGATGGGGATTGATAGTCTTTCTGTTTCAGCACATAAGATATACGGACCGAAGGGTGTTGGCGCTTGCTATATCAATCCGCAAGTTCGCTGGACACAAATATTTCCGGGGACTTCTCACGAAAAAGGATTTCGTCCAGGTACAGTGAACGTTCCTGGCATCGCAGCTTTTTTAACAGCTGCTGAGAATATATTAAAAAATCAACAAGAAGAAAGTTTACGTTTTAAAGGGTTACGATCTTACTTTTTAGAGCAAATACGAACACTTCCGCTAAAAATTGAAGTAGAAGGTCATTCTACTTCTTGTTTACCACATATTATTGGGGTTACAATAAAAGGAATAGAAGGCCAATATACAATGCTAGAATGTAATCGCCGCGGTATTGCCATTTCTACCGGAAGTGCTTGCCAAGTTGGTAAACAAGAACCTTCGAAAACAATGCTTGCAATTGGAAAAACGTATGAAGAGGCAAAACAATATGTCCGCTTCTCTTTCGGACAACAAACAACGAAAGATCAAATTGATACTACTATTCATGCACTACACACAATTGGAAATCAATTTTATAGAGGTGTTAAATCATAATGAAACAAAATGAACAAAAAAAGATTTTAGGTGAAGAAAGACGACAGCTTATCCTTCAGTGGCTTCTCGCTGCAAATGAACCGTTATCCGGAAATGAGCTATCGAAAAAGACAAACGTAAGTAGACAAGTTATCGTGCAAGATATTTCCTTGCTTAAAGCACGAAACGAACCGATCATTGCGACTGCTCAAGGCTATTTATATTTAAAACCACAAGAAAAACAACAAGCTTTCGAACGCGTAATTGTATGCCAACATAAGCCAGCAGAAGTACGTCAAGAACTTACAATGCTTGTTGACCACGGCGTTACAATTAAAGATGTAAAAGTTGAGCATCCTGTATACGGTGACTTAACAGCATCTATCATGGTAAGCAATCGCTTTGATGTAGAGCAATATTTACAAAAAATCGAAAACACAAATGCTTCCTATCTATCGCAATTAACAGACGGTATTCACTTACATACTATTGAGGCAGATTCAAAAGAAAAATTAGATGCTGCTTGCGAGGCTTTAGATAAAGCAGGATTTCTCGTTTATTAATGTAAAGCACAGAGTTTTTATAATTCTCTGTGCTTTTTTAATGCTATAATATTGTAATCAATTGTAAAGGAGATCAAATATGAGAATTGAACTCGTTCACTTTAGCATTGGCAAACCGAAACAAATGAAATATGGCGAAGATAAAGAAATGATAACAGGTATATGTAAAGATTCTACAGAAGAAGCTTTTCTCTCAAAAGATGGCTTCCTTGGTGATGATGTAGCTGATTTAAAACACCATGGTGGACCTGAACGCGCCGTTTGCGTGTATCCACACGAGCATTACGCACTATGGGAAGAAGAATTCCAAACAACACTCCCCGCTTCTGCATTTGGCGAAAACATTACCGTAACAAATATGTTAGAGCGTGATGTTTGCATCGGAGATACATACAAATTAGGTGAAGCAATCATTCAGGTGACACAAGCAAGAGTACCTTGTAGCACGATTTCAAAACGCCTCGGTATTCCTGGCATACTGCCGCGCATTGTAGCAACTGGATTTACTGGCTATCTATGCCGCGTTCTTCAAGAAGGTACTGTACGTAAAGATTCTAAAATTACATTACTAGATCGTCCATCAAACAATGTATCTGTTTTATTCTCTAACGAAATTTATTTTCATAATAGAAAAGATAAAGATGGCATCGAAAAGATTCTTGCTGTTCCAGAACTAGCTGATGTTTGGCGTGGTCAGTTAGAAGATCGTCTTGCGAAGTTAAAATAAAGAATCCCACCATTTATAGGTGGGATTTTATTGATCTATCACACGGTATAACCTAACTCCCCTTATAACCAATAAGAAGAATAACTCCCCAGCACCGTAACAGAAAAACCGAGTGCTTCAAGTTCCATCGTTACGCCTGGCAATAATACATCATCATATGCTTTATCGACATCAATCAAGAAAAAGTAATTTCCAAGACCCGTTTTCATCGGGCGCGATTCAATTTTTGATAAGTTTAATTTTCTCCATGCGAAAGCTGATAACACTTGATATAGTGCCCCTGCATAATCAGCAGGTAACGTTATCATAAGCGTCGTTTTCTCTCCGCGGTTTTCTCCATTATTTGAGAGTATTGCTTTCTTTTTCTTATGGAGTACTAGGAAACGTGTATGATTATTTTTATGTGTATGAATGCTTCGCCTTACAATCGTTAATCCGTATTTCTCTGCAGCTGCTTCATTTGCAATGGCAGCAATTTTTTCTTCAGGATGTTCTTTCACATATTGCGCAGCAGCACTTGTTGATGTCATATCTCGGGCAGTTATCCCTTTTAATTCTTCATTTAAAAACTTATGACATTGGGCAATAGCGTGTGGATGAGAATGCACTGCATATACTTCTTCCCACACTTCTGCATACTGCGGATGTACAAGTAAATGTTGCTGAATGGGCACTGTAATTTCTCCTACAATAGAAAGTGGTTGCTCATGTACAAGATAATCAACCGTTATATTCACTGAACCTTCTATGGCATTTTCTAGTGGTACCACTGCATAATCTACATTTCTATTTGCAGCTGCATCCATACAGTCTGGAATCGTTCGATACGGTACATGCTCTGCTTCCGGAAAAAAACGACTCACCGCCATATTTGTAAATGTTGCTTCTGGTCCTAAATATCCTACTCGAATCATCGTCTTTTCCCCTCTTTTTCGTTTTCTTACTGTTATACCATACTTTTTTATATTCTTCTATGTAAATTTGGAATATTTAAAAAAGACTAGCGTTTGCTAGTCTAAATGTTTCTTATATTCTCTTTGCGCGAAAAAGAAATACATGATGCATGCGGCGATATAAAATAGAATAAACAAAGCTACTTTTCTTAATGAACCATCCATAAAGATCGTTTTATGAAACGTATATAACGCAACTGCACTATGCATACTCCCTACTATAATTGGTACAAAAAATAGCATACACAATTGCCAACGAGAAACCTTCCATACTTCTTCCTTCGTCATTCCAAGTTTAGAGAGTGCACCATACTGCTTTCGGTCCGATGCAATATTATGGAACCATTTAAAATACACAATACTACATGAAGTAAGAAAGAATAATATACTAATAAATGAGCCTACAAATAGAGTAATATCGCCGCCTTCTTTCATATTTACATACAACTCCATATTGCTTCGAAATGCATTATTATTATCTTGTTTCATATGTTTCCGTAAATCTTCATTTAATTTTTTCGTATTTTCGATATTTGGTAATGTGTAGCCCCTATATATCATTTTTTCAGAATCAGGAACCTGATTTGCTATACTATCAAAATCTTCATCATTCATAACGAAGAACAGACCATTAATGTACGAAGGATGATGGTTAAATTGAACCCCTTCTTTCTGGCCGTTAAATACGAATTGATATGGTTGATTCATTACTTGCAATTGAATCTCTTTTTGATTATATACATTCGAATTATTATATTTATTATAATAAACGAGTGTCACTGTACCTTTTTTAGGATGATACGTTTTCTGTTTTTGTTTTCTCGCCTCTTGATTGTATTCACTTTGTTTAATGAGTGGCGCTACTTCTGTTTCTCCCTTATTGGTCTGAAAAGATGCATACACTCCAACAAAACTCATAGATTGAAAATCATCATACCCATATTGGTGCAATAATTGTTCAACCGTGCCCTCCGTAAAGACTTCATGAGAAGAAGCACCTTTTTCTATGTAAGAAAATGAATGCACGCCCCCGCCACGCCACATATCTTGCATACCAGAAAAATATAAGAACACCGTACCTGTTGCTGTAACTACAAACGTCGTTGCCATAGACATCAGAAAGAAAAAGCGACCATTTTCCTTCATTCGATGTGACAATTGATTCACTATAAATAAATACGGATATGTATACATAATCTTTTTATTTCGTTTTATTATTTCTAATATTTGAGCAGTGCCGTGTGTAAAAGAAAAATACGTTCCGAAAGAGACAAGTATAGACACAGGGAAAAAATAGACCGCTATCGTTAGTATGGTCGCTTGTAACGCTAACGCATATCCTATACCTAAACAAATAAATCCGAATATACAAAGCCACATTGATGTTTTCTTCTCTTTTTTATCTGCTCGAAATTCTTTCAATAACCGAATGATTTTTATATTCCATATACGTAAAGCACTTATAAATGATAAGACAACAAATACGACCATATACGCAATAAATGTTCCCCCAATTGCTCTCAAGTCAAATATGACAGGGAGTTCTTTCGGAAGCCCCAGTAACATACTAAACACCATAAAGAAGAGCTTTAAAAAAATCATACCAAGCCCAATACCAAAAATATTAGCAAATACCCCGATCAACATTTGCTCGGTCATAATTACGCCAATTACGTTAGATTTCGTTGCTCCCATTAACATATATAATCCTAATTCTTTCTTACGTGCCTCTATGAAAATAGAAGTAGAATACAAAATAAATATGACGAAAAAAGAAATGATAATAACATTACATATGATCAGTCCCCAGCGTACGTTTTGATACCACATCGTCTCTTGCATATACGGATGTACAATGACGGACATGTATGCAAAAGACGCAAATATCGCAAAACAACTACTTAAGAAAAACACTTTATAATTACGCCAATTTCCTTTTATATTTTGCAGCGCTAGTTGCCGAATGTTCATCTATCGTCCTCCTGTAACTTACTACATAGGCAAAAAGCTAGAGGTTCCCCTAGCTTTTTACGTGTTTTAAATATCCTCTTTGCGCGATCATAAAGTAAATGGCAGAAGCTAAAATGTATGCTCCAATTACAAGCGCACCTGATTTCCACAAATCAATATAAAGCATTTTCCCTAACGTATGAAGAGCAACTCCACTATGAATGGAACCGATTAAAATTGGGATAAAGAAGATAACTCCCATTTGTCGAATCGCAATTTTGCGAATTTCTTTATCTGTCATACCGATTCTCTTTAACGATTTAAATTGAATACGATCTTGTTCTTTATCGTTAAACCATTTAAAGTATGTCATACTACAAGCGAAGAAGAAGAACAGTACGGCTACGAAGAAACCGATGAACATTGTAATTGCTCCACCTTCTCTTATATCCTTATACGCAAACACTGAATTTCTCAATTCTCCTTGCTTTTCTGGTGCAATTTCATTTTTCAAATCTAATACAAGATTTTCTGTATTTTTCCAATCCTCGATATAATAACCGTAATATTTCGTCTTTTCTTCATCTGGTACGAGTTTTGCATATTTCTCAAAATCTTGATCATTTACAATAAGATATTCACTATCATTAAAAACAGAATACTGCGTTGGATTATTTAATTGAACAGACTGCTTTTGCCCGTTAATTGTAAATTCATACGGTTTCGTACGATCTATCTTCATCAGTTCATTTGACATATCAACCATAACCATCGTTGCACTACCTGGTGCATTATGAACTTCTGTAGGTTGCTCTCTCTTTTGTTTGCGCACTTCTGCATTATATTCTTTTTCTGAAATAATCGTCATCGGTACTTCATGTTCACTATTAAACAACGTTATTTTCTGTGTTGCCGGTAGTTTAACGTAGGTTACTTTTCGCGCATCTTCAAACCCGTGTCTCTTCACAAGCTCCTGTACCTTTTCTTCATTAATAAGATTATGCGTATTTAACCCCTTTTCCTCATATGAAATAGCATGTGGTGTAAGTTCTACCGTTTTCGCACTCATATTTTCAAAATATACGTACAGTGTACCTACTGCTGAAGATACTACCGCCGTAATAATAGAAATTACAAATAGAAAACGAGCATTATCTTTCATTTTATAAATAAGATTGCTAAGAACAAACATATTTGGATACGTATAGAAAGATTGCTTTCTTTTTTGTAATGCTTTTAATACAACTGTACTACCTTGTGTAAATAATAAATACGTTCCGCCAATTGTCAGTCCTACCACCGGTAAAAAGAGGATGAGGAAATTCAGAAACGTTACTTGGAAGCTAAGTACATATGCAGCAATAATACATCCTATACCAACTACACATAACCATGTAAATGCAAACGGCTCTACTTTTTGCTTTCTAGCTTCTCTCAATAAATCAATAATTTGCAAGCGTCCTACTGTCCAAACACTAAACAATGATAGGATTAAAAATAGGATAAAGTATACGCCAGCTGTAATAAGAACTGCTTTACTATTCCAAACAAGTGGAAGTGTCTTATCTATTTTCAATAATACGCTTAACGCTTGGAAAAATAATTTTGAACAAAGCATTCCAACCCCAATACCAATTACAATTGCAATACTACCTAACATCAGTTGCTCTAATATAATCATTCGGCCGAGCTGCGATTTCGTTCCGCCTATTAATGTTAATAGACCAAACTCTTTTTTTCTTGCTCGTAAAAACGTTGAATTTGCATATAAAATAAAGAGTGCCGAGAAGATGACCACAATATAATTCATCGATTCTAATCCTTTTGTGATCATCTTTCTCATACTAATATTACCGCTTACGACATCTGGATGATAAATAAAAGAAGCATACATGAAAAATACGACAATCGATAAACAACTACTTATAAGAAACGCTTTATAGTTACGCCAATTTCCTTTTACATTATTAAGCGCGAGCTGGCGAAAGTTCATGATATTCCCCTCCTAGCATCGCAAGTACGTCCAGAATTTCTTGGAAAAAGGCTTGTTTCGTTCTTCCCTTATGTATTTCTGAGAAAATCTCTCCATCACGTATGAAAAGAATACGTTCGCAATAACTCGCCGCTACTGGATCATGCGTTACCATTGCAATTGTTACTTTCTTTTGTTCATGCAAATCTTGCAACGCGCTCATTAATGATTTTGCCGACTTAGAATCTAAGTTTCCAGTTGGCTCATCTGCTAAAATTAGCGTCGGTTCATGAATGATCGCTCTCGCAGCTGCTGCACGTTGTTGTTGGCCACCTGATACTTCATATACCTTTTTATTTAAAATGCCCTCGATATTTAAAAACTTTGCAATCTCAAGCACTTTTGCATCGATTTCATTTACAGATTTCTTCGCCATTACAAGTGGTAAAATGATATTTTCTTTAATCGATAACGTATCAAGTAAGTTAAAATCTTGGAAAATGAATCCTAAATGTGTACGGCGAAACTCCGCTAATTTTGCAGCACGCATTTGATTAATTTCTTCACCATTTACAAGCACATGACCTGAAGTTTGCTTATCAATTGTTGCTAATAAATTTAAAAGCGTTGTTTTTCCGCTCCCTGAAGGACCCATAATCCCTACAAATTCGCCTTCTTCTATTTTAAAATTTATATCATTTAAAGCAGTCGTTGCTACTGAACCTTTCGATTGGTACACCTTCGTTAATCCTTTTACTTCAAGAACACTCATTTCTAATCCCCCTATGTGTTTTCTTCTTACATTTACTATAAGAAAAATAAGAAAAAGAAACGAGTGATTTCCCTTACAAAACGTTTTGTTATCTTACAGTTTTGTCATTTTTCTCATTAATGTATGATATTCTTCATCTTTTGCAAATTGGAACGTGAATGTTGTCCCTTCCCCTTCAGCCGATTGCACATACATACCGTGATGTAAATTATCACAAATTTCCTTCGTAATATATAAACCCATTCCAGTCGCTTCTCTCGTTTTCCGGCCATTTACCCCTGTAAAGAATGGATCAAATATACGCTTTACATCTTGCTCTGGAATACCGATTCCATTGTCCTTAATATGTAATAACACCTTTTGATCTTTCTCTTCAATTTGAAATTGAATTTCCTTTTTCTCTGCTTCCGAAATTTTTGTATACTTAATTGCATTTACAACAATTTGTCCTATAGCAATACTGAGCCATTTTCTATCAGAGGCAACCATACAAGTATCTTCCTCAAACATCACTTTCGGAAATACAGACGATTGAATGAAAGACTTTCTATTTTCATTAATAATACCTCTAATAATATCTATCACATTTACTACTTCTACTTTATAATCTTTCGCAAACTGTTCTAACCTTGCCATATGTAACGCTAAATCTAAACCATTTAGTATGCGATTATTTTCTTCACGAATACTTTCAACTGTTGCCCTTGCTTCACGATGCTCTTTACCAAACTTCTGTAATAGTAACTCAATAACAGATACCGGTGTTTTCATTTGATGAATCCATTGGTTCATAAATATCATTTGCTGTTGTTCTTTTGCATGTTGTTTATGAACTTCATTCATATATTGCTGTCTTAATAGCGTAAACGATTCAACGACCATCTCTTGCTCTGCCGTATAAGAAGTATCAATAAGTAAGGAATCATGTAATGTATTTCCGCCAGTAACATACTTTTCAATCCTCTTTAAAAACACACTCCGTTTTCGGTAATCGTAAATGAGATATACAGTAAAAACTACTGTCCCTAATAAAAGTCCGTATAACCACGTATTCCAATCAATAGATCGCTTTTCTAAAAGACTTTGCAACTGCAAAACGAGCCCAAATAAACAGAGGCTAACAATGTAAGAAAGAATTAAAGAAAAGCGGTCCATGAGGTAATCTTTAACCTTCATGGCCTTCTCCCCACTCTGTAAGAAGCGCATAACCGTATCCACGTTTCGTTACAATTGCATTTTTAATGCCTAGCTCCTCTAGTTTCTTTCTTACACGTTTTACATTTACGGTTAATGTATTATCATCAACAAAAGCTACCTCATCCCAGAGGGCTTCTAACAATTCTTCGCGCGTTACATATTGATCTGCTTGTTTCATTAAACACTCTAATAAGTAAAATTCATTTTTTGTCAGTTCTGTTTGTTGCCCTTGCCACTCAACAACGTGCTGAGATGGGAATAACAACAGTCCATTTACACCTAAACAATCACTTTCTGCCGCAGAAGCATATTCACCATACCCACGCCGAAGCGCACTTTTCACTTTAGCCATTACAATGTCTAGATGGAATGGCTTCGTAATGTAATCATCTCCGCCATTTTCAATTGCCATTACTTGATCCATTTCCCCCGTTCTTGCAGAAACAAAAATAATTGGTGCATTCGATACAGTGCGGATTTGACGACACCAATAGAAACCATCAAAATACGGTAAATTAATATCAAGTAACACGAGATGTGGATTTACATTTACAAACTCATCTTTTATATGTCGTAAATCACTTGCTCGAAATGACTGATAGCCATACCTTTCTAAATGCTCCTCTAATATCCCCGCGATTTTTTCATCGTCTTCTACAATTAATATTTTATACATGTTCACTTTCTCCCCATAAAAAGTTCTTATAAAACCACTTCTTTTTCTATTATAAATTGAAAATTTAATTAGTGGGGATTTTTTCCTGTATAAATCAGACTTTTACGATATAAAAAAAGACTGCCATATTTCGGCAGTCTTAGTCGATAAATTCAAATTCATATTCAAGAATTTTTACAATATCTCCGTCTTTTGCACCGCGTGCACGAAGCGCTTCATCAATACCCATTCCGCGCATTTGACGAGCGAAACGACGTACAGATTCATCACGTGAGAAGTCTGTCATCTTGAATGTTTTCTCGATATCGTAACCAGAGATAACAAACGTGCCATCACTTTCACGTGTAATTTCAAATTTAACACCTTCAGTATCAAATTTGTACATTACACTTGTATCAGACTCATCCGCAACTTCATGTATTGGGAATTCTGGTGTTGTTTCTATTAAGTTCGCTACTTCAAACAGTAAGTCACGAACACCTTGTCTTGTTACAGCTGAGATTGGGAAGATTTTTACTTCGTCTCCCACTTTCTCTTTAAATGCTTGTAAGTTTTCTTCTGCATCTGGCATATCCATTTTGTTTGCAACAACAACTTGTGGACGCTCCGTTAAGCGAAGATTGTATTCTTTTAATTCATTATTAATCGTTACGTAATCTTCATATGGATCACGGCCTTCTAAACCAGACATATCAATTACATGCACGATTACACGTGTACGCTCAATATGACGTAAGAATTGGTGTCCAAGTCCGACGCCAGCATGTGCGCCTTCAATTAGTCCAGGAAGGTCAGCCATAACGAAGCTGCGGTTATCACCAGTTTCAACAACACCAAGATTTGGAACGATTGTTGTGAAGTGATACTCTGCAATTTTCGGACGTGCTGATGATACGACAGATAATAATGTAGATTTACCTACACTTGGGAATCCAACAAGTCCAACGTCTGCTAGTACTTTAAGTTCTAGAATGACATCACGCTCTTGACCTGGTTCCCCGTTCTCAGCGATTTCTGGCGCTGGATTCGTAGCTGTTGCGAAACGTGAGTTACCACGGCCACCGCGGCCACCTTTTGCAATTACAGCAGTTTGTCCATGCGTTACTAAATCGGCAAGAATTTGACCAGTTTTTTCATCTTTTACTACAGTTCCTGGCGGAACCTTTACAAGTAAATCTTCAGATTTACGTCCGTGCTGACCTTTACTCATTCCGTGCTGACCGCGATCAGCTTTGAAATGACGTTGGTAGCGGAAGTCCATTAATGTACGTAAGCCTTCCTCAACAATGAAAACAACATCTGCACCTTTACCACCGTCGCCACCTGCTGGGCCACCTTTAGGTACATACTTCTCACGACGATACGCAACCATTCCGTTACCACCGTCGCCGCCTTTTACATATATCTTGACCTGATCTACAAACATTATTTCACCACACTTTTTTCGATTGGTTGTAATATAACTGAGACTTCTTCGTCTCGTACTGTATAAGAAATGGAATACCATTTATTGTTTTGGGTCGCAAGCCAATTCTGTAGTTCTTCTACACTCGTTAGCTTACCACGAAAATCAAAAAAGAAACGAGCATTCTCCGCGTCACATTCAATTGTGATACAAACATAATTTTCAACATATACGTCTAAACTATGCTGAAGCATTGAGAAAAATTGATTCGTCCATGTACATACAGTCTCATCTAAGTGAGATAAGTTATGTAATTTCCCTAATACTTCGTACTCCAATAAGCACGGCTGCTGTTTCCAATTATATGTTAAAATCCACTCTGAAAATAAAGGCATTGATAGCCCCATCAGATTGGATTCTTGTCTCGCTTCTTGGACAAAACGATCGATGAGACTATGAATTTCTTCCACTTTTCCAAGGGAAAGGTTTCCTTTCACCATCTGCATACGATTGAGCCAATCATGTCTTGAATGGCGCAATGCATCTATAATTGTCCATTTTTTATTCATTTAGATACTCCTTAATATAGAAAAACTCTAACCTGCACTCAGGTTAGAGTTTTCCGTGAGTTCTTATGCTTCTTGAGCAACAGGATATACGCTCACTTGTTTGCGGTCACGGCCAAGACGCTCAAAGCGTACTACGCCGTCAACTTTCGCGTATAAAGTGTCATCGCCACCACGACCAACGTTAACACCTGGATAAATTTTTGTACCGCGTTGACGGTAAAGAATTGAACCACCTGTAACCGTTTGACCATCTGCGCGTTTAGCACCAAGACGTTTTGACTGAGAGTCACGACCGTTCTTTGTACTACCTACACCTTTCTTAGATGCGAAAAACTGAAGATCTAATCTTAACATACGTTACACCTCCTGCACTTTTTCTATTAAACGGATATACTTTCCGTAATCAAGTTCGATCGTCTTAAGCGAAACAACCAATCCTTCTAAAAGCGTTTGTGCTTTTTCTGCTGCATGAACGTCTAAATCATTAGGCAATTCATACGTTAAGAATCCGCCATCACTTCCGAGTTCAATAGTTGCTTGCACATTACAAAGTTCTTCCACTGCATTTATAGAACCAAACACAACCGCTGTAGTTCCAGCACAGACCAGATCTTGTCCATGTGGCGCATAATCGGCATGTCCAGTCATTTTAAATGATTGGATACTTCCTAATTTCGTGCGACTTATCGTAATTTTAATCATGTTAACCAGAATTAAGCGTTGATAGCTTCAACAACTAGCTTAGTGTAAGGTTGACGATGACCTTGTTTCTTACGATTGTTCTTTTTCGCTTTGTATTTGAAAACGATGATTTTCTTAGCGCGACCTTGTTTTTCTACTTTCGCAGTAACTGTTGCACCTTCTACAACTGGGCTACCAACTTTAACGTTTTCGCCACCAACGAAAAGAACTTTGTCAAAAGTAACAGTTTCACCAGCTTCAACATCTAATTTTTCAATGTAGATTGCTTGACCAGCTTCAACTTTAATTTGTTTTCCACCTGTTTCGATAATTGCGTACATACTTGCACCTCCTCTTAATTACTAAGACTCGCCAAAAACGAGGTAGACATAAATGCCTTTAGGGAACCTGTCTTGTGCGGTTGTAGCATATAGCCGTTTAGGTGCTATAAACTATAACATAAAGATGTTATCATGAATCATAGACGGTTGTCAATAAATGTTCTGCTAACTATTTTTTCCGCTCTACAATTTCTTTTTTACTTCCAAAACGGATGATTGCATACTTTTCGATCATATCATCTTTGAAATAAATTTCAAATGGAATATTTTTTTGTAATTCTTTTTTCAAAAATTGTTTTTGCAGTTCTTTAGGTGCAGAGATTAATACCGCCTCATCTTCTATATTTCCATATGTAATTAGCTCTCTCTCTAGCTCATACGCAATCGTTTCATATGACATCACATACCCTGTCGCTTTACACGGTGCACACTCTTCAAGTAATACGTCACGTAAAGAATGTTTTTTACGTTTACGCGTCATCTCTAAAATCCCTAACTCTGTAAACCCAAGCACCCTTGTATATGTACGATCATGTTGCATAGCAGCGATGAGACATTCTCTTATTTTTTCTTTATCTTCTCTTCTTTTCATATTAATAAAGTCAATTAATATCATACCACCGATATCACGCAGTCTTAATTGACGCGCTATCTCTTCAGCTGCCACTTCATTTGTACGAAGGACTGTATCTTGTAAATTCTGTTTTCCAGTAAACTTACCCGTATTCACATCAATTACAGTCATCGTCTCCATTTGCTCCACAATTAAATAAGCGCCATTCGGGAGCCACACAATTTTTTGAAGTGCTTTCTCAATTTCACGCTCTATTCCAAAATGGTTAAACATTGAAGATTTTTCATTATAAAAGGACACTTTCTCTTTACCAACTTTTTCTTCTAACTCTTTTACTATACTTCTTGTATCTACAATTACTTTTTCAATCGTTTCAATCGGATTCTCTTGAAATACACGATCTAAAAAAGTCGCCGGTCGATGAAGTAGTAACGGTGCCTTTCCTTGGCCCTCTTTTCTTTTTAACTCTTCATATAACTGCTGTAACCTTTGCATTTCAGCTTGTATTTCTTCAATTTCTCCTTTTTCAGAAGCAGAGCGGAAAATATAACCTCCTGTCCCTTCCACTTCAATTTGGAGTAGTTGTTGCCTTCTTTTATTGTTTTTTATTTTCCGAGAAACCGCGCGCATTTCATCATATGGCATATAAACGACATATTTCCCGGTAAATTCTATGTTCGCTGTCAATTTTGGCCCTTTCGTATCAATTGCCTCTTTCACAACTTGTACGAGCACCGCTTGTCCTTCATGTATTCGATAAGAAGATGGTACATCATCGTACGAAAGATACGCATGTTTTTCTAAACCGATATTTACAAAAGCTGCGTTCATTCCAGCAATCGTTCTTACGATACGTCCAACATAAATATGCCCAACAATCTCTTGTTCTTCATTTCGTTTCCATAAAAACTCAACAATTTTCTTATTCTCTTCAATTGCAACGCGTTTTTCCGATCCAGCGTAGTTCATATATAACGTTTTCAAAATACTTTCCTCACTTTATAATCTTCTTTGCTTTTACAATAATAAAAGGTTAGTGCTAACGTCAACACTAACCGATTAATTCTTCAACAGATGAAGTTGTTCGTTTTTCAGTAAAATACGCATAAAGCAATTCATTTTCATCCAATGTGTAATGTTCTTTATATTTTCCATGGACGATAATAGAGTGCTTATACCCTCTACGAAATTTTGTGAAGATTGTATATAAACGCTCTTCTGTTTTCACTTCAATTGGTGCAATCTTTTCAATTCCTCTTTTGTTCCCATAATAACGTTCTAATAAAAAACGCATAAATGCATACCGTCTTTGTTTCCATTCTTGATATAATGACACCGCTAAAAATATGAGTAGTATCCACATCATAATATTGTTACTATTCCAAAGTAACTGCCATCCTAGTATGACACTAAAAAAAACACATGATAATTTCATCATCTTTTCATGTGCTTGTAAATAAGGAAAACGATATGATAATACGTTAAACAATACTTTCCCACCATCAAGCGGCCAAATAGGTAGTAAATTAAACGCTAAAATAATTATATTATTCCACATAAAGAAATAATATAAATCCGCATCAAGCCAACCAACTGTAAACAACATATATCCTACCGCCATCATCCAAATATGTTGAATAGGTCCTGCAATTACGACAACAAGCTCCTCTTTCAAAGACTTATTCCCATGTTCCTCAAGCTCAGCTACACCACCAAACGGTAAAAGTTGAATCTTTTTAATACGCCAATTATAGTGTGCCGCTGCAAAAGCATGCCCAAGTTCATGAATAAGAACGATACAAAATAACAGTAGTAACTCTTTAAAACGTGCCGTAAAAATACCAATGACAATAATAACCCAAAACAATGGATGCACTGAAATCTTCGTTAAAACATCTCTATATTTAATCAAATGAAATCACCTGAATCGGATCAATAAATTTTTCATCCTTTTTTATTGCGAAATAAAACTTACCATTTTTATTATTCGCATCATTATTCACTGTTCCAATTTTTTGTTTCTTTGAAACATAATCATATAATTTCACTGACATATCATTTAAATTTGCATACCATGACTCCGTACCATCTGCATGCTGAATTTGAACTGTATTACCAAGTTCCTCTTTTTTGCCCGCAAAAACTACTAGCCCTTCATTCACTGACTCAACAGTTGCATTTGTAGCTGTTTGTACAAATACACCTTGGCCATTTTTTTGAAACCCTTGCATCACCTTTCCGGAAGCAGGAATGGCATAATCTTTTTGCTGAATCGTTTCTTCTTTTTTCTCATTAGGCGAATAGAACACGAGCGGTTTTCCAAACTGTTTTTCGTACCATTTCGCTACAGTAGCAAACTGAAATTCTTCTTTCATCACTTTTTCTGTAACAGCTTTAGCACCGTCGAAAGAAGCTGGTGCATTCTTATATAAAATAGCGACAGAAAGAACTAATATTGCTGATAACAATACTTTGAAGAAAAACACTTCTTTTCGAAATAAAGGATGAATTTCCTTTTCTCCATCTTCAATAAATACTGTTTCACTATCAAAATTCCCTCCAGCAAAATACTGCTCTTCCTCCATCCTTTCTTGCTCTGCCTTCCTCTTCGCAATCCGTTTTTTAATTTCTTCTACACGTCTATTCTTCATACTGTCTCCTTTCTTTCGTTAAGCTAATGTACATAGAAACAGTTGTATACAGTTTGTACATATGTATGAGCTAGGTATGGAAGATATTCGTGTGAAGAAAAAAGAAAGCACTCCGCAAATATGCGAAGTGCTTTTAACGGATTCCAAAGAAGTTTTTCACCTTTGTAAATACCGATACCTTTTCTTGTTCAAATGCTTGTAATGGGACATTCTCACCCAACAAACGTCTTGCAATATTACGATAAGCTAACGCTGCTTTTCCGCTCGGTTGCAACGCTACAGGCTCACCTGTATTTGTAGCACGAATAACTTCATCATCATCTTCGACAACACCAAGAAGCTCGATTGACAATGTACGTACGATTTCATCAACATCTAACATATCCTGTTCATGAAGCATATGACTACGCACACGATTAATAACAAGTTTCGGTGGTTCAATATCCTCTTTTTCTAAAAGCCCGATAATACGATCCGCATCGCGCATTGAGGATACTTCTGGCGTCGTAACAACAATTGCTTTATCCGCACCAGCTACCGCGTTTTTAAATCCCTGCTCAATCCCCGCAGGACAATCAATTAATATGTAATCATAATCTTGACGTAATACTTGTATTAATTCATCCATTTGTTCAGGTGTTACCGCTGATTTATCACTCGTTTGTGCTGCAGGTAATAAATAAAGATCATCAAAACGTTTATCTTTAATAAGAGCCTGAGGTAAACGGCAACGCCCTTCAACGACATCAACAAGATCAAATACAATACGATTTTCCAGCCCCATTACTACGTCTAAGTTTCGAAGACCGATATCTGTGTCAATTAAGCACACTTTCTTTCCAGATAACGCTAGGGCTGTCCCAATGTTCGCAGACGTTGTAGTTTTACCTACACCGCCTTTTCCAGATGTAATTACTATTGCCTCTCCCACAGCTATACAATTCCCCTTTCTAACTTTGTTAAATTAGGTCTAAGATGAGTGAGAAGTTGCAGTCGATCGACAACAATGTGATTGTTCTCATTAATATACGCACATTCTGCCGCCTCCGCTCCGTCTTCTTTCTCTTCCGGAGCCCGCATTGCCACATCACTAATTCGAAGTTGCATCGGGTTCATAACAGATGCAGCGATTACAGCATCTGAATCCCCATAATACCCCGCATGTGCAATTCCTCTTAATGATCCTACGACAAAAATATTCCCCCCAGCGATAACCGTTCCGCCTGGATTAACATCACCAATTAACAATAAATTTCCTTTTACATGTAAAACTTGTCCAGAGCGAACAATTTTGGAAATAGGGACGATTTCTGTTTCTTCTTTCCAAGCTATTGCTTCCTCTTTCGTTATAACATCACTTTCAATCGAATCCACAACGAGATTCTTTTTATTACGAATTAACGTACGAATCTCTTCTTGTTGGACTTCTGTTAAATAACGGTTTCCCACTTTCACATGCACTTCAATTAAAGAGCGTCCATCACCATCATAGTAATGTGTAGAAAGCTTTTCATCCAATTCCTTCAATAATTCAGAGAATGAACAACAATCATCTAAATGAAGGGTTATTCCGTCTTTTGTCCCTTTTATTGTTACATTTTGTTGCTTTTTTTCTTCCACTAAAGTTCACCCCACCGATTCAATTCGACATAAAATTAGAAAATCCTTTTTTCTTTTTCTTCCATCGCTTTTGAAAGACGCACTAAATATCGTCTCAGTGGGAAACAAACTATCAATAAGAAAATTGCATTTAGCAATAAAGTAGACAGGAGACGATCTGTGAAAAAGACATACGCCGACATATGAGTACGTCCTAACAAAGTTAAAAATCCATACACATAATACTCTAATGCTACTATGCTAGCTAGTACGATAGAAGTAACAATAAATAAATTCAATTGTAGTACCTTCATCACACTATAAACTAAATAAACTAAAATCGGATACGCAAAAATATATATACCAACAAGTTCCGTGTATACGGTATCAAATAAGAAACCAAATAATAGTCCGTAATAAATCCCTTGGACCGGACTATAGTACACAGTAATAAAACATAACACAATGATAAAGAAATGAGGTGATGCTATACTGTCTTTCCAAAAAACCTCTGTTGGAACAATAGTAGCAAACATATTTTCAAATAGAAAAACAAAAAGGAGCAAAAGAGGAAGAGCTGCTCTTTTTAAAATCTTCATCATCTCTTCTCCCCCTCCTATTCTAATGGCGCTGAAGGCATTGCACGTTTCGCAACTATAACATGCTCTACGTCATTTAAATCAGCGGCAGGTTTTACATAAGCTGTTTTTGTTAAACCATATGGATCCGGCTGAACATCTACGATTTTTCCAATTACAAGACCTTTCGGGAAAATATCACCAAGTCCAGATGTTACAACTAGTTGATCGGTTTTCACCTCAGCATCAGAGCCAATCTTTGTGAAAAGGAGTAAGTGCTTTTCTTTGTCATAACCTTCAATCAATCCAAAGATTTTCTCATTCCCTTGTACGATAGCAGAAACACGATTTGTTCGGCTCATAGAGCTTAATAACTCTACTGATGATGTAAACTGAGATACACTTTTCACTCGTCCAACTAAACCTTGTGAAGTTACTACAGCCATATCTTTTTTAATTCCTTGCTGTGCTCCTTTATCAATTCCAACTAAATCGTACCATTTATCTGGATTACGAGAAACGACAGTAGCTGGAATTTCAGTATAATCACTAGGCAACTCTTTTTTACCAGTTAACTCTTGTAACTTCTTTTTATCATCTTCTAATTGCTTTACGTCACCTGATAACTTTGCATAGTTATCTAATTTTGCTTTTAATTCTTTATTCTCTTCATACGTGCGCTTTACATCCTCTACATTTTCGAAGAATCCAGCTACGTATTTCGCTGGCTTTTGGAATACACGTTCTACAACACCGACAGTGTCTTTAACAAACTGCTCTGGCCATGTTAAACTGTTCCGTTCTTTCAATGAGATTCCAATCAATGCCACGAGAAGAATAATACTAACTAACAAAACAATTAATCTTTTGTTTAAGAAAAACTGTGGCACGTTCACACCCTCTTAATTTCATTGATTTTTATTTTGCAATATTATCGAGCAGCAGTTTTGAAAAGATCGATATTGTCTAATGCTTTACCTGTTCCAATTGCTACGCAATCTAATGGGTCTTCTGCAACAAGAACTGGCATATTTGTTTCTTCACTAATTACTTTATCTAAGTTACGTAGTAATGCTCCGCCACCTGTTAATACGATACCACGGTCCATAATGTCTGCCGCTAATTCAGGTGGAGTTTTCTCTAACGTATTTTTAACAGATTCTACAATTGCATCTACTGTATCTTTTAATGCGTCTGCAATTTCTTCTGGTTGAATTAGTACTGTTTTTGGTAAACCACTTACTAAATCACGACCGCGAATTTCCATAGGTTCGATACCTTCTGGCTCGCCTGCAGAACCGATTTCTAATTTTAATGCTTCAGCTGTTCTTTCACCGATCATTAAGTTGTAGCTTTTCTTAATGTACTGAATGATTGAATCGTCCATATCATCACCAGCAACACGAACTGATTGACTTGTTACAATACCACCTAACGAAATGATTGCAACTTCTGTTGTACCGCCACCGATATCAACAACCATACTACCAGTTGGTTCCCAAACAGGTAAGTTCGCACCAATTGCTGCTGCAAATGGTTCTTCGATAGGATAAGCATCACGAGCACCAGCTTGACGAGTCGCATCGATTACTGCACGTCTTTCTACAGCTGTAATACCAGATGGTACACATACCATTACATATGGTTTACGTGAGAAGAATCCATTTGATTTTTGAGCTTGTTGAATGTAGTATTTCATCATTGTTGCTGTTGTTTCGTAATCAGCAATTACACCGTCTTTCATCGGGCGAAGTGCCACAACGTTTCCTGGTGTACGACCAATCATTTGTTTTGCATCGCTACCTACAGCAACGATTTGTTTCGTATCAGTTTGTAACGCTACTACTGAAGGTTCACGTAAAACTACACCTTTTCCTTTTACATATACAAGCGTGTTCGCAGTTCCTAAATCTATTCCAAGATCGCGAGTAAAGCCACCAAATCCAAACATATTATTTATCTTCCTTTCTTGTTTTCACGGACTCATTTTTTCTTACTTTATATTATAAAAACAGTACGTTTTTTATATCTTTATCCTTTTTGTAGATAATTTTCTACAAAAAACTCATAAATCACATTATAAAACAAAATAAGTAAAAAGCATAGTCTTAAATATGACCTTTTTCCTTTAAACTCACGAATTTATGGTCACCTATTATAATATGATCGAGCACTTCAATTCCGATAATCCGACCGCATTCTACTAAGCGTTTTGTTACTTCAATATCTTCTCGGCTCGGCGCCGGATCTCCTGAGGGATGGTTATGGAGACATATAATCGAGGCTGCCGCACGGCGAAATGCTTCTTTAAAAACTTCTCGCGGGTGTACAATTGACGTATTTAAACTTCCAATAAAAATCGTTTGCCTATGTATAACCTGATTCTTTGTGTTCAAATAGAGACATACAAAATGCTCCTGTTGCAAGAAGCGCATTTCTTCCATCATATATCTGGCGCAATCTTCCGGGCTTCGAATGCTGTATCTATTTTGATATTCTAAACGCACCATTCTTCTACCGAGTTCAAAAGCAGCGATGAGCTGTGATGCCTTCGCAACTCCAACACCATGTATACTCACTAACTCTTCTAGCGTTGCGTCTTTCAACATACGTAAACCATCAAAATGATGCAAAATTTTATCCGATAACTTTAAAACTGTTTCTTCTTTAGAACCTGTTCTGAGTAACACTGCAAGAAGCTCCCGATTGGATAAACTTCCAGCCCCTTCTAACAATAAACGCTCCCGTGGCTGTTCTTCTTTGACAACATCACGAATACCGTTCATTTCTCCACCCCTTTATTTGTTCTCTCAAAGAAAATCCCATGCAGTTTTACGCATGGGTTACATCAATATTAAATTGTTTTAATTCCCGAACAAGACGTGAAATTGGTAACCCAACTACACTATAGTAGTCCCCTTGAATATGTTGAACAAAAATAGATCCTTTACCTTGAATCCCATAACTTCCTGCTTTATCCAAAGGTTCTTTTGATGCAATGTATGTGTCAATTTCCTCTTCTGTTAATTCCCAAAACGTAACTTCTGTACGCTCGTAAAAAGTGACTGTTTTGTCCTTTGCTATAATTGCAACACCTGTATACACCTCATGTGTTTTCCCTGATAATAATTGCAACATTTCTTTCGCCTCAGCCCCATTAGATGGCTTTCCAAGAATACGCGACTCATATGTAACGATTGTGTCTGCACCTAACACAATATAATCACTGTTATTTTCTGCTACCGCAGATGCTTTTTGCAGGGCAAGGGACATAACAATATCAGAAGGCGATGAATACGCACCAATCGTTTCTTCTACTTCACTTACAACAATTTCAAATGGTACACCCGCTAACTCAAGCAATTCCTTCCTGCGAGGTGATCCTGAAGCTAAAATAATTTTTTTCATATTTTCTCCTTCCTTTCTCACATGAAGCAGAATCATTTATATCAATCGTATCAAAGGAATAGTTTGTCCACAAATAAAAGAAATATTATTTTCTCTAAACAAAATAATACTTCCTTACTAAAACACGATTATATTCCTGTCATAGAGAAAGCACTTTACTCTAAATTCAAAAGAAAAGAAAGAAGCCTCTACACTTCTTCCTTCGTCATTTCATTATCCTATTATTTCACCTTTTGTGAAACAATTTTTTCGTATGAAAGTATACCATCAATGATAACTTGATTTAATTTCGCTAAAGATTCCTTATCATCTTTTCCGTCCTTCACTGTTTGCACAGCTACCGACGTATACATATACAATTTCTTCGCTTCTTCCTGCTTCATACTTTTCCCTTCTTTTTCAATCGCTTTCCACTCTTTTTCGATTTCACTTATATCTTTTGCATTACTTTTTTCACTAGCTTGTACGCTAGAAGCATATTTTGCTAAATGAGTATATAATGGCTGTACTTTTGTTAAAAACGCCCCGATTTCTTTATCATCTTTAAGTAACGCTTTATCTATTATATCCCAGTCCTTTTTCAATACGGAGACATTATCTTTTTTATACTGCGTCATTAATTGGTTTATGCCTTGTTCATCGCTAGCAATACCAACAACTAATGCATACTTATCACCGCTCGGTTTTAAGGCTGCTACACCTCCATTACCTTTCCACTCTTCAAGAGCGGCCTGTCCCTTTTCTTCAGAAGAATAGATTCCTCCTTGAACAAAAAATAATTTCATTGGATCTAATGACGTTCCTGTCTGTGCTTTTGTTTTTTCCTCTTTTGGTGCTGGTGTTTGTTCTGCCGTTCCACCCACCTTTGATTCTTCCTTTCGCATCTGCTTCGAAGCTGTTACTTCGCTTCCTCCTGTCGCACCTTGTCCTTTCAGTAACTGTAGCATCCCCATCCCAAACGCCGTACCAATAATAATTGCAGTTGCAACGATTGCAATTAACGTATTGCTCCACTTCTTTCGATTTTTTTCCGTAGACGCTACTTTCAATTTTTGAAACGGAACAACGTTTTTTGGCCTTTCACTTTCTACTACCATCCAGTCAAATTCATCTTTCTTCTTCTCCTCATACTTCGCTTCTGTTCCATTCACTTTCACTGAGATCGTTCGTGATTGCTTGTCCATACACTCACACCTCACCTCTTATCGTTGTCCGCATCATATCATATTCATTTCACAAAAAAACGAGATATTTGTCAGAGGAATTCGCCAAATAACCCTATATATTTATCTTATATGTATGCATTTGACTTCATTTGTAGAACAAAAAAACTAGATAGCAAAGACTATCTAGTTTTTCTCGCGAATATATTTTCGAACTTCCGAAATGAAATAAAGGGAACCTGTTATGATAAAAACATCATTTTCTCCAAGCATTTCAACCTTCGTATCAATTGCCTCTTTCCAATTTTCAAAAACTAATTTTGACTCTTTCTTTGCATACGATGCAAGCTCGCCTGCTAAAATAGCACGATCAAAGGCGAATGTTGTAAAAATAATTTCATCGGCGATGGTTTCTAATTGACCTACCATATTGTGCAATTGTTTATCACCAAGGGCAGTAAATAAAACTATTACATTTTTATCTTTGTAATGTGATTCTACCGTTTTCACAAGACTTTCAATACCTTCTGGGTTATGAGCACCATCTATAATAATATCCGGATTACTTTGCAGTTTTTCAAAGCGCCCCACCCAATACGCTTCCTGTAATCCAGTTCTTATTTCTTCTTCCTCAATTAAAAATGATAAGTATGTTTTTACATACATGACTGCCATAAGTGCAAGTGCTGCGTTTCCTACTTGATGGCTGCCTTTCATTGTGATTCGCACATCTTCAAAAGAGGCGAAAGGACAAGTGAAATCGAACTGTTCTCCATCTTCACTAGACTGTTTATGTAACGCTGTAAAATGGTTGCCCATCTCGTATAAGTTTGCATGATTTTCCTTTGCAACTTTTTGAATGACTTGCAACGCTTCCTCATCTTGCACACCAGTAATAACCGGAACACCAGATTTAATAATCCCCGCCTTTTCATATGCAATTTCTCCTAATGTATTACCTAAAATATGCATATGATCGTGACCGATATTCGTAATAATCGTGAGAACTGGATGAATCACATTCGTAGAATCAAAGCGCCCTCCAAGCCCTGTTTCAAATAAAACAACATCACAGAAATTAACTTTACCGAAATAACAAATTGCCATAACAGTAATAATTTCAAACTCAGTCGCTTCCCCTAAATCCGTCTCATCTAGTTTTTCAACGACTGGCTTTACCATCTTTACAAGTTCAGTAATCTCTTCATCTGCAATTGGTGTTCCGTTCACACTAATACGCTCGTTAAATGTTTCAATATAAGGGGAGGTAAAAGTTCCTACCTTATATTTTGCACCTTCTAACATGTAGCGCATATATGTTAACGTTGAACCTTTTCCATTTGTACCAGCAAGGTGAACACATTTTATGTGACGCTCTGGATTTCCGAGCTCTTCTAGCATCCATCTCATTCTTTCTAATCCCGGTTTAATACCAAATTTCAATCGGCTATGAATCCAACCTATCGCTTCTTCGTATGTATGTATCACGTATGCTTTCCCCTTTCAAAAGACAACCTTCATCATTCTATTATACGCAAAGAAAAGAGACTCACCAATATAGTGAGTCTCTAAAAAACATTTTTATTTCTCAAGATCCGCTAGACGTTGACGAACTGCTTCGCGTTTTTCTAGGTAATCTTGCTCTTTCGCACGCTCTCCTTCAATAACTGCTGCAGGAGCTTTCGCTACGAAACCTTGGTTTGAAAGTTTCTTCTGTACACGTTCTACTTCTTTATCGAACTTCTCAAGCTCTTTCTCAAGACGCGCTCTCTCTTCATCAAGATTGATAAGATCAGCTAACGGTAAGAATAACTCTGCACCTGTTACGATTGCAGTCATTGCTTTTTCTGGCGCTTGTAAGTCCGTTTGAATTGTTAATTCGCTTGGGTTACAGAAACGCTCAATGTAAGAGCTGTTTTTCGTAAGTTGAGCAAGTACAGCCTCATCTTTTGCTTTAATTTGCATTTGAACTTTTTTGCTCATTGGCGTATTAACTTCTGCACGAATGTTACGAACAGAGCGAATGATATCAACTAGAAGGTGCATTTCTGCTGCAGCTTCTGTATCTTGTAAATCTTCGCGAACTGTTGGCCACGCTGCTACTGTAATAGATTCGCCTTCGTGCGGTAAATGTTGCCAAATCTTCTCTGTTACGAATGGCATGAATGGGTGTAATAGACGCATTGTTTGGTCTAATACGTAAGCTAAAATAGAACGAGTTGTTTTCTTAGCTGCTTCATCTTCACCGTATAGAGGAAGTTTCGCCATTTCGATGTACCAGTCACAGAAATCATCCCAGATGAAGTTGTATAATGAGCGACCAGCTTCACCGAACTCATATTTATCCATGTTACGTGTTACGCTTTCGATTGTTTCATTTAAGCGAGTTAAAATCCACTTATCTGCAACTGATTTTTCACCAGTTAAATCGATTTCTTCATATTTCATGTCATCCATGTTCATTAATACGAAACGTGATGCATTCCAAATTTTATTAATGAAGTTCCAAGTAGATTCTACTTTCTCCATGCTGAAGCGTAAATCTTGACCTGGTGCACTTCCTGTTGATAAGAAGAAACGCATTGCATCTGCACCGTACTTCTCGATAACTTCCATTGGGTCAATACCGTTACCAAGAGATTTACTCATTTTACGTCCTTGCTCATCACGAACTAAACCGTGAATTAATACATCTTTAAATGGACGCTCGCCTGTAAACTCTAAACCTTGGAAAATCATACGAGATACCCAGAAGAAGATGATGTCATAACCAGTTACTAGTGCATCTGTTGAATAGTAACGCTTGAAGTCTGCTGCATCTTCATTTGGCCAACCAAGTGTTGAGAATGGCCATAGTGCTGAACTGAACCATGTATCAAGTACGTCGTTATCTTGATTCCAGTTTTCAATATCTGCTGGTGCTTCTGTACCTACGTATACTTCACCAGTTTCTTTATGATACCAAGCTGGAATGCGGTGTCCCCACCATAATTGACGAGAAATACACCAGTCGTGAATATTTTCCATCCAACGTAAATATGTGTTTTCGAAACGCTCTGGTACGAACGTTACTTTCTCTTCTTCTTTTTGCTGAAGCGCTACTGCCTTCTCAGCAAGTGGAGCCATTTTTACGAACCATTGTGTTGATAAGTAAGGCTCAACAACTGCACCACTACGCTCACTATGACCTACTGAATGCATATGAGGCTCGATTTCTACTAATACGCCCGCTTCTTGTAAATCTTTTACTAACGCTTTACGGCACTCGAAACGATCCATACCGTTATACTTACCAGCTTTTTCGTTCATCGTTCCATCTTCGTTCATTACTAAGATACGTGGTAAGTCATGACGGTTACCTACTTCAAAGTCATTCGGGTCATGAGCTGGCGTAATTTTTACAACGCCTGTTCCGAAATCTTTTTCTACGTACTCATCAGCAATAATCGGAATCTCACGGCCTACGATCGGAAGTGTAACTGTTTTTCCGATTAAATGCTTGTAACGATCGTCTTCTGGATGAACCGCTACCGCTGTATCACCAAGCATCGTTTCTGGACGAGTTGTTGCAAGACGAATGTGACCAGATCCATCTGTTAACGGATAGTTCATATGGTAGAATGCACCTTGAACTTCTTTATGAATTACTTCAATATCAGAAAGAGCTGTGCGTGTTGCCGGGTCCCAGTTGATAATATATTCACCGCGGTAAATTAAGCCTTTTTCGTATAATTGAACGAATACTTTATTAACCGCATCAGATAAACCTTCGTCTAATGTGAAACGTTCGCGAGAATAGTCTAGTCCTAAACCAACTTTCCCCCATTGTTGACGAATGTGAGAAGCGTATTCTTCTTTCCATTCCCAAGCCTTTTCAAGGAATTTCTCACGGCCAAGATCGTAACGTGAAATACCTTCTTCACGAAGTTTCCCTTCTACTTTCGCTTGTGTTGCGATACCCGCATGGTCCATTCCTGGAAGCCACAATACATCGTAACCTTGCATACGCTTCGTACGAGTTAAAATATCTTGAAGAGTTGTATCCCAAGCATGACCTAAGTGTAACTTACCAGTTACGTTCGGAGGTGGAATTACAATTGTATACGGTTGTTTCTTCTCGTCTCCTGTTGCTTCAAAATATTTGCCTTCTAACCACCAATGATAAAGGCCTTCTTCAACGGACATATGATCATATTTAGTTGGTAAATTCTTTTCCGTGTTTGACATTATTTTCCCTCCTTAAAATAAAAAATGCCCCTCATCCAAAAAAGGACGAGGGACATCGCGGTACCACCTTTATTTACAAACAAATTCAGGAATTTGCTTATACTCTTAATTTGATAACGGACAAATCCGTCTTTTCCTAATGAGAACTATTCCGTTCAGAAAAGATGCTCCAGGGCTACCTTCTAACATAACTATCTAGAGAATCTCCCAGCTAATGATTCTCCTCTCTGAAGACGTTTCTTGTTATACTCTTCCCCTTCAAGGCATTTATATGATTGTTAATTATTATATACAATAGTGTAAAAAACGAAACCTTATTCGTCAAGATAAATTTGAAACTACGACTTTTATCTCTTTATAGAATTGTTAAAAAATACAGATTTGTTATTTATCATTTTTCTCTAACTGTTCCCCCTTTTTTTGAATCCCTATTAAAAATATAATGATAAATATTATATATACAACCAATCCTTGACTAGAGAATAAAATTCCTTTTATCTTTGTATCTAACCAAATAATAAAATAAGAAAATAAAATTACATTTAATAACGCAACCAAAAGATTTAATATCGCTTTATTTCTAACACGAATACTATGTAGTAGTGATATTACCTCATATGGAATCATCCAAAAAAAAGTTCCAAGCGAAAAAAATACAATCGATTTCCACTCCAATATACGTATGCCTAAAAATGATATTAAACTCAATAAATAGATAAAAAAAGAGACACTAACTATATAAAAACAAATAATAATAAAAGCAACACTAGCAAAACTAAATATTTCTCGCATTATACTCCCCCTTATAAATAAAAACATAATGTTCCCCGTACTTTAATTAAGATACGGGGAACATTATGTTTTATAACACAAACGCTACTATAATTTTAGCCAAAGCTTTAGCTACATCATCAGGTAAGCCAACGGATCTAAGCCCACTTGCTACTACTAATATTGATACTTCTGTAATTTCATCTAACTTATCTGCAATGGCTTTAGATTTGGAACGAATTATACTCGCGTTTGCTTTACTAAAAGGTTTTATGATTTGTTCCAGTAACCATCCACCGCTTCTAAAAGCAACAGAAATAGATTTAAGCTTGACCCCATGAGCTGTATAATCACCTTGACTATTATAAACTTGATAAGACGAATTCACCGGAGTCTGTTCAATTTTTTTCGGAACAGATGCTGTTGCAGCAAAAGTGTTAGTAGACGGTATAACAACCAATGAAAACATAGTAGCAGCTGATAAAACGAGTATAGGTTTTTTGATTTTTTTCACAATAAAAGCAACTCCTTATAAAATGTTTTTATTACACGTGGTAAATTCTACAAAAAAAAACCATTTATCCTTCTTTTTTGAAAATAAATACAAAAAATTCTAAAAATTACCCTATCTTTAAATACAGCCATAACGGCGTTAGAAATCCCTCTTATTTCGGATTGTTTCTCCCACCGTATCCCTCTCCTAAAGTAGATGAATATAACTATTAATCATCATATAAAAAAACAAAAACATTCCAGTAATATAAACGACTCTTTCAGCATTAATTAAATTGCCAGATGCTTTTATATTTCGATGATAATCCACATCCAAATCCTTGCAAGTCCTTTACACAATTAGAAAATGAAAAACTGTAAATCACTATAGATATCAACCCAATACAAAGAAGATGACTTCCGCCTCAACAGAAATCATCTTCTTTGTATTACATATTTTTTCGAAATATTCTTTAATAAATTAAAGCACCCTCTACTTACCTTCTTTATCCGTTCCCTTGCTGGGCAGCTTGTAATTGCGAAAGGAAATATTCTATATTACTAACGAGCCAATGCGCTTGTTGCAAACTCTTTACTCCGAGAAGTTCATTTTCCTCATTACGCCGCTCTCTTCTTTTCTTATAAGACTGGATTTGCCGAATAAATTGCGATGGATACGTCATATACGCAAACATGAGTAGTTGCTCTTCTTTCGTAAAAGGGAAATTTTTTTGATACATTTGATACCATTCAAACCGATCACTTCGCGCAATTGGATATGTGTTTAAAGACCGAGAATAAAAGCCTACAATATCTTGCACAGGTGTTGCAAACTTCGATTTTTCTAAACTAATAAAATAGCCATTCCGTTCATAATCAAATAAAAAATGATTAAGCGATACGTTACCATGTACAAAAGTAATACGTGTTTTTTCTTTTTCTTTCATCGCATCGTTCCACTCATTTAATTGCTTCGTTGCAAACTCACGCGCCCTCATTACATGATGATAGTACGTACAATATTGCAATTCAAACGGAGACATATACCACTTCGCTTCAGATTCTACAAGAAACTCTTCTAACATCTCTCCATCACTTTCCCAGCGATCGGATATATTTGTATAATGTTTTTCTAAATCCTCTTCTGTATACGTTTCTTCTTTTACCGTTTTTTGATGCAACGTTCCGAGAGTCTGAAACATTTTATGGTATTGATCATTATCCTCGCCGTTCCCTTCCGCACGCTCTAACCAAGGCATTAAATAATAATTATACGTACCGTCACTTAAAATATAATTTCCGTCCGTCGCATGGTATATAGGTACATAATTTGAAAAACCTTTCTCCTTTAAATATTGAATATGGTGCAGAAAGTTATTCCGCTCTAACTTCCTGCCTTCTATTTTCTTGAGCGCATATGGACCTTGATTCGTATAAATTTTCGTCACGCTTCCGTGTTCTTCCATATGCTGCGTATCCAATCTATATTGCCTTACAATGGGTTCATAGCGATTTCGTAATTCCATATCCATACGAATAACCCTTTCTATTCAAAACATAGCCTTTAGAAAAATAAGTGAGTGAAAACACTCACTTATTTCGCTTTTGCTCTTGAAACAGGAATATAAATAATTTGTCCTGTAGTTAAATATATATCTTCTGTTTGATTGACACGGTATAAGTTTTGTACAGATGTTTCATAACGTTCTGCAACAGATTCGATCGTATCTCCTTCTTGCACGAAATACATTCTTAACTTTGTAAATTCTTCTTCCGGTTCTTTCGTAAATAATTTCGTTAAATAAAGCGCATTTTCATCTCGCTGTGAATACGTTTCTTCTTCTTGCTCTTCTTGTTTTTTCGCTTTTTCTTTCTTGAAATCTTTTCGTCCGAACAATTCAAATTGCGGCGTTGTTTCTTTCTCCTCTTCACGCTCTACAAATTCATGTTCTTCTATTTCCTCTTCTTCTACTTCCTGCTCTTTTCTTTCTTCTAGTTGGAACGGTTCAAACGCGTAATCTTCCCACTCATCTGATTCCTTATAAGCTGGTTCTTCTACTTGCGGCGTCGGTCTATTTTCATCCTCTTGCGCTGAATCAACTTCCAACTCAGCATACGCCGTTTCTTCCTCTTCCTCTTCATCCTCGATTCGTTCTTCATCACATAAACCTGTAATAGATATATCCGCTAATAATTGTAAGCAACCATTTTCCTTTAGCTCATAATCAAATTCCTCGATAGATACATATAGTTCTTCAATTACTTTCACACGATTTCTCGGGATTGATATTTCAAGCGGAAAGGAATGAACAAGTTCATTAACCCCATCTTCTCTCGTTTCTACATAATCTATTGACTTCGCTGGCGATAAATCTCTTAATGAATAAGCTGAATCATCTTGCCTTGCAACATACTCTCCCGTTAAATCTAATTGCCCTCTCACAATTACCTCATGATCAAGCTCTTCTATCTCAACGTCTGGATCTAACGAAATTGACAAAAGTTCTTCGACTTCCTGTCCTTTTTGGAACCAAACAGATTCTTTTAATGAAAAACGTAATGAATGATCTGTTGCCACTTCTTTTCCCCCTCCCAAACTATATGTCATTACAGATTTATGTACGGAAAGCTGACTTTATGAATAAAAAAAATCGCCCCCCTTACGGAGAGCGATTTTCTTTATTCAATTAAGCTTTTAATTTTGACATGGCAATTTCAGCCGCTGCAATCGTCGCTTCAATATCTGCATCACTATGTGCTGTCGATAAGAATAAACCTTCGAATTGAGATGGTGGCAAGAATACACCTTGCTCTACCATTTCACGATAGTAAGCTGCAAAGAATTCTAAGTTTGAAGATTTTGCTGCATCGTAATTAATAACTGGTTCGTCTGTAAAGAAGATACCAATCATAGAACCCGCACGGTTAATATGATGCGGAATGCCATGTTTTTCAGCCGCTTTACGTAAACCAGCTTCTAACATTTCAGCTTTACGCTCGAATTCTACATACGATTCTGGCGTTAACTGTACTAACGTTTCATAACCTGCTGCCATTGCTAGTGGGTTACCTGATAAAGTACCCGCTTGATAAATTGGTCCGCTTGGTGCAACTTGGCGCATAATTTCTGCTTTACCACCGTATGCTCCTACCGGTAATCCACCACCGATTACTTTACCTAAACAAGTTAAATCAGGTGTTACACCGTAATAACCTTGTCCACAATTATAAGCAACACGGAATCCTGTCATTACTTCATCAAAAATAAGCAATGCGCCATTTTGCTCTGTTACTTCACGAAGACCTTCTAAAAATCCTGGTTGCGGAGGAACAACACCCATATTCCCTGCTACTGGTTCTACAATGACACAAGCAATATCATCACCGAATTGTTCGAAAGCGTATTTCACACTTTCTAAATCGTTATACGCTACTGTAATCGTATTTTTCGCTACACCTTCTGGTACACCAGGGCTATCTGGTAAACCTAGCGTTGCTACACCAGAACCCGCTTTAATTAATAACGAGTCACCATGACCGTGATAACAACCGATAAATTTCAAAATTTTGTTACGCCCTGTATAACCACGAGCTAAACGTAGCGCACTCATTGTCGCTTCTGTTCCAGAGTTAACCATACGCACAATCTCAATTGATGGAACACGCTCAATAACAAGTTTCGCTAATTTATTTTCAATTTCCGTTGGAGCACCGAAGCTCGTACCTTTTTCAGCAACAGCTTTTAAAGCCTCAACAACACGATCATTTGCATGACCATGAATTAAAGGACCCCATGATAATACGTAATCGATGTATTCATTTCCATCGATATCATATACTTTAGAGCCTTTTCCACGCTCCATAAACAACGGATTCATACCGACAGACTTAAAAGCACGAACTGGGCTATTTACGCCACCAGGCATTAAATCTTGAGCCTCTTCAAACGCTGCAATCGACTTATCAAACTTTTTCATTATTTAGCGCCTCCTTCTTGTAACCATCTTGCTGCATCTTTCGCATGATACGTAATAATTAAATCTGCTCCTGCGCGTTTCATACTAATTAATTTTTCAAGTACAACTTCTTTTTCATTAATCCAGCCATTTTGCGCTGCCGCTTTAATCATTGAATATTCACCGCTTACGTTATAAGCAACGACTGGTAAATTAAAGTTATTTTTCACATCACGAACGATATCTAAGTAAGAAAGAGCTGGCTTTACAATTAAGAAATCTGCCCCTTCCATTACATCTGATTCTGCTTCACGGAATGCTTCCATGCGGTTCGCTGGGTCCATTTGATATGTTTTACGATCACCAAATTGCGGTGCACCATGCGCCGCATCACGGAATGGTCCGTAAAATGCTGATGAATATTTAACAGCGTACGACATAACTGGTACATGTCCAAAACCATTTTCATCTAATGCGTGGCGAATTGCTGTTACGAATCCGTCCATCATGTTTGATGGCGCAATAATGTCCGCTCCTGCTTTCGCTTGGCTTACAGCTGTTTTTGCAAGAACTGCAAGAGACTCGTCATTTAAAATAATACCATCTTCAATTACACCGCAATGACCATGGCTTGTAAATTGACATAAACATGTATCCGCAACTACTACTAGATCGGGGAATTCACCTTTAATTTGCTGAATCGCGCGTTGCACAATTCCATGATCACAATATGCTGATGATCCAACTTCATCTTTTTCAGCAGGTAAACCAAATACAATAACAGAACGAATACCTAAATCAACAACTTCTTGCATTTCAGCTTGCAATAAATCTAAAGATATTTGATATACGCCTGGCATAGAAGGCACTTCATTACGAACATTCTCTCCTTCTAATACAAAAATAGGGTAAATAAAATCTTCCGTATGTAAAAACGTTTCACGCACAAGCGCACGCATGCCTCCACTTTGTCTTAAGCGACGATGACGATTAAATTGTAAAGAGTTCATAGATTTCTATCCCCATTCTTTTATTTTATAGATTCACAAACACATTGTAGTAATGCTTCTACAGTGTACTCTTTCGGCATAATAATATGCGGAAAATAAAGGCTCGCCTCTTTTTCCGTAATAGGCCCTATACAAGCAATTGTACATTTTTTTGTCCATTCTCTCCAGTTTGTATCCTCAAGTAAACGAACAAAACTCGTAACAGTGGAAGGGCTCGTAAATGTAATAATGTCTACTTTCCCTAACTTCAATGCTTCTATAAGCTCTTGCTTTTTCTCTACATTTTCTTTCGTACCATATACGATAAGCTCATCTAGAGAAACACCCATTTCACGAAGCGCAACTGGAATTACGTCTCTTGCTAAATTCCCTTTCGGAAATAAAATACGTTCGTTTCCACTTAATCTTTTTACAAACTCTTCTGCAAATACTTCTGCAACAAATGAAGTTGGAACAAAATCCACTCGATAGCCTCGCTTTTCTAACTCTAACTTTGTTTTCACACCTACTGCAGCAATTTTAGTCGTTACAGGTAGCTTCTGTCTCAAACGATCTAGAAAAAAAGCTACCCCATTTTTACTCGTAAAAATAACCCAGTCATACGAATGTAACTGCCCTGCTATATGTTGAATTTGCCTATGAGACATACCTTCCATACGCAAAAGCGGAATTTCCAATGGAATTCCGCTCTTTTCTTTCACCGCTACACTCATTTGTTTTGCTTGATGCTGGGCACGTGTAATCAATACCGTTTTGCCAGCGAGAGCGTTCATATTTATTGTTGCCCCTTATTTGCAGCAAGAATGAGTTCTTTTGCGCCTTGGTTAATTAAACGGTCCGCAGCCTCTAATCCTACTTTCTCTGGATCAGTTCCTACTACTGTCTCTTTCAATAAAACCGAACCGTCCATAGACCCGACAAGAGCTGTTAATTCGATTGCATCGTTTTCCGTAAGAGTTGCATATCCAGCGATTGGAACTTGGCATCCACCTTCAAGTTTATGAAGAAATACGCGTTCTGCTGCCACTGTTTTTTCTGTTATTCCATCATTCATATGAGCTAACAACTGCAGTAAATCCTTATCATCCTCACGACACTCAATCGCTAATGCACCTTGTCCTACAGCAGGTACACATAACGTCTCATCTAAATGTTCTGTAATAACTTCATTATCCCAGCCCATTCTTTGTAATCCTGCTGTCGCTAAAATAATTGCATCGTAATCTTCTTCTTTTAATTTGCGTAAACGTGTATCGATATTTCCGCGAATCCACTTCACTTGTAAGTCTGGTCTCGCAGCGAGTAGCTGTGCACTACGTCTTAAACTACTCGTACCTAAAATAGCGCCTTCTGCTAACTCTTTAAACGACGCTCCGTTTTTTGAGATAAAAGCATCACGAGGGTCAACACGCTTTGGTGTACAACCGATCATTAATCCTTCTGGAAGTACGGCCGGCATATCTTTCATACTATGTACAGCCATATCAATTTCTTTCGTAAGTAGCGCATGTTCAATCTCTTTCACAAACAAGCCTTTGCCACCTACTTTTGAAAGAGTAACATCTAAAATTACATCGCCTTTTGTGACGATTTCTTTCACTTCAAATTCATATGGTAAACCTAGCGCTTTTAACTGATCAATAAACCAGTTTGTTTGCGTTAATGCTAATTTACTCTTTCGTGACCCTACAATAATTTTGCGCATAATTTTCTCTCCTCATTATAAATACCAAAAGTGGAAGTTGGATAAACTGCTTAATAGAAAAATGTTAATTAGCATTACGAGAAATGCTCCGATGTTCCACTGCACGATTTTCTTCCCTAGCAATACATCTGCCGCTCGTAAATATAGACCAGCACAATATATAAACAGAACGACAAAAGACCCGATTACTTTCGTATCATACCAATGGAAATTGTCCAATTTTGTATATCCCCATATGCATCCTAATAAAATAGCTAGTAAGAAAAATGGAACAGAAAATAAATTTAATCCGTAAGACATCGATTCTAGCTTCGGTAAATTCCCTAACCTTCTTAATCTCGCATTCCATTTTTTCTTTTTTAATAGGCGATATTGCAATAAATACATAATAGAAAAAATGAACGATACAGTGAAAGTTGCATAAGAAATAATAGCCATACCGACATGTACGTATACAAGTTCCGAAACTAATTGCTCTGCAAGTACCGGCGACATCTTTCCGAGCGGTGTAAAAATAGAAAAAGCGCTTACGCCAAATGCTACAACATTTGTAAAAAAGACTAAAAAATCGATTCTCATAAATCGATTAATGACTAAAGACATCGTAATCAATAGCCAAACATAAAAATAAATCCCTGATAATAAAGTTAAAAGAGGGTTCGTTTCTGAATCTGTAGCTCTAAGCAACATAAAAATAGAATGCAGAACCCACACAATCGAAAGTAACCAAAAAGCAAATCGGTTCGCCTTTCGGTTACTTTGGAAATAATCTATAAAATATAAACTAATGCTACAAGCATATAAAATAATTGCAATATGATAAATAATACTGTTATTTAAAAAACTCATCCGATCATCCTTCCAAATTATAAAGATGGAACGGATGGTGTCCACGCTCTTTTATGTTCTACTTCTTCCGCACGACTCTCTACGTCTTCCATTTCTAAATCGAAAATCTTTGCAAATAACGCTAATTTTTCGTCTGCTCCCTCTTCAGCAGCTATTTCTTTCGCTACTAAAATTGGGTCTTTTAATAATTGATTAATAATACTTTTCGTATGCTTACTAATTACTTTTCTCTCACGATCACTAAGATTCGGTATTTTTCGTTCCAGACTTTCCATCGTTTCACTTTGGATAGCAAGTGCCTTATCACGAAGAGCTGATATTAACGGAACGACACCAAGTGTACTTAACCACGTTTTAAATACAACAATTTCCTCTTCAATCATAAATTGAATTTTCTCTGCTTCTTTTAAACGTTCAGCACGGTTCGCTTCCACTACTCCTTGCAAATCATCAATGTCATACAAGAAAGAACCTTCTAGCTCATCAATTGCTGGATCAATATCACGCGGCACTGCAATATCAACCATAAATAATGGACGACCAGAGCGCATTTTCTCTACCTTTGTCATCATCTCTTTCGTAATGACATAATCCGATGCACCAGTTGAACTAATTAAAATATCAGCTTCTAATAATGCACATTGTAATTCACTTAAAGGTTTTGCATGTCCCATATATTTCTCAGCCATTATTTCTGCTTTTGAAAGCGTCCTATTCATGACTGTTACTTTACGAGCACCGCTTCCATATAAGTTCTGTAGTGCAAGTTCACCCATTTTACCAGCACCGAGAATAAGCACGTGACAATCTGTTAACTCGCCGAATATTTTCTTTCCTAGCTCAACAGCAGCATAACTAACAGACATCGCACTTTCACCAATTGTCGTTTCTGAGTGAGCACGTTTCGCCAATGTAATAACTTGCTTAAACAATTCATTAAAAATTGTCCCTGTTGCTTTTACTTGTTGCGCTTCTAAAAAGCTATCTTTTATTTGACCTAAAATTTGCGTCTCTCCAACTACCATAGAATCTAAACCGCACGTTACGCGGAATAAATGATCAATTGCACCATCTTGTTCAAAAATAGTTAAATATGGTGCGACTTCTTCTATTTCAAGCTGAAACCAATCAGCTAAAAACTTCTTAATATAATACCGTCCCGTGTGTAATTGATCGACAACAGCATAAACCTCAGTGCGATTACAAGTTGATACAATGACATTCTCTAACACGCTCTTTTGATTTTGTAATGTAGTCATTGCTTGCTCTAGCTCTGCTGCCTGAAATGTGAGTTTCTCACGAAATTCTACAGGGGCTGTTCGATAATTTACACTAACAACAAGAATATGCACGCAGCATGTCCCCCTTCACCCGTTTTATCACTTTATCTACTATCATAATACAACTTTCCTCTTATGAATCTGACAATCGTGTGAACAACCGATTATTTTTTTATTTATTCTCCATATGTAAGAAAGGAGATTCAGTAAAATGAATAAAATTTTTCTACTTTATAATGATTATAAATTAATAACTCTATTTGTACGTTACCAAAAAAAGCCCTCATAATCAAGTGATGGAAACTATTCCATATAAATTATAACATCATCTTTCCTATCTTCTTTCATCATGAAGGAAAATATGTATGATTGTTCCAAATTGTAGCACAAACTTTCTCAATACAATGTATTTGACATTGTATTTCTTTTTCGTTATATTGATTTTACAAAATTAAATTGTGCACAACTTAATTAGAAAGGAGTCATTCATGACAGAAGATTCTTTGCATCTCGATAATCAACTTTGTTTTTCTATTTATGCTTGTTCTAGAGAGGTTACACGCTTTTACCGACCATATTTAGAAGAAATGGGCATTACGTATCCACAGTACATTACTTTACTCGTACTATGGGAGCAAGATGGATTAACAGTAAAAGAAATTGGAGAACGTCTATTTTTAGATTCCGGTACGTTAACACCTATGTTAAAACGAATGGAATCATTAAACCTTGTAAAACGCGTTCGTTCCAAAGAAGATGAGCGAAAAGTGTGTATTGAATTAACAGAACAAGGAAAAGATTTACAAGATAAGGCTTGTTCATTGCCGACAACGATGGCAACAAATTTAGGAATTACAGAACAAGAATATCGTTCTTTATTAATTCAATTAAATAAACTAATTGAAACAATGAAAACAATTAATGATAGAAAAGGGGAATAAACATGGATAAATTATATACTGCTTCAGTAACTGCTACAGGTGGAAGAAATGGAAAAGTAGTATCAGATGATGGCATATTAAATCTTGATGTGAAAATGCCGAAAGCACTAGGTGGTGCAGGCGGAGAGGCAACAAATCCAGAACAACTATTTGCTGCTGGTTACGCTGCTTGTTTTGATAGTGCATTACAACTTGTCATTCGTACGAAACGTGTGAAAGTAGAAAGTACAGAAGTAACTGCTCACGTTTCTATCGGAAAAGATACAGACGGTGGTTTCGGCCTATCTGCTGTACTTGATGTACATGTCGCTGGCGTTTCACATAGCGAAGCACAAGAACTTGTAGAAGCCGCTCACGGCGTATGTCCTTACTCTAAAGCAACACGAGGAAATATTGAGGTTACATTAAACGTACGCTAAAAGTGTATAAAGAAAAAAACGCGCGACATTCGTCACGCGTTTTTTGTTTTTGTAAATTTATGAATTGCTTTCCACGCTTCTTCTTTCCCAAGCCCTGTTTCAGAAGAGAATAGAACGACTTCATCGCCACTTTCAATATCAAGCGTTTCTTTTACAACTTTTAAATGCTTTTGCCATTTCCCTTTCGGAATTTTATCGGCTTTCGTTGCAATAATAATGGTTGGAATGTCATAATGCTTTAAGAAATCATACATCATTACATCATCATTTGTTGGTTTGTGACGTAAATCAACTACTAATACAGCTGCATCTAATTGCTCACGTGTTGTAAAATACGTTTCAATCATTTTACCCCAAGCCGCGCGCTCTGTTTTAGATACTTTCGCATATCCGTAACCTGGAACGTCCACAAAGTGCATCATCTCATTAATTAAGAAGAAGTTTAATGTTTGTGTTTTTCCTGGTTTAGAAGAAATACGTACTAACTTTTTACGATTTAAAATTTTATTAATAAAGGAAGACTTCCCGACATTTGAACGACCTGCTAATGCAATTTCTGGTAAGTCACCGTCTGGATATTGTTCTGGTTTAACAGCACTAATTACAATGTCTGCTTTTGTTACTTTCATTGTTTCACTCCTACTAATGCGTGCTCCAATACTTCATCTAAATGAGATGCAAGCACAAACGTAAGGTTTTCTTTTACGCTCTCTGGAATATCATCTAAATCTTTCTCATTTTCCGCTGGTAAAATAATCTTTGTTAAACCTGCGCGGTGAGCACTTAATGTTTTTTCTTTTAAACCACCAATCGGTAATACACGACCACGAAGTGTAATTTCACCTGTCATCCCCACTTCTTTACTTACAGGAATACCTGTTAGCGCAGAAATAAGTGCCGTTGCCATCGTAATACCTGCTGACGGTCCATCCTTTGGAACTGCTCCTTCTGGAACATGAATATGAATATCATTTTTCTCATGGAAATCAGGATCAATCTGAAGCTCTTCTGCACGAGAACGAATATAGCTAAACGCTGCTTGCGCGGATTCTTTCATAACATCCCCAAGTTTCCCTGTTAAAATTAATTTCCCTTTACCTGGCGCTACAGACACTTCAATCGCCAGTGTATCGCCACCTGCTGCCGTATACGCTAAACCTGTCGCCATACCAACTTGGTCTGTTTTTTCAGCTTGCCCATAACGGAATATGTGCTTACCAAGTAAATCAACAACGTTTTTCTCTGTTACTACAATACGCTTACGTTCTGCTGTAACGATAATCTTTGCTGCTTTACGACAAACCTTTGCAATTTGGCGCTCTAATGTACGAACACCAGCCTCACGTGTATAATAGCGGATAATTTCAAGAAGCGCTTCATCACGTACTTGTAAATTACCTTTTCGTAAGCCATGCTCTTTTAATTGTTTCGGCAATAAATGTTCACGAGCAATGTGAACTTTTTCAAGCTCTGTATAGCCAGCAATCGAAATAATTTCCATACGGTCAAGTAACGGACCTGGAATACTGGAAAGTGTATTCGCAGTTGCTACAAACATAACTTTCGATAGATCATATGGTTCTTCAATATAATGATCACTGAAGTTATGGTTTTGTTCTGGGTCTAACACTTCAAGTAATGCTGCTGAAGGATCTCCACGGAAATCGTTAGACATTTTATCAATTTCATCTAATAAGAAGACTGGATTAACTGATTTCGCCTTTTTCATACCTTGAATAATACGTCCTGGCATTGCTCCAACGTACGTACGACGGTGACCACGAATTTCAGATTCATCACGCACACCACCAAGGGATACACGGACAAAATTACGATTTAATGATGTTGCAATAGAACGCGCTAACGAAGTTTTTCCGACCCCAGGTGGTCCTACTAAACAAAGGATAGGCCCTTTTAATGAATTCGTTAACTTCTGTACCGCTAAATATTCAAGTACGCGCTCTTTCACTTTCTCAAGACCGTAATGATCTTTGTTTAAAATCTCTTCAGAATGAGCAAGATCAATCATATCTTCTGTTGCCTCTGTCCACGGAAGTGCTAATAACCAATCGATATAATTGCGAATAACACCGCTCTCCGCAGAACTTGCTGGTAACTTTTCATAACGATCTAATTCTTTCAGTGCGGCCTTCATTGTTTCTTCAGGCATTCCTGACTGTTCAATTTTCTCACGAAGTTCTTCAACTTCCCCGCCCTTACCTTCTTTATCGCCAAGTTCAGTTTGAATCGCCTTCATTTGCTCACGTAAAAAATATTCTTTTTGCGTGCGCTCCATTGAACGTTTCACTTTTTGTCCAATTTTCTTTTCTAAACTAAGTAATTCTTGTTCATCTTGAATAATTGAAATAAGTGTATGTAATCGTTCTTTCACAGATATGATTTCTAAAATCTCTTGTTTCTGCTTCGTTTTAATTGGCAAGTGAGAAGCAATTAAATCCGCTAATCTTCCTGGCTCTTCTACATCAGCTACCGTTGCAAATGTTTCATTTGAAACCTTTTTCGAAACTTTAATATATTGTTCGAAATGCTCCAGTAATGTGCGCATAAGAGCTTTCTCTTCTAAATCAGCTTCCACTTCTTCCGTTATCGTTTTAATAGAAACTTGCACTACATTTTCTTCTTCGATAAACTCTACTACTTCTGCTCTATGTAAACCTTCTACAAGGACACGAAGCGTACCGTTAGGCAATTTTAACATTTGCTTCACTTTCGCCACTGTACCTACACTATATATGTCATCTTCTTTCGGATCATCGATATTCATTTCTTTTTGCATTGCTAAAAAGATGATATTTTCATCTATTGCCGCCTGCTCTAGTGCTTGTATCGATTTATCACGTCCTACATCAAGATGCAGAACCATCGTTGGATATACGAGAACGCCTCTTAATGGTAGGAGGGGCACGATTCTTTCATTCGTATTCATACTAGACATAGCACCTCCATAATAAATTAAACTCCTGTTCAACTATTTTATATTACAATACATCTAGATGCAATTGCAGAGATTCTCCGCAACTGTAAATCCCTCGTTTTTTCTCCCTTATAAAAGAAAAAAGACTCCGCTTAAGCATACAAACTTAAACGAAGTCTGGCAAATACTATTATCGTTCATTCTCACATTGATTGTGCATCTGTTTCGTCTATCGTAGTATGTACATCGAGCTCTCGATGTATATTTTCCTGTATAAACGTTAGCTCAAATACTTCCTTCAACTTCCGAACAGGAATAATTTCAATTCCTTTTATTGTATACAAAAATGGTTGCATGTTTTCAGCAGGAATGATAACTTTTTTAGCTCCTGCCTTTTTCGCAGCTTTTATTTTTGCGTACACACCACCGATAGGTTTCACTTCCCCGTGTATACTTATCTCACCAGTCATCGCTACTTCATTATTCACATACGTATGATGCACTGCTGAATACACACCTGTTGCCATAGCAATTCCCGCCGAAGGCCCATCAATCGGGATACCACCTGGAAAATTAATATGTATATCGTACCCTTCTGGCAATACATCTAGAGATCGAAGCACTGTTAATACATTATCTACAGAACCTTTCGCCATACTTTTACGACGAATGGATTTCGTTTGACTACCAATGCTTTCCTCTTCAACAATTCCGGTAACATTTACCGATCCTTTATCTTTCGCCTTGATTGCTGTTACTTCAATTTCTAATAACGCACCTGTATTTGGTCCGTATACAGCAAGTCCATTTACAAGACCGATTCTCGGAATAGGGTAAATGCGTTTTTCATACTTCGGTGTAAGTTGACTAGAGTGAACAACCCACTCTATATCTTCATCTTTAATGAAAGGACGTTCTTCATTTATTGCCATTCCAGCAGAAATTTGTACAAGATTAATCGCTTCTCGCCCATTTCTCGCATACATCCCAATCATTTCAATACCATTTTCACCGATTTGCATTTCCACTTTTTCAGCCGCATTCTTTGCTACTTTTTGAATTTCTTCTGTATCTAACTCACGGAAGAACACTTCTAAACAGCGCGACCGAATAGCAGGAGGTATCTCATCTGGCGAACGTGTCGTCGCCCCAACTAAGCGAAAATCGGCTGGTAAACCTTTTTGAAAGATATCATGTATATACGTTGGAATCATCGTATTTTCTTCACTATAGTATGCACTTTCCAAAAACACTTTTCGATCTTCTAGCACCTTTAACATTTTGTTCATTTGAATCGGATGTAGTTCACCTATCTCATCAATAAACAAAATACCACCGTGAGCATCTGTTACCGCACCTTTTTTCGGTTGCGGAATACCTGCTTGCCCCATCGCACCAGCACCTTGATAAATTGGATCATGCACCGAACCAATTAAAGGGTCTGCAATACCACGTTCATCAAACCGAGCTGTCGTCGCATCCAGTTCAATAAATGTTGCATTTGTGCGAAATGGAGATTTCGGATTTCGTTTTGCTTCTTCTAATACGAGACGCGCTGCCGCTGTCTTTCCGACACCTGGCGGACCATATATAATCACATGTTGCGGGTTTGGACCACAAAGAGCCGCTTTTAACGACTTAATCCCGTCCTCTTGCCCTACAATATCTAAAAAGGATGTAGGACGCACCTTTTCCGCAAGCGGCTCTGTTAAAGAAATCTCGCGCATTTTACGAAGCTGTTCTAATTCTTTTTTTGATTCTCGATCAATTGAAACTTTTTGTGTTCGCTGATTTCGAAGTAAATGCCAAAAATACAATCCGACAATTACACCAAAAACAAGTTGAACAAGTAAAAATATATTTGTCCAGCTCATCATTTATTTCCTCCCGCAATGTTTTATCTCTTAGTATTTCCGCGGAGGAACATAGCTAAACATAAAGAAAAACAGCAATTATAAAAATTGCTGTTTCTCCTTCGCATTATGCAGATGTTTTTGTATCAAGTACAGTACCGTCTTGTAACACCAATTTTGGTGCTGCATTATCAGCTACTGTTTCTTTTGTAAGAATACACTTCTCGATATCTTTGCGAGATGGTAGCTCGAACATTACCTCAAGCATTAAGCCTTCAATAATAGAACGAAGTCCACGAGCACCTGTTTTACGTTCAATTGCTTTTTTCGCAATCTCAATTAGTGCGCCTTCTTCAAACTCTAACTCAACATCGTCAAGCTCCAATAGTTTTTGGAATTGCTTAACAAGTGCATTTTTCGGTTTCGTTAAAATATCAACAAGAGCATCTTCATCAAGCGGCTCTAGGTTCGCAATAACTGGAAGACGACCGATAAACTCTGGAATTAAACCAAATCTTAAAAGGTCCTCTGGTAATACGTGAGATAAAACATGCTTCTCATTTACATCAGCATTTTTCTTCTCCGAACCAAATCCAATTACTTTTTCACCAAGACGACGTTTAATAATTGGCTCGATGCCATCAAACGCCCCACCACAGATGAATAAGATGTTCGTTGTATCAATTTGAATAAACTCTTGATGCGGATGCTTACGGCCACCTTGAGGTGGAACGCTTGCTACAGTACCTTCTAAAATTTTCAGAAGTGCCTGCTGCACACCTTCACCAGATACATCACGTGTAATTGATGGATTTTCAGACTTACGTGCCACTTTATCAATCTCATCAATATAAATGATTCCTTTTTCCGCTTTTTCTACATCATAATCAGCTGCTTGGATTAATTTAAGTAAGATGTTTTCTACATCTTCCCCAACGTATCCAGCTTCAGTTAAAGATGTTGCGTCCGCGATTGCAAATGGAACATTTAAAATACGCGCTAACGTTTGTGCCAGTAATGTTTTACCACTACCTGTTGGCCCGATAAGTGCGATATTACTCTTCGCTAATTCTACATCATCAATTTTGCTGTTAGAATTAATGCGTTTGTAATGGTTATATACCGCTACCGCTAGTGCTTTTTTCGCGTTATCTTGTCCGATGACATACTCATCTAAAATTTCACGAATTTCTACCGGTTTCGGTACATCTTTGAATTCTACTTCTTCGTCTTTCGCAAGCTCCTCTTGTACAATTTCAGTACAAAGTTCGATACACTCGTCACAAATGTAAACACCTGGACCTGCAACTAACTTTCGGACTTGCGTTTGTGTTTTACCACAGAAAGAACATTTTAATTGCCCTTTTTCATCATTAAATTTAAACATATTTTCACACCCCTTACAAAGTGCTAACCTCTTGCCTTCGTATGTACACGATAAATGTATCGTATGTAAATACATATTATGTCACTACGTGGCGAGAAATACAAATAATATGACTAGTTATGTACAAATAAAAAGTTTTTAAAACTTTTGAAATATGTATATTCGACTTATTAAGGAAGTTTTCCTTCTTCATCGAAAAGTTTTATAAATATATTTCTATATTTATAAAACAAGGCACGATTAAAATCGCGCCTTGTTATTTTATTATGCAGCGTTTTCTACTAAGAAGTCTACAGCTTTACGAACTTTAAGATCTTCAGCTAAAGCGTCTACGCTTCCAAGAGCTTGCTTGATAGCGTCTACTGGCATACCGTACATTTCAGCCATTTTTTCAACTTCTGCAGTTACTTCTTCTTCAGTAACTTCGATGTTTTCAGCTTCAATGATAGCTTCAAGAACAAGGTTGATTCTTACGCGTTTTTGAGCGTCTTCTTTCATTTGCTCTTTTAACTTGTCAGCATCAGTACCTGTGAATTGGTAGTAAAGCTCAAGGTTCATACCTTGTTGGCTTAAACGTTGCTCGAATTCACGAACCATACGATCTAACTCAGTGTCGATCATAGCTTCTGGAATGTCGATTTCAGCGTTAGCAGCAGCTAATTCTACTACTTCGTCACGTACTTTGTGCTCAGCTTCATGCTTTTTGCCTTCTTCTAAGTTTGTGCGAAGTTTTGCTTTTAATTCATCAAGAGTTGCAACCGCTTCGTCAGCTTCTTTAGCGAACTCGTCGTTTAACTCAGGAAGTTCTTTTGTTTTGATTTCGTGAACTGTTACTTTGAATGTTGCTGGTTTGCCAGCTAATTCAGCAGCATGGTACTCTTCTGGGAATGATACTTCAACGTCTTTAGACTCACCAGATTTAAGACCAATTACTTGCTCTTCGAAACCTGGGATGAATGTACCAGAACCGATTGCTAGAGAATAGTTTTCGCCTTTTCCGCCTTCAAATGCTTCGCCATCAACGAAACCTTCGAAGTCGATTACAGCTGTATCACCGTTTTCAACAGTTCCTTCTTCTTTAACAACTAGTTCAGCTTGACGCTCTTGTAAAGATTTTAATTCGTTCTCTACATCTTCGTCAGTTACAGTTGTTTCAACTTTTTCTACTGCTAAACCTTTGTACTCACCTAATTTAACTTCAGGTTTCACTGTAACTTTTGCAGTGAAGATAAGGTTAGCATTTTTTTCGAACTTCTCGATGTCGATTTCAGGATGAGCAACTGGGAAGATACCAGCTTCATCGATCGCTTCACCGTATGCTTTTGGTAAGATGATATCTAAAGCATCTTGGTATAAAGATTCGATACCAAAGCGTTGTTCGAATAACGGACGAGGCATTTTTCCTTTACGGAAACCTGGTACGTTGATTGTTTTTACTACTTTTTTGAACGCAGCGTCGATAGAGTTGTTTACTTCTTTAGCATCAACTTCGATTGTTAAAACGCCTACGTTACCTTCTAATTTTTCCCATTTTGCAGCCATTTATTCTTTCCCTCCAACTATAATAATGTATGCACATACCTCTATAGATTAAGATCTTCATTATCTCTTTTTTGAAATAACAAAAGTACAAATAATCCTCTAGCAAAAGCTTTCAGATATAATGTTCCAATCTACTAATTGCCTAAAAGACAACTACGGTATATTTTGTTCGAGAATAATATGAAACATATTAAGTAAGAGAATTACACTTCTCTTCTCTTACAAACAGGCAGATTTCTGCCTTTTGCAACCCTTACATTATAACATAGAATATGCTCGTTTCAAGAACCGAACGATTCTTTTTCATAATTATACGGGCAAATATCCTTCTCTTTCGACACGTAATAACCATTGATAGGCAATATGAAACTCTTCTAATTCAATATTATACGCTGTCATAAGCTCTTCTTCATTAATAGTCAATCCGAAACGCTTTCTACCAATTCTCTCTAAAACAGCAGCCCAAATCTCCACTTTATCCATTAATAGAGCGAATGGGAAAACGCTAATTTGCAACTCTTTCCAATATGTAACCATCGCATCAAATATATCAGGATAATTTTGTTCTAATCGACTTGATAATGTATGTATAATGTTATCGGATTGCTCCTCATTATGACCTGTAAATGCTGGAATTACCTTGATCGTATTCCCAAACTTTTCTACCTCTATCTCTTCTTCTATTTGATTTTCTATCATTTTATATAAAATAGAAGTTTTCAAATAAGGGTGCTGTTTTTCGTCTATTAAAAATTTCTTTAAAATAGGTAATGCAAGATCTAAGTCTTTTAACGAAAGTTGCTGAATCGCTCTTAGCTTTTGCCCAAAGTTTTCTCCAAATATTTCATTAGTAAATTCATCTAACTCAAAATTCGAATCAACTCGTGATGTATCTACTTCATTTAACATACCTTCTGCAAATAAAGCGAGCTGTGCTAATTTTTCCTTTTGTTCCGGCATTATATCTTTCGTTTGCAAAACTTTTTCAACAGTTTCAATAACGCCTTCATAATCATTTGTTTGAACTAAAATTGTCACATACGTTTCAAGAATATCACCAAATAAGACCGCTCCTGTTTCCAGTAACTGTTCACATTTCTCTTTCGCTTCTTCCATATGTTTTAATTCTAACAAACAAATAACCGAAGCTAGTTCCGTTTGTTCCGTTTCTGCATTATACTGACGTAATATTTCAAAGCAGCGCAATGCATCTTCGAATTTCCGCTCTTTCAGCGCTAAAAAACCTTCATCAATATAGCGCTCTGATAGTTGCGGAAACAATACGACCGTATTTTCTTTTTTATCCATACGTCCGCCTCTTTTTCTAGATTTTAATTATCTTTAAAGTAAATATATCAAATGAGTAATGAGAACACAACATCCCGAAACCCTTTGTTTGAAATATAGAAATATTTAATTTTTACATTTCAATACAAGTGAATTCCTACTCAAAATTAAAAATATGCAAATAAAAACCCTCAGCAATTCAAGCAGAGGATTCATCATTAATGGAAAGCTTTTATAATAGTGGGGTATATAACAAGGGTAATAATTTGGAGAACAATAATTGCCATAACAATCATGCTAAAGTAGAAGATTGGTTTACTTCGCTTCATTAAAAACATAATGATAAGCATCGTACAAGCAAACAAACTTAAGAAGAACAAACTCGTTGTCGAACTAAGTATACCACTCGGGACAAAGAACAATAACACTACACTACAAGTACCTATAATTCCAAATAACCATTCCATTCATTCACTCATTCCCTTTCCCTCTCATGGTAGTTTCCTCTAAGCGATTAAATGTTTTACAACATCAACTACATACGTTAATTTCTCATACGCTACAAATCCAAAAGCAACTGTTAAACCCGTTACGATTAATCCCTTCATTATTTCTTCCTCCTCGTTTTATCGTTGTTACCTTCATTATAGAGGATTAGCAATTTGTTACCATCGAACTACCTTACAGTTACCTTACAGAATTGTAAGATTTCAAATGCACAAGTAAATTTAGCAGAGCAATTTAAAGAAATGAACGAAATCGCCTTTAACTGGCTCGTTGATACGAAGAAACAATATAATGTGAAAGATTATGGTTTTGTATTTGAGAAGTTTATTAATAACTAAACAGAAAACCTTGTTATCAAAAGATAACAAGGTTTTTTCAGCGTCCCAGGAGAATTTCGAGCTCCCACTCCGCCCATTTCCGTACTATTTTATATATTTTGATCGCAGTCTTAATATATCTTCCTCTTCTCGAATACCTGCCGATCCTTTCCTCACATTTTTTACGATAGTCCAATCCGGGTTGGTTTCATCACCGATGTTCTGTACTGTAAAGTTGCCATCACCATATTTTCGGTAACCTTCTGCCAATTTCTCCGTTAAATCGTTCTCATTTGATCTCGCCATCTTTGCGCCATCTCCCTTTTTTATACAACCTTCTTAAACTGTCTAACCAATCACAGGTCTAGTCAATTGGAGATTCTCGTTTTCCGCTTCTATTCATTGTAACACACTAACAAGGATAAGTTTCGATAACGGTTGCTCAATCGTACGAGGGCGGTAAAAAGTTTTATAATATTGTAAGTGAACAATTAGGAGAATCTGGATATGGATTTGAGTTCCATCATAAACCTATTGATTCTTTAAATTAAATAAGAGGAATAGGGCACATAAATGGCGCTCTTTTTAATGCACTTTAATCTGTTGCATATACTCATTATCATATATCCCGTTATAATATTTTTAAACCTCTTGCACATACATCAATTTGTAGACAAACAAAAACCTTGTTATCAAAAGATAACAAGGTTTTTTAGCGTCCCAGGAGAGATTCGAACTCCCGACCGTACGCTTAGAAGGCGTATGCTCTATCCGGCTGAGCTACTGGGACATGGAGCGGGTGAAGAGAATCGAACTCTCGACCAGAGCTTGGAAGGCTCTTGTTTTACCACTAAACTACACCCGCATATGTTATTTTATTTTTCTTCGTTAGCGCCGTTGCCCTATCGACAATATTTATTATATGTATAACCATACATAAAGTCAACACCTTTTTTAAAAGAGGATAATTTTTCTTATCCTCTTTTAAAAACTGCTTGTTCAACTAGCTGTCCGTCTAGTGTTTCAAAACGAACTTCCATTTGATTTTCATCCATTTCTAATAAAGCAAATGTCTTTTCTACACGCTGACGCGGTAATAAAATACTGCCTGGATTAATAAATAAAACGCCGTCGATTAATTCCGCACCTAATACGTGAGAGTGTCCGAAGCATGCAACTTGCGCCCCTACCTCTTCAGCATGGTACGCTAATGTTTGTAACGTCATTTTCACGTTATGACGATGTCCGTGCACAACTATGAAACGAACACCATCTACATCAGTTACAATTTCGTCTTGAAAGTTAGCATAATCACAATTCCCTTTTACAACATGGAAACCTTGCAACTCTTCATGAGCAGGCGTTAGCTCTGAATCACCGCAATGAATCATGATATCTACTTTCCCTTCATACTTCTCTTTTAACTGCTGTAATTCCTTCACAGAGCTATGACTATCGCTTACGATTAAAGCTTTCATCAATTTCTCTCCCTTATTCTCCTAAAAACCATTCAGGGATTTTTTCTTCTAGCTTACGTAGAGCACGTCCGCGGTGACTAATAGCATTTTTCTCATCTGAACTTAGTTCCGCCATCGCTTTTTTATATTCTTCCACATAAAAAATCGGATCATATCCGAAGCCATTTTCCCCGCGGCGTTGTTCTAAAATAAAACCTTCACATGTCCCGTTTACAATGACAGGCTTTTTATCCCCTTCAGGGAAAGCAACCGCTAATGCACAGTAGAAACGAGCTTTACGCTTTTCAAACGCTACGTCATTTAATTCTTGTAAAACTTTATCAATATTCGCTTGATCATCTTTCGACTCTCCAGCAAAACGAGCTGAATACACGCCTGGTTTCCCGTTTAAAGCATCAACAATAAGACCTGAATCATCCGCAATTACGATTGCATTCAACTGTCTACTCAAACTATCCGCTTTTAAGATCGCATTTTCTTCAAATGTTTCACCAGTTTCTTCGACTTCTTCAATATGAGGGAAATCGTGTAATGATTTTACTTCTAAATCAAATCGCTCAAATAACTCAGCAAATTCACGTACTTTCCCCATATTTTTTGTCGCTACAACAACTTGTTCCATATTTTCCACCTCTACTCTATATGAGATACGATGTCACCTAACGCTTCTTTTTGCATATCAATCAGTTGGAAAATGCCTTGTTCTGCAGCATCAAGTAATTCATTTAACTGCGCTCTACTAAACGTCGCTTCTTCTCCAGTTCCTTGCACTTCAACGAACTGACCTTTTCCAGTCATAATTACGTTCATATCAACGTCTGCTTTAGAATCTTCTGCATAGTTTAAATCTAAAACAACACCTTGTTCTTCAACAATTCCTACTGACGTTGCTGCTAAATAATCTTTTACTGGAATTTTAGATACTTTTTCTGCTTGTAATAACTTCTCAAACGCTAATACCATCGCTACGTATGCACCTGTAATAGAAGCAGTTCGCGTTCCACCATCCGCTTGAATAACATCACAATCAATCCAAACCGTTCTCTCACCAAGCGCTTCTAAGTCAACTACCGCACGTAATGCTCGTCCAATTAAGCGCTGGATTTCCATTGTACGTCCTGTTACTTTCCCTTTACTTGACTCCCTAATTGTACGTTGTTCTGTCGCACGTGGAATCATCGCATATTCAGCTGTTACCCAGCCCTTTCCTTCTCCACGCATAAATGGCGGGACGCGCTCTTCAATTGTCGCTGAGCAAATTACCTTTGTATCCCCAACCTCAATTAACACTGATCCTTCTGGATGTTTTAAATAATTCGTATGAATATGTATATGGCGTAATTCTGTTTTTTCTCTACCATCTACTCGCATAAAAATAACCTCCTCATAACTACTTGTTAGTATAGCCAAATTTAAATGTATGATATGTATACAATAAAAGAAGAGGAACCCAAAAAGCAATTCCTCTTTCTTACTTAAGTATATCAAATTATTGACGATTAAAAACTACCTGTATTCACGTTTTCTGGACGATCTACAGGTTTTATTAACTTTCCGCCCTTTTCATCTATAAGATTTGCTTTACCATTCACTTCAATAGAAACGCTTTTCACGCCTTTCTTTTCAGTTAAAGATAAAACTAACGACTTCAATACATAATTTGAAACCATATTTTTATCTGGGTTTATAAATATATTTTCGTTAAAGTTTAATGTAAGATTTCCGTCTTGTAATTTCGGATTCGTAATCAGCTTAACTCCTGGATTAAAATCATTTAGGAGCGATTGATGAATCGGCCCTTTTACAAGTTCATCTACAATTGCTGCATAATCATTTTCTTTTCCTTCTACAACGCGGCGTGTTACTGGTACGTAGTATTGCTGTTTATTATTATTTTGTGCCATAAAATAAAGTGTTACTGGTTTTGTATTTGTTACATCCGCTACTTGCTCATCATCGAAGTTAATACCGTTCGCACGGCTCACCCCTTCACCAAGCGGTGTACCACCAACAGGCATCTTCGCTAATTTTTCACCATTTATTTGGAACTGCACTTGTTTTATTTCTTTAAATTGCGTCAACGTCCATGCAATAGATTCAACGATTTGACGTTCTTCCTCTTTTGCATAGTTTTTCATTTCTTTAGAAAAATCAATGACTGCCGTCCCATCTTTTTTCAAGTTTAGGGTCATCGATGTATTCGCCGGAATGACTGCACGGAACCCATTCGGTAACAAATTCGTTACCGGTCCATCTTTCACAAGGTACTCTAACGTTTGCTGAATAACCTCATTTGCTTTCGGAGTAGGTATAGCTAACGTTTGCGGTACAACATAGCCATTTTTATCAACAAGGTATAGTTCTCTATTCACCGTTTGTCCTTGCTTATCTTTCTTAGATACTTCTTTCTTTCCACCCTCTGTATACGTAACTTGTTTTGGTGGATCAATTTGTTCCGTTGCTTTCTCTTGATTTATAAAGCCACACCCTGTTAGTAAAACAGCGCTCACAGTAGCACCAACAACCCATTTAAAAGTGGATTTAGGCATGCCATTCCCCCCTAAAATCTAAGTTTGTACTATTATGTATACGAGCTGTTTCATGTTTTAGAACAAGCTGTGCTCCCTATAAACAAAAAAACTCCTGATTTCTCAGGAGTTCACTTATATGAATTCTATTATTATTCTTTTTCTAAATAAATATGTTTCACATTTTCAATCGGTTGACCGAACCATTTTGATGCAATTTCTTTAAATAGGCCTATTTTTCCTGTTGTTAAGAAGAGATGATCACTTTGTTCCTCTCCCTCATTCAACATTTTACTATGGTATAAAATGGTACTTACTTCACGTGCCGTTTCATCACCAGAACTAATGAGTTGCACTTTATCTCCCATTACTTGTTTAATAACAGGACCTAAAATTGGATAATGTGTACAGCCTAAAATAAGCGTATCAATATCAGTGTTTTTCAGCGGTTGCAACGTTTCTCTTACAACTTCATACGCCATTTCACTTTCGAAATTACCGCTCTCTACAAGCTCAACAAAAGGTGGACACGCTAAACTTTCTACCATAACACGATTATTAATAGACTTTAACGCTTCTTCGTATGCACCACTTTTCACCGTTCCAATCGTTCCAATAATCCCAACATGATACGTGTTTGTCATTTTTAAAGCTGTACGTGATCCTGGGTGAATAACTCCTACCACTGGAATTGGTAATTGTTTCTGCATCTCTTCTAATACAACTGCAGTTGCTGTATTACATGCAATAACTAACATTTTGATATTTAAATCTAGTAAATGCTCCGTCATTTCCCACGTAAATTGACGCACTTCTTCTCGAGAACGTGGACCATAAGGGCAACGTGCTGTATCCCCTAAATATATAATGCGCTCTTTCGGCAACTGACGAATTAATTCCTTCGCCACTGTTAAACCGCCAACTCCTGAATCGATAACACCGATTGCTCTATTCAACTTCATCACCCGTTTTCTCATTCATCATCTTATTTTATCATTATATTTTTCACACTTTAAGTTCGCTCACTTAAACTGCTTCTATATGAAAATTTTCATTTGTACCTGTATAGACTAGGACCTTTTTTATTTTGCTCCTTTTTTTCATAATTTGCAAGACAGAAAAACAACCGACCTTCTATATGAAAGTCGGTTTCTTCTATAATAAAGTACATCTTTAATGCTCCATCTTTTTTTGGAAAGAAGACATTCCTATTAATAAGAAGAAATGAGCAGAAATTAACATGACGATTAAAATAAAATTGAAACGATAACTATTTGTAGATTCCATAATTTTGCTCGCAACAGCTGGTCCAAATGCCATACCGAAAAAGTTAATTAAATTATATAAGCCAAGACCGACTCCAACTTTAGCTGCATGTAATGTTTTCGGTATAAATGTGTTCAATGATACTTGAATGGCAGAATAACTCATAAATGTCAAAATAATCGCCAATACAATAACGACTATACCTCCATTCGGAATAAACCCTAAAATTAAAAAGCCAACAATCATAATGACAGACGCTACATAAATCATATTCACATTTCCAAACGAAGGGACAATCTTTCCAGTAATAAAACTAGACACAATACCAAAGAGTGATGCAACAAATAATACAATTCCGATAACAAATGGAGACAATCCGTGCTCTCTTCCTAACAGTAATGGCAACAATAATAAATTAGCACATAACGCAACATTAATTATAAATCCGACTGTTATTAAACGAAGAAATGCTTTGTTCGAAAACAACTCAATATCGATAAATGGATGCTCCGCTTTCTTCATACGAACCGTGAATAAAAATAAAGAAATTATCGATAACACAAATAGCCAACTATTCATATTGACACCTAATAAAACAGTCGTAATGAATGCAAATAGTAACGCCGCTCCAATGTAATCAAAATGAAACGCTTCATCCGTGTGCCGTGCTTCTTCTGGCATAAATTTTATAAGCAAGAAAATCCCCACTACTGAAATAACCATAAATAAAAATAAATATGGCCACCCTAGTGTATTTGTAATAACCCCGCCAACTAAAGGGCCAATACCTACTGCTAATGCAATAGAAGAACTAATCATCGCTAACGCACCAGGCTTCTTATGAGGAACAACTAATTTGGCCACTGCAATCATACTAAGCGCAATAAACGCTGCACCCCCGCTCGCTTGCACTAATCTTGCAAGAATGGTAATCACATAAGATTGATTCATAAATCCAATAATAGAACCCACTACAAATATGATAATCGAAATAATTAATAGTTTTTTTACACTGTAACGATCAGCAAGCTTCCCATATATCATTGAACCAATACCGACAACTAAAGAATAACCTACTACAACCCAACTTACTTTCGATTGACTAATAGATAAATCATGAGCAATATCCTCTAACGCAACATTAAATAAAACCGCATTCATCGGTCCTAATAAAACGATAAAACATAATGTGAAAACAAACCATTTTGAATGATTGTTTATATCTTCCCCCATGTGTAACACCTCTCCTGATTGTAGTAATTGAAAACGAAAAATGAAGTTGTTTAGCTCTTCTATTATCACTAGACAACTTCATCAAATGTATACATTTATCGCGCGACAAATTGAATTCGAAACGAAACATGTACGTTGTTCGATATTCATGGAACTATCATAGTTTCAGCATTACAGTTTGTCAACGAAAAACATACAAAGTAAACTAATTTAGTGTTTTTAGTTTACTTTGTTCAAAAATTGTTATACACTAATTTCGAATCCGATATAAGGAGGACTAACACGGTTATTCAAATTTGCAATTTCTAACTTAATAAAATAATGAACTTGTATACGGAAGAAACATTACAGGAGGATTATGATGAAGAAAAAAATGTTAGTTGTATTAACGAGCGTTGAAAAATATCCAAATTTAAATCGAGCTACTGGCCTTTGGCTTGGTGAAGCTGTTCATTTCGTTAAAAAAGTTGAAGAAGCTGGTTACGAAGTAGATTATGTTAGCCCACAAGGTGGTTATACACCGATTGATCCGCATAGTTTAGCAATGGCGGAGAGCATCGATTGGGAATGGTATCAAAAGAAAGAATTTATGAATCGCCTCGGTTCTACAATAAAACCGAGTGAGGTGAATCCAGAAGACTATGCTGTTATTTATTACGCAGGTGGTCACGGTGTAATTTGGGACTTCCCTGAAAATAAAGAACTCCAAATGATTAGCCGTAGCATTTATGAAAATGGAGGAATTGTTTCCTCTGTTTGTCACGGAGCTGCTGGTTTATTTCATATTACATTAAGTAATGGGGAACGTTTAATTAGCGGTAAAAAAGTAACAGGATTCTCAAATGAAGAGGAAAAACTAGCTGAATTAGATCAATTCGTTCCATTTTTAACAGAAGATGAACTTATTAAAAATGGAGGAATTTACGAAAAAGCAGCGCAGCCTTGGGAAGCTTTCGCTGTAGAAGATAATCGTGTTATCACTGGTCAAAACCCAGCTTCAGGTGGTCCAGTAGCTGAATTAGTATTACAACACTTAAAAAAGAACATGTAATAAAAAAAGCAGATTTTCCATTACTATAGGAAAATCTGCTTTTTTTACGAAATCATTTGCAAAATAGCCATAACTTCTTTTTCAATTTCCGAATCATCAATTGCTTCTATATACTCCGGTTTAAACAGTTGATACTTCTTTAGTTGATAAAAATCAAGTATCGCTTTCTTTAACGTAATATCGTACTGAATACAAAAAGAATGATCTATTATACGTCTTAACATCACATCATCTTGCACCATAAATAATTGTGCGTTCATTTTATTAAAGTAACCTTGTTCCATACCAGCTTCAAAAAACATTTGCAAATTATGATTACGATTTTGTTGTGCAGCGACTAACCGATCAGATAAGTGCGGATATGCCTCTTTCAAATCTTGTAAAAAGACATCTGAAATGTATGTCACACATTTTAAAGAGTGAATAAACGTCTTTTGGAAACGTTCTGCAAAAGACATACTTTCATCTTGATTATCCGCATCCCCTTCAAGAAGATAGTTCATAAAATCTTCTACCACAGCTTCAATAATCTCATCTTTTGAAGAAAAACGTTTATATAAAGTAGCTTTACTAATATCCATATACTTCGCAATTTCATCTATTTTCAATTGACTAAAACTCGTTTTTCTAATAACGGGCTTTATTTTATTAATATAAGTATTTGCACACGCAACTTTTCTCATTAAAAGAGCCTCCCCTTTTGTCCATACAAAATAGTATAGCAAATTCACGATTAATTATAAATGAAGTCACTATACTCAATACATCTTTTTAGTTTAAGGGGTCATTTATCCTATAGAAAAAGTGCCCGCTACCTTTATGAGTAACGAGCACTTTTTCTATACTTTATTTACAGCTCTTCTTATAGCTTTCCCTATTTCCATACTAGACTGCGGATTTTGCCCTGTAATTAAACGCCCATCTACTACGACGTGCGGCGTAAAATTTGGAGCAACATAAAACAAAGCCCCTTCTTCTTTCAATTTATTTTCTAACAAAAACGGCACTCGCTTTTCTAAATGTACAGCTTTTTCCTCATCATTTGTATAACCTGTTATATGCTTACCCGCACTAAAAAACGAGCCGTCCTTATTTTTCACACCGACTAAAGAACTTACTCCGTGACAAACAGCCGCTACAATTCGGTTGTTGTTGTACATATTCACAATTAAATTTGCAACATATGGATTACCTGGAAAATCTACAATCGCCCCGTGTCCCCCACCAAATAAAACCGCATCATAATCCGAAAAATGAACCGTTGAGATCGACTTCGTATTTTGCAATAAAGAAGCGACATGCTTAAATTCACGAGGTATCCCGTTCGGAATAGAAACTCTATCAATCGGCACTCTACCGCCCTGTATCGACACAATATCAACATCGAACTTAGCTTTTTCAAACAAGTTATAAGGAGCTGCGAGCTCTTCCAGCCACAAACCAGTCGGGTGTCCATTCATATCATGAGCGCTTGTTGAAACTAACAATATCCTTTTCAACATATCCCCTCCTTACTACCTATTTATGTATGGAGTGTTCTTATCATTCATATAACGCATGAAACAAAAAAATAGCCGACTCTTTTATATAAGTCGGCTTTCTTTTTATAACTCGAGCTCTCCCATACGAAGAAGCTCAACAACTGCTTGTGAACGTCCTTTAACCCCTAGCTTTTGCATTGCGTTTGAGATGTGGTTGCGAACTGTCTTTTCACTGATAAAAAGTTCACCTGCAATTTCCTTCGTTGTTTTATCTTGAACCAGTAATTCAAATACTTCTCTCTCTCTCTTTGTGAGTAAAGGTTTAGATTGATACGCTTTTTCCTTCAACTGGTATAACCCTCCTTGCTTAAGCCAGAGCTGTGTATGTGTAAGTTGGGTGTTTATTTAGTCAAGATATTGTATGAACGAAATGTGCGGGTGGTGAATGAAAATGGGCTTTATTTCACATGTTATTTTAGACTTTTATACAGTGCGTTCACTCTTTGTATCCACTTACTTTTCGGTACGCCATATTTGTTCTAGTAATATGCTGACAACTGTACCTACGAACAAACCATTTCCAAATATATATTGTATGACAGACGGCAAGGACTGGAGCGCTCCAGACGGTAAAAACATAACGCCGCTACCAAATAATACTGCAACGCCTAAAATTGTTACATTCCTTTCATTAAGCTCCACTTGTTTTATATTATTTAACCCAATTCCAATTAACTGTACGAAAGAAGCCATTAAAACCGCAGATGCAACAGCGGATGGTAAAGATGCTAAATAACGAATAATACTTGGAAACAGCGACATTACGACTAGTAACATACATGCTAGTAAGAACGAACGTATATATTTTTGTTTCGTTAAACGTATAAATCCTGCCGTTGCCGGTAACGGCACGACACCTACAGTTGAAAATATGGAAGAAATGATGTGTGAAATGCCTCCAACCCACGTTCCATCCTTCAACTGTTTCTGTTCAATAGTCGCTTTTTGAATGGTAGCTTGATTAATCGCTATAATAGCTGCCACTGTATTTGAAACTAAAATACATACCATAACGAAACTTGATACTGCCATACCTGTATTCCATTTTGGAAGTCCCCAAGCAAATATTTGCGGAAGTTGCACAAAATGAGTTACTTGAGATGGAATCGTCACTTTTCCTGCAATGAGAAAAAGAATCCACCCACTAATTAATCCTATTAAAACCGCATAACTTTTGACAAAACCTTTCCCAAAATTAGATAGTATAATAACGAAAAGAAATATACTAAACGCAATTATCGCTGTAAATGCATCAATTTGAGAAACAGTAGCAGTAATCCCTAGCATTCCTTTTAGGAATACACCGCTTAATTGTAAACATAATAAAAGTAAAAACGTCCCTGTCACAAGTGGCGTAAATAAAAATAAAATACGTCCGATGAAACCAGTTACTCCTAGTCCTATTAAAATAACACCTGAGATTATCATTCCTAATTCTAAAATTTGCAATGTACTATGTAATTGATCTTGCCCGACAGTTGCGTAAGCAAGTACGGTAAATACGCCAACCCATGATCCAGCTGGTCCATCTGCAATTGGTAGTCTATGTCCAAGCCACCCTTGTAAAAAAGAAGATATACCAACTACAAAAAATGTACGCTGCATTAAATAAAATATTTCCTCCGTCGTAAGATGAAATAATCCGCCAACGACAATTGGTAATGCGATTGAATTCGCTAATAAAAATATAAACCATTGCAAAGTTCCCATAATATGATTTTGATTATGTTGATTGTCCAAATTTTTCATCCCTTCCATACATTTCACATAGAAATACACACTATACTATTACGTAGCTTTTCGAAACAAAACTCTTTGTCCCTTCGATTTCTTCCCGTATCCAAATGTCGCAGTGTACACTCCACAAACGATAAAAACAGCTCCAATTATTTGAATAGCTGTTACACTTTTCTGCAATATAATATAGCCTACCACCATCGTAACGAATGGTTCTAAATTTAAAAACATGGCTGCTGTTGATGCTTGTGCTTTTCTCAATTGATTATTCCAAGCCAATGTACAAATTCCATGCATAAGTATTGCTGTCACAATAAGAAGCGACCAACTCTCTATAGAGTATTTCAACGTTATGTGAGAAAAGGTAAAAGCAAGAAACGGTAGCATAATTAAAAAACCAAAAATTGAAGAAAAGAATGTAATCAAAAACATATCATCTCTGTTCCCCAATTTCCGAATTAAAACGATAGATAAAGAAAAAGATAGCATCGTTATAAAAATCCATATTAACCCTTCTGAAAAGACAAACCTCTGCCCAACACCAATTACAAAAAACACTCCAAAAGTAGCAATTCCCCCTCCTATTACTAACTTAGCTGTTAACGGTTCGTTTAAAATAAATACCGCTAAAATAGAAGTCATGACAGGAGTAAGTGCTAATATTAGCGCAGCTGTTGTTGGATCTGCTGTTTGTAACCCTTCATAAAAAGACCATTGATTAATCGCGACACCTATGACTCCAATTAATAATACACCTTTCATTTCATTTTTTTCTATATATAAGCCTTTCTTACACATAATAGCGTACGCTAGAAAAAACAAATTAATAAATAGTAAGCGAAGTGTCGTTAACAACACTGGATGAAATGTATTTACTAAAATCGCACCAAATATAAAATTACTCCCCCAAACTACTACACATATAAACAGTAATATATATGTACGTGTCACCTATTCCCCTCCTTTTCTCGTAAAAAAGAAGGATTCCTATTCTTTCATTAGGAACCCTTGAAAAAATATATATAAATTAGGGAGATACGTAAATTAAATCAATACGCCTTGAACATGTTGCAAGGAACCTGCTACTATTTTTCCACCTTTCATCACAGCAGGTCGCTGTGCACGTCTAGCTATCGCTTCTGCTGAACAAGTAGCTTGTAAGAAAACAAAATCAGCTTTATCTCCTACTTTAGGCCAAACTTGATTTCCGTCTTGATCCAATGGCGTTTTTCCACCTGTAATATAAGTTAAAGAAGAAGCTAAAGACTTTTCATCAATCCATCGATACTTTTCCGCTAAACGCCCTACTCTTTCAAAAATATCAGCATTTCCAAATGGTCCCCATGAATCAAACATACTATCGCAACCTAAAGAAACGGAAACGCCCTTTTCTGTAAGTAATGGTACTGGCGGCATATTTCTGTTAATTGGTACTGTCGTAATAATAGACATTCCTCTTTCAGCTAATAAGTCTGCCATATCTGCTCCTTCTTCTTTAGATACATCTCCTAGGCTAAACGCATGACTGACCGCAACACGTCCGTCCCAACTAGCCTCCTCTGTATACTGAGCTAACTTTTTAATTGTATAAATACCTAAATGCCCTGCATCATGTAAATGCAAATCAACATCGGCATTTGCTTCTACAGCAATTTCCATCATATCAAAAAGTGATTTTTCAATATTATTATCTACAGTAGCTGGATCTACACCACCTACTAAAGTTGCGCCCATTTTCATCGCTTCTCTCATAAGAGAATGCGCTTCTGTACGAAGTAAACCATGCTGCGGGAATGCTACGATTTCATATGTAAACGCATCTTTCATATTCTCTAAAGTTTGACGTACAGATTCTAAGTTTTTAAGACCGATATACGGATCAATATTTACATGCGTTCGTATATGAGTCGAACCAGCATTTAAAATGTTGCTTAGTAATAACTCTGCTCTCTCTCCAGTTGTTTGAGCTAAAATTGGTAACTCTTGCTGTTCTAACTCTAATCTCTCAATAATATTTTTTACTGGTGTACATGCTTCCCATGGACCACCAAGTCTTGTCTTATCAAGGTGAAAATGATTTTCCACAAACGACGGAAGAACAAGCAATTCTTTCGCATCTTTCATTTCATATTCCGTTTGAAGCGGTACATCCGCAAGTACAATCTTTGCAATCTTTCCATCTTGTATAAGTAAATGATGCAAAGCTGTTTCTGTACCTGTAACTACTTCATTATTAAACTTGTAACCTGTTTCTAATCGTACATTCGTTAACCAATACACATTTTGCATTTCAATCATCCTCTCAAACAAGATTATTTATAGCCGTTTTTTCCAAACTACCAGCAACAACATTCCCTTTATATAAAACCGCACAGCGCTCTGTTTGTCTTGCTACTACCTCGGCTGAACATGATGCTTCTGTAAAGACGATATTTGCTTCATCCCCAATTTTTGGCCATTGACGATTTCCTTGATCATCTAATATAGATTTCCCACCCGTAATAAACTGAAGTGCTTTCCCTAAAGAGCGCTCATCAATCCATCTAAATCTCTCCGCTAGACAATTTGCCTTTTGCAACATATCTCCTGTCCCAAACGGAGACCAATGATCAGTTATACTATCATTTCCTAGCGAAACTTTTACACCTTTACGATTTAATAACGGAACTGGAATTACATGTCTACTAATTGGAACTGTTGACGTTATATCAATACCTAATGTCGCAAGTCGTTCAGCCATTTCCTCTGCTTCTTCTACAGATACATCTCCAAGTCCAAGAGCATGACTAATCGTAACTCTTCCTTGCCACCCTGCTTCTTCTGTTAATGCAGCTAATCTCTTCATTGTAAATGTTCCGAGTTGATCCGCGTCATGCAAATGAATATCAATATCTGAATCAAACTCTACTGCAATATCCATAATTGTATTCAATGATTTTTCAATATTACCATCTACTGTGGCTGGATCTACTCCACCTACTAAATGAGCTCCCATACGCATAGCATCTTTTACAAGCCCTACGGAATTACTTCTTAACAAACCGTGTTGCGGGAATGCTACAATTTTTGCTGATAACTTATCTTTATATGTTTCCAGTGCCGCAATCGTTGCTTCTAAATTCCCAAGACCAATTACAGGATCAATATTGCAATGTGTTCGAATATTTGTCGCTCCATTTTCAAGAAGTAATTGCAACATTTTCTCCGCTCTACTCTTTGCAGTTTCTAATTGCTTCGGAAGAATAGTTTGCTCCTCATGAATGCGAGTGAATATACTTTTTACTGGTGTACATGCTTTCCACGGTCCACCATAATACGTTTTATCAATATGAATATGCATTTCTTCAAATGCTGGTAATGCCAGTAAACCATTTGCATTTACTACTTCACCATCTTGTTCCGATATAATTCCCGGTAATATCTTCGTAATCTTTCCATCTTCAATAAATAAACTACAAATCTCTGTTTCTGTACTTGTAATTCGCGATTCCTCATATACGTACCCACATTCAAGTTTCACATTCGTTAACCAATATTGTGATTTTACACTCACTTTGTCAATCTCCCTTCGCAATATGATTTTTCTACTGTATAAATGAAACAAAAATAGATAAAAATTTCTATCAGTGTAAAATAATGTTTTACACTGATAGAATTTCCTATTTTACTGTAGTTCTACACCTTCCAGTCGCAAATACCCAGATGGATCAATCCAAAATCCTTTTATATTTTTCGTAGTTGCGGCAATATGATTAATCCCTCGAATTGGTACTAATAAAGCATCTTTTAATTCAATTTCTTGTAACTGTTTATACAATTCTTTTCTCTTCGTCTCATCTTTTTCTTTTCTAGCCTCTTCTATTAATTTATCTACTTCCGGATTACTATAGAAGAATTGGTTACCAGTTGCTCCGTGTGAACTAGAATGGAATAAATTATATTGATTATAGTCACCATCACCTGTTGCGTTTCCCCATCCTCCAACAAACATCGCATGTTCTGATTTATTCGTTGCAGCTAAAAACGCACCATATTCCATAACTTTTATTTCTACATCAACGCCAATCCCTTTTAATTGAGATTGAATTACTTCCACTAACGCCATTCTAACCTTGCTGTCATTCGTCCAAATTGTTGTTTTAAACCCATTTGGATAGCCAGCCTCTGCTAATAATTTTTTTGCAGTATTAATGTCATACTTATATCCTTTTACGTCTTTCGTATAACCGAATACTTTAGGAGTCATTACCGAGTTCACTTCAGTCCCAACATCGTTATATACCCCTTTTAAAATCCCTTTCGTTTCAATCGCATGTGCAATCGCTTGACGAACGAGCGGGTTGTCAAATGGCTTTTTCTGTACATTAAAGCCAATATATTCTACACCTAAACCTTCATTTTCAATTAACTCCATGGATGGTGAATTTTTCACACGCTCTACCTCAGTTACAGGTAAATTCTCTGCAATGTGAGCTTCACTAGTTTCAATCATTCCGATACGTGTTGCATCTTCTGGTACTACTTTGAATACCACTTCATCAATCTTTGATTTTTCACCCCAATAATTTTTATTCTTTTCAAGTCGAATTTCTTCACCTGGTTTCCATGATTTAAAAGTATATGGACCTGTCCCAACCGGATGCTGCGCTAAGCCTTTCCCTTTTTCATCAATTGCCTTCGGACTTAAAATACTTCCTTCATTACTTGCGAAAATAGATAAAAGAGGTGAGTATGGGTATTTCAATACGAACTGTACCGTATATTCATCAATTACTTTTATTTCTTGAATCATGGAATAAACAGTTGCTCGATTTGAACCTACTTTCGGGTCTAATACACGTTCAAAGTTTTTCTTTACTGCCTCAGCATTAAATGGTGCACCATCTTGGAATGTCACTCCTTGTTGCAACTTAAATTCCCAATTTAAATCATCAATTTGTTTCCATTCCTTTGCTAACATCGGCTTAAAATCCATGTTTTTATCTCGCTGTACAAGATTTTCATATACTTTATGGTACACAACACTTGCGGAAGGGATGTTTGTAATAAAATGCGGATCTAAATTATCAGCATCTGACAGTCTAGCAATTGTTAAAACACCGCCTTCTTTTGTTCCATTGCTTCCTGATCCTTCATTTCCTGTCTTCGTATTAGATGAACACCCCGCTAGAAAAACTGAAAGACATAAAATTGTGATAAAACAAATCACAAGTCCCCTTTTGAATCTCATCGCCCTTCCCCCTCCACTTTCTTTTATCTCTACATCCTAAAGTGAAACCTTACATCTAGCTTTCTATCCCCTACTTTCTAATAGCAGATCATTCCACCACCCTTTCTTTTTCAATTTCGTCTATGTATTTGTAATTATAAATAACTTTGCGAAAAAAGTTTTTAAACATCTTTACTTCTATTTGCACTTTCTTTACTTATTGAATTTTCTGAATTATTTTGAAACATCTTTACTTCTATTTGCACTTTCTTTACTTATTGTTTTAAACTCGTTGACTCGTTTTAATTTTCTGATAATTTAATCATAAAGAAAGAAAGAAAGGGAGGTACGAAAAATGGAAGTTCGTCTTTCTAAAGAAGAAAATACTTCTTTGCAAACAATTCAAACGAAGAACACATCGAAATGGATCATTAGCTATCGAAAACTGAAAAAAAATAAGATGGCATTTATCGGGGGTATTATCGTTCTTTTCTATATTTTAATAGCTATATTTGCCCCATTGTTAGCACCCTACAATCCATTTGATATTCAGTTAGTTAACAAATTACAACCACCATCTATGGAACATTGGATGGGAACAGATGATAAAGGCAGAGATATTTTAAGCCGCCTTTTACACGGGACACGCCTTTCGTTACTTGTTGGATTTTCTTCTGTATTTATAGGGGCATTGTTCGGCATTATTCTTGGTATCATTTCTGGTTATTACGGTGGATGGTTTGACACAATCATTATGCGAATCATTGATATTATGCTAGCTTTCCCTGGTATTTTACTTGCTCTTGCCATTGTAGGCGCACTAGGACCAAGTCTTGTAAACGTAATTATCGCTATTGGCTTTTTCTCAATCCCTATGTTCGCTCGTATCGTTAGAGCTTCTACATTAACAGTAAAAAAATTAGAGTATATCGATGCTATAAGAGCACTAGGGGCAAATGATTTTACTATTATTATGAAACACATATTCCCTAACATCTTATCACCTATTATCGTCCAAGCTACTTTACGCTTAGCTACAGCAATTTTATCTGCAGCTGGATTATCATTTTTAGGACTTGGAGCGCAACCACCTTCACCTGAATGGGGTGCCATGTTAAGTAATGGGCGCGACTTTTTATTTACCGCACCACATATTGCAATGTTTCCTGGAATCGCAATGTCTACACTCGTAATCGGTTTAAACATGTTTGGTGACGGATTACGTGATGCACTAGATCCGAGACTTAAAAAATAGAAAGGGGCATTATACATGCTAATGTTTATTTTTCGTAGAATACTACAATTAATTCCCGTTCTTTTCGGCGTTGTATTCGTCGTTTTCTTAATTATGCAAATGGTACCCGGTGACCCAGCTCTCCTTATCGCTGGTGAAGGAGCATCAAAAGAAACTGTCGAGCAAATACGCCATCAATTAGGATTAGACAAACCCTTTATCATGCAATATTTCTCTTATATCGGAAATATATTACAAGGAGATTTCGGGGTTTCAATTCGTTCTAACCGCCCAGTGTTAGACGAAGTATTAATCCGCCTTCCAATCACTATTGAACTCGCACTGTGTAGTATCGTCATTACAGTTGTAATTGGGATGATTGCTGGTATCATCTCTGCTACAAAGCAATATTCTTGGACAGATGTTTCTATTATGATTATCGCTTTGTTAGGTGTCTCATTACCAAGCTTTTGGTTTGGACTTATGCTCATTTTCTACTTCTCTGTCCAAATTCAAATATTCCCGGTTTCTGGTTGGGGAACTTGGATGCACATGGTTTTACCAGCACTTACACTTGGTGCATCTGGCGCAGCAATTGTAGCACGTATGACTCGCTCAAGTATGCTTGATGTTATACGCCAAGATTATATACGAACAGCAAGAGCAAAAGGGGTAAAAGAAAGAGTTGTTATATATAAACATGCTTTGAGAAACGCATTAATTCCCGTTATTACTGTTGTTGGATTACAATTTGGTGCCCTTTTAGGCGGTACAGTTTTAGTAGAATCAGTTTTTGCTATAAATGGACTTGGAAGATTGATCGTAGACGCCATCCGAATGAGAGACTTACCAATGTTACAAGGAGGCGTATTAATCGCCTCGGTCATCTTCGTTCTAGTCAATCTTATTGTTGATATTTTATACCGTCATTTCAATAAACGTATTGAGCTTAATTAAGGGGGTGCACAAACATGAATAAAAAGGAAGAGGTATTACAAGTTAAAGATTTAAAAACACATTTCTTTACAGACGAAGGTGTAAGCAAAGCGGTTGATGGTTTAAATTTCTCTGTTTCTAAAGGAGAAACACTCGGCATCGTAGGTGAATCTGGTTGTGGGAAGAGTATCACTTCTCTATCCATTATGAGATTAATTGACCGAGAAAGCGGCAGTAAAATTGAGGGGAGCATTTTATTTAAAGGAAAAGATTTATTACAACAAAACGAAGCTGAAATGCGTGCAATTCGCGGAAATCAAATCTCAATGATTTTCCAAGAACCAATGACATCTTTGAATCCAGTATATTCTGTTGGGGAACAGATCGCAGAAGCAATTCGTATCCATCAAAAATTAAATAAAAAGGAAGCTTGGAATAAAGCCGTAGATATGTTGAAACTAGTTGGAATTCCTTCTCCTGAAAAGCGTGCAAAACAAGAGCCTCATGAACTAAGTGGAGGAATGCGACAACGCATTATGATTGCAATGGCACTTGCTTGCAATCCAGATTTACTCATTGCAGACGAACCAACAACTGCTCTTGATGTAACAATTCAAGCCCAAATATTATCACTTATGAAATCACTTCAAAAACAACTCGGTATGGGAATTATCATGATTACACATGACTTAGGAGTCGTGTCAGAAACATGCGATAGAGTCGCCGTTATGTACGCTGGAAAAATCGTCGAATATGCAGATATCGAGCATATATTTACTAGTCCAAAACATCCTTATACAATAGGACTTCTTCAATCTCTTCCAAGACTCGATACAGACCAAGAAGAGTTACAAACTATTCCTGGATCCGTACCGAGTCCATACCATATGCCGAGCGGATGTCGCTTTGCTGATAGATGCACACATGCAAAAGAACTATGTCACAATACTCTTCCAGAACTTCAACTCACACAAGATGGAAGTAAAGTTCGATGCTGGATGTTTACAGACCTTTGGGATAAATCATCTTCAGAAAAATTGGAGGTATTATAATATGTCTACTGCTACGCAAATAAATAAAAAAGAGTTATTACAAGTACAAAACTTAAAACAATACTTCCCTATAAAAAAAGGAATTCTAGGACGCTCTATTAACTATATTAAAGCGGTTGACGATATTAGCTTTACAATTTACGAAAAGGAAACTGTTAGTATTGTTGGTGAATCTGGTTGCGGAAAATCCACCACTGGGCGTGCAATATTACGCCTTGATGAAGCAACAAGTGGAAAAATTATTTTTCAAGACAAGGATTTACTAGAATTAAATAACTCAGCAATGCGAAAGGTTCGAAAAGATTTACAAGTTATTTTTCAAGATCCCTTTGCTTCTTTAAACCCTAGGCAAACTGTAGGGAGCATTTTAGAAGAAGCTATAGCCATTCAAAACGTATGCCCAAAAGGTGAAAGAATGGCGAAAGTTATTGAGCTGCTCGGGAAAGTTGGTCTTCCACCTGATGCAGTGAAGCGCTATCCACATGAATTTAGCGGTGGTCAACGACAAAGAATCGGAATCGCACGCGCCTTAGCTGTTAATCCAAAACTCATTATTTGTGACGAGGCTGTCTCCGCCTTAGATGTTTCAGTGCAAGCACAAGTTTTAAATTTATTAAAGCAGTTGCAACAACAATACGGGTTAACATATTTATTCATCTCTCACGACTTAGCTGTCGTTCGTCACATATCAGATCGCATCATTGTAATGTACCTTGGTACCATTGTGGAGATTGCCGATAAACATTCTCTTTTTAACAATCCGCAACACCCTTACACAAAAGCGCTTCTCTCAGCAATTCCTACCATTAGTGCAGGAACGAAAAAAGAACGCATTGAACTTAAAGGAGACCTCCCCTCTCCTCTAAACCCGCCAAAAGGCTGTCGTTTTCATACTCGTTGTCCGTATGCCATTGAAAAATGCGCTACGCAGCAACCAAGTTTTCAATCTATAAGCGAAGGTCATAAAGTAGCCTGTCATATCATTTGATCCGAGTCTGAATAATAGAAACATTTACAACGCTTTAGTATAATAATAAAAAACAAGATTGAGGTATGTATGTTAACTTATGAAGCATTTGCTGTATTAATAACTATACTTGTCTTAGCTCCAATTTTTGGAGCTATTATTTTATTATGTTTATTTATTTTTGAAAAACGAATCGATTTACTAGAAAGTGAAAAGAAAAAAATAGCACTGGAACGAGAGTTGCAACAGTCTTTATATCATCAACTTACGCAACAAATTCAGCCTCATTTTTTATTCAATACATTAAATACAATTTTGAGCTTAGCTCGTCTACAGAGAACAGATGAAGTTGTCAAATCACTCGAGATCTTTTCTCTATTTTTGAAAGGAAAATATAAAACAACAGATTTGTTAATTCCAATCTCTGAAGAACTGGCTTATACGAATTATTATATTGAGATTCAAAAAATGCGGTTTCGCTCGAGACTTTCAATAAATATTACTTCTTCTGAAGATTTACAGAATGCTTATATTCCACCTTTCGTTATTCAAACGTTAGTTGAGAATTCTTTTAAACACGGTCTTGAAAAAAAAGCTGGTCAAGCTATTTTAAATATTCATCTACACAATACAAATAACCGAATTACACTTCTAGTATCCGACAACGGTACTCAAAACGAACCATTTACTTCCCATACGGAAGAAAGCGGATACGGACTTGAAAATATAAAACAACGATTTCGGTTATTCTTTCAAGAACAAACTACATTCTCTTTCCTCTCTACAAAAGAGAATGGCACGAAAGTAGAAATCACATGGCCTTTCATCACAGAAAAAAACACAGAGGAGGTAATACAAAAATGAACGTGCTATTAGTAGATGACGAACCACTGGAACTGGAACAATTAGAATTTCTTATCCACCGTCAGTTCCCTAATTGGACATTACATCTAGCTTTAGATGCGGCTGAAGCTTTACGTATAAATGAAAAATTCTCAATTCATTTGGCACTTTTAGATATTCACCTTCCGGGCATATCCGGCCTACAACTAGGTGAGAAATTAAAAAATAATAACTCTAACCTCGATATCATTATTGTAACCGCATATCAAAATTTCGATTATGCAAAACAATCTATTCGTCTAGGCGTTATTGACTACATAACAAAGCCAATTATAGAGAAAGAACTCATCGATATATTACAAAAGTACAAAGGAGATGCTAATACCCCTTCCTACTCACGTATTATTCAAGATACATTAGACATCATCCATGAAACTTTTCATGACAAACTACACTTAGCAGACATCGCAACTAAAGTACATACAAATCCGACTTATTTAAGCCGAAAATTCCATGAAGAAGTAGGGGTTTCATTTTCCGGATATATCATGCAATATCGGATTGAAATGTCACAGAAATATTTAATGGAACACCCACATTGGTGTATCTCTCAAATCTCTGAAAGATCTGGTTTTAATAGTCAGCATTATTTCAGCACTGTTTTTCGTAAGATGACCGGAATGACTCCGAAAGAATATAGAGACGAGGGATAAATTGTGAAGAAAAACAACTCAGCTTTCACACCTTTACAATTAGGCATTGGAACTGGTACTGTTCTTTTATTATCTAAATGGGTCGCAAGTATATCGACGCTCGCTTTACCTGAATCGATTATTAATTATGGGCTAATCGCTGGTATTCTTTATGCGATGATTGGCCCTTTTACTCTTATTTTATTGGGGATTTTAATAAAAAAAATACGTTCTACATTCCCAGAAGGAGAATCCATTCACGATTACTTATCTTATAAACTTTCTCGCAAAGGATATATAATTGTATGCTCTTTCCTTGTTCTATTAAGTATAGAAAGTATGTTCATTCAAACGAAAGTTGCTAGTATTTTACTTAATGTTTTTTTCCATATTCCATATACATTGGGTTCTTTCCTTTTCATTACCCTTTGTACAATATTCGTAATATTAAGTAACGCAAAGCTATTTACTAAAATGGCTATTATGCAAACTGTATTAATGTTTTCTACTATGATCATTATTCCAATTTATTTTTTTGTGCAAGATGGCATTACCCATGTATACGATGGAATCCGCTTATATCACCCGTACTTGCTATTTTATGAAAATAGAAATGGAATATATTTTCTTACTGCCGGTATTCTCATTGAAACAGGAAGAGTATTAATAAGCCCTGCATCTTGGGATAAAGCTTTCCGTATTCATCCTAAAAAAATTATTCCAACTTTTTTACTATCAGGATTTATATGGATTACTATCCCTTTGGCATTCGCTTCTCTAATTATGATAGTTATCTTTAGTGGGAGCTTAGATCATTTATACGATCTTCTAGTCCAGCTTCCAAAAAAAATAGAATTTACCATTTTATTTTATCTGCTCGTTATCGGTTCGTTAAGCGCAATAACTTCTAGTTTTATTTCTTGGATGCATGGATTTACTAAACTCATTCGAGATTTTATACCGATGATACCTACAAAAATAAATTTCAAATTATATACAACTCATTTTATTTCTATCACTATCGGATTTTTAGCTTTTTTCATTACAATTACTACAAACTATACGATTTTAGAAATTATTTTTTTCTTTGGTATTCTTTATACATCTCTTATCATCACAATATTATTCGTTATTTTCAGCAAGCAAAAAATCAGCATCATTATACCGCTCATCTCGATTATTGGTGCTCTTATCGGTTATGTAGTTTACTTCTTAATCGGTCCTTTAACGAGCATTTGGGTTAGTATAGCGGTTACTCTTTCACTAAGTATTTGTTATCTGTTTTCACATTGGATACATCAACAATTCAATTATAAAATGAAACAATAATATGAGGCCTTTTTGGTAGCTTAAATTTTGCTACCTAAGACCTTTTTATTTTTACCGCAAACTATTATACTGCGCTATAAATTAGATTTATTGTTTATATGACCTCACATCTAAATTGTAAAATACAGTTCACTTTATAAAAAAATGTCATACAACCTCATAGTCTCCTCATAGATTTCCATATAGAATAGAAGTATATAGTTTGCTATAAAAAGGAGTTGATCGTAATATGTCAAAAAAATTATATAAATCCGAAACTGATAAAATGCTATTTGGTGTATGTGGTGGTTTAGGAGAATATTTTGATATTAGCTCTACTCTCATTCGCATACTTTGGGTTATTGCTATTTTATGTTTTGGGACTGGTTTTTTAGTTTATTTCATTTGTTTATTACTTATGCCGCGTTCGTACTAGTGACATTATGCATATACTTAATGGAAATATAAAAAATCACCTATAGCATTCTATAGGTGATTTTTTCACGAAGAATATTTCATCGTTAAATGTAATACCGCCACTTCATCTTCTTCATTCTTATAACTATGTTTCTTATTCGCTTCAAATTGAATAGAGTCAAACTCATTTAATTCGTAAACATCGCTTTCTACTTGAATTGATACTTTCCCTTTCATTACCGTTACAAGCTCAATAGCACCTTCATGATGAGCTTCTGGTTCATATATACTATTCGATCGTAAACAAGCACGATGCATTTCCATCCCCGTTTCTTTCGTATAACGGAACATTGTTTCTAAATGCCATGCTTGTCCTACGTCTACTGCAAATCCTTCTCCGCAGCGCGCAACAGCTACAGGTTCTCCAACAACCATCAATCTCGATAAAGGAATCGATAATCCTTTCGTTATTTTCCAAATGACGGCTAACGTCGGATTCGTTTCGCCTCTTTCAATCTTTCCTAATGTTAATTTACTAACCCCTGTTTTTTGAGCTAATTCTTCTAAACTTAATTTTTGTTCATTTCGAATTTGCCTTAATAACTGACCTACTTGCTGAATGACTTCTTTCGTTTGCATATCTTCATGTTCTTTCATCTATAAAACCACCTTAAAATATAAAATAGTTTACTTTTATCTAGATAAAGTATATCATACTATACATAATCATTAAATTCCGAAAGGAGTGCTATACTTCATGCGCGCAATTTTATTAGGCCTTTTATCATCAGCCTTTTTTTCCGCAACTTTTATTATAAATCGAGCGATGAATGTATCTGGAACGAGCTGGGCTTGGACAGCTTCCTTCCGTTTTTTATTTGCTCTCCCTATTTTATTCCTTATCGTTTTATTTCGCAAAAACTTAAGGGAGTTATGGGAAGAATTAAAGAAACATCCATTGGCTTGGATCGGGTGGGGTTCTGTTGCTGGTATTGGTTTCTATTCTTTATTAAGTTTTGCAGCTGTCTTTTCTCCAGCTTGGCTCGTTGCTGGAACTTGGCAAGTTACGATATTAGCAGGTTTACTACTCTCGCCATTATTTTTCGTTAAAATAGAAACGAAATCAGGAACAAAACTTGTACGCGGAAAAATTCCACTTCGTAGTTTATATGTCGCATTATTTATTTTACTTGGTGTAATTTGTATGCAAACAACTGCTGCAGGTCACATTACAATAACTCAGTTCATTTCAGGGTTTTTACCTGTCGTGTTAGCTGCTTTCTTATATCCGTTCGGTAACCGAAAAATGATGGAACTTGTTGGCGGGCGTCTTGATACATTCCAACGTGTATTAGGAATGGCAATAGGCAGTCTTCCTATAACAATTTTACTTGGTATATACGGATTTTCTACTACTGGTATTCCAACATCAAGCCAAATGCTACAAGGATTTTTGTTAGCATTATGTTCTGGCGTTATAGCGACAATGACATTTTTCTTTGCTACTGACTTAGCCAAAGATAATCTCGCTCTACTTGGAGCTGTTGAAGCAACGCAAGCTGGAACGATGGTCTTTACCGTGCTTGGCGAAATTATTTTCTTAAATGGTTCATTTCCTGGCGGGCTTTCCCTACTTGGAATGATTATTATTATGTTAGGAATGGTTGCAAATAGCATTTTAAACCGTTCTGTTCCAGTCGTTAAACAGAAAAAAACAGCATAAAAAAAGAGTATGGTTCTGTGACAAAGAACTATACTCTTTTTTATTGTCCCCCTATTGTGCCTTATCAGAATAGTATTTCATTAACGGTTTATACTAAAACCTATGTTATAATACGGTTCATGCGCAACAATAGGAGGTAAATTATGTTAAAAAAAGCAATCGCTGAATTTATTGGTACATTTGTACTAGTATTATTCGGAACTGGAGTAGCTGTCATTGGCGGCGGAATTGAAGGAATTGGAACACTAGGAATCGCTATGGCTTTCGGTCTATCTATTGTGGCTATGGCATATAGCATCGGAACAATTTCTGGATGTCACATTAACCCAGCAGTATCAGTAGCTATGTTCATCAACAAACGAATGAACGCTATGGAACTTTGTTATTATGTATTAGCTCAAATTTTAGGTGGTTTATTAGGAACTGCAACGTTAGTAACAATTTTAAAATCTGCTAAAACACCTTTAGATAATTTAGGACAAAACGGTTTTGGAACTCTTGGTTTATCTGGAGCATTTCTAGTTGAATTTATTTTAACTTTCGTATTCATTTTAGTGATCGTTGCTGTAACAGGTAAAAAAGGAAGTTCTTCTCTAGCAGGATTAGTAATTGGTTTCACATTAGTTTTAGTTCACTTATTAGGTATTCCGTTAACTGGAACTTCTGTTAACCCAGCTCGTAGTATCGCCCCAGCTTTATTCGCTGGCGGAGAAGCCCTTTCTCAACTATGGGTATTCATCATCGCACCAATTCTTGGTGGTATCGTAGCAGCTATCGTAGGTAAATTCATTTTAAATACTGAAAAATAGAATTTTCAATATTTCTGAATAAAAAAAGGCGAGCCCTCATTACGAGGATGCTCGCTTTTTTACTCTTTCATTTTAGACTTTAAATTTGTAACTAGTTGATCTACCGTTACATTTGCAAGTACATTTTCCATCGCTTCTTGTGCTTGCATTAAAATAATTTCTAATACTGATTGAATATTAGCTCCTACTGGACATTCAATGTTGGGATTTTCATGGAAGGAAAATAGCTGTCCTTCTTCTACAACTTCCACTGCTTTATATACATCAAGTAATGTAATTTCTTCTAAATCACGAGCAAGTGTCGTACCACCTTTACCAGCTTGTACATCAACAAGTCCTGCTCTCTTCAACATTCCTGTAATGCGACGAATCACAACTGGATTTGTATTCACACTACCGGCAATCCATTCAGAGGTACAGCGAGAGTTTCGATCTATCGCAAGTAATGTCAGCATATGAACACCTACTGTAAAACGACTACTAATCCCCATCTGCACACCCTCCTTTTTATTCATTCTATTAAAAGACGACTCTTATTATTATATACTATTTTTAATTTATACATAAAGAAAAAGCATGATTTCAATAGAAAACCATGCTTTTCTCTCGTTATTGACGCTTTATGAATTTTGCTAAGTCTTTAAATTTCACTTTGTCTGAGTAATTCATTACACCATTTACGTAAATGCGGCTTGTTAGCATATTGACGATAACAATAGTCACCAATAAAATGACTAACGTCACAATAATTTCTACAGTGCCCGCTTCACCAGATACAAGTCTTGAAAAAGTAACCATAGGTGTAAAGAATGGAATATATGAACTAACTATAGCTAATGTACTATTTGGATCAAATAATGATTTAAGACTAATAAAAAATGCCGCCATACCTAACATTGTAATTGGGAACGAAAGAGATTGCACATCCTCAATTTTTGATACAACAGCACCAACCGCTGCATATAGCATTGCGTATAGTAAGTAACCCGTAACAAAATACACAAAGAACATACTAATTACTACAGCATCCAATTTAGAAAAATCTAGTGTAAGTCCTATTAAGGATGCATTATCTAAATCCACCCACCCTAATAAATTTGGTACAAGAAAACCGAAAGAAGCAATAACAAGTAATAGTAAAGCACTAGAAACAATTGCTAAAATTTTGGCATGTAGCATTGTTAATGGTTTTACTTTCGGAAGCATTAACTCCATAACACGAGATGATTTTTCAGATGCCACAGTTGTTCCAATTGCAGCACCAAAGATAACAATAAACATATATAAAGCAAACGAGAAAACATAACCAATTCCAAAGGAAGATGCATGATCCTTTACTGCCTCTTGCTTTAACGGAATTTCCATCTGTAACTGCTTTGCTACTTCTGCAGATACATTATTTTTTTCGATCATTACCGCTGTATATTGTTCTTTTAAATAACTCGCCATAAGTGTAGCAGTTGATTGACTTGGAAAACCACTATACATATACGTCACTTCTGGAATACCATTCTTTTCTGTAATACGGAATAAACCGTCTAAATCCCCATCTTCCACTTGCTTACGTAACTCATTAAACTTATCCTTATTTTCTACCGTTACTTTAGCAGACGGGAGTAACTTTGTTACATCACTTTCTTGCACTTTATACGTATCACTTTCTGTTACTACAGCAAATTTATCTTTTCCTTTATCATTATCAGCAGTGAAATGATTAAAGGCAAAAAGGCCAAACACAACTAAAAACAAAATCGCACTCGTAATTAATGATTTTTTAGATAAAAATGCTTCTCTAAAATAAAATGAAAATACGTGAGAAAATTTACGCATCGTTATTTCGCCCTCTCTACAAAAATTTCGTTTAACGTCGGCTCTAACATTTTAAATTGTCGTAAGGTAACACCTTGTTCTTGTAATTGTTGTAAAATGTTTAGAGCTTCTGCATCATCTTGTACTCGCACATAAAGAAGGCCTTGTTGTTTTTCATACGATACATGTATAGCTTCTAATCCCTTCTCATTCACTTCTGTATCTTCAATCGTTAAATTACGGAAACCATATTGTTTTTTAATATCACTTAATTGGCCTTTTACGACTGCTTCGCCTTTTTTCAAAATACATACATGTTGGCAAAAAGCCTCTACTTGTTCCATACGATGACTAGATAAAATAATTGTCTTTCCGCTCTGTACTTGTTCTTCAATAATGCTAGCTAACATTCCAGCATTCACTGGATCCAGTCCGCTAAATGGCTCATCTAAAATGAGAAGTTCTGGATTATGAAGAAGAGCAGCAATTAATTGAATTTTTTGCTGGTTCCCTTTTGAAAGCTCTCCTGCTGTTTTAAATTTATATTCTGGTATTGCTAATCGATCTAACCAGTGATCAATAGCAAGATCTACTTCTTTTTTCGTCATTCCTTCTAATCTACCAAAATATCGCAACTGGTCTATTACTCTACTTTTAGTATATAAACCTCTTTCTTCTGGTAAGTATCCTATCGTTACCCCACTAGTCCCAAATGGTTTTCCATCCCATGTAATAGAGCCTTCATTAGGCGTTAATAATCCGAGAAGCATTTTGATTGTCGTTGTTTTTCCTGCACCATTTCGTCCAAGTAATCCTAACACTTCACCTTTTGGTAACGAAATTTGCAAGCCGTTAACTGCTTTTGATTCCCCAAATTGTTTCGTTAAGTTTTGAATTTGTAAACTCAAAGTATAAAGCCTCCCCTTTATTATCATTCATACTCTCTTTCAAAGACTATGTTTATTCAGGATAAAATATAGCACTACACTCCATCCTCTTATTATGTAGCATCTCTCTAATCCATCATTTGTTTCATTTAGTTAAAATTGTAAATAAAATCACATGATTTGTCAATTATTATTGTCATTTCGACAATTAAACTTGTCAAAATAATTCCCATCATTTTTTCTCATCTTTCTAATATAGGACATACTACTATATATACAAAAGACAATATGCAAATGTTCATACGAAAAATATTATTTTTCGATATATAATATTAACTGGTTTTCTAACATCAAGGAGGGTACATATGAAGATGAAAAGGGGCATTACCACTTTATTATCTGTAGCGGTTCTATCTACATCGCTTGTAGCATGTTCAGGAACACAAGAGAAAACAGTGGCGAAAGAAGAGAAAGTAAAATTAACAGACCAGCAATTAATGGCTGATTTATGGTATCAAACAGCCGGTGAAACGAAAGCACTGTACTACCAAGGATACAATATCGGTCAATTGAAGCTTGATGCAGTTCTTGCAAAAGGAACAGAGAAAAAACCTGCTATCGTACTTGATTTAGATGAAACTGTTTTAGACAACAGTCCTCATCAAGCAATGAGCGTAAAAACAGGCAAAGGCTATCCATATAAATGGGATGATTGGATTAATAAGGCTGAAGCTGAAGCCCTCCCAGGTGCAATTGATTTCTTAAAATATACAGAGTCTAAAGGTGTAGATATTTACTACATCTCAAATCGTAAAACGAACCAACTAGATGCAACAATTAAAAATCTTGAACGTGTAGGTGCTCCTCAAGCAACGAAAGAACATATATTACTACAAGACCCGAAAGAAAAAGGAAAAGAAAAACGACGTGAACTCGTTTCTCAAACACATGATATCGTCTTATTCTTCGGTGATAACTTATCTGACTTCACTGGTTTTGATGGAAAGTCTGTAAAAGATCGCAATCAAGCAGTAGCAGATTCAAAAGCACAATTTGGTGAGAAATTTATTATTTTCCCAAATCCGATGTATGGTGATTGGGAAGGCGCTTTATATGATTATGATTTCAAAAAATCAGATGCAGAAAAAGATAAAATCCGCCATGACAACTTAAAATCATTTGATGCAAAATAAAAGAGGATGGCATGTGCCCTCCTCTTTTATTGCATATTTCTCGTTAAAGGTAAAATAAACACTTCTACACGTCTATTTTTCGCTTTTCCTTCTTGCGTATCATTTGGAGCAATTGACCGATATTCTCCGTAACCAACTGCACTAAATTTTCCTGGTTGTAATTCTTTATTTTGCAGTAATACTTGCATAAAATTAACTGCCCGCTGCGTACTTAATTCCCAGTTCGATGCAAATTGCGCATTTGCAATAGGAACATTATCTGTATGTCCAGATACTGTGATTTCACGAGGTGATGCTGAAACAAGTAAATTAGACATTTCTTTCGCAATACTTAACGATTCTAATTTTACGTCCGCTTTCCCAGAATCAAATAGTACATTTTCTAATATCGTTACCTTCAATCCCTTTTCTGTTAAATCAGTTTTAAAAGAAGAAGATAATCGATTTTCCTCAATATACTTATCAATACCTTTTTGTACCGCTTTTAATTCGTTCATTTCTTGTTGCTTTACTTCAGCTTCAGCATTCTTTTTAATCCTCTCAGACTCTAAACTACTTGCTGATAATTCCTTTTCATCATTTGGCTTCTGATCACTTAAAAATTCTTTGTTACCTGTTCCACCAGCTAATTCACTTCGAAAAGCAACAGCCATCTGTTTAAACTTAGCAGCATCTATACTGCTCATTGCGAATAAAACGATGAACAATGCAAACAACAACGTTAACATATCAGAATAAGGGATTAGCCAAGTTTCATCGATATGTTCTTCGTGTTTTTTCTTTTTACTTCTTCTATTTTTTTTACTCCGCATTTTTTTCTGCCCCTTTTTCAAGCTTTTTGCGCTCAGTTGCAGAAAGTGCACCTAAAATGCGGTTCTTCATAATAAACGGATATGTACCTTCTTGTAACATTAATAAACAATCAATAATTAAACGTTTTTTCTCTAATTCAGCTGCAGATTTTTGCTTTAATTTATTTGCAAATGGATGCCATAGTATATAACCTGAGAAAATACCAAAAATCGTTGCAATAAATGCACCCGAAATAGCGTGACCTAACTTTTCAATATCAGTTAAATTACCAAGTGCAGCTACAAGACCAATAACAGCACCTAAAACCCCTAATGTTGGTGCATATGTACCAGCTTGAGAAAAAATTGCTGCCCCCTTTGCATGCCTTTCTTCAATTGCTTCTAATTCAGCTTCTAAAATCTGTTCTAAATCTTCTGCAGATACGCCATCAATCACAAACTTCATACCACGCAAAAGAAATTCATCTTGAATTTTGTCTAATTGCTGCTCTAAAGACAAAATACCGTATTTTCTACTTTCAGATGTCCAATGAACAAACAATTCTAGCAACTGTTCATAACTTAAATCTTTTTTATTAGAACCAAAAAGAACTTTAAATAATTTTGGAATCTTTTTTAATTGATTCATCGGAAATGCGATACATACTGCAGCAAATGTACCAACAAAAATAATTAATGCTGCGGCAGGATTAACTAAGGCCATTACGTCAGCGCCCTTGACGACCATCCCTACAACTACCGCCACTACTCCTAAAATGATTCCAATAAGTGTTGCAAAATCCATTCCCATTCACTCCTAGTCTATACAAGAAGTTCTTTATTCTCGATAATCGCTACATCTTCTTATGTATATATATTACATAAAAAATGAATTTCATGAAAGATAAGAAATGAATTATATAAAAAAATACTACAATTCCACACATTTTCTGACATTTTCTTTGCATTTCTATTACGTTACGACTCTTATATTTCTTTTTCAGTAAACTAGACTTATAATAAAAAACGATACATATTTTATTAAGAAAGGATTGTGATTACAAGGCATCATGAAAAAAATAATCCTTATTTCTGCCGCTACTATTGTAATCGGTATCACTTCTTTCGCTTACTTTGATTCTAAATCGCCACTACAAAATGAGGCGAAAGCTGTCGAAAGTCAACAGCATAATAATCACCAAAAAGAAGAGATTCCTGCTTTTCCAAAAGCTGATCATAACGCCAAGAAGCTAGACAATGATTTTTCCGTTGTAACAAATCCAGATTCTAACCTTGTATTAGTTAATAAACATCGAAAACTACCAGATGGATACACACCTGAAGACTTAACAAGACCAAATGTACCATTTACTAGTCCAAAAGATAAAGAAAAAACATTGCTACGCAAAGATGCTGCAGATGCGCTTGAAAATATGTTTGCAGCAGCAAAAAAAGAAGGACTTGAACTTACAGCTGTATCTGGTTATCGTTCATACAAACGCCAAAAATCATTACATGATACATACGTTAGACGTCAAGGAAAAGCTGAGGCAGATTCAGTAAGCGCCATTCCTGGTACGAGTGAACATCAAACTGGTTTAGCAATGGATATTAGTTCAAAATCTGCTAAATTCCAATTAGAGCCTATTTTTGGAGAGACAGCCGAAGGTAAATGGGTTGCAAAACATGCTCATGAATTTGGCTTTGTCATTCGTTATTTAGAAGATAAAACAGAAACAACAGAATACTCATATGAACCATGGCATTTGCGCTACGTTGGAAATCCATACGCTACATACATATATAAACATCATTTAACATTAGAAGAAGCGATGGAAGACAAAAAATAAGAGAGCATGTTGCTCTCTTATTTTTCTTTCACTCTATTATTGTAGTAATTTTTTCTTCCACTCTTCAGGCCACGGTTCGCCTCTTCCTGTTTTTTTCGACGCTTGGACCATCATTCCACGACCAACTAAACAAACCTCTCCTTCTGCATTCTTCACCATATAATGCAAATCTAATGAAGAATTTCCAACTGATCCCGCTTTTACATACACCTTCAACTGTTCATCAAAATATATTTGTTTAATAAAATTACATTGTAAATCCGCAACAACAATCATCGTTTCTGAAGATTCATGCGTCCATTCTTGCATAAATCCAAGTTCTTTAAACAATGCGATACGCGCTTCTTCAAAATAGGTGAAGGCAACGACATTATTTACATGTCCAAACATATCTACTTCACCAAAACGAACCTTTACAGGATTGTAAAACGAAAAACCACTTTCCCATTGCTCAAAGTCTTCAATATAAGAAATCCTCTTCATTGTTCCCTCTCCTTTTCGCTCCAAAATAAACAGAATAAACAGAAAAATATAGTTATAAATATTGCCCCTTCGAAATGAAGAGGCAATATTTTTTAATAGTTATTGTCGCTACCAAAGAAATCTTTGAACGATTGAATTGTTGTATCACGGTTTAACGCCGCAATTGAAGTTGTTAATGGAATACCCTTTGGACATGATTGCACACAGTTTTGAGAGTTACCACAGTTTGCAAGTCCTCCATCACCCATAATTGCACGTAAGCGATCTGCTTTATGCATTTCACCCGTTGGATGTGAGTTAAATAAACGAGCTTGTGATAACGGTGCTGGTCCAATAAAGTCCGATTTACTATTTACGTTTGGACATGATTCTAAGCAAACACCACATGTCATACATTTTGAAAGCTCATAAGCCCATTGACGTTTCTTCTCTGGCATTCTTGGTCCTGGTCCTAAGTCATACGTACCATCAATTGGAATCCAAGCTTTAACACGTTTTAGAGCATTAAACATGCGACTACGGTCAACTTGTAAGTCACGAACAACCGGGAATGTCTTCATCGGTTTTAAGCGAATTGGTTGTTCTAATTGATCGATAAGCGCTGTACATGATTGACGTGGTTTTCCGTTAATCACCATCGAACATGCACCACATACTTCCTCTAAACAGTTCATATCCCATGCAATCGGAGTTGTTTTGTTTCCTTTTGAATCAACAGGATTACGACGAATTTCCATAAGGGCCGAAATAATATTCATATTCGGACGATACGGAATTTCAAACTCTTGGTCAAACGCTTGCGCATCTGGTCCGTCTTGTCTCGTAATGATGAGGCGGATTGTTTTCTCAGACATGTTGTTTATCCCCCTTCTCTTCACTCTTAGCAGCTACATCGTGTTTTGAAGAATAATCACGTTTACGTGGTTTAATTAATGAAATATCCACGTCTTCGTAATGGAATGCCGGTGCATTTCCTTCTCCTTCAAATTTCGCCATCGTAGTTTTTAAGAAGTTTGCATCATCACGATTTGGGAATTCAGGTTTGTAATGCGCTCCACGACTCTCATTACGGTTATATGCGCCAATTGTAATAACACGTGCTAATTCAAACATATTTGCAAGTTGGCGTGTAAATGAAGCACCTTGGTTGCTCCATCTCGCTGTATCGTTAATGTTAATACGTTTGTAGCGAGCCATTAACTCTTCAATTTTTGCATCTGTTTCTAATAATTTTTTATTTTCACGAACTACTGTAACGTTATCTGTCATCCATTCTCCAAGCTCTTTATGAAGAACATACGCATTTTCGTTACCATCGAGCGTTAAAATATTGTTAAATTTCTCTGTTTCGATTAATTCATTTTGTTCATACACAGTAGATGAAACAGCATCTGATGATTTAGAAAGACCTTTCATATATTCAATTGCATTTGGTCCTGCTACCATACCACCGTAAATTGCTGATAATAGTGAGTTCGCGCCAAGGCGGTTACCACCGTGCATAGAATAATCACACTCACCTGCTGCAAATAAACCTGGAATGCTTGTCATCTGCTTATAATCAACCCATAGCCCGCCCATTGAATAGTGAACAGCTGGGAAGATTTTCATTGGTAGTTTACGAGGATCATCACCTGTAAATTTCTCATAGATTTCAATAATTCCACCAAGTTTAATATCTAGTTCTTTCGGATCTTTATGAGAAAGATCTAAGTACACCATGTTTTCACCGTTAATACCTAGTTTTTGCTCTACGCAAACATCAAAGATTTCACGCGTTGCGATATCACGAGGTACAAGGTTTCCGTAAGCCGGATATTTTTCTTCTAAGAAGTACCATGGTTTACCATCTTTATATGTCCAAACACGTCCACCTTCACCACGTGCAGATTCACTCATAAGACGTAATTTATCGTCTCCCGGAATTGCCGTTGGGTGAATTTGAATGAACTCACCGTTTGCATAATATGCGCCTTGTTGATATACAGCAGAAGCTGCTGTACCTGTATTGATAATGGAGTTTGTTGATTTTCCGAAGATGATACCAGGGCCCCCTGTTGCCATAATCACGGCATCTGCTCGGAAACTTCTAATCTCCATAGTTTGTAAGTCTTGTGCAACGATTCCTCGGCACACACCTTCATCATCAACAACAGCTCGTAAGAAATCCCAACCTTCATATTTCGTTACAAGTCCCGCTACTTCGTGACGACGTACTTGCTCATCTAATGCATATAGTAATTGCTGTCCAGTTGTTGCACCAGCAAATGCTGTACGGTGATGTTGCGTTCCACCAAAACGACGGAAATCAAGAAGTCCTTCTTCCGTACGGTTGAACATAACACCCATACGGTCCATTAAATGAATGATACCAGGTGCTGCTTCACACATTGCTTTAACTGGTGGTTGGTTCGCTAAGAAGTCCCCACCATAAATTGTATCGTCAAAGTGGATCCATGGAGAATCCCCTTCACCTTTCGTATTTACGGCACCGTTAATTCCGCCCTGAGCACATACAGAATGTGAACGTTTTACTGGTACTAAAGAAAACAGTTCAACATTTACTCCTGCTTCTGCCGCTTTAATCGTTGCCATTAAGCCAGCCAAGCCACCGCCGACTACTATAAGTTTCCCTTTCATGCTCTCCCACTCCTTACTGGTTTGCTAGCTGTGGATCGATGAACGCTAATAATGCACTCACACCTACATAAGATAAACCTAAGAAAATAGCTAATGTTACATAAGTAGAGATTCTTTGTGAACGTGGAGATACTGTAATTCCCCAGCTGATGCAGAATGTCCATAGTCCATTTGCAAAGTGGAAAATTGTTGAAACAACACCAACTAAGTAGAATGCAAACATAGCTGGATTGTTTAAAATATCTGCCATCATGTCATAGTTTACCTCTTTACCTAACATTGCTTGAATACGAGTTTCCCAGACGTGCCAAGAAATGAAAATCAGTGTAACGATACCTGAAATTCTTTGGAAGACGAACATCCAGTTACGGAAATAACCGTAAGAAACCGCATTGTTCTTAGCTGTAAATGCAATATATAAGCCATATATAGCATGGTACAGTATCGGTAAAAAGATAATGAAAATTTCTAGCGCATACCGGAATGGAAGGAGCTCCATAAAGCCTGCAGCTTTGTTAAAAGCCTCTGCTCCTCGTGTTGCAAAGTTGTTTACAATTAAATGTTGCGTCAAAAAGACACCAACCGGGATGACCCCCATTAATGAGTGCCACTTACGAAACGTATACTCGCGGCCTTTCATGTCCCCATTACCCCCCTTGAATGATTGACTGCTGTTTTCAGATTAGTTTATGGCAATAATGTTTTTTCACTATTGGCATAAGAAAAACTGAAAAAATTATTCGAAATATTTCAGCATAATTTGATACCAAGTTCATTTTACTCCTATTTTTGTCGAAGCGTCAAGAAAACGTATACATAATTTGCATATAATTTGCCAATTCTTTTTTTCTTCTTATATATTCAGATTTTCCCAAAGAAAAATCTGTTTTTATAAATGAGAAATGTTATATAATAATCCCTATAGAAAGAGGGGAATATTGTGAGTAAAAATACAATCGATACAACATCTTTAGAAGATGTTTCATTGAACGCCTTCGCTTACGAATTGCTACGTGAAGAATTACTACCTGATTTAATCGGTAACGATCTAGATGGTATTTTATACTGGTCCGGTAGAAACCTTGCAAGAAAATATCCACTAGACACAATTGAAGAAGTCATTCAGTTCTTTGAAAAAGCTGGCTGGGGCACTTTAAGCATTATTGAACATAAGCGTCGTGAAATGCAGTTCCAACTTAAAGGCACACTCATCGCTGAACGTCAAAAACAAAAAAGACATTCTTCTTATCAATTAGAAGCTGGGTTCATCGCTGAACAAATTCAAAAGCAACGAAACGTCGTTGCAGAGTCCTACGAAGAAAAGAAAAAACGTTCAGACTCTATTACATTTCTCGTAAAATGGGATATAAAAGATCTCATTGAAGTGTAGCATTACCCACAGTCAACTAGACATATCAGTTTAGTTGACTTTTTGCATTTTCATTCATTTGAATTTATTTTAAATCTTCAGAAATTATACCAAAAAATAGAAGACGTTGTAAACTACAACGTCTTCTTATCCGCTAAATAACTATAAATCGTCTCTGCGACATTTTTCGGCATACCCGCTTCGACAAATTCTGTTACAGAAGCCTCTTTCATCTTTTTTAACGATCCGAAATGTTTTAACAATATCTTTTTTCGTTTATCTCCAATTCCAGGAATATCATCGAGTGCCGATTGAATGACAGATTTCCCGTGTAATTGACGATGGAATGTAATCGCAAATCGATGCACTTCATCTTGAACACGCTGCAATAAATAAAATTCTTGGCTATTTCTCTCAAGCATCACAGGTTCAGGTGGATCTCCAATAATTAAATGAGATGTTTTATGTTTGTCATCTTTTACAAGACCTGCCATCGGAATATATAAACCGAGCTCATTTTCTAAAACATCACTTGCAGCCGCCAGATGACCTTTTCCGCCATCAATAATGATTAAATCTGGTAAAGGTAACCCCTCTTTCAGCGCCCTTGTATAACGGCGTCTCACAACTTCTCTCATAGACTCATAATCATCTGGTCCTTGAACTGTTTTAATTTTATATTTCCTGTATTCTTTCTTAGCTGGTTTCCCATCAATAAAAGCAATCATTGCCGAAACAGGATTTGTCCCTTGAATATTTGAGTTATCAAATGCTTCAATACGATAAGGCGTTTCAATTCCGAGCTGCTTCCCTAAATTCTCTACCGCTTTAATCGTTCGCTCTTCATCACGTTCAATTAAATAGAATTTCTCTTCCAAGGCGATCTTCGCATTTTTATTTGCCAGTTCTACAAGATCTTTTTTCTTACCGCGTTTCGGCTGTGTCGCTTCCACTTCTAAAAAGCGTTCTACTAATTCTGAGTCTATACTTCCTGGAACAACTATTTCTTTCGGCTTAAAATGACTGCTGTTTTCATAAAATTGACCGATAAACGTTAAGAATCCCTCTTCTGGTTCATCATATATTGGAAACATAGAAACATCACGTTCAATTAGCTTTCCTTTTCGAACGAAGAAAACTTGAACACACATCCACCCTTTATCAACTGCATAGCCAAACACATCACGGTCCACTAAATCACTCATAATCATCTTTTGTTTTTCCATAATCGCATCGATATGAGCGATTTGATCACGTAACTCTTTTGCACGTTCAAACTCTAGTTTCTCTGAAGCTTCATACATTTTTGTTTCTAATTCTGAACGAACTTCTTTATGTCCACCATTTAAAAACTTAATAATTTCATCTACAATTTCTTTATTTTGTTCTTCCGTAACTTCTTTCACACAAGGTGCTAAACATTGACCCATATGATAATATAAACAAACTTTATCGGGCATATTTGAGCACTTACGAAGCGGGTACATACGATCTAGCAGTTTTTTCGTTTCATGAGCTGATTGTGCATTCGGATAAGGACCAAAATACTTTCCCTTATCCTTTTTTACATTTCGCGTAATAAGTAATCGCGGTTGTTTCTCAGCTGTAATTTTAATAAAAGGATATGTTTTATCATCTTTTAATTGAATATTATATTTTGGGTCATGTTTTTTTATTAAGTTTAACTCCAAAATGAGCGCCTCTAGATTTGAGGAGGTTACAATATATTCAAAATCTACAATTTCTCCTACTAACCGAAGTGTTTTCCCATCATGCGAACCAGTAAAGTACGAGCGCACACGATTTTTAAGCACTTTTGCCTTTCCGACATATATAACCGTTCCTTGCTTATCTTTCATTAAATAACAACCAGGTTGATCTGGTAAAATAGCCAACTTCTCTTTTAAATGTTCATGCACTCGTTACCCTCCATTTCTACATGCTTAGCATTTTTATTTTCACATGAAAACATACTATGCCAAAATACCCAACATACGTTCTTTTATTGTAACGGAAAGGTGTAAAAAAAGAAAATAAAAAAGGCTACCAAATGGTAGCCTTTTTATTTTAGAAGTGTTTAGAAACTAATTCTACTAACGCTTCTTTCGGTTTGTAACCTAACGCTTGATCAACTACTTTACCGTCTTTTAATACGAAAAGAGCTGGAATGCTCATTACTTCGAATTGACGAGCAGTTTCTTGATTTTCATCCACGTCTACTTTTACTACTTTTACCTTTTCGCCTAGTTCTGCATCAATTTCCTCTAATACAGGAGCGATCATTTTACAAGGTCCACACCAAGGTGCCCAGAAATCTAATAATACAACACCTTCGCTAGTTTCTGCTGCGAAGCTTTGGTCATTTGCGTTTACAATTGCCATTTTATTTCCTCCTTCAAGTATATTCTACCAAGAGTATATCATTAACTTATATACGTGGCGAATAATATGTATCGTTATGTATTGTAACAAAAAAGTGTTCCTTTATACTATATAAAAATACGGATTAAATACTAAAAAGATGAGAGACAGGGGATCTCTCACCTTTTTCTATATATAGGGGTACTTCACTTGGAACTCAAGGGTACTCAAATCATGAATGTACTTTTAACTTTTTAAACTCTTCTGTTAAAAGAGGTACCACTTCAAATAGATCGCCAACAATACCGTAGTCAGCTACTTTGAAGATACTTGCTTCTGGGTCTTTATTAATCGCAACGATTATTTTTGAGTTAGACATACCAGCTAAATGCTGAATCGCACCAGAAATACCGCATGCAATGTATAGGTCTGGTGTAACAACTTTACCAGTTTGCCCAATTTGTAATGAGTAATCACAATACTCAGCGTCACAAGCACCACGAGATGCTCCAACAGCGCCGCCTAGTACGTCAGCTAACTCTTTTAATGGCTTGAATCCTTCTTCACTCTTCACACCGCGTCCGCCAGCGATAATAACTTTTGCTTCAGAAAGATCAACGCCTTCTGCCGTCTTACGGACGACATCTTGAATGATTGTACGTAAGTCTTTCACATCTACTGTAATAGAAGACACGTCACCACTGCGAGACTCATCTTTTTCAAGCGTTGCGATGTTATTTGGACGCACTGTCGCAAATAAGATGCCGTCTGTTACAATCTTCTTCTCAAACGCTTTACCAGAGTAAATTGGACGAGTAAAGATAACATTTCCACCTTCAACTTCTAAAGCAGTTACGTCAGAAACTAGACCAGCTTCAAGCTTCGCTGCTAATTTTGGTGATAAATCTTTCCCAAGTGCTGTATGTCCAAATACAATACCTTCTGGATTTTCTTCAGCATATACAGCTAAAAATGCTTGTGCATACCCATCAGATGTATATGATTTTAATTTATCATTTTCAACTGTCACAACGCGATCTGCACCGTAATGAATCAACTCATTTGCAAAAGAAGCAACGCTATCTCCAACTAGAAGACCTACTACTTCACCGCCTTCTGCAATTGTTTTTGCTGCTGCTACCGCTTCAAACGAAACGTTACGTAGCGATCCATCACGAACTTCACCCATTACTAATACTTTACGAGCCATAGATTTTCCCTCCTGCATATATAATTTCGTATTTTATTAGATTACTTTCGCTTCTGTATGGAGCAACGATACAAGTTCTTTTACTTGATCTTGCAGCTCGCCTTGTAACACTTTTCCTGCATCTTTCTTAGGAGGCAAATAGATTTCAATTGTTTTTGTCTTTGCTTCCACATCATCTTCTTCTAAATCTAAATCATCTAATTCTAATTCTTCTAGTGGCTTTTTCTTCGCTTTCATAATACCTGGAAGCGATGGATAACGAGGTTCATTTAAACCTTGCTGTGCTGTTACTAAAACTGGTAATGAAGTTTCAATCACTTCTGTATCACCTTCAACATCGCGCTCAATCTTCACGTTTGTACCGTCAATTTCAAGTTTTGTAATTGTCGTTACGTACGGAATATTTAATGCTTCAGCTACACGCGGACCAACTTGTCCAGATGCACCATCAATTGCAACGTTTCCGCCTAAAATTAAATCTGCATCTTTATCTTTTAAATATTCAGCAAGCACTTTTGCTGTCGTGAACTGGTCACCATTTTCTACATCATCTTCAATATTAATTAATACCGCTTTATCGCAACCCATCGCTAACGCCGTACGAAGTTCTTTCTCACTATCTTCGCCACCAACTGTTACGACAGTAACTTCTCCACCTTGTGCGTCTCTTACTTGAATTGCTTCTTCAATTGCATATTCATCGTAAGGGTTGATGATGAATTCCGCTTCGCCATCGTAAATTGCACCGTTTTTAATTACGATTTTTTCTTCTGTATCAAATGTTCGTTTCATGAGTACGTAGATGTTCATTCCATTTACCCCCTTGTTTTTCAGAAAGATTCTATCAATTTTAATTTTCTGTTAATTTATATTAAAAAAATAATTGAACTACCTGCCGCTAAATGAAGGCTTACGCTTTTCTAAAAATGCTGCGACACCTTCTCTTCCATCTTCACTCGTAAATACTTCACCAAAGATTTGAGCTTCGCGTTGTACACCTTCATAATAATGAGACGATTTCGTCGTTTGCAATAACTCTAGTACAGCACGAGTCGTCGCTGGGCTTTTTCCAGCAATCTGTTTTGCAACTTTAAGCGTATCATCTAAAAATGTTTCTTCAGCAAAAACTCCGTTAACTAGTCCCCATTTTAATGCTTCTGCACCAGTAATCGGTGTACTTGTTAACATCATTTCACAAGCTTTCGCTTTCCCAACATAACGTGGTAATCGCTGTGTACCTGCAAATCCAGGAATTAATCCAAGTGTTAATTCAGGTAAACCAAGTTTTGCACTTTCAGTTGCAAAGCGCATGTGGCAAGACATAGCAAACTCAAGGCCGCCGCCAAGTGCCGCTCCATGAATTGCCGCGATAACTGGTTTTGAACATTTTTCAACGCGCTCAAACGTAACTTGTCCAAGCTGCGCTAATTCAGTCGCTTGCTTCGCTTCAGTAACAGATGTAAATTCTTTAATATCTGCTCCCGCCGAGAAGAAGCGCCCTTCACCGTGAATAACAACAACACGAATGTTATCATCCTTCTCCACTTGATCAATTAATTCAGTAACGTCATGCATAACTTGTGAAGACATCGCGTTAGCTGGCGCATGATTTAACGTAGCCACCGCGATATGATCTTCAACTCTTACAGATAGGAATTTCAACATGATCCCTCCCATTATTGACGATAACCACAAGCTGCAATAAGTAGCCCATGTACCGTTTTTGAAAGTGCGACCAGATCATACTTATGATCGCTCATTACCCAATTGGTCACAACTTCATCTACTGTTCCAAAGATCATTTGTCTTGCCACGCGAACATTTAAATCCGCTTGGAATTCACCTTGCTTTATACCTGTCTCTAAAATCTCATCAATAACTTGTAAGTAGCCTTTTAATACTTCATTTATTTTCAGGCGTAAGTCTTGATTGGACTGTCTTAGCTCTAATTGCGTAACGATAGCAAGAGGATCATTTTGCGACAACAGCAAGAAGTGCGTTTCTACCAACATGAATAACTTCGATACAGCGCTTTCAATTCCTGCTGTTTTTTGACGAATTGTTTCGACAAATTCTCCCATCTTCTCTTGGAATAAGGATATTAATATATCTTCTTTATTTTTAAAATATAAATAAATCGTGCCATCAGCTACCCCAGCTTGCTTTGCTATTTTAGAAACTTGCGCTTGATGGTACCCATTCTCCGCAATCACAATGACTGCCGCATCAATAATTTGATTGTATTTCGGTCTATTTTTCTTCACTTTACTGTCCCCTTCAAGAAGATGACTGAATGAATAGTCATTCATATTCTTATAATACTGACTATTTAGAAAAGTGTCAATCCCATTTTTTCAAAAAGAAAGGGCCTTAGCCCGTTTGCTCATCCTCATTCTTTCTTTTCTCTTCCTCAATTAGGACACGGCGCAAAATTTTCCCAACTGTCGTTTTCGGCAGTTCATCTCTAAACTCATATACTTTCGGAACTTTATAGGCCGCTAAATATTTACGAGCAAACTGATTTAATTCTTCCTCAGAACACTCTGTACCTTCTTTTAACACAACAAACGCTTTAACTGTCTCGCCTCGGTATGGATCGGGAACTCCAATCGTCACTACTTCTTGCACTTTTTCATGCTCATATAATACTTCTTCTACTTCACGAGGATACACATTAAATCCACTCGCAACAATCATATCTTTCTTACGATCTTTCACATAAAAGAAGCCATCTTCATCCATGTAGCCAACATCCCCTGTATGAAGCCACCCATCTTGCAGTACAGCTGCTGTTTCTTCTGGCTTATTCCAATACCCTTTCATAACTTGAGGGCCTTTTACTACAATTTCACCGATTTCTCCCGGTGGTAATGCCTCACCAGTTTCAAGCGACATAATCATTGCTTCTGTATCTGGCCACGGAACTCCAATGCTACCTGGCACTCGCTTTTCCCATAAAAAATTACTATGTGTAACTGGAGATGATTCTGTTAAACCATATCCCTCTACTAGTTTACCACCTGTAACTGTTTCGAACTTTTCCTGTACTTCTACCGGCAGTGGTGCTGATCCACTAATACAAGCACGAATAGAAGAAATATCGTATTCTTTTAAAAGCGGGCTATTTAAAAGAGCGATATAAATAGTTGGTGCCCCTGGGAACAATGTCACTTTATGCTTCTTAATCGCTTCAAAGACCATTTTCATATCAAATTTTGGAATAAGAACCATTTTGTATCCTTGCATAATACTTAAATTCATAACAGCCGTCATGCCATACACGTGGAAAAATGGAAGAACCCCAAGAACGACTTCTTCTCCTTCTTTGCAATTATATAACCATTGAACTCCCATCAAAGTGTTAGAAACGAGGTTTTTATGCGTTAACATAACGCCTTTCGGAAATCCAGTTGTTCCTCCTGTGTACTGTAAAAGAGCTAAATCATTTTCAGGATCACAAGGCACCTCAACATCCGTATTCACTTCTTTTTCTACTGAGTTCCAAAGGTGAATCGTTTCACTCTCTGATACTTTCACAACTAAATTTGACTGTTTTTTCTGCACAAATGGATACAATAGATTTTTAGGGAAGGGCAAAAAGTCCGCAATACGCGTTACGATAATATGCTCAATTTTTGTAGCAGATTGAACATTCGTTACTCTTGGGAACACTAAATCGAGGCAAAGAATGACTTTTGCTCCCGAGTCATGAAGTTGATATTCTAATTCTCTTTCTGTATATAATGGATTTGTTTGGACTACGATACCTCCCGCAAGTAATGTACCGTAATAACCGATTACAGCTTGCGGACAATTCGGCAACATAATAGCAACTCGATCACCTTTTTCCACACCGAGCTTTTGAAGATAATTTGCAAATCTCTTCACCTTATCATGGAAGACCGAAAATGTAATATCCTTTCCTAAAAAGTGAAGCGCTTTCTTTTCTGGGTAGCGAGAAGCCATCTGTTCTACATATTTATGAAGCGGCTGAATATCATAAGAAATCGTACTCGGAATTTCCTCTGGATAACTCTTCAACCATGGTTTTTCCACCTTCATTCCCCCTTCAAATACATAAAAAATAAATGAATGTTCATTCATGAGGTTGTTTTCATTATATTATAGTCACCATAACGTTACAATCATAATATTCTGACTTTTATATAACTATGCTTTACTTCATTAACTTCTTATTATATGTAGAAACTCTCCGAATCTTAAAAGAGTAAGAGAGTTATTATTCAACTTAACCTTATTATCGTTAACACAGCTCCTGGTGTAGTTGTTGATAATGTTGCAACAGCTAACAAACCAAATAGTTGCAAACTAATAGCATCTCCTGCTGCAAGAGTTGTAATAATTGTTGCGCTAAATGATGTAGTTGCTAACGCAGGAGAATTGATCGTTCCAGCAAGTGGTGCTCCATTAATTGTAATACGAGAACTGACTAATAATGAAGCCGTTATATTAATCGTATATGAAATATAATAATTCCCAGCATTTGCAACCGTAAATACTGTATTTCCCCCGGAAACCGTAATACCAGGACCGATATTTTGATTATTCGGAAGCGGGACATTCGTTCCACCGAGAAGTACCGATATCGCTGTTCCCGACGTATTATTTGCAAATGCATACGTCGCCGTGATACTTGTACCTGTTGCTCCGGTTGCCCCCGTTGAGCCCGTTGGACCTGTTGATCCCGTTATTCCTGTCACTCCGGTTGGGCCCGTTGCTCCCGTTGCTCCCGTTATTCCTGTCGCTCCGGTTATTCCTGTTGCTCCCGTTGGACCCGTTACTCCGGTTATTCCTGTTGCTCCCGTTGGACCTGTTGATCCTGTTATTCCTGTCGCTCCCGTTGGACCTGTTGATCCTGTTATTCCTGTCGCTCCCGTTGGACCCGTTGATCCTGTTACTCCTGTCGCTCCCGTTGGACCTGTTGATCCTGTTACTCCCGTCGCTCCCGTTGGACCTGTTGATCCTGTTACTCCCGTCGCTCCCGTTGGACCTGTTGATCCTGTTACTCCCGTCGCTCCCGTTGGACCTGTTGATCCTGTCGCTCCTGTTGATCCTGTTGGGCCTGTTGGACCTGTGTCACCTGTTGATCCTGTTGGGCCTGTCGCTCCTGTTGATCCTGTTGCCCCCGTCGGACCCGTTGGACCAACTTTAGGCACTGTCCCATCGCAACTAAAACAGCATGAATCAACATGTACACCATTTTGATTATTACAACTACAATATCCATTTGTATTATTGAGCCATGAAGACATGTTGATCACTTCCTTTACATTCGATCTTTTAAGTACAATCAACGAGTTAGAAAACAACTATCTAAATAACAAAGACATACTTTTCCTAGTGGGGATAAACGCAGATTTATTCCATACATTCTAGTAATTATTACATGCGATTCTTACTCCTGTTGCTTGTACTTTCGCCTTCTTGCTCAAACGAAATTCTTTTTCTCCATTCTGCATACACATATAAATTTCAATCCAATTGGTGTATTCATCGGCAGATTACTTGCAGTTGGAATTGTACTTTTCTTTTCATGAAAATTAGGGTTTAGCTCAACACTCCTTACTTTAATAAGAACCGGTATTTCAGCTCTCGGCTCAGCGATTATTCCCCCCTTTTATTGTTAACACAGATTTGGACGTTGCTGTACTTGGAGCGCCTTATTTCTTATGGCTAATGAGAAAGAGTGGGAAGAAGGTTAATTAAAAAAGAGGCTTCTTATGTGAGAAGCCTCTTTTTTCATTCATTCTCATAAGCCCGAAGGAAACTATCTTTTTTTCACGAATTTAACCTATGAACATAACTAGGAGGGATAACAATGTACCAAACTATTGAAGGCTTCTTACAATCGTGGACATACGAGGCTGAATCTACTCAAAAGATGCTCGATGTACTAACAGATGAATCTTTGTCACAAGAAATTGCACCTGGACATTGGATGTTAGGAAGAGTTGCTTGGCATATCGTGACGGCAATTCCAGTTATACTATCTGGTACGGGACTTAAATTTGAAGGAGAAATGAAAGATTATCCTGTTCCAACTTCTGCAAAAACAATTGCAGCTGAATACCGTAAAGTAAACGCGGCTTTTGTTGAAACACTTCAAAGTAAATGGACTGATAAAGACTTAGCTACTATTAATGACTTCTTTGGTCGCCCTATGCCGAATTCTATATTTTTAATGACACTCATCAATCATCAAAATCATCACCGCGGACAAATGACGGTATTAATGAGGCAAGCTGGCTTAACAGTCCCTGGCGTATATGGCCCTGCAAAAGAAGAATGGGCTGCGGCTGGAATGGAAGCACCTAAAATGTAACGACAAAAAAGACAAGGTGTTTACACATCTTGTCTTTTTCTGTAACTTGTTTCATGTGAAACTATTTTACGTATTCTTATCATACAGTTATATCTTCCCTCTCTATATTTTTAATTCCGTAATATGCAATCACCACTCCAATTGCTGCAAGTGCTAGTTGAAGGGGAAGAAAAGTTGCTGTGGGAAACTCTGGGTTGGTATTCATTGCAATTGAGACAACGATAAGAGATGAAACAATTGTAGTTGGCACGGAACGTTTACGCATTCCGAAATATAGAGGGATTAAACTCATTCCCGCAGTTGCAATGGCTAAAGGAACCAGTTTTATTCCTTCTTGCACCAATTGATCTACTGTGAATGAATTAGGAAGAATTGAAAAATAACTATCTATCCCAAAGAAAATTCCTACTACTAAAATGTTAGATACAATAACTGTTATAAATGTTACTATCGCTGTAATAGCCAACTTACTAGCCATCATTTTCTTTCGGTTAATAGGATAAGAAAACATAAGTAGTATTGTTTTATTTTTATATTCGCCAATTATTAACCTTGCGATTAATACACTACCAAAAATAATAAATGTTGCTCTTACTATTGTGCTAGCCATTAACAATATCGTCTCTGGATTCCTTATTTCTGCATCACCTTCTACTTGAGCGATGATGCTCACAAAGATCATTAATGCCAGTATAACAATATTTGCAATAATTGCTCTCTTCACGTACCAACCAAGCTTAAACTTTTTCAATTCTAGCTTCATTAAATGTAGCATGATAGTGTCCTCCTTCCTCCTAAGATTTAATCAATATAAATGACTCCTGTTTCACTTAAAATCTTCGCTTCATTTTTTGCATCACCAATGGTTCCTACTTTTATTTTGTCTGTACTTTTATCTTTCCTAAATCCTTTTAAATCCACTATTACGTCAGCCGAATTACTTTTGGCCATAAGCTTCAATGATGCCGGGACACCTTTATACCGTACGCCAATATCCCCTGATTTTGTTTCTATAAATAATGATTTTCCTTCTGTCATATCTTTCAGTAATACTTCCCCAGATGTTGAAGTGATGTTCATATTTTCGTTTTTTACATTTTTCACATAATTATCGCCAGTAGTGGAAGTTATATTTACATCTTGTAATAAACTATCTTTTAACATTAAATCTCCACTTTCGGATGTGAATTCACCCTTCTCTGCCGATAGTCCTGTAATCATTCCATCTCCAGATTTGCCTTTTGTCACGATGCTTTTTACTACTATATCGTTTATTTTCACATCACCCGATTTATTATTTAATACAATTTTATCTATTTCTTTCTTCGGAATAGCTATAGATATACTATTTTTCTTCCTAAACGTAAAACCATAAAAAAATCTGGTCGCCTTTTGTTTTTGCTTAACTATAACTTTATTCCCTGCCTGTTCTATTTCGACAGGATCTACCTCTTTATCTAAACGTTTACCTTGAGCCGAAATGACTATTTTGTTAGTATCTGTACTTTTAAATTCAAGATTCCAGTTTTCATTGTCTACTTCTATTTCTTTTATATTATTTATATCAAAAGACTTTTCTTTCTTAAAATCTTTCCCCTGAAATACCTTAATACCAAAAACTACACTAGCAATTGTAATGAATACTATTGCAATTACTATCATTTTTTTCATTATTCATACCCCAGTTCGTTTTTGTTTTAAGCTTACTTCACGCCACATCGATCTTGTCGATTTTACGAAATGATAGATAACTAATGAAAATTCCTAATAAACAGAGCACGATTGGGATAGCTATAAAATCAAACATACTTACTTGACCGTTTCCAGCACCAACGTTACCACTAATCAGCATACCAATTATTACTGCCGAAGTAATCGTTGTCGGTGTCGATTTCTTTCTCATTCCAAAAAATAAAGGAATTAAACTTATACCAGATATCATAAATGCACTTATAATAGTACCTGGAACGATAGCTATTATTTCGCCTATCGTAGCAGGTGTTTCAATCAGTCCCATCATTGGACTCACAAAATATACGAGCAAGCTAATAATGAAAGTCGCGATAATCATGCTCACAAAACAAAAACAGAAAACAATTGTTAATTTCGCACTCATTAGCATTTTCCTTTGCAGCGGATACATAAATGATAGTTGTATCGTTTTGTTCTTATACTCATCAATTACTAAACGTGATAAAATGACCGAACTAAAAATAATGAATGTTACCCTAATAAAAATATTTACTAAAGCCATGTTCTGTGTGAAGTCAGAGAAGAGCACGTCTTCCTCGGCTTTCATTCCCACTGCCATAAGGCTTACTACAGCGAAAATTGCTATAATACAAATTGCTACACTTTTAAAGTAACTAGATAATTGATGTTTCTTCCATTCGAGCTTCATTAATCTAAGCATACAAACCACGCCTCCATTCTTTATATAAACTGTCTTTATGCTGCTAACATTCTAATTCCAGCAGTAACTACGCTTAACATTCCTATCATTAGTAGAATTAACAACCATTTCCGCTCTGGTTTCCTATAATATAAAATCCCGCTTATGAACATTACGACCAATCCACTTACTAGATTCACTAACAATCCATCAAGCATGAATGCCCTCTCCATCCATTACATTTAAGAAATATTCCTCTAAGGAACTATGTTTCTTATTCATACTTTCAATTTCCACATCGTTCATAATAAGCGCTTTTGAAATGGCTTGCTGAGACACTGCCGTATCATACACACGAATCATATTTCCGCTCATTATTTTATAATTTTTTATACCAAGTTTATCTTCTAAAATATAAGCTGCACGCTTCACATCAGGAACGGTAATTTCAATGTACTCTGTTTGTTTTCCGTTAATACTCTTCATTGAAACTTCTTTTATTAGTTTTCCATTTTGAATGACACCAATTGTATCCGCCATTAGCTCCATCTCACCTAAAATATGACTAGAGACTAATAATGTAATGCCATATTCTTTGCAGAGCATTTTAAATAAGTCTCTTAATTCTTTAATACCAATTGGATCTAAACCGTTAATTGGTTCATCTAAAATGAGTAATTCTGGCTTTGTTACGATTGCCCTTGCAATACCGAGTCGTTGTTTCATTCCTAATGAAAAATCTTTTACTTTTTTATTATCTATACCTTGCAGCTTCACTAAATGTAAAGCATGGTCAATTTCATTTTTATCGTAATAGCCCATATATTCACAATGTAATTCTAAGTTTTCTTTCGCCGTTAATTTATCATAAAAGATTGGATATTCAATAATCGTCCCCATTCTCTTTAATACTTCATAAGATGTATCTGTTAACTTCTCACCGAAAATTTCAATCTCACCGCTCGTCGGTTTTATTAAATTTGTAATCATTTTCATAATCGTTGTTTTACCAGCACCATTCGGTCCTAAGAAACCGTATATCTCTCCTTTTTTCACATGCATGTTAACGCTAGAAATAACTTCTTTTCCTTTAAACACTTTCGTTAACTGATTCGTTTTTAATATATAGGTCATATCACTTTCCCCTTTCGCACTACTTTATATTTCTATAATAGACAACGGAAATCTCTTTTTTCTTACCCGTTTCTTACAAATTCCTTACGCTGCAAAAAAGCTTGTAGAATCTACTTCTCTACAAGCTAAAACTGCATCTTCTTTAATGCAACTGTAAAAATTGTTTTTTCATACGGCTTACTAGAAAGATGAATTTTTCCATCCATCGCTTCCACAAGCCTTTTCGTAATCGTTAACCCTAAACCGCTACCTTGGTACAATCTATTTCTTGAATCTTCAAGTGTGTACATACGCTCAAACACTTTATCAATATGCGATTCATCAATTCCTTTTCCTGTATCCCATACGTCTATATACACATTCGTTTCATCATCTCTTAACGTCATACCAAGTGTCTTTCCATCGTCGCCATATGTAATCGCATTTGATATAAAATTGTTCAATACCCTGCCTAATACTTCTACATTTCCAAGTGCATATATATTTCTTTCTGGTATATCAATATGAACATGAAAACCTTTCGACGTCACTAAATCATAAAAAGATAAAATCTTCTCACGACAAACTTCATTCATATTCACTTTTGTCATCTCGATTGCTTTGTCACCAGATTCTAATTTTGCTAAATCAAAAAACTTATGAATCAGTTCCATTACTTCTAGTGTTTTCACATGAACCTTTTCAAGTAAGATTTGTTGTTCTTCTTTATTTATCGTTTTATCCTTATTTAACATTTCTGTATATCCAAGAATAACTGTTAGTGGTGTTTTCAAGTCATGTGAAATATTTGAAAGCATTTTTCTCATCGAAATTTCTACTTTTGCATGATCTGCATTCGTTTTCTGTTTTGCATCTAATAATTGATTAATTGCCACTAATAATTTTTGCAATTCTAGATCATCTGTCATAACGAGTAGCGTCTCGCCTGTTTTTTCATTTACAATACTTTCTAACTTTTCATATGTGTATCGTAAATTTTTACTACTATTTTTCCTCATTTTATATTGCATATAAATAACACATAACAATATAAAAATAATACCTATTAACAAATTAATCATATTACATCACTTCCAGCTTATAGCCGATGCCCCATAACGTTTTAATGTATTCTGGATTAGATGGATCACTTTCGATTTTCTCACGCAATCTTCTCATATGAACATTAATAACGTTATCGTCACCGTAATACTCTTCGTTCCAAATTAGTGTATATATTTGTGCTTTTGTAAATACACGATTTTGATTCTTTACAAACAGTTTTAAAATCTCAAATTCTTTTAAAGTAAGTTTGAGAGGCTTCCTGTTTTTTTCCACAGTAAAATTAATTGGATCAATCGTTAAATCACCAATTTGAATCGTCTTTTCTGTTGTTTCTGTAGCCGAATATTTCGTAGACCTGCGAATACCTGCTTTTACACGCGCGGCTAATTCAATCATAGAAAATGGCTTACAAATGTAATCATCTGCTCCAAGCCCTAATCCGACAGCTTTATCAACATCTGTATCTTTTGCCGACATCATTAAAATCGGAACAGCACTTTTTTCTCGAATGATTCGCACAACCTCTAAGCCATCTAACTTTGGCATCATAATGTCTAGGATAATCAAATCAAATGAACCTTTTAAATATGTGTTCACGCCCTCTTCTCCATCAGACGCGATTGTAACTTGAAAGCCCTCTTTTATTAAATACTTTTCCACCATCTCTTGAATTGAGAGATCATCTTCAACTAATAATATATGATGTGACATATGTCTATCCCCTTTTTACAAACGTTAACAATTCAATTGTATCGTAACTACAACAGACTGGAAACAATTATATGAATTTTCAAACCAACTTCCCTTCCTTCCCTAACAATGATATGATGAAATTTACTACGATAGTTCATAATTAACTTTATATAAAGGAGACTTATCATGTCAGAAAACAAAAAAGTAAGCTTAGCTGATTTAATGCGCGAACAACTTGCAAAGAAAAAGCAAGGTAACGGTAATGGTCAAAATGCCAAAAACCAAAGCCAAGAAACAAAAAAATTACAAAACCAACAAACGAAAAAGACAAACAACCAACGTAGACGTACAGGTGTATAAATGAACGGACAAAAACGTTCTAATATCACACCTGGCCTTGAAGTTGATATTGTATTAAAACAAGATCAACGAACTGGCAAATTAACACGTGGCATTGTAAAAGATATTTTAACGAACTCCCCTTCTCATCCGCATGGCATTAAAGTGCGATTGCAGGACGGGCAAGTCGGTAGAGTACAAAATATCGTTCAATAAGAAAAGGAGCTCAAGTAAACTCGAGCTCCTTTTCTTTATTACCCTTTAATTTTCTCGATGAAAACTACTTTTAAATAGTCTCCTTCTTTAAATTGATCGATTGTACGGAAATCTTCTGGTAAAGAATGTTCTTCTAATATTTTATATTTACCATTCATTTCTTTAAAGGCTGTATCAATAAAGCCTTTAAACTTTTTCATATCGAATGCACTACAATTTGTAGAAGCAACGATAATACCGTTATTTTCTGTAATGGCAATTGTTTCTTTTAATAAATTTTTATAATCTTTTGCTGCACTAAATGTATATTTTTTCGAGCGCGCAAAGCTTGGAGGGTCTAATACAACCATATCGAACTTCATCTTTTTCTTCGCTGCATATTTAAAGTAAAGGAATACATCCTCTACAATAATATCTTGTGCTTCATAATCAATTTCATTTACACTAAACTGCTCAATTGTTTTACTTAAACTACGATTTGCAAGGTCGACACTCGTCGTTTTGCTCGCTCCGCCAAGCGCTGCAAATACAGAAAAAGCACCTGTATAAGAGAACATATTTAACACTGTTCTTCCCTTCGCATATTTGTCACGAATTTGTTTTCGCACGTTACGTTGATCTAAAAATACACCAACCATCGCTCCGTCATTTAAATAAACAGCGAAGTTCACACCATTCTCTTTTACGATAAGCGGGAACTCACCGCGCTCTCCTGCTACGAAATCATCGCCTTCAATGTATTTCCCTTTCGTATCAAAACGCTTCTTCTCATAAATGCCTTTAAAGTTTGCTACTTTTTGAAGAGCTGCTATAATCTCATCTCTGAAAGTATAAATCCCTTCACTATACCAACTTACTACATAATAGCCGTCATAATAATCGATGATTAAGCCTCCAAGCCCATCACCTTCACCGTTTAGAACACGGAATGCTGTCGTATCACTTGATTTGTAAAATTGTTTTCGTTTATGTAAGGCAGATTTAATTTTACTTTCAAAGAAAGATTGATTAATTTGTTCACTCTCTTTTCTCGTTAAAATCCAGCCGTATCCTTTATTTTGTTTTCCATAATAACCTTTTCCGACAAAGTGGTTTTTCTCATCTACCACTTTAATGATTGTTCCTTCTTCCTGAACATCATTTAAATTTTGAATCGCATCTTTTAAAATAAGCGGGTATCCACTTTTAATTTCTTTTATAAATTTCGGTTTTATTTTTACAGTTACTTCTGATCGCATATAAAAACTTCCTTTCCATTTGCATGCTTTCTCTATAGGAAGCACTTAAAAAACGAGACTGAAAAACAGCCTCGTTTCACTATACCATATTATTGCTTTGCTAGTACAACTAGCTCATCCCCTGGCATAACAGCTATATATTTATACAATGTTGAAAAAGTAAGACTACCATCTCTATGGCGAATAAATAGTATTAAATCCTCTAAATCGATTTCTTCTTTATTAATCTTTTGTTCTTCTGCAACTTGTATCGTTTTAAACGTATAACCATCTTCAATTTTTCTATTTAATTCTTCATAAATTTCATTTTGACCAAACAGTAAATGAGCTTTTTTCGAAAGGGAAATGCGTTCTTGTTCAATCTTTTCCACATCATGGATTGGAAGTAAAAATGTATTATGATGTCCAAACTGCGGTACGTATGTATTTGCGACTAATACATTATAAGAATCCGTATCTGTAACTGCAATTAAGTATTCGTACTGATTCATATCAACTTCAAATTGTAATTGTTCAGAAAGTACTTGGCCATTATATGTATTAAGCCCTTTCCCCTTTGCACATTGCAAATGCTCTTCTGATACATCTACAATTAAGCTCGGAATACCCATCTCTTTACAGTGCAATGCAAAAGCAGATGAGAATGTACTCGCACCTGAAATTAAAATTCCTGGTGGCTCCGTATTCGCCAATCCCAATCTTTTCGCTAAAAATCCAATTGAAAATCCATGAGCACAAACGGTCGTAATAACGAGTGCAAATGTAAGTGCCGTTAATATAGAAGCATCTTTATAACCTTCTTGTAATAACTCCGTCGCAAAGTAACTTGAAACCGTTAATGCAACAATACCTCGCGGCGCAATCCAGCCAACTAGCGCCCGTTCTGCTTTTGTTAACTCTGTGCCGATTGTCGATATCCAAATCGATAAAGGGCGTACAACAAATAGCATCATAAGTACGAAGCTTATAATAGGCCAGCTGAAAATCTCCATAATCGTTGTTCTTGGAAGGGATGCTGTTAATATGATAAAAACAGTCGACGTTAGTAGCACGGAAATATTTTCGTTAAAATGACGAATATCACCGATAGAAGAAATATATTTTTTCATCCGCGCAAGCGTAATCCCCATTACTGTCACAGCTAGCATACCTGTTTCATGCATCACTTCATCCGCAATGCCAAAACATAACAGTACCGTAACTAGCAAAATTGGGGCTTTTAAATATTCTGGTACTTTTCCCTTTAAAATCATATAGCTCATAAAAATACTAAATACATAACCGAGTACCATTGCAAATAATGAACCTGCAAAGAAGTACAGCAACGTATGTAATTGTACATTTTCTTTCGTTAAGAAATTTACAATTTGAAAGGCGAATACAGCAAGCAAAGCGCCAAATGGATCAACGATAATCCCTTCCCATTTTAAAATTGCAGCTGTTCTTGGTTTTAATCGCGCTTGGCGTAACAACGGAATAATTACCGTTGGACCTGTCACAATAAAAAGTCCTCCAATAATAAATGCAACCGCCCAATCTAATCCAGCGACGTAATGAGCTGCAAGCGAGCCAGCAATCCACGCGATAAACGCACCAAACGTAACGATACGAAATACTGGTTTTGATAGCCCCCTCAGTTCACGTATATCTAAACTTAAACTACCCTCAAACAATATAATCGCAACAGAGAGTGATACGAGTGGACTAAAAACATCCCCAAGCACCTCTTTGGGATTAATAATACCGAAAACCGGACCAATTAATAATCCAGCAACTGCCATAACAACAATCGCAGGAAGCTGGAAGCGCCATGCAGTCCATTGTGAAGCAATACCTAATGTAATAATAATAACGATACTAAGTAAAAGTGATTCAACCATAATGCCCTCCTTGTTCATAGTATTGCGACAGCAAAGTATAAACCATACTTTACTTCTATATATTTTCAATTGATTCTATTTACATAATATATAACCAAGTTAAATATATAGTCAACAGGAGGATATTATACTACATAAAGTGAAACTTTAATCAGCCCGCCCTCCACCTAACTTCTTCGCTTTCGCTAAATTTTGAGGTGGGGGTCTTACTGCCCAACAAATAGCGGGATTAAAAATATTATCATAATTTAAGATTACCATTGACAATGATAATGATTTTCATTATCATTTAATGTATATGAATTCTCGAAAATAAAAGCTACAACTTATAGGAGGAATAAACATGATTATTGTTACAAATACAGCTAAAATTACAAAGGGAAATGGACATAAATTAATTGATCGTTTTAATAAAGTAGGTCAAGTCGAAACAATGCCAGGATTTTTAGGATTAGAAGTTCTTCTAACGCAAAATACAGTTGATTATGACGAGGTAACAATTAGCACGCGCTGGAATGCAAAAGAAGATTTCCAAGGTTGGACAAAGAGCCCAGCATTTAAAGCTGCTCACTCCCATCAAGGCGGAATGCCAGATTATATTCTTGATAATAAAATCTCTTACTATGATGTAAAAGTTGTACGTATGCCAATGGCTGCAGCACAGTAAAAACTGTTTTTTTTAAAGTATAGAATATGAGAAGCGTTACCACTTCTCATATTCTATACTTTTTTATTTACTGTCTTTTTACTAGTTTCGCATGTACGACTAATCTTCCTGCTTCTGGATCAAGTGCATAGTCACATGTAGAAAGTGTTATAATTTCATCATTAGCCGTCAATTTCGTATCCGTTTTGTAAAGGGATTTATCTTGAATTTGCTTTAAGAATGCTGTATACGCTGCATCGCTTTCAAAATCCGTTTCAATGTAATAAAAGTCCGTCGTTGTCGTATATACTGAAAAAACTTCAACGTCGTATCCTTCAAATAATGTATCGTAATACAATTTACGATGGGACATGAAGAAATCTTCATCCAACATCTTTTTTAAACTTCCAAACATAGAACCGTCCTTCATACGATGACCATATAAAATAGTATTTCGGTTTTGAGATTTCACATCATTACGATAATCCATAAAAATACTTCCCGCTCTCATATCCTCGCCTTTATAATTACGAAATAAATAGTAATCATTATCCTTCGCTTGAACGATTGGATAATTGATTTGTGTATCATCCATCGTAATCCATCCCACTATTTCTGGATTAATTTTTTGGAGAGCTTGAAACTGTTTACGTACTTCCCCATCTTCTGATTTTTCTTCCATTGGACTTCTCTTATAAATATGTTGCGCTTCAGCCATTACTTTACGATTTTCATAATAATCCATGAAAATCCCACCCAATTCATACATTGAATAGAAAAAGATTCCTAAAAATACAATTGTAAGTATTCGTTGAAAAAAAGAATTCTTTTTCCGTTCTTTCTTACTATTCAAATTATCACCTCAAAACGGATTATGCCCAGCCTTTAAATTCCCATTGGTACCATGTATAACCCTGTATCTTCGTCTTGTTTTACAACGACATCTACACCATATATTGCTTTAACCATTTCTTCTGTTATTACCTCATTAGGATTACCTTTCGTAACAATTTCCCCGTCTTTCATAACGATAATATGATCACTATAACGAATGGCTTGATTAATATCATGTAGTACCATCACAATCGTTAATCCATACACTTCATTTAACTCTTTCACTAACTCTAATATTTCTAGCTGATAATAAATATCTAAATATGTTGTCGGTTCATCTAAGAAAAGCATTGGTGTCCTTTGAGCTAATGTCATCGCGATCCAAACTCGCTGTCTCTCTCCGCCCGATAAAGCATGAATTTCTTTATCACGTTTACTTAACAAATTTGTACAGGCTAAAGCCCTTTCGATCGCTTCTCTATCTTCATCCGTTTGCGTGGAAAAAATATTTTTATGAGGCATACGACCAAAACTTGTTAATTTCTCTACCGTCATATCTGCTGGTGCTTCATTTTGTTGATGGACAACGGCTAACTTTCTAGCAAACTCTTTCGGTTTATATTGGCTAATTGCTTTCCCATCTAGTATGACCTCTCCGCTACGAGGATTATGATTTCTTGACATCACGCCAAGTAATGTCGATTTCCCGCAACCATTTGGACCAATAATTGTTGTAACTTTACCAATTTCTATTTCACTACTAACCGACTTTAATCGATCCGTTACATTATCATACGAAAAGGTTACATTTTTAATTTCCATGAACTTTATCACTCTTTCTAAGCAAGAATATTAAGAATGGGCCACCAATAACTGCCATAATCGTCGCCGCTGGAATTTCGTTAGGTGGTACAATTAACCTTCCAATCGTATCCGCCGTCAAAATTAATAACGCTCCTGCAAGAGCAGAAAATGGAATTAATACTTTATGATCTGAACCGACTAATTGCCTTGAAATGTGCGGAACGAGTAATCCTACAAAAGCAATAACACCTGCAATCGCTGTTGATACTGCAGCTAAGAGTACTGCAATAGCAGAAATAATAAGACGAACTCTCGTCACGTGCAAACCTAAGTTTTTCGCAGTCTTATCTTGTAGCGATAATAAGTTACACCAAGCTCCTACAAACAGAGCAAGAACCAAACCAATTGTTCCATACGTAACCATTATTTCTACATCGCCCCACGTCTTCATCGTTATATTAGAAGTCGTCGTTTGCTTAATACTCTTAATGAAATATCCACAAATCGTAATGAACGATTCATTTAATCCAGTAAACATCGCATTAATAGCTATACCAACTAAAATAATACGAAGTGGACTTAACCCTGACTTCCATGAAAATGCATAAACGAGATAACACGCAAACGCACCACCTAAAAAGGCGAATACTGGTGTCCAGAAAAAGAATTGCGGGAATAACGTTATAATAACAAGTGTCATAAAACTTGCTCCTGAAGATATACCGATCACTCCAGCATCAGCGAGTGGATTTTTCATAACAGCTTGAAAAAGCACACCAGAAACAGCAAGAGCCGCCCCAGTAAACAGTGCAATAATAATGCGCGGGAAACGTAAATCTTTAATGACTTCAACATCTTCATTTGCCCCTGTAAATATCCCTTGCACAAGGTCAACAATACCTACTTCTAAACTCCCTTTCATTGCTGACAATGACGTCATAACAATAAGCAATACAGTAACAATGAAGAAACTCCAAGTTTTTTTATTCATTTCACTCTTCCTTTATATGAAAATGCATCACGGATACATCATTTTCTTCAATTCATCTAAAGCTTCGATTGCTGCTAAATTTCCTGTCGTTCCAAATAAACGCTCTTCTAAATCGTAAACACGATTATTTTTAACTGCAGCGAAGTGTTTCCAAATATCATTTGTTTTAAATTCTTTATCAAACATTTTTACAACTTCATCAGGCATACCATGAGCTGCTCGTAAAATAATATCCGGATCAGCTTTCTTTAAATACTCTGTATTAGAAGCTAAATACTCTACTTGTTCACCTTGTACAATATTTTTACCACCTAGTTGTTTTACTAAATCTCCAATATAGGAATGTTCAGTTGCTACTAAATAGCTCCCCGGTACACCTAATAAAATAAGCACTGTCGGTTCTTTCTTTCCTTTTACTTCTTTTTGAATGCTAGCAACCTTTTTATCTAACTTCGTTACAACTGCTTCAGCCTGCTTTTCGCGTCCATATTGCTTACCTAAATTACTAATGGAATTTTGCATATTTTTTAAACTAGTTAAGTCCACAAAATTTGCTTTCATACCTACACCGTCAAAGACTGGCTTTAATTCATATTCAAGTGTTGTCACGGATAATACTTCTGATGGCTTTAACGACTTTACTTTTTCCATATCAGGACTCATCGGATTCCCGACTTCAGGTAAACCTTTATATCGCTTCGGTAAGGTTTTAGAACTAGTTGGAACACCAACTAAATCTACTTCTAACACATCCATAATTTCAGTAACAGCGACTGTCGTTGCAACAATTCGCTCTTTACTCTCACTCTTTACTTGCTTCGCGGTTTCTTTTTTAGGTGATGAGCACCCAGCTATACTCACTAATAAAATGATAGCCATTAGTACACTTGCAATTTTCCTCACTCTCAATCACCACTCCTTTCCAAACAATATGAAACAAGTCTTGATGCACGCGAACATGCATCAAGACTCCAAAAATTACAATCTACCTGCTCTATATTTACGAACTAGTAAAGCAAGTGAACCTAGCAGTAACATCATGTATAAACCAAGTTGTGCTGTATCTGCAGTTTTTGAGTTTTTCTCTTTTTTCGAATCATTATTTGTAGCTTCGTTTTTCTTTTTACCATCTGCATTTCGGTTAAAATCAGGAGTTCCTACTGTTTTTACATTATCTACTTTTGGTGTAGTTACTGGTTTTTTCGGTTCATTCTTTGGCTCTTCTTTTACCGTTCCTACAGCGCCAATCTTCGTCGTATCAAATTGAATTTGTACGTCGTAGAAATGATGGTAATTCATTGAATCGATATCTACTTTTACTTTTGCATTTAATTTTGCAAATAAATCATTAGCTTCAAATTCTACGACTCTTGTATTGGCAGCCTTATCTTCACTTACTACTTTTGCATCTGCAAATCCACCATTATTTTCTGTTTGGAACTTCGTAATCCATTCACTATTTTTCAGTGTCATTGCAACATACTTCTTGCCATCTTTCACTGTTAATCTTGCTGGACTTACAACATATTGATTCATCATTGAAATTTCTTCTGTCTTATCTTTTAACACTTTAAAAGCAATATCGTACTGACCATCTTTTAAATTTTTCGGATCAACTGTTGGTTTTTCATTTAGATTATTCGTTCCATCTTGGTTGTTACTTCCACCTTGGTTGTCGCTTCCGCCTTGGTTGTCGCTTCCGACTTGATTACCATTACCATCTTGGTTAGTATCTCCACCTTGGTTACCTAAAGCTTTAATACTTCCTTTATCGAATGCAAGTTGAATATCATAGAAATGATGATAATTCATTGCATCGATATCTACCTTCACTTTTGCATTTAACTTTTTCGATAAATCAGCTACTTCCACTTCTACTACTCTTGTATCTTTCTCTTTATTTGTACCTAATACTTGCGCATCGACGAACGCACCATTCTTTTCAAACTCAAACTTCGTAATCCATGAGCTATTTGTTAATGTGAAGGATACATATTTCTTTCCATCTTTCACTTTTAATACACCTGGATTCTTCGTATATGTGTTCATCATTGAAATTTCTTCTGTTTTATCTTTTAACACTTTAAAACCGATACTGTATTCACCGTCTTTAAGAGCGTTTGGATCAATTGCTGTGTTATCGTCTTGGCTGTCGTTTCCGCCTTGGTCGTTATTTCCACCTTGGTTGTCGTTTCCATCTTGGTCGTTATTTCCGCCTTGATTGTTGTTTCCACCTTGGTTGTTATTTTCGCCTTGATTGTTGTTTCCACCTTGGTTGTCATTTTCGCCTTGGTTATCGTTTCCACCTTGGTTGTCATTTTCACCTTGGTTATCGTTTCCACCTTGGTTGTCTAACGGTTGAATACTATCATTATCAAATGCAAATTGAATATCATAGAAATGGTGATAATTCATTGAATCAATATCTACTTTCACTTTTGCATTTAGTTTCTTAGATAAATCAGCTACTTCTACTTCTACTACACGTGTATCAGCTTTCTTATCTTCACTTAATACACTTGCATCAACAAATGAATTATTCTTTTCAAATTCGAACTTTGTAATCCATGAGCTATTCGTTAATGTGAAGGATACATATTTCTTCCCATCTTTCACTTTTAATACACCTGGACTCTTCGTGTACGTATTCATCATTGAAATTTCTTCTGTTTTATCTTTCAATACTTTAAAACCAATACTGTATTCACCATCTTTAATGGTATCTACGTCTGATTGTTTATCTCCGTCTGGTTGTTTGCCTCCGTCTGGTTGTTTGCCTCCGTCTGGTTGTTTACCTCCATCTGGTTGTTTACCTCCGTCTGGTTGTTTATCTCCGTCTGGTTGTTTGTCTCCGTCTGGTTGTTTATCTCCGTCTGGTTGTTTGTCTCCGTCTGGTTGTTTATCTCCGTCTGGTTGTTTATCTCCGTCTGGTTGTTTGTCTCCGTCTGGTTGTTTGTCTTCACTTTTAATAGCTTCCAATTTGTCTTGTTCAAATACAAGTTGTACGTCATGTGTTTGTTTATAATTTCTTGATGCCATCTCAATAAATACTTTTGTATTAAGTTTTTTCGATAAATCAGCTACTTCAAACTCTACTACTCTTGTATCTTTTTCTTTATCTTCACTCACTACTTTTGCATCAACAAATGCACCATCTTTTTCCGTTTGGAAATTTTTAATTAATGAGCTACTTTTTAACGTTACAACCGCTTTTTTCTTACCATTTTCTACTTTCAATACTCCTGGATTTTCCATGTAACTATTCATTTTAGATTCTTCATCTGTTTGATCTTTTAACACTTTGAAAGGAATGCTGTACGCACCATCTTCAATTGTGTTAGAATTTGGTTGTTGATCTGGGTCAGGCTTTTGGTCGGGCTTCTGACCTGGATCCGTAGTTTCATTTGGATCTGGCTTATTAGCTGGGTCCTCTTTTTCATCTGGTTTTTCTACATGAATTGGTGTAATGCTATTTTGATCAAATGCAATACGAACATCATATTCATGATGATAGTTCAGAAAATCAATATCTACTTTTACTTTCGCTTTTAATATCTTCTCTACATCTTCCACATCGAATTCTACTACTCTTGTATCTTTTTCTTTATCTTCACTAATTACATTTGTCTCAACAAGTTGACCTGCTTTGTCTGTTTCAAATTTCGTAATCCATGAACTATTTTTTAATGTAAAGGACACTTTCTTTTTCCCATCCTTCACTTTTAAAGTTCCTGGACTTACAGAGTATTCATTCATCATGGATATTTCATCCGATGCGTCTTTAAGAACTTTAAAACCGATTGAGTATTCACCGTCAGCTAATTGAGTAGCTGCTTGAACTGCAAGTGGTTGTAGTGTTGATACGAATGTAAATATCATTAAAAACATAGCAACAACAATCTTAAGATACCTGTTCAATGAAATAACGCTCCTTTTTATTTATTTACTAAACTTCACGTTACGAATTAAGAAAACACCTGAAATAAGAATTAACACCGCAAATAATCCGATACGTGCTTCATCGCCTGTTTTAGGATTATCTGTTTTTTCAGCTTTACCATTTTCATTTTTTGTATCTTTATTTGTTTCTTTGTTCGCTTCTTTTGTTGTTTCTTTATTCTCTACTTTTGTTTTCTCTTCTTTGACTTGTGTACCTGTTTTCGTTTGATCATTGTTTTTTGTTGTAGCAGCCGCGCCGTTATCTCCACCTACAGCTTTTACATTTGCATCAAAAGCAAAACGAATTGTGTAGTGGTGGTCATAGTTTGCACTTGGTACGACAACATGAATTTTTACTCCTAATGGTTTTGATAAATCATCAATTTTAAATTCAACCGTTCTTTTATCAGCAGCCTCGTCCTTGCTAACTACTTTTGCATCAACAAAATTCCCGTTCTCAGGTGCTTTAAATTCTGTAATCCAAGCACTATGATTCATCGGAATTTGTACTCTCATCTCACCATTTTTCACAATTAGCTTAGCTGGTTTTTCAAAATAATCATTTGCCATTGAAGCTGAATCATTTTCTGCTTTTTGAATGACATAGTTAATGTCATAAGTACCGTCAGCTAGTTGTGCTGAAACTTTCCCATATGGCATGATAAGAAAAGCTAGCATACATACGAACGTTATAATAAAAGCGGGTAATACAGAAATCTTTCTCATTTGGCTTACTTCCTCCTTGTTTATCTTTCATCCATACTTTTTTTGAAAATGATAATTATTCTCATTTTGTTAGAAAAAAATAACAATCTTCTATCATTATTTAATTGTAGTTTATTTATGTAATGTAGATATTATTGATTATCATTCTCACTGTATGTTAAAAATAATCCCCCTCCCTATTCTTTATAAAGAGTAATTCGTATTTTAACATAAGTCCCTATTTTTCGTTGATTATCATTCTCAATAAAGCTCAAAAAAAATAAAACTAACCATTTTTCTACTCTATCACCTCTATCTACCAAAATGATATCGTTATAGAAAGTCTTATACCTTTCACTCCTCACTTTCCTTCCAATATTTCCACAACTAAGTCAATCTTAGCCTACTCATAATTTTTTTGTCAACTATATTACGTATAAAACTTTAAATATCTGAATTTCCTTATATGTGGCTTTTTCTACAAAAAAAGAGGCTTTCTTTCATAGAAAGCCTCTTTTCTCTATTTTTCTACAGCAACTTCTTGCTTTTGAAACAATGAAATGACATATCCAATTACAATACCTACTAGAGCAGGAACGAACCAACCAATCCCAACACTATATAATGGAATTTTATTTAAAATTGGTGTTAATGCTGCAATCTCAAGATTTGCATTGTGTAATCCATCAAAGAAGCTAATCATGAATGCTCCTACAATACCACCTACATACATTACTAAAGGAAGACGAATATAGTTTTCAACCAGTGATAATATAATTAGCACGATACCAATTGGGTAAATTGCGATTAAGATTGGTAATGCTAATGCATTTAACTGAGTTAAACCAAGATTCGCTACCATAAATGCTAATACACAGAAAATGAAAACAACTTTTTGATAAGAAAGCTTCGGTAATAAAGAAGAGAAATATTCTCCGCAAGCTGCGACAATCCCTACTGAAGTTGTTAAACATGCTGCTGAAATTGCGATTCCTAATAATAAAGTTCCGTAACTACCGAATAAATGATTTACAACGTTTGTTAAAATAATTCCGCCGTTTGCTCCCATTCCAAGAGAGACACTAGAAGCTCCGAGATAAGCAAGCGCTAAGTAAACGAGTAGTAAACCAAGTGCTGCAATAAATCCTGCAAAAATTGTTACTTTTGCAATGCTATTTTTATTTGTAATACCTTTTTCTTTTAACGCATGAATTACAACATTTCCGAATACAAGTGCTGCAAGTCCATCTAAAGTTAAATATCCGTCAATAAAACCTTTAAATAGCGGAGCACTATATGCTTCTGTTGGTGCACCAAATTCACCCATTGGTGTAATAAGTGCTTTCACTACAATAATTGCAATAACAGCTAATAAAATCGGAGTTAATACTTTACCGATGCGGCCCACTAATTTTGATGGGTTTAAAGCTAAATAGAAAGTGAGAGCAAAGAAAATAAATGTAAAGATAACAAGTGGATACGATTGACCAGCTATTTCACTTGGTAAAAATGGTGCAACACTCATTTCATAAGCAACCGTTCCTGTACGCGGCACACTTACGAATACGCCTAAACATAAATAAATTGCAGTAATAAAAACTAGTGCGAATATAGGGTGTACACGCCCTGCTAGCTCATTAATATCTCCCTTTAAAGCTATAACGATAACTCCTAATAAAGGCAATCCAACGCCTGTTACGACAAAACCAAATAGCGCGATCCATACATCTGTTCCAGCGCCTTGTCCTAATGCTGGTGGAAAAATCATATTACCCGCACCGAAAAATAGTGCAAATAACATTAAACTTATTGCAAACATCTCAGAAAACTTTAAAGATGATTTCATTTCTACTAACCTCCTACATAATTATAAATTAACAAAATATTCTGAATTAAAATCCGTCACATATCCTCTTTCAAGCATACTTCCCCGTAAAAGAACGCAAAAAACACCCGTCCCTAACAAAGGGACGAGTGTTGAAATCGTGGTTCCACCCTTATTCTAATAAAATGAATTTATAGCGAAATAAGCTCATTTTATAGCTCGTGTAAATTGATAACGGTTTTATCCGCCAAGAATTACAATGCATCATGTATGCAGTTCACTCTTGAAGTTTAGAGGTGGTAAGCTTGTCTTTTCGTATTAGGAAGCTCACAGCCTAAGGCTTCCCTCTCTGAGAATCGTAAAAAACAACTCATGTCCTCATCATTACTTTTATAAAATATCTTGTCGAAACTTGTTGTTTTTTATTATATGGGCTATTTTTTAAAAAATCAATAGTTTTATTTTTTCTGACAAAAAAATATAGGGAGAAAATTTCCCCTCCCTATAACTGCCCTATTAAAATTTCTAACTCTTCAGCTGTAACGCTCCGCCACTTTCCAACTTCAAGCTCATTTAGCTCTATATTCATAATGCGTACTCGCTTTAACTTTGTTACAGTAAACCCGAAAGCTCGACTCATTCTACGAATTTGTCTGTTCATTCCTTGCGTTAAAACGATGCGAAATGTAGACTGATCCACTCTCGTCACTTTACATGGCTTCGTCATTCCATCTTTAATCTTTACACCGCTGGACATCTCATCAATAAACCAGTCCGTAAAAGGTTTATCGACTGTGACAACATATTCCTTCTCGTGCTCATGATCACCATGTAAAATTTGATTTGCAATCGCACCGTCATTCGTTAATAAAATAAGGCCTTCTGACGCTTTATCTAATCGCCCAACTGGAAAGATTCGCTCTGGGTAATTGATATAATCAATAATATTATCTTCAATATGATCAGCTGCTGTACAAGTAATGCCAACTGGCTTATGAAAGGCGATATACACCTTTTCTTTCTCTTCTTTTGCAAGAACCTGCCCATCAATCGTTACAACATCACCATCGTTCACGAGTGCACCGTGCGTACATATTTCGCCGTTAATAGCCACGCGCCCAGCTTTAATAAGGCGATCTGTTTCACGTCTTGAGCAGGATTTTGCTTCGCTTATGTATTGGTTGATTTTCATAGCTTATTCCTTTTCACATATATTAAAAGCGTCAATCTATGGCAATATCATTATGCCACGATTGACGCTCGTTTACTTCGCAAAAACAACTAAATAAATAACCCCAATCACCAAAAATATTCCGCAACAAGCTAACAATACTTTTGCAAGTTTGTCCATAAACATATAATGGTTTCCCCTTTGTTTCGTTGTTTTCTATTTTAATTCGACAACTGTTACGCCTAAGCCTCCCTCGCCCATGTCACCGTAACGGAATGTTTTCACACCGCGATGCTTCTTCAAGTAATCTTGTACACCTTGGCGAAGCGCTCCTGTTCCTTTACCGTGAATGATTGATACGCGAGGATAGCTTGCAAGCTGGGCATCGTCTAAATATTTCTCAACGCGCGCCATTGCATTTTCAAATCGTTCACCACGAAGGTCAAGTTCTAATGAAACGTGATAGTCTCTACCTTTTACTGTTGCAACTGCTTTTTTCTCTGTTTGTTTCGGTGTGTTAATGTATTCCATGTTAGATTCTTTTACTTTCATCTTCAGAATACCAATTTGTACGCTCCACTCTGTATCACTTACTTTTTCAAGTAATTGACCTTTTTGACCGAACGTTAATACTTTTACTTCATCACCTGCGCGCAACTGTTGTTTCGGCGCAGTGTTTTTCACGTTTACTTTTTGTTTCTTCACAAGCTCTGGTGCTGCGCCTTCTAGACGGCTCTTCGCTTCAATTAACTCGTGATCTTTCACGTTTGCAAGCTGTGCTTTACGCAATTGACGAAGTTCTTGAATAATGCCTTCTGCTTCTTTCTTTGCAGCTTCGACTTTTTCTTCCCCTTCTTTTTGCGCTTTTAATAATCGTTCATCACGATCTTCATTAAATTCAATGATTTGACGTTGTAATTCGCGATGTAGTTTTTCAGATTGCTTGCGAAGTGCTTCTGCTTCGTTCCAGTCACGCTCTGCATTCTTTTGACTTTCTTCTAACTTCGCAATCATATTTTCAATTTTGTTTGTATCTGTACTAATGTGATTGCGTGCTTGCTCAATGACGCGATCAGATAATCCAAGGCGTTTCGAAATTTCAAAGGCATTACTACGTCCTGGTACACCGATTAATAATTTATACGTTGGGCTTAATGTATTTACATCAAACTCAACGCTCGCATTAATAACTTGCTCACGATTATATCCGTATGCTTTTAATTCTGGGTAATGCGTCGTAGCAACAACGCGAGCACCACGATTACATACTTCATCTAAAATCGAAATGGCTAGTGCAGCCCCTTCTTGTGGGTCTGTTCCAGCACCTAATTCATCGAATAAAACTAAGCTTTCGAAATCAGCTTTTTCTAAAATATCAACAATGTTCACCATATGTGAGGAGAACGTACTTAAACTTTGTTCAATCGATTGCTCATCACCGATATCAGCAAAGATATGTTTGAATACACAAATCTCTGACTCATCCATTACTGGAATGTGAAGACCAGATTGCGCCATTAACACACAAATACCAACTGTTTTCAGCGTAACTGTTTTACCACCTGTATTCGGTCCTGTAATAACAATTGTCGTGAAATCTTTCCCTAACATAATGTTATTTGGCACAATAATTTCTGGATCGATTAGCGGATGACGAGCTTGTCTTAAATCCATATAACGCTCGTTATTTACAATCGGTTTCGTTGCTTTAATTCGCTTCGCATAAAAAGCTTTCGCAAAAATGAAATCAAGATTTGCAACTACTTCTACGTTTGATAAAACGATATCGGCTTCTACTGCCACTTCTTCTGTTAACATCAATAAGATGCGTTCGATTTCTTGTTTTTCTTTCACACGTGCTTCTTGGAGCGCGTTATTTAACTCTACAATGACTTGCGGTTCAATAAATAACGTTTGTCCCGAAGCTGATTGATCATGAACAATACCGCCATATACGCCGCGATATTCTTGTTTTACTGGGATTACGTAACGTTCGTTACGGATCGTTACAATTGAGTCAGACAGCATCTTTTGCGCGTTTGAAGAACGCGTCATGTTTTCTAACTTTTCACGAATACGGCTTTCTGCAGTACGAATTTGAGTACGAATACCGCGCAGTTTATCACTTGCGCTATCGACTACTTCCCCGCCATCACCGATACAATTTGTAATTTTCTTTTCTAAATCATATAAAGATACAATTTGAGCGACATGAGTTTCTAAAATGGGAAGCTCAACACCATTATCAACCATATCTTCAATGAAACGTTTCATATTGCGACTGCCATACATCGTATTGGCAATATCAAGTAGTTCATTTGGACTTAACATACTTCCAATCTTTGCACGCTTCACATTGGAGCGAATATCCGTAATACCACCTAATGGTGCACTACCCTTTAGACGAATAACTTTCGCTGCTTCATCCGTTGTATCTTGCATTTCTACAATTTCTTCAAAATCAGTGCTCGGCACTAAATGCTTCACTTTGTCACGACCAAGTGAAGATGCTGTATGTTCAAGTAATTGTTCTTTTACTTTATTATATTCTAATACACGCAACGTTCTTTCTAACATGTTGCAGGTCCCCCTTGTGTTACTTATTACGTTTAATATAGTCTAATAAACGTTCAATATCCCACGTGTTAATTACGTTATCTTTTTGAATCCAACCCTTACGTGCTGCCGCTACACCTGTTTCCATATCTTCTAACATTTCAAGTGTATGAGCATCCGTGTTAATCGCTACTTTTACACCGGCATCTTGTGCTTGTTTTAATAATTTCGCGCTTAAATCTAGACGGTTTGGATTCGCATTTAATTCTAAAACTGTATTTGTTTCTTTTGCGAGTTCGATTAATAAGTCTGTATCTACATCGTAGCCCTCACGACGTCCAAGAAGACGTCCTGTCGGATGGGCAATCATTGTGACATGTTTATTCTCTAGCGCAGCACGAAGACGTTTCATAATCGTTTCACGGTCTTGTGAGAAGCTAGAGTGAATTGCTCCAATGACATAATCTAGTTCTGATAATACTTCATCATCAAAATCAAGCGAGGCATCCGGTAAAATGTCCATTTCAATTCCGCGTAAAATTGTAATGTCTGGATACTTTTCGTTCATACGTTCAATTTCTTTCGCTTGTTCACGAAGGCGCTCTTTCGTTAAACCGTTCGCTACTTTCAAGTATTGTGAGTGATCAGTAATTGCCATAAACTTATATCCACGAGCACGGCACGCTTGTACCATCTCTTCAATAGAAAAAGCACCATCACTCCATGTTGTATGCATATGTAAATCACCTTGTATGTCAGAGAACTGAATTAAGTTAGGATACTCTTTAATTAATTCAATTTCTTTTCCATCTTCACGCACTTCTGGCGGGATAAATGGAAGACCGAAATGAGCAAAAAATTCTTCTTCCGTCTCAAATGTTTTCACTTCACCTGTTTCCAAGTTCTCTACACCGTACTCACTAATTTTCTCGCCTTTATCTTTTGCGATTTGACGCATTTTTACGTTATGGTCTTTTGATCCTGTGAAATGGTGAAGAGTTGTAATAAACTCTTCTGGTTTTACTAGGCGGAAATCAATCGAAATATCATATTCATATTGAAGACGGACCGAAACTTTCGTATCTCCGCTCGCGATTACTTCAATCATATTATCAAATTGTAGTAAATGCTCACGTACTGCAGCTGGTTCTGTCGTTGCAATAATAAAGTCTAAATCTTTTACTGTTTCACGAACACGGCGCAAACTACCAGCGCGAGAGAAACGAATTACCTCAGCAATATTCGACAATTTCTCCTCTATTTCCCCGGCAATAGGCAATACCATCGCGATTGGTAAACGCTCTGGACGAGATCCTACTTGATCGATTGCTTCTAATATTTTCTCTTCTGTTTTTTTGCCGAAACCAGCTAAAGCTTGTACTTTATTTTCCTCACAAACCGCTTTTAGCGATTCCATATCAACAACACCAAGTTCTTTATATAACTTAGCTACCTTTTTACCACCAAGGCCTGGTAATTTTAATAACGGTAATAAGCTACTTGGCACTTCTTGTTCAAGCTCTTGTAATACTTCAGATGTTCCCGATTCTATATATTCTTGAATAACTGCCGCTGTTCCTTTTCCAATGCCCGGAATCTTCGTGAAATCTTCAATCTCAGAAAGACTACGATCATCACTTTCTAATGCTGCTGCCGCTTTACGAAATGCAGATATTTTAAATGGATTCGCGCCCTTTAGTTCCATAAAAAGCCCGATTGTCTCTAATAATTTGATAACTTGTTTTTTATTTACTTTCATCATTACCCCGCCTTTCTTTCATAGAAAAAAACTTCTCTTTCCGAAAAAAGAGAAGTTATACTCTGCTACCTGTCTGCCATAGTTCCTTCACCTTTTCAGAGAGAATCGGTGTATCGTCTACAATTATTTTGCTAATTGATGATTGTTGTAATGGTGTTTGTAATTGTTCAATCGGAAGAATGTTTCCAATGATAATTAAGACAAACAAAATAATATATACTTCTAAAAATCCGAGGAGTGCCCCCGCAAACGCATTTACTTGCTTTAAAACCGGTATTTCTGCAAACATATTTAACAAATTACCAAGTAATGAAAGTGCAATTTTTGTGATAATAAACAATATGATAAACGCAAGCGCTTGATAAAATACTGTCTCAATATTATTTGCATCAATCCATTCTGGAACAGATACGTTTTTATCAAATGGATACGGAATAAATTTCGCAAGTGCTGGCGCTAAATCTTTACAGTACCAGTATGCAACAAGGTATGCGATAATAAAGCTTGTTAACTTTACAAGTTGCAGAATAAACCCTCTGCGTAAGCCGAGGAAAAATCCCATAACAAGCAGTAAAATGATAATAATATCAATCATGTTATTCCATTCCTTTTTTTGTCATACTTTCTTTCAATTTCTCATGTTCTTCTTTTAATTTTATGTAATCGTGTATGACGTTTACCGCCGTCAATACCGCTAGTCTACTCGTGTCAAGCGAAGGATTCTTGGCATTGAGTTCGCGCATTTTATCATCCACAATCGCTGCTACCATGCGGATATGACTTGTACTTTCATCGCCAACAACTGAATATTGCTGACCATAGATTTCTACATTAATTCGACTTTTCTTTCCCTTTTGTTGTGACAACTCACCGGCCTCCAATCACGTACAGAATCCTAAAGTTTATCATACCATGAACCTTCATAATATGGAAACAGAAAGAACAATCCGATATGATAAAAATAACAATATAAAAAAAGGGGTGACCATTATGTCAAATTCTATCGTAATTCAAACAAATTCTACAGTAATTGAAGACATGAAACAACAATATAAACATTCGCTTAGCCCGAAAACTCCACAAGGCGGAATCTTCATGGCAAAAGTGCCATCTTGCACAATCACAGCGTATAAATCTGGAAAAGTAATGTTCCAAGGTGGACGTGCTGAAGCAGAAGCTTCTCGTTGGCAAACTGTCTCTCAAACACCGAAAACAGCTGTAAAAAGATCTGTTGATTCACACCGTTATGCACCGCCTGCTTCCATCGGTACAATGTCGATCGTAGGGTCAGATGAAGTGGGGACTGGTGATTTCTTCGGACCGATGACAGTCGTTGCTGTATATGTGGATGCGAAGCAAATTCCACTACTAAAAGAACTTGGTGTAAAAGACTCTAAAAACTTAAATGACGAACAAATTACTGCCATTGCAAAACAACTTCTACACGTTGTTCCTTACAGCTCTCTCGTTCTTCATAACGAAAAATATAACGAGCTATTTGATAAAGGAAACAACCAAGGTAAGTTAAAAGCTTTACTACACAATAAAGCTATTACAAACTTATTAGCTAAAATGGCACCTATAAAACCTGAAGGCGTCTTAATCGACCAATTCACACAGCCTGATACATACTACAAATATTTAGCAAAACAAAAACAGGTACAACGTGAAAATGTTTACTTCGCAACGAAAGGCGAAAGCGTCCATTTAGCAGTAGCCGCCGCCTCCATTTTAGCTCGTTACTCATTCGTAAAACAATTTAACGAACTAAGCAAAAAAGCTGGTATGCCCCTTCCAAAAGGTGCAGGTAAACAAGTTGATATCGCCGCCGCTAAATTAATTCAAAAGCTTGGTAAAGAACGATTACCTGAGTTTGTGAAACTGCATTTTGCTAATACGGAAAAGGCGTTTCGCTTACTAAAATAGTATCGACAAAAACAGGAGCCTACAAACTCCTGTTTTTTGTTTCATCCTACTATTATCCTTATAGTTTTGTTATAATTATAATATACAGATTATTCTAACATAGGAGGGGATCCCTATTGCTACTTCTACAAATGATTCTAAATATTTTACTAGGTAATCCACACGAAAGACAGTTCGAAATTAGGGAAAACATTCATCTACTAAGCGAACAACGAGAGTTCAACGATTTAATAGAGCGCTATGGCCGATCTTTCTTATTAAACTTTCGGATCCGCAGGTTTATCGGGAAACACGATGCCCGCTCGTTAATACATAATCCAGCAAAACTACAACACTTCTGTGAGGAACTTGAATGTATGATTAGAAAAAGGAGGTTTTTCATATGAACGCTGTAAAAGTTAAAAAGGTATTATATGCTTTCGTACACATCGTAGGTCCTCTATCTTACCTCACTATTTCTACCATTTGGGGCGCTTTTTTCACTACTAAATCTACATTTGAAAATATATCTGATAATCTTGGCGTGATGGCCATCTATTACGTGTTCATGAGTTTACTGTGGTTTTTCTATTTCGATCGATTAGACAAAGATGTAGATAACATTACAAAAGAGATTCATGATAAAAAGATGTAACACATAAAAAGGAGAGTCGCCAAGACTCTCCTTTTTATGTTAGCTTTGTTTCTGCTTCTTATTAGATGAAGATACTTTATGAGAACCTGTTTCATGTGTTGTCGTTCCTTGTCCTTCTACTTCTGGAGAACCTAGGCCCGATCTTGAATGATCTTTTTTCACTTTTTTACTCATTTATATTCACCCCTTCGCGTTACTTTTTGCTACAGGAGAATAAACTATACAAAATAAAAAGCGAGAGGAAATCCTCTCGCTTTTTTCATATTTTAGAATTCAGAAGAACCTGGAGTTCTTGGGAATGGAATTACGTCACGGATGTTAGCCATGCCAGTGATGTACATTAGGAAGCGCTCGAAACCTAGACCGAATCCAGCGTGTTTTGTACCGCCGTATTTTCTAAGTTCTAAGTACCACCAGTAGTCCTCTTCTTTCATGCCTAATTCTTTAATTCTATCTACTAAAACGTCCATTCTTTCTTCACGTTGACTTCCGCCGATTAATTCGCCGATGCCCGGAACTAGAAGGTCAGTAGCAGCTACTGTTTTACCGTCATCATTTAAGCGCATGTAGAATGCTTTAATGTCTTTCGGATAGTCAGTTACGAATACAGGGCGTTTGAAGATTTCTTCTGATAAGTATCTTTCATGCTCTGTTTGTAAGTCAATACCCCATTCTACTGGGTATTTGAAGTCAGCACCTGATTCTTGAAGTACTTTAATTGCTTCTGTATAAGTGATGCGACCGAAGTCAGAGTTAATTACGTTGTTCATACGCTCTAGAACTGTTTTATCAACGAAGCTGTTGAAGAATTCCATTTCTTCTGGTGCATGCTCTAATACGTATTTCATTGCATATTTCAGCATATCTTCTGTAAGGTTCATTACGTCACCTAGTTCAGCAAATGCAATCTCAGGCTCAACCATCCAGAACTCAGCTGCGTGGCGAGTTGTGTTTGAGTTTTCTGCACGGAATGTAGGTCCGAATGTGTATACATCACGGAATGCTAATGCATAAGCTTCAGCGTTCAGCTGTCCACTTACTGTTAAGTTTGTTTCTTTGCCGAAGAAGTCTTTTGATTCATCAACTTGTCCGTCTTCGCCTTTTGGTACGTTGTTTAAATCTTGCGTTGTTACGCGGAACATTTCGCCCGCACCTTCTGTATCACTACCAGTAATGATTGGTGTGTGAACATGTACGAATCCACGCTCTTGGAAGAATTGGTGAATCGCAAATGCTGCGATAGAACGTACGCGGAACGTTGCAGAGAATGCATTTGTTCTTGGACGTAAGTGAGCAATTGTACGTAAGTATTCAAACGTATGACGTTTCTTTTGAAGTGGATAATCAGAATCTGATAAGCCCTCAATATCAATTTTTTCTGCTTTAATTTCAAATGGTTGTTTCGCTCCAGGCGTTACAATTACTTTACCTTCTACTTTAACTGAAGAGCTAAGTGGAAGTTTTGCAATTTCTTTGAAGTTATCTAATTCTGTATCGAAAACGATTTGAACGCTTTTGAAGAAGCTACCGTCGTTTAATTCGATGAAGCCAAATGCTTTTGAATCACGTAAGTTACGAATCCACCCTGATACTTGTACTGTTTGACTTGCGTATTTATCTGTATCTCTATACAGACTTTTTACTAATGTGTTTTCCATAGTTAAATTCTCCTTTGCTGATATATTTAAATACAAAAAAACCTTTCATCCATAAAGGGACGAAAGGTTAAACTTCGCGGTACCACCCAATTTGTCATAAAGACCAACTTTAACTCGTATGTAATACATACTTCCCGGTTTGTAACAGGCCGGATTCCCGTCTAAGTCTACTCTTGAATACAAGATTCAATTTCGGTTAGCAACTCCAAGGTGTTCTTCACATATACCGCCTCATCAGGCTCTCACCGTCCCTGACTCGCTTTGGATTATAGTATATACTACTTTTCCTTATCATCGTCTTTCATTTTGTTAAACTAAAATTAATGTACTACATTCGAGAGAAAGATGCAAGACACCTAAAAATATATCGACGATTTTTACAATCGTTCCATAAAAAAATTGCCGGAATAAATCCGGCAATTTCTTATTATTTACGTAACTCCGCACCAAATTTCTCTTCTACCGCTGTTAACACGCGGTTATGTGCTTCTGTTACTTCTTCGTCTGTTAACGTACGCTCTGCATCGAAGTAGTTCATAGAGAATGCAAGTGATTTCTTGCCTTCTTCCATTTTTTCACCTTCGTATAAGTCAAATAGTGTTACGTCTTTCAGAAGTTCTCCACCAGCTTCAGCAATAACTTGCTTCATTTCGCCAGCTTTTGTTTCTTTCGTTACGACAACAGCCATGTCACGTGTCATAGATGGGAAACGTGGAATTGCTGAGTAGTAAGTTTCTTCAGCGTCTGCACCGAATACTTTTACAAGAGATAGTTCAAATACGAATGTATTTTTCACATCTAATTGTTTTTCTGCTTCTGGGTGCAATTGACCGATGAAACCAATTACTTCGCCTTCTAATACGATGTCAGCTGTACGACCTGGGTGCATACCTTCACGTTTTGCTGGTGCATATGTGATTTGGTTTGAAACGCCAAGTACGTCAAATAGACCTTCTAGTACACCTTTCACAACGAAGAAGTCTACTACTTTTTTCTCACCTTGCCATGCATGGTGAAGAGCAAGACCTGTCATAACACCCGCAAGATGTTGTTCTTCTTTCGGAAGTTCTCCTTCTTCTGTCGGTAAGAAGATAGAACCTACTTCGTATAAAGCAACGCTATCGTTTTTACGAGCGACATTGTATGAAACTGCTTCTAACAATTGTGGCACTAAGCTTAAACGAAGTTGGCTGCGTTCTTCACTCATTGGAAGTGCAAGAGCTACAGGCGCTTTTTCGTTTGGCTCCACCATATATTGTTTCGCTTTGTCAGCGCTTGTTAATGAATACGTGATTGCTTCATATAAACCAGCACCTTCTAAGAAGCGACGTACTTTACGACGTTTCGTTTGCGCTGCTGTTAATTTACCACGTGTCATCGTTCCAGAAGGTAATGTAACTGGAATGTGATCATAACCGTATAGACGGCCCACTTCTTCTACTAAGTCTTCTGAAATTGTAATATCAGGACGACGTGCTGGTACATTCACGTGGAATGTTCCTTCTACTTCTGTGAATGGGAATTTTAAGTTTGTGAACATTGTACCCATTTCACTTGCAGAAATATTTGTACCTAATACACGGTTTACTTTTTCAGCAGTAACAGACACTGTACGCTCTTGTACTTGTAAGTTGTCAGCTTCTACTACTCCTTCAAGTGCTTCACCGCCAGCGTATTTTGCCATTAAAGCAGCTGCATGTTGAATTGCTTCAAATGTACGTGTTGGGTCGATTCCTTTTTCGAAACGTGCACTTGATTCACTGCGAAGACCTAAGTCTTTTGATGTACGGCGCACTGTTTGACCTGCAAAGTATGCAGACTCAATTAGAACGTTTACTGTTTCATTTGTAACTTCTGAATCCGCTCCGCCCATTACACCAGCAACTGCTAAAGCTTTTGTTCCGTTTGTAATGACAAGATGGTGGTCTTGTAACGTACGCTCTTGATCATCTAATGTTTCAATTTTTTCGCCTTCTTTTGCAAGACGAACAACGATTTCTTTTGAACCTAATTTATCGTAATCGAATGCATGTAACGGTTGACCGTATTCCATTAAAATGTAGTTTGTAATATCAACTACGTTGCTAATCGGACGAATGCCAGCTGCCATAAGGCGAGTTTGCATCCACATTGGTGATGGACCAATTTTTACGTTCTTCACCATTTTTGCAATGTATAATGGATTTTCTTCTTTCGCTTCTACACTTACAGAAATGTAATCAGCAGTTTTTTCTGCTGTTTCTTGTAGGTCGATAGCTGGAAGTTTTACTTCACAGCCATAAATAGCAGCTACTTCATATGCAACACCTAACATGTTTAAGCAATCTGCACGGTTTGGTGTTAAACCAAGCTCAAGTACTTCATCATGTAAGTTTAAAATTTCAAGTGCATCTGCACCAACTTCAGCGTCACTTGGGAAGATGAAGATACCATCTGCATATTCTTTTGAAACTAACTTTCCATCAATGCCAAGCTCTTGAAGAGCACAAACCATACCGTGAGAAGCTTCACCACGTAGTTTTGCTTTTTTAATTTTGAAATTACCAGGAAGTACAGCGCCAACTTTTGCAACTGGTACTTTTAAACCTTTTGCAATGTTAGCAGCACCACAAATAATTTGAACTGGTTCTTCTTCACCGATATCGATTAAACATTTGCTTAACTTATCAGCTTCTGGGTGTTTTTCACATTCTAATACGTGACCAACTACAACACCTTTTACACCTTTATTTAATACTTCAACGCCTTCTACTTCAATACCACTTTTCGTGATTTTGTCTGCTAGTTCTTGTGCCGTTACATCTTTAATATCTACATACTCTTGTAACCAACGATATGATACGAACATACTTATCCTCTCCTTCCCTTACGCTCGTTTGAATTGTTGTAAGAAACGTACATCATTTGTATAGAAATGACGAATGTCATCTACGCCGTATTTCAACATTGCGATACGCTCTGCGCCCATACCGAATGCGAAACCTTGATATTCTTTTGAATCATAACCAGCCATTTCAAGTACGTTCGGGTGAACCATACCTGCACCTAAAATTTCAATCCAACCAGTTCCTTTACAAGTGCCGCAACCTTTGCCATGACACATCATACAAGAAATATCCATCTCTACAGATGGCTCTGTGAATGGGAAGAAACTTGGACGAAGACGGATTTCACGATCTTCACCGAACATCTTTTTCACGAATACTTGCAGTGTACCTTTTAAGTCACTCATGCGAATGTTTTTATCAATTACAAGACCTTCAATTTGCATGAACTGGTGTGAATGCGTCGCATCATCGTCATCACGGCGATACACTTTACCAGGACAAATAATTTTAATTGGGCCTTTTTCTTTATTATTTTCCATCGTACGTGCTTGCACAGAAGATGTATGTGTACGTAGTAACGTTTCTTCTGTAATGTAGAATGTATCTTGCATATCACGCGCTGGGTGATCTTTCGGTAAGTTTAATGCTTCGAAGTTGTAGTAGTCTTTTTCTACTTCTGTTCCTTCTGCTACTTCATAACCCATACCGATGAATACATCTTCAATTTGTTCAACAACAGCTGTTAACGGATGGTGACAACCTGTTTCAACAGGACGACCTGGCAATGTAACATCAATTGTTTCAGTTGCTAATTTCGCTTCAATTACTGCTTTTTCTAAGTTGCTGATTTTGTCGTCTAGACGCGTTTGAATCGCTTCACGTACTTCATTTACTAATGCTCCCATACGTGGACGCTCTTCTGCTGATAATTTTCCCATGCCGCGTAATACTTCTGTAATTGGACCTTTTTTTCCTAAATACGCTACGCGTACGTCGTTTAAGCCTTTTAGCTCTTTCGCTTCTTCAATAAGCTCTAACGCTTTTTGCTTTAGCTCTTTTAAACGTGCTTCCATTTGGAACCCTCCTAATTTTAAAAATAAAAAAACCTCGCTCCCAAAAAGGGACGAGGTAAATTCGCGGTACCACCCTAAATTGACAGAACATGTCTGCCCACTCATTAGTTATAACGATCAATTCTGACCGGAACGCCTTTACATATACATGGTCCTGGCGTCAACTCCAGAGGTGAATTCACTTCCGTCTACCATAAGAATGCTTTCAGTCTAAGGCATTCTCTCCCTATATGGCGATTTTGTAAGCTACTCTTCTCTATCAACGTTTTTCGTTATTTAACTTTTAATATAATATACTTCAACTTATTATAAGAAGTTTTTTATTTGTTCGCAACCGGGCTTTGCAAATAATACGTTAAAATCCCTGCTGCAACTGCAACATTTAATGATTCTGCCCCGCCGTAAATCGGAATATACAAGTTTCGATCCGTTTTTGCAAGAATTTCTTGGCGTACGCCGTTTCCTTCATTTCCTACAATTAATGCAAAGCTACCAGCTGGTGTTACTTCCCCGTACGGAACTCCATTTTCAAGAGCTGTTCCATATACAGGAACGTTATTTTCTTTTAGCTTGTCTACCCATTCTTCTAAGTTCCCTTTTACAATTGGTAAGTGAAAAATAGAACCTTGTGTAGAACGGAGTACTTTACTATTATAAACATCAACACAACCTTCTCCAAGCACAACGGCATGAATACCAGCTGCATCAGCCGTACGAATAATTGTCCCTAAGTTACCTGGGTCTTGCAGGCCATCTAATAAAAGAAACTTCCCATCAGCAAGAGCTACTTCCTTCTCATGCTTTTCACAAACAGCAAATACACCTTGTGTCGTTTCTGTTTCACGAAGTACTTTTACGATTGCTTCCGGTACGATATACATTTCCACATCATTAACTGTCCAATCTTTCGGAAGGTCTGTCTGATCTGAAACGATAAGTTCTGTTACAACTCCTGCTTTTAAAGCTTCTTCCACTAAGTGGAATCCTTCTACAAAAAATAAACCTTTTTTATCGCGCTCTTTTTTCGTTTGCAGCTTTTTCCACTGCTTCACACGCGGATTTTGTACTGAATCAATGTTTTTCATAATATGTATTTCCCTCTCTTCTTGTCTTATCATTATAGCCTATTTTTCATACATATTTACATAAAAAAGAACAAAAACTAACGTCAGTTTCAATTCTGAAGAAGAGGTGAAAACAATGAGTTTTAATTTACGCGGTGCTGTATTAGCAAATGTATCTGGTAATACACAAGACCAATTACAAGAAACAATTGTCGATGCAATTCAAAGCGGTGAAGAAAAAATGCTTCCAGGTCTTGGTGTTTTATTCGAAGTCATTTGGAAAAACGCTGATGAAAATGAAAAGCATGAAATGTTAGAAACACTAGAGCAAGGATTAAAAAAATAAGCAATTTAAAAATCACCTTTGCATAAGCTAAGGTGATTTTTTTCTTCTCCTAAACATTTCTACTTTACTAACGCTACTCGATGGAGTACAATGTTCAAAATACATTTAAACCGATCGATTTTTCTTCATATACACCATTAGATAAAAGGAGTGAATGTTTTATGCACCGTATTACGCTTGAACAAATTTTTAAACACCACATTACACAAAAATACGTAAATCGTTCTGGGATGGTCCACGCGATCGCTGTCGCTTACCATGCGTTTCACTTAGCTAAAAAGCATCACGCCTCAGTCGATGCTGCGACAAAAGCCGGTTTCCTTCATGATATCGGACATCATACGTGGTACACAGGCGGCGAATGGGACTATGATTTATATAAAAAGAATGATATACACGCAATTAAAGGAGCAGAAAGAGCTCATAAATTGCTTATTAGATTAGGAGAGCACCCTAAACTAGCAAAAGAAATTTCTATCGCAATTCTTCTTCATACAGATTCTTTCTTAGTGGAACAAGAAATTGAAAGAACGTCTCTTCAAAATATTATTAAATGGGCAGACGAAGCAGATGAAGAACCGGGCGGAGCGCATCATTATCGAACAATTTCTTATGAAAAAGCATTAAAAGCAATTCAGCAATTAGACCGATTGGTAGAGCGTGAATTACAAATAGAACAATCAAAATCAAATAACAAAGCAGAACATAGTTATCAATAAGAAAGAGGCATCACTATAGGGTGATACCTCTTTTATTATTTTATGGAAAATACACCTTTATATGTAATATTTAAATGTTACACCCGAAAACAAGATGTTCTATAATTAAATATACAAATATAAAGAGGTGATTTTACATATGCAATCTGCTACACAACTTTCTAATGAACAGAACTACTCTATGTCATGGTTACAATTTCTTGGAGTTTTATTCATTCTCTTTCCATGTCTCTCATTAATAAATATAATTCTTACATTTTTACCTATTGAGTTATACGGATACATTAACCCAAATACAAATAAATTTTTGCTTGATTCTATAAAAAATGTAAGTTACGAATTAGTTGCCTTACTTTTACTAATTGCATTTATCACGAAATATAGACCACTGAAAGAACTAGTATTACCTACATTCGATTTTCGAGTTTTAAAATCTTTTCGGATGTACATCTATGTTCTTATTTATTATGTAATCACCTTGTTTGTAGATATGTTTGTGCTAGATAAATTATTCCCTTCATCCGTACAAGAACAGTCTGATGCATTACAACTTTCAACACTAGAGCACTATCCACTTCTCTTACTTCTAGCTAGTGGGATTTTTGCCCCTATTTTTGAAGAGCTTGTATGCAGAGGGATTCTTCTTCGTTTTTTCGAAGAGAAGTTTACCTTTTGGATAGCTGTAATCCTCTCAAGTTTAATTTTCGGTATTGCTCATGTCTACTCTGTGGGAGTTATGTTTAGTGCATTTGTTACTGGAATTTTCGCTTGTTTATTGTACAAAAAAACTAAATCTATTATTCCAGCTGTCCTATTACACATTTTAACCAACGTAATCGCTTTTTTATATTAAGAGAGAGGTATCACAATACCTCTCTTTACTCTTTTATCACAATTATAAACTCTTCTGTTAACACTTTTAGACAAACCATTTGTACAGAACATCTATATAAAATTATTAATGTCTGTAAATAGTAGCTTCAACATATCTTTTTACTACAATGATGACTTTTTTGCATAAATATTCTATAATCTTTATATATAACTATTTAATAAAAAAGGATAGGTGATTCACTATTATACAAGCCACGCAACTAACTTACCCACAAAAACATCCTATGTCACTCTCACAATTTCTATTTTCGCTCGTTTTCGCGATTTGGGGAACAGGATTTCTAGCTGATCTCTTTATAGGTCTTCCTACCGTTATTTATACAGACAGTTTAACCGATCCAAAACAAATTGCTTTAGCAAAATCACTTACTACTTTTGGAAGGCATTTATTTGTATTGTGCATTTTATTAATTTTAATTTATGCATATAAACCGTTAAGAAATTTAATTGTCCCAACACTAAACTTTACAGCATTAAAAAAAGTAAGCACCTACATCTATATAATCCTTTTTTACGGACTACATATCGTTAATGATATATTTATCATTAATAATATTTTTCCTGATGCGGTAAAAGAACAGTCATCCGCTTTAGACCTAGAAATGTTAAAACAATACAAACTGTTATTGCTAATAGGTGGCGCTATACTTGTACCTATTTTTGAAGAACTTATAGTTCGCGGCATTATTCTTCACTTCCTACAACAGCGCTTCCCCTTTTGGATTGCAGCACTTGGGTCTAGTTTCCTCTTCGGAATAGGTCATATATACTCAACTGGTGTGATGTTTAGTATGTTCATCATGGGTCTATTTATGGCAATTTTATGTAAAAAAACAAAATCCATTATTCCAGCTATATTACTTCATATTATAAATAATATGTTAGCCTTTTTAGGATAAAGAGAGGTATCATCACGATACCTCTCTTTACTCTTTTATAACAACTTCAAACTCTTCTTCCACGTAATGCAACATAAAGATTTCTTTATCGTTCTTCTTTAAATGATTTAATATATGTTCCATATCATTACTAATTTCTCTTTTAGTAGTATCGGTATGTACCGCTATTTCATCTATTTGATCTATTCCTTTTTCATTTACTGTCTTCGTATATTTTCTCGCATAATCGATAGATTTATATTTTGTAATAGCTGCAATCCAATTTTTTAGCGTATTTTTCTCTTCATCATACTCTTCAATATGATTCCAAATTACCAATAACACATCGTCCATACATTCCTCTTGCACATCTTCAAACGAAGCTAAATGCTTCTGAATAATACTTTTTATTAGTCCGCTGTACTGGTCAATAATAAAATCTAATGCTTTTTCGTTCCTTTTCCTTAGCTGATTCACCACATTTTCTTCTGTAATTTTCATATGTCTCCTCCTCTCTCTCATGCTCTACATCTATTAATTCGTATCGTTATTACTCATTTCTATCAATTTATACATATTTATTAATAATATCCAAAATAAACCTCATGTAGTAAAATATAACTGATTACACAGAAGGAGATTACATATGTTGAGCTTACTTTGGGTTATTTATATGCCACTTCTTGTTTTATGCGGATTTTTTGGTGGTATTTTTTTAATTGTTACTAGCGTGAAACACCGTAAATTATTTGTCGGTTTAATGGGGCTACTTAGCTTTTCCTTTGTCACACTACCTTTTGTTTTTTGGGGCATGGGAATGGAGGGCAATACAATCCTTCCTATTTCAACTACTTTATATTGGATACTGTTTTCTTTAACTGGATTATTAGCTGGAATAAGTGGATTACAAGCAAAAATTAAAAGTATCCGTAATATGGGATTCATTATTTTTATCGCTGGTATATTAGGGGTTATCTTCTGGTTACTCATGTCTGTAGGTGATTCATTCTATATATAATATTTTTTATCAACCTACAAATCGGAGGTAATGCAAAAGTGTTTGGAATATTAACTTGGATGATTTTAGCTCTTACTTTGATGTTATGCGAATTCATCGTCGGCATTTTTTTAATTATTGCTGGTATGAAATATCGTAAATTACTTACTATTATAGCTGGTTTAATTAGCATATCTCTTATCGTTGTTCCTATCATTTGTATAGGTTATGGAATAGATTTAGAGGGGATGGTTCCAATTTCGGGAACTTTATATTGGTTCTTCTTCTCTTTAGCTGGACTATTAGCTATTATAAGCGGAAGACAAATATCAAGTATTCGTTCTATGGGGACAATTTTGGTTATAACAGGGCTGTGCTCCGTAACTGGTTATCATCTTTTATATCTAACTACGTAAAAAAACACAAAAAAGCAGGGAAATTAATTCCCTGCTTTTCTATTTGGTTTATTGCCTGATGGTAAGAAGAACGATAACACCCAAGCAATCCCTGCGAGTATCGTTGCAATTAAGAAGGCATCGTTAATACCGTTAATTGCAGATAACTTCGAAATTTGTCCAAATAATAGTTGCGTGCTCATCGCATCTCCTGCTTGCGCTGAGCCAGCTAAGGCCGCTAAGCTTTGCCCCATGCCATGCACTTTATCAACTAAAATTGGATTTGACGTTGTTAACATGTTTCCATAATCTGCTACATGCGCAGTCGTTTGTTGCGTCATAAGCGTGATTAATATCGCTGTTCCAATTGAACCAGCTACTTGTCTTGACGTATTTTGCGTTGCTGTACCGTGAGAAATTAATTTCATCGGTAGCGCGTTCATACCAGCTGTCATAATTGGCATCATAATGAATGACATACCAATTGAGCGTATAATATAATCCGTCATAATAACGCTATACGGTGTATCCATCGATAATTTTGTAAATTCATATGTCGCATACGTCGTAATTGCCAATCCAATTATCGCTAATGGACGAATGCCATATTTATCGAATAATTTACCCGCTACTGGTCCCATGATCCCCATAATTAATGATCCTGGAAGAAGTAGTAAACCAGATTCAATTGGCGTAAAGCCACGAATGTTTTGCAGATATACCGGAAGTAATAACATACCTCCGAATAATGCCATCGTAACGATTGCGTTAATTACTAAAGTAAAAGTAAATACCGGGTATTTAAATACTTGTAAATCAAGCATTTTATTATCCGTTGTTAACTCTCTCCAAATAAATAACGCTAAACCAATTACACCGATAATAAGTGAAATAACAACTTCGGCACTAGTCCAACTATTGTTTCCAGCTTCACTAAATCCGTACAATAAGCTTCCTAGTCCAATACTTGAACTAACCACACCGAATATATCTAATTTCGTGTTAGACACTGGCTGAGCTAGTGTAAAGAATTTTAAAGATAGGAACGTAATAATTAAACCGATAATAAACATCGCATAGAACATTAAGTTCCAGCTGTAATTTTCAATTACCCAACCTGTTACAGTTGGTCCGATAGCTGGTGCTAAAATCATTGCTACGCCTAGTAATCCCATCGCTGCTCCGCGCTTATGAGGCGGGAATAGTGTCATGAAGATATTCATACCAACCGGCATTAAAATACCCGCGCCAACCGCTTGAATAACACGGCCCGTCATCATCATTGTAAAGTTTCCTGAAGTAGCACAAATGATAGATCCTACCGTGAAGAATAACATTGCTGCTACGAATAATTTACGATACGTAAATCGTGAAACTAAAAAGGCACTAATCGGTACTAAAATACCATTTACAAGCATGAAGCCTGTAATTAACCATTGTGCTGTTGAAGTTGATACGTTAAATTCATTCATTAACGGAGGCAATGCAACGTTAATGATTGTTTGGTTTAAAATAGAAACGAACATGCCGAGAATTAATACAGCTACCACTGCTTTTACGTTCACATTCTCTACAGGCATAGACATTTGTTTTTTCGGCACTTCTTTTTCTTGTTTTACTTCTTCTTGCTTTCCTGTTTCCAACTCAACTACATTAGAAATTTCCGGTTCTTGCTTTCGTTCAATGTCTTTCTCTTCTGTTTCAACTTTACTTACTTCTATTTTACTTACGGCTGGGACTTGTTCTTCTCCCATTTTCGTTTTTTTCTTTCGTAAAAGACGATTTACAAGGAAGAAGACGATTATACAAAATAGTGCATATCCTGCAATTACAATTGAGGACATCTCATCTCCCCCTTACTTATGAATACGAACTGTCACATTCATGCCAGGAACAATATTTACTGATTTGCTATGATCTAAAGAAATTTTAACTGGTACTACTTGTGTTACTTTCGTATAGTTCGCTGTTGCGTTGCTTGATGGCAACATAGAGAATGTGTTCGCTGTTGTTAAGCCAACTTGTTCTACTTTTCCTGTTAACGTTGTATCTGGGTATGCATCTACATACACATCTACATCTTGACCTTTTTGAACATCATCAACATCTGTTTCTTCAATATTTGCTGTTACCCATAAATTGTTCATATCAAATGCATAAGCAATCGGGCTACCTGCTCCAACGAAAGCATTTGTTGTTGCGTTTGATTGTACAACTGTTGCATTTTGTGGAATTGTTACATCTACTGTTTGTTCTCCATTCGCTGCTGCTACAGTGACAGCACCTAATTTATCATTCTCGTTGTAGTTCTTACCTACTTCAGCTTTCCAGTCAGTTAATTTCCCTGCTACTGGTGATGCAATCGGAATTACCTTTCCATCAATTTTTGCATTGTCTGTTTTTAAGTAATTTTCCGCTTGATTGTAATAGTAATAACCACCAATACCACCACCAACTAGTACAATTAATGTGATAATGTTGATAATCACCATTCTTCGAAACTGATTCATTGCATTCCTCTCCTTATATCGCATATAATTTTTTTCTAAACTATTTACGTCCTTATTGTTTAGATTGTTTAATTGTTAATTATATTAACTTTTAAACAAAAAAATCACACCATCTGCAGTGTAAATCGAAATTTATCTACCTGCGAGCGGTGCTGATTTCTGAAGGACTATCGTTTATAATTATAAATAATTATTTCAAATCTACAACCGACAATTCACGTACGAAATGTCGCTTAAACAACAATATGATACCAATATGTTGTTTAAATACAGAAAATTAAACGAGGTGAAGTAAAAATGTCTATTAAAAATACAAATGATCCACGTGTAAAACGGACGAGACAACTCATACAGGATGCTTTTGTCGCTTTAGTAGGCGAAAAAGGGTTTGAAAATGTAACTGTTCAACATATTGCAGAACGTGCTCCTGTAAATCGTGCTACGTTTTATAGCCATTACCACGATAAATATGACTTATTAGACAAAAGCATTGAAGAAATGTTAGAGAAGCTAACAGAAGTTATTAAACCAAAAAATAGAAATAAAGAAGATTTTCAACTTACATTTGATTCACCACACCCAAATTTCTTGGCTTTATTTGAACATATCGCAGAAAATGCGAACTTCTATAACGTCATGCTTGGTGATAAAGCTGCTGGAAACTATACGTATAAGATGATGAAAGCAATTCAAACACATTTAACATTAAGCCTCTCTATTGCACAGCCTAACGATGAAAAACTAATGGTTCCACGTGATATTCTCCTTAGTTATGTTACTGGTGCCCACCTCGGCATGATTATGTCATGGCTAAAAAAAGGGATGATATATACCCCACATTTTATGGCCATGCAATTAACTCGTTTAATCATTTTAGGGGCTCATACTGCCGCGGGATTAGAACGACCTTTTTAAAACACAAAAAAGCGAAGGAGAGGCTCCTTCGCTTTTTCTATCAATTAAATGTAATGTTATGTACAGCCTCTTTATCAAGACGTTTAATAACTTCTACAATTAACTTCACTGCATTTTCATAATCATCACGGTGTAACATTGCCGCATGAGAATGAATGTAACGGGTTGCAATCGTAATTGCCATAGACGGAATACCATTTACAGCAATATGAATTGCACCTGCATCCGTTCCACCGCCCGCTACTGAATCATATTGGTATGGAATTTGTAATTCATCAGCAACATCAACTACAAAGTCACGTAAACCTGTATGACCAATAACAGAAGCATCATATAAAATGATCTGTGGTCCATCACCCATTTTACTTTGCGCTTCTTTTGATGTTACACCAGGTGTGTCACCAGCAATACCAACATCTACCGCGAACGCGATATCCGGTTTAATATAGTTTGCAGATGTTTTTGCACCACGAAGACCGACTTCTTCTTGTACAGTCCCTACGCCGTATACAACGTTTGGATGCTTTTCATCTTTTAATTGTTTTAATACGTCAATTGCAATTGCACAACCAATTCGGTTATCCCATGCTTTTGCAAGTAGCATTTTTTCATTCTTCATTACTTGGAATTCAAAATAAGGTACAACTTGATCTCCTGGTCGTACGCCCCACTCCATTGCCTCTTCTTGACTAGAAGCACCAATATCGATGAACATGTCTTTAATGTCAACTGGCTTTTTACGCGCTTCTGGAGGTAAGATATGAGGTGGTTTTGAACCGATAACACCTGTTACATCTCCTGTACGCGTTACAATTGTTACCCGTTGTGCAAGCATAACTTGTGACCACCAGCCACCAACCGTTTGGAAACGAAGGAAACCTTTGTCATCAATTTGTGTAATCATAAAGCCAACTTCATCTAAATGACCTGCAACCATAATTTTTGGGCCGTTCTCTTCCCCTACTTTTTTCGCAACTAAACTTCCTAAATTATCAGTAGAAAGTTCGTCCGCAAACGGCTCAATATATTTCTTCATTACTTCACGTGGTTCACGCTCGTTACCCGCAATACCACGCGCATCTGTTAATTCTTTTAGCATTGTCAATGTTTCGTCTAATTTTGTCATTGCCAACACCCTCCTTTTTCTTCATTCACTTCATTATACAAAAGGAAATTGAAATATTCAAAAATTAACTTAGTATCCTTGTGTTTGACGCTGATGATTTACTTCGTTTTTATCTAAATATGCCTTTTCAATCTCTTCTTGTTCAAACTCAAGCGCTTGTCCAAGTCGAAGGTAGCTTGTAAATAATTCAATATAGTTCGTAATAGATGGTTGATCCGTAAAACGAATCACCTTCGCATATGTGTCTAAGAAAATTTCCACTTGTGTTTTATTCGTCTGTGCACACTTATAGAATAAGAAGTTTTTATCAATACCTAAATCAATTCCGATTGATAAAATAAAATGCAAACCATCTACGTATTCTTCTAATATTACTTCACGTTCTGATGCTGGTTTGTTGCTCCAATATTTAAAACAACGTGTTTCATTTGCAAGTTCTCCAATTTCTACAAGAAGAGCTAACATTTTCTCTTTTAACAATTTTTTCGGTTGTAAGTCATGTTCTTTCGCAATACGGTCATCTAATTCTTTTTGTAATTTAAATAGTTGTAGTAAGTCCACTCTATTGTCCTCCTCCAACATCGCATTTTACGCAACAATGTTGTTTCATCTCAAAGTTCATTATTTTTTTCGTTTCTTATTAATAAGTCAGCCATTTACCTCTTTACAAAATAGCTTGTCCTTAATTTACAAATACGTTTCAATCATCACGATTAGATTGTTCACTCCGATTGGTGGTAGTTAATCATTATACGTGGATTGTCCACTAATAAAAATATTATTTTATCTGATGAAAGTTCCATATCATCTTTCCATTATAGCAGTGTCGTTTCAGGTAGGAAAGCTACTCTTCTTTCCAGAGGATGATAATTAAAAGAAGCCAGGAGGATTCTCCTGACTTCATATGCATATTCTTCTATATTGCTATAACTTTTATATTGATTTTGTCATATCGATAACGACACACTTCTCTTTGCATACAAATAAAAAAACCTTAGAAGAAAAATCTTCTAAGGTTTCAACTAATTAATTAGTTAATGTTGTTTTTTGCAACTGTTGCTAATTCAGCGAAAGCTTTTTCGTCATGAACAGCTAAGTCAGCAAGCATCTTGCGGTTAACTTCGATGCCAGCATTTTTAAGACCGTGCATTAAGCGGCTGTAAGAAAGACCATTCATACGAGCTGCTGCGTTGATACGTGTAATCCATAATTTACGGAAGTCACGTTTCTTTTGACGGCGGTCACGGAATGCATACATTAGAGATTTCATAACCTGTTGGTTAGCAACCTTGAATAATGTATTTTTTGAACCGTAGTAACCTTTTGCTAATTTAATTACTTTTTTACGACGTTGACGAGTAACTGTACCACCTTTTACTCTTGGCATAATATTACCTCCTAATTGTTCTATATATCAGCCGAACTTATTTTAAGTTGTCAAGCATTTGACGAATGCGTTTGAAGTCACCAGCGCTTACTACACCAGCTTTACGTAGTTTACGTTTAGCTTTTGTAGATTTGTTAGCGAATAAATGGCTTGTGTAAGCGTGAGAACGTTTCAGTTTACCTGATCCAGTCTTTTTGAAACGCTTTGCAGCGCCGCGATGAGTTTTTTGTTTAGGCATAGGTATTTCCTCCTCTATCTATTACTTATCGTTTTTCGGTGCTAAAACTAAGAACATACTGCGTCCTTCCATTTTAGGCTTAGATTCGATTGTACTAACTTCAGCACAAGCTTCTGAGAAGCGATCTAAAACACGTTGACCGATTTCTTTATGAGTAATGGCACGTCCTTTAAAGCGAATTGACGCTTTAACCTTGTCGCCTTTCTCTAAAAACTTGATAGCATTACGAAGTTTTGTGTTAAAGTCGTGTTCATCAATTGTTGGACTTAAACGAACTTCTTTCATGCTAATTACTTTTTGATTTTTGCGCTGTTCTTTTTCTTTCTTCTGTTGCTCAAAGCGGAATTTACCGTAGTCCATAATGCGGCATACTGGCGGTTTCGCATTTGGAGCAACTAATACTAAATCAAGATTAAGATTTGCAGCTAAGTCTAAAGCGTCATTACGAGACTTGATTCCAAGTTGATCGCCATTTGCACCAACTAAACGTACTTCACGTGCACGAATTTGCTCGTTAATCATCATATCCTTGCTAATAGTAAGCCACCTCCAAGGTTTTCTCAGAACATAGTTTGTAGTCATAGAACCCGACAAAAAAAGTGCGGGCATACGACACCCACACTTGTAAAATCTTAAGTAAGAAATACATTTACCTGTAAACTGCGAATGCGTCCATCAGGTGAGAAGCGGGTGCTTCTACTTGTTCCACAAAACAATATTCTATTATCCTTGATGAGTTTATCATAGGACATGACGTCTGTCAAGAAGACGCGATGTGTTTTACTAACAACAAGAAATATTGTAACAAACAACTAACATACTTGCAATACTTTTTTACGATAAGTATTACATGGTTTTTTTTTCTAATTCCTCTTACTTATATTACATAGAAAAGCCGCGGTATACCGCGGCTTTTTCTTATCGTTTTCCTTCTACTTTAATCATATCAACAAAAGCATCTAATGCGATTGTTTCTGATTTTTGTTCACCGTATTTACGTACGTTTACGCCGTTTTCAGTTACTTCATTGTCACCTACTACAAGCATGTACGGAATTTTTTGCATTTGTGCTTCACGGATTTTGTAACCAATTTTCTCTTCACGAGTATCTAATTCAACACGCATACCAGCACGGCGTAATTCGTCTTGTACTTTCTTCGCATAGTCTAAATGTACTTGTGGAGAAACTGGAATTACTTGCACTTGAACTGGAGCTAACCAAGTTGGGAATGCACCTTTGTATTCTTCAATTAAGAATGCTACGAAACGTTCCATAGTTGATACAACACCACGGTGAATTACAACTGGACGGTGTTGTTTACCGTCTTCACCAACGTAAGCTAGTTCAAAGCGTTCTGGAAGTAAGAAGTCTAATTGTACAGTTGAAAGTGTTTCGTCTTTTCCAAGAGCAGTACGAACTTGAACGTCAAGTTTTGGACCGTAGAATGCCGCTTCACCTTCAGCTTCATAGTAATCAAGACCCATTTCATCCATAGCTTCTTTTAACATACCTTGTGCCTTTTCCCACATCTCATCATCAGCATAGTACTTTTTAGTATCTGCTGGGTCGCGATAAGATAGACGGAATGAGTAGTTCTCTAAACCGAAATCTTTGTACACTTCTAGAGTTAAGTTTACAACACGTTTTAATTCTTCTTTAATTTGATCTGGGCGTACGAAAATGTGCGCATCGTTTAAAGTCATTCCGCGTACACGTTGTAATCCAGATAACGCACCTGACATTTCATAGCGGTGCATTGTTCCAAGTTCCGCAATACGGATTGGTAATTCACGGTAGCTGTGAATATCGTTTTTATAAACCATCATGTGGTGAGGACAGTTCATTGGACGAAGAACTAACTCTTCATTATCCATTTCCATTGATGGGAACATACCATCACGGTAGTGGTTCCAGTGACCAGAAGTTTCATAAAGCTCTCTGCTTCCTAGTACTGGAGTGTATACGTGATCATAGCCTAAGCTTGCTTCTTTATCAACGATGTAACGCTCGATAATGCGGCGGATTGTTGCACCCTTTGGTAACCAAAGTGGTAAACCTTGTCCTACTTTTTGGCTATTAGTAAATAGTTTTAATTCTTTACCTAATTTACGGTGATCGCGCTCTTTCGCTTCTTCAAGCATACGTAAATGCTCATCTAATTCTGCTTTCTTAACGAATGCAGTACCGTAAATACGTTGTAACATTTTATTATTGCTATCGCCGCGCCAGTAAGCACCCGCAACGCTTAATAATTTAAATACTTTAATTTTCCCTGTAGATGGAAGGTGGACACCACGGCAAAGGTCGAAGAATTCGCCTTGCTCATAGATTGAAATAACTGCATCTTCTGGAAGATCGTTAATTAAATCTAATTTTAACTCGTCGCCGATTTCTTCAAAACGACGAATTGCTTCTGCACGTGGTACTTCATGACGAACGATTTCTAAGTTCTCGTTCACAATTTTTTGCATTTCTTTTTCGATTTTCTTGAAGTCTTCAACTGTAATTGCTTCTTCCATATCAATATCGTAGTAGAAGCCATTTTCAATTACCGGACCAATGCCAAGCTCAACCTTAACATCTTTATATAAACGTTTTAACGCTTGTGCTAAAAGGTGAGCTGTTGAGTGGCGTAAAATATATAAGCCATCTTCAGAATCTAATGTAATGATAGAAACTGCACCATCTTCTTCGATTGGTGTAACAAGATCAATCATCTCATCGTTTAATTTTCCAGCCACAGCTTTTTTCTTTAAGCCTGGGCTAATAGAAGCTGCGATTTCTTCAGTTGTTACGCCTTTTGGAAACTCCTTCACAGCTCCATCAGGGAAAGTAATTTTAACTACATCTGCCATCACTGGTCACTCCTCTTTTTCTCAAAATAAAAAACACTCATCCCGTAAAAAGGGACGAGTGTTGAATTCGTGGTTCCACCCTTGTTCCAATTAACATTATTGTTAATTGCTCAAGTTCAACATAACGGTGTTGTCCGTTAGCAATTACTAGAAGAATCGTTCACTGCTAAAGTTTAGAGGTGGTAAGTAATAATCCCGTACTAGGAAGCTCACACCCTAAGGCTTCCCTCTCTGAAAATCGTAGAAAACTACTCATGTCCTCATCATGACATTTCAATATATTTCATTTATGTAGGTAATTATATGCTCAAAAACTTAGAAAATCAAGGGCGTTACCTTTATTTTTTAAATTTTTCACATTGCGCTCAAACTCATGTAATCCATGTAATTGTACCCGTTCTTGAAATACATTTCGCAAAGTAATAATCATATTATGGTCTTGTTCTTTCGTATATAAATAAATTTTTTTCGGCGAAATAGACAGAAGTGGTGCAATTACTTTCGTATCAATATATACATCCTTTTGTTTTAATAAGTCTTCATCTATATATTGAACCAATTTCTCTTGTTTTAAACGTCTACCTTTATCATCATAGAAAATAAAACTTTCATCAAAAATAAGATGTACACATGACAAACGTGATTTCCGGCTACGGACTTGTTGCCGGAGCGTCTCAATAAACATTTGATATTCTTGTTCTAACTTATACTCATCAATTGCCACTTCAGCAAGCTTAGCTACCATTTCCCTATATGTACGAAGACGAAAACGAACATATGATGAAAACGAGAATGAAAGCGGATCACAAAGCCAGTTATTTAAAGAGGATTTAATATATGATTCAAATGTGTGACGTGTTAATTCACGAGCAATTCCTTTTCTTCTTCCTTTTAAAATCTCTTGTGCCATATGCAATATTTGATGGCACTCTTCCTCTTCTTCATAAAAAAACTTCTCTGTTAAGATTGTATATATCCACTCATTTTGTTTCACATTCACAATGAAATATACCATTACTGGCAATAAAATCTTTTCAATATAATTTGATTCACATACTGGTATGTGAATCACCACTTTTTGTTCCTGTAAATACACACTCGTTTCCTTATATAACAATTCCGCTCTTTTCAGTAGTTGTCTATATACGTGCATAGCATCATTTTTTTCTTCGAAGCAAATTTCAATCACTTTTGTCCCCCCTTTTATCCCTGCTCTAAAGGACTGTATCTATACGTTACAAATCCTATAAGAGTCCGTCCCGCGTGAAAGTTCACTCTTAGTAGAATTACATTTCTTATCGTTAGAAAATCCACTCGATATGGCTTGCTAATTTTATATATATTAAGGGAGGGAGAAAAAAATGATACAAGCTACTAGGAATTTTCAATAAGAACTTTTCATTTTATAATTCGGCTACTTTAAAAAGCGTTTAACTACAAAAGAAGAGCAAGCTTCTCAGCTTGCTCTTTACTTATGACGACGGTTTTTCCCGCCAATCGGAATTGGTTTCGCCAAATATTTAATTCGCTCCATAATACGAGCTGCTTTCATTTCTTCCGCTTCACCGCGCTGCGTATATGTTAAATGATGTTCTAGTTGTTTAAAATCAAAGTTAGACGTAAAGAACGTCGGTAAGTTTTCTAACATACGGAATTGTAAAATTGCACCGAGTACATCATCACGCACAAAGCTTGACATCGCTTCTGCTCCAATATCATCTAACATTAAAACTTGTACGCGTTTCACCGCATCAATCTTTTCCCCAATCGAATTATCTTGAATTGAACTTTTAATTTCACGTAAAAATTCAGGGAAATATACGAGCATTGAACTTATTTTCTTTCGAGCAAGCTCATTCGCAATTGCTCCTAATAAATACGTTTTCCCTACACCAAATTTACCGTACAAATATAAACCTTGTACTTTTTTACCAGGTTCATATGTACTTAAAAATTCATTGGCTGCACCAATTGCATCAATACGCGCATCTAAATCTGAAGGGTCTAAGTTTTCCATCGTTGCTTGTAAAATATCAGTCGGCATATATACACTCTGAACGAGCTTTTCATATTTCTTTCTTTCGTCATAGGCTACTTTTCTCACGCAACGATCGTATTGAATATCAATCATCTTCCCTTGGATAACGAGCTTTGGCTCATACCCTTGCAGCATGTTTTTACACGAACCTAGATCCGGACAATCCGCGCAACCTACACTTTGTCCAATATATTCGTATAATTTCACAAGACTGCGTTCAATCATAGACGTTGTTACTTCCCCTTTATGTTCGTCTATAAATTCTTTCACACGCGGATGTGCCATTACTTCCGCCTTTAATACTTCATATCTATTTTTAAAATTTTCATTTTCCATTAACTTTGCAAATGAATTTTGAATATGCTCCATTTTCTCACCTCAAAGAGCGTTCATTCTCTTCTATTAATCACGCTTATATTTTTTTAACACTTCTTCTAATCGTTTTCGTTCGTCCTCTAACGTTGTACCTTTTTCAGCATTTACATCTTTTTTCACAGTTTCTTTCTCTTGTTCTTTCGGCTCTTCTTTCAGCCAATCTGGTACCATTTCTTTTCGTACCGTTTTCTTCGACGTACGGCCTTTCTTCTTCGTCTCAGCCCATTCTTGATATTGACGGTTTTCTTCTTTCGCTAACGCCATTGCTTCAGCTACTGTACCGACCTTTTTACGTGCCCAATGTCCAGCAATCTTCTCCACATACGTTTTCGCAAGTTTCATATCTGAGCGTAGCATAACGTAATAAATAAGTACATTCACAACACCTGGCGTTAATTTTTGATTGATCATTACATCTTCAACGATTTGCAAGTCAGCCTTCGTTGCCTCTGCACCGCCAGAGATTTCTTTCAATAGTTGCTTTGGTGAGATTTCCTCTAGCTGTTTGATTAACATCTCTTCTTGCGTAGAAGGCTCTTTTTCTTTCATCATACGTGCAGCGTGAGGCTGTACTCTTTCACTTAATACAGGTAACGCTTGGCCGTTTTCGAACTGATACCAATCACGCGCTCCTTTTCTAAGCCTTTCGATATCAATTGTCTGCATCTCCGTCACTGCACCAAGAACGATATTTTGCATCGATAACACATCTACACCATACACGTAAGCGAGTGTTATAACGCAGTCTCTCACTTGATCTGTAATCGCCTTTTTAGGGACAAGAGCGGACAAGCCATCTACAAATAAGGAGAAATCAAAGAAATCATTCCAAACTTTCGGAGCGTCTCCCTTTTCATTACTTGGCATAGCTGTCGTTTTTGGAATACGAAGGTCTTCTTGCGCATGCTCAAGCTGCCCTGGATTAAACGAACCAAACACATCATTAAAAGAACGCGTAACATTTTCATAAGAAGCAAAATCAAATTCTTCTTCTAAGAAATAATGCTTTACTTGATTATATTTTGTCCGACTCAATCGATTGTATAAAAAGATACTTAAAACAATATCATCAAAAAACTGCTTCGGAGATAAAGGTGGTTGCAGCTCATATATAAACATTCGAATATCTTTTTCTTTCTTAATATATACTTTCAAAAGTCCAATTGCCTCTAACTTTACTCGTTCCTCATATACTTCGGGAAGCTGCATTTGCATGGTCACCATAAGGGAATGATGCGTATTCTCTTTTCCAAATACACGATCTTGTTCTAACTCTCCCCATAGCGTCATGTACAAGCTAAAAGCTCTACTACCTATTAACGGCTGATATAACATCGTTAACACTTTTCGGTCGTAATTATGCAATAACCCTTTCGCACTTACTTTATAACGATCAATCGGCAATAGCTCCATCCATGACTGTTTTTCCATTCTTGCTTTCCTTTCTCTCATCCAATCTTCACTATATAATTTATTAGCGAAAAAGAGCTATTAGCTTTCGCTTCTAGCTCTCTTATCTCATTACTTACGGTATGTAAAGAGAATACGATACAGATTCTACTCTCTTTCTTTTTGCAGTATATCTTTTAATTCTTCAATAAATACATTTAAATCTTTAAATTGGCGATATACAGAAGCAAAACGCACGTAAGCAACATCATCGATATCACGCAGTTCTTCCATAACAATTTCACCAATCATATCACTTTTCACTTCTGATATACCTAAATTACGAAGTTCACGTTCCACACTTTGAGTTACTTCTTCTAATTGTCTTAAAGATACTGGTCTTTTTTCGCACGCTTTAATTAAGCCACGTAAAATCTTTTCTTTATTAAACTCTTCTCGTGTTCCTTCTTTTTTTACAACGATAAGAGGTGACTCTTCCACTCTTTCAAATGTCGTAAAGCGGCTTAAACAGCTTTCACACTCTCTCCTTCTTCGAATAGAGCGCCCCTCGTCTACCGGACGCGAATCTAACACTCTTGTACCATTATGAGAACAGGATGGACAACGCAATATATTCACTCCTTTACACTATACTCTTTATTTTTTCTCTACTTACTTCATCTGACAATATATATACATTATTATATAACTCATTTTAACTCTCTTACCACTTTAAGTTTAAGCGCATTATTATCTCGTTTAAAAAAATACGATGATAGATGCGTTGTTAACTTATTCGTAAGAGCTCCATTTATTCAACTAACGAGTACATTATATTTTCCCTTTTTTATAAACTAAAAAAGAGGTGCATTATACACCTCTTTACATTTTAAATCAATTATGTTCTTTTTTAAAGAGCTTTTGTTTCTCTCTGCTTAATTTCGAAGCTACCAGTGCCTCGAGGAAGCTCGATGCTCTCACGCGTTTTCGCGTTTAAACCTTCTGCAATATATTCTGCAGCAACATTTGGATCAATACGATCCCCACAAGTATAAACATCAATACTTGCGTAACCGTGCTCCGGAAAGCTATGAATTGTTAAATGTGATTCCGAGATAATTACTACTCCACTTACACCTTGTGGTGCAAATTTATGGAAAGCAACCTCACGCACTTCAGCACCAGCTCTTAGTGCTGCATCCACAAATAATTGTTCAATATACGGCATGTCATTAAGCTTGTCGAAATCGCAATCCCAAAGTTCAGCGATCACGTGACGACCCATCGTATCCATAGTATCCATTCTACAGTTCCCCCTTGTAAATTTATTCTAACTGTTCGAATTGAAAACTAATTTGCAATTTGGCTTGCTCCACTACCACGGGGGAAAGTTAGTCCAGAGAGGTCCTAACCCTTTAAGTAGTGACTACGTACCTCAGCTCTTAAGTTTACGAGTGTTAGTATACTTTGTTTATTTTCATTTTGCAACAACAGTTTTTTCGATTTTCTGTCATATTTTCCTCTTTACTTTTCCCTAAAAAAAATAAATGATTCACAAATACAGTAACCCCAACGTTTCGTGGTATGTCCACTTTCAAAAATATACTCCTATAATTTTTTTCCTTTTCAGAAAAAAATAAAAAAAAGAGGGCAAATATTCCACTTGCCCTCTCCTTATTCAATTAAATATGTTGCACATTTTCTTGCTTCGCTAATTCGTCAACAACTAACGTTACAAGATCTACAACACGACGAGAGTAGCCCCACTCGTTATCATACCAAGCAAGTACTTTTACTTTACGATCACCCATTACCATTGTAGATAAACCATCGATAATAGCTGAGTGTGTATTTGTATTAAAGTCAATAGATACTAAAGGCTCTTCACTGAATTCTACAATGCCTTTTAACGCACCGTTTGCAACAGTTTTGAATGCATCGTTAATAGCTTCCACTGTTACATCACGTTTTACATCTACTACTAAGTCAACAAGAGACACGTTTGGTGTTGGTACACGAAGTGCCATACCATGAAGTTTTCCATTTAAATGTGGAAGAACTTTTGCTAGCGCTTTCGCAGCACCTGTCGTTGTCGGAATAATTGATTGTCCGCAAGCACGTGCTCTTCTTAAATCTTTATGTGGGTTATCAATATTTTTTTGGTCATTTGTATAAGCGTGAACTGTCGTCATTAAACCGTTTTCAATTCCAAACTGCTCATCTAACACCTTCACAACAGGTGCTAAACAGTTTGTTGTACAAGATGCATTTGAAATAACAGTATGTTTTGTAATATCTAATTGGTCTTCGTTCACACCTACTACAATTGTTACATCTTCATTTTTACCAGGCGCTGTTAAAATAACTTTTTTCGCTCCAGCTTCAACGTGAAGAATTGCTTTTTCTTTTGAATTAAATTTACCAGTTGCTTCAATTACAACTTCAACACCTAAATCTGTCCAAGGCAATTCCTTTGGATCGCGGTTGTTTAAAAGGCGAATCATTTTCCCATCAACTAATAAGTGATCTTCAAATGCTTCTACTGTTCCGTCAAACTTGCCGTGAACTGTATCATATTTAATTAAATGTGCTAACGTTTCAGATGGATAGCTTGCATTGATTGCTACAATTTCGAATGCGCTTTCTTTTATTGCCTGACGAAATACCATTCTCCCAATACGTCCAAATCCATTAATTGCCACACGAGTCATAATATGTTATCCCCCTTGAATGCGTTATACTATTTATCTCCAATCCCAATAATAGTATAACACAAAAAGGGGGTATGTCACTAAGCATTTTCATTAATTTCACAATTTTTTAGTCAATAATGTTCCATTTCTTTAAAATCGCCTGTAATTGTGTTTTCGTTCCCATAATTGTGCCATCATTATTTATCACTTCATCTGCATGTTTCACTTTTTCTTCTAACGACATTTGAGATTGAATACGAGCTGTTGCTTCTTCTTCTGAAAAATTATTTCGCTTCATTAAACGTTCTAATTGCGTATGCGGCTTAACTGCTACAACTAAAACGCGGTCAACGAGACTTGTTAATTTACTTTCAAATAAGAGAGGAATATCTAACACAACCGCTTGCATACCTTCTTTTATGTACATTTCCTTCTGCCTATTCATTTCCTCACGCACTGCAGGATGAACAATTTTGTTTAACTGCAATCGTTTCTCTTCATTATAGAAAACGACACTTCCTAATTTCGGTCGATCCAGTTCTCCATCTTCTTGTAGTACTTCCGTTCCAAACACTTCTACAATTTTGTTATATGCTGGTTTTCCTTTTTCTACAACTTCTCTTGCAATAATATCTGCATCAATAACTGGTATACTGAGCTCGCGAAACATTTGAGATACTGTACTTTTTCCGCTTGCAATACCTCCCGTTAATCCAATTACTACCGTCATCATAACCCTCCTCATAATAAAAGGCGCGAAACTAATGTTCCACGCCCGTACTTACATTTTCCAAATTCCAATAATAATGAGTAATACCCCAGGCAGGAATGTAAATTTTTGCAACCATTTCATATTTGATAAAACCGTTCCAAGTTTCATTCCAATAAATAAAAACAAAGAACTCATCACTGCAACTAATATCGCCATCATAGCAGGTGCATATCCTAATAAAGACGCACCAATTCCAGCACCGAATGAATCTACAGAAAGAGCGATACCAAGAAGCAATGCTTCTCCTGCAGAAATGGTGCCTGATTTATCGAAATCTGCTACAGTCGGTTTCCGTAAAATTTGAATGACTAACCCAAGCGAGGCAATCTCTAATTTCCAGACCTTCTCCTCTTGCTTCGGTTCTTCTTTTTTCTCACTTCGAAAAAATTGATATAATACCCAAATCCCTATTCCAATAAGAACAAGCCCACCGATACGCGTTGCGATAACAGGTGAAAATATTTTCGCGATCATATGTCCAATTCCCATTGAAACAAGCATAACAGCCGCTGAACACATTCCGATAATTACAATTGATCTTAGTGGAATTCTTACGCTTCTTAAACCATATGTTAGCCCTACACTACAGCTATCTAAGCTTAATGTAAAAGCTAATAAAATAAGAGATAAATAAAGGTACATCGGTAAGCTCCTCCCTTATACATAGCTCTGCTGTATGTATATGACAAATGCCTATCCGATGTTATCTCTTTTCTATATTCTTGGCTGACAAATCGGGCAATAATGCGTTCCTCTTCCGCCAACAACTGTTTTTTCTAATATCGTACCGCAAGTCACACACGGTTCTCCTTTTTTTCCATATACATTTAGCAGTTCTTGGAACGAACCAATTTGCCCTTGTGAGTTGATATACGTTCGAATTGTACTTCCGCCACGCTTCACTGCTTCACCTAACGTTGTAACAGTCGCCTCATAAATTCGCTCAATTTCTTCTACTGTTAAAGACGACGCTTCTCGTTCTGGATGAATTTGAGAACGGAATAAAACTTCATCTACATATATATTTCCAAGTCCTACTAAAAGACGCTGGTCTAACAATACAACTTTTATTTTACGATTTGTCTTTTGCAATCTCTCTTGTAAATACTGTGGTGTCAATTCAGCATCAAATGGCTCCGGACCTAAGTCAGCAAGAGGCATTTGATTCATTTCCTCACCTTTTTTAAAGAGATGCATCGTACCAAACTTTCTCACATCTTTATAATGTAATTCAGTTCCATCTGTAAATAAGAAACGGACGTGCGTATGCTTATCAATTGGCTCATCCTCTTGATGCAGTAAAAACTTACCTTCCATACGCAAATGTGAAACAATGACATAATTTGTTACATATAAAAGCAAAAACTTTCCTCTTCGCTTTATATTTTCAATCGTCTCGCCTTTTAGCATTTCTTTAAAGATTTCTGCATCATCCGGTCGTTTTACGATTTTCGGATAAGTAACAATAACATCTTCAATCGTTTTTCCTGTTACAAGATTTTCAAGTGTCCGTCTGACGTTTTCAACCTCTGGTAATTCAGGCATTTCATCACTTCCTTATTTTGCGTCGTACCAAGTTGGACCGTAAGAATAATCAACTTTCAGCGGAACTGCGAGTTCAATTGCATGCTCCATTACTTCTGGTACAAGCTTCTCTAATTTTTCAATTTCTTCTTTTGGTGCTTCAAATATTAATTCATCGTGTACTTGCAATAGAAGACGCGCTTGTAATCCTTCTTCTTCTAAACGATCTGCCATAATAATCATCGCTTTTTTAATAATATCTGCTGCAGTACCTTGAATTGGTGTATTCATAGCTGTACGCTCAGCAAAGCTCCGCAAGTTGAAATTACGACTCGTAATTTCCGGAATGTAACGGCGGCGATTTAATAATGTAGCTACATATCCTTTTTGTTTCGCATCTTTTACGATGTCATCCATGTATTCTTGTACACCAGGAAAACTTTCTAAATACTTTTCAATAAATTCCGCTGCTGCTTTTCTTGTAATTCCTAAGTTTTGTGAAAGACCATAATCACTAATACCATACACAATTCCGAAGTTAACAGCTTTCGCTTGTCGTCTCATATTTGAAGTTACTTCATCTTTTTCAACGCCAAATACATCCATAGCTGTTTTTGTATGAATATCCATGTCATGTTGGAACGCGTCGACTAGCCCTTTATCATTTGCAATATGAGCTAATACACGAAGTTCAATTTGTGAATAATCCGCTGCGTACATAATCCATCCTTCTTCTGATGGAACGAATGCCTGACGAATCTTTCTTCCTTCTTCTAATCGAATCGGGATATTTTGTAAGTTTGGATCCGTTGAACTTAATCGGCCCGTTTGCGTTAATACTTGATTGAAACGAGTATGGATTTTAGATGAATCTTCATGTACAACTTTTAATAAACCTTCAATATAAGTTGAATTTAGTTTCCCTAATTGACGGTAATGTAAAATGTTTGGAATAATTTCATGGTGATCCATCAGCTTGTCTAGTACATCAGCTGACGTAGAATAACCTGTTTTCGTCTTCTTAATAACCGGTAAGTTTAAATTCTCAAACAGAATCACACCAAGCTGCTTCGGTGAATTAATATTAAATTCTGTTCCCGCCAGCTTATAAATTTCCTGTTCCATTTCCTTTAATCTACCTGCAAGTTCTTCTCCCATATTACGAAGACGTTCTGTATCAACTTTTACACCTTTTACTTCCATATCAGCTAATACACGTGCAAGTGGTAATTCTAACTCTGTAAACAGTTCATATTGCTCATTCTTTTCTAACTCTTCAACGAATGTTTGCTTCACATCATATAATACATGCACTTTACGAGCTACATGCTCCGCTACTATCTCTAGCTCTGGAACAGCACGCTTCGCACCTTTTCCGTAAACTTCTTCATCAGATTTCACAGCATGCGTTTCTTTCATTTTCGCTACAGTACGGAAATCTTTATCTGTATCAGCCGGGTCAAGTAAGTAAGCAGCAATTAATAGATCAAAGTCAATCCCTTGCATATCTATACCGTTCCATTTCAGTGCAACGATCGCACGCTTCGCATCAAATGTATACTTTCTCATTTCTCCATCTGCAAGCCACTCTTTAAAAGCATCTGACTTAAGTGCAATGTCTGTCTGAATAAAGTAACATCCGTTTTCATTTTGAATACCGAAACCTTGAATATCTGCTTTATGATAATTATCTTCTTGTACTTCAACGATAAGCGCACTATCTTGTTGAAGCATTTCTTCTGTAACTTCTTCCACAATATCAAATGTAATATCATCTAATTCAGCTGGAGCCGTTTCTTCTGGCGTAACACCTAATTTATTTAAAAGAGATGTGAATCCTAAATTCTCGAACATTGGAATGACATCACTTGCTTCATACCCTTTATACTCCATATCATCCACATGCACTGTAATCGGCGCGTCTGTAATAATCGTTGCAAGATCTTTACTCATAAGAGCTTGGTCTTTATTTGCTTCCAGCTTTTCTTTTAATTTCTTCCCGCTTACTTGATCTATATTTTCATACACTTCTTCAACCGTTCCAAACTGTGTTAACAATTTAATCGCAGTTTTTTCACCAACTCCTGGTACACCTGGAATATTATCTGATTGGTCTCCCATTAAACCTTTCATATCGATAATTTGCTTCGGTGATAAGCTGTATTTCTCAAATAAAGCTTCTTTCGTATATTCATCTACTTCCGTAATCCCTTTTCGAGGAATACATACAAGCGTGTTATCAGAAACAAGTTGAAGTAAATCTTTATCTCCTGAAATAACTTTTACACTAGCTCCTTGTTCACTCGCTTCTTTCGCTAGCGTTCCCATAATGTCATCCGCTTCATAATTTTCTAATTCATAACGCGGTACATTGAATGCATCAAGCATCTCACGAATAAATGGGAATTGCTCTGATAACTCAGGCGGAGTCTTTTGACGTCCTCCTTTATACTCACTATACGTTTTGTGACGGAACGTTGTTTTACCCGCATCAAATGCAACTAACATATGCGTCGGTTTTTCTTCCTCTAATATTCTCATTAACATCATTGTAAAACCGTAAATTGCGTTCGTATGTATACCTTTGTCGTTATTTAAAAGCGGTAGTGCAAAGAAAGCACGATACGCGATATTATTACCATCTACTAATACGACCTTTTTTTCCAAATCAGAAACCTCCCCATACAAATTTGAAATGATTTTTTTCACAGAAAAAAACCGTTTCTTTCCTCTCTCTATATTAACATGACTAATAGAGAGAAGAAAAATAACGGTTATTTTCTTTCATATATAAAACAGACTTATATTGGCATAAAGGGAAGTGACGAGAACAGCTTAACTATTCTCGTCCAAAATTACTCCTTGGATGAAGGGGTTTTCATGTATTATATTAACAGAGCTTTATTAATATTTAATTAAGCCATTGTTAATATATTGTAAACATCCTTCATCCTATTTTTCAGTTGCTGATTTTGGTAAAACAACTGTAAAGGTTGTCCCTTCTCCTACTTCACTATCCACTGTAATCGTACCGTGATGGGCCTCGACTAAATGCTTTACGATTGATAACCCAAGACCTGTACCACCAGTATTTCTACTTCTCGCTTTATCCACTCGGTAAAAGCGTTCAAAAATACGTGGAATTTCATCTTTACTAATACCAATTCCAGTATCCGACACTTTTATATAAGCATTATATTTATCTTCTGCTAATTCTACAGAAACAACGCCTCCAGCCGGTGTATATACGATTGCGTTATTCATTAAATTAATAAAGATTTGCTGCAAACGACTTGGATCTCCAATGACAGAGACACGTTTTAATGCATTTACTTGTAAAGAGATTTCTTTTTCTCCCGCTTTATTATCAAGCACCATATGAATATCTTCAAGAAGTCCCTTCATATCAACGGTACCCATATTCAATTTAAATCCTTGTTGCTCAATCTTTGATAAATCTAATAAATCTTCAATTAATCCTTGCATACGTTCACTTTCTTTTAAAATAATGTGCAAGAAATGTTCGCAGAATTTTTTATTATCCATAGCACCGTCTAAAAGTGTTTCTGAAAAACCTTTAATAGAAGTAATCGGCGTTTTTAGTTCATGAGAAACATTCGCTAAAAAGTCTTTTCTCATTTGTTCTAACTTTTTCAGCTCAGTAATGTCATGGAATACAAGGACAATCCCTTTCCATTCATGGTTCGTCCCGATAATCGGTGCTCCATATACCTCGAAATGCTTTCGCTCAATTCCAAGTGGCAATAACATTTGTTTGCGCACTTTCACTTCTGTCATAAAGATTTCTTCCACAAGCTCTATAATTTCCGGATGATGAAACGACTCATAATATAAACGATCTAAATATTCTTCATCTGTGACGTGGAAAGTTTCCTTATACGAACGGTTTACAAGGTTGATATAACCGCGGCTATCAATTAAAATCATTCCGCTTCCCATATTTTCAATTAACGTATGCAGACGATCTTGTTGCATTTCTTGCTCAAGTGTCATCTCTTGTAAATTACGAGCTAAAATATTAATCGCTTTACTTAACATTCCCGTTTCATCCGAATGACTTTCATAAGCGCGTGCTTTATAATTCCCCTTCGCTAATTCGATGGCAACTTTCGTAACGGACTCAATCGGCCTAATATATTGCCCTGTAATTTTCATACCTAAAAATACGACTACAAGACACGCAATAACAAATCCGATAATTAATAATCCCCACGTTTTTTGATGAACGTCTTTCAAAGGCTCAATTGTGCTCTTCACCAAAATGTATCCTTGTTTCCCTGCTACATCTTGCACGAACACTGCATGGTAAAATTCATTATTTTGATCTGTTTCTTTCGTAATGACTTTATTTCTTTGTTTCGTTGTTTCAGAGGAAAGTTCTTTTATTATCCCTTGGCTAAAAGCAGACGGTTCTCCCCCGCTATATTGAACTTTCTTTTTCTCATCTACAAAGGCAATAGAAGCCTGAATTTTTTCTTCTAGCTTTTTAAATATATATGGATTTTTTAAAACATCATCAAAACCTTGTTCTTCTGCTAATACCGCAACATACTCTGTCTCTTTTACCATTCTCTCTTTCGCATGATCTATATAATAGTTTTCAAACACGGTTTCCAGCAATAAACCGAGTCCGACTAAAATAAAAACAATAAGAGAAACAAATGTAAAAAGAAGCCTGGAACGAAATTTATTCATCCCCTTTTGGCTCCTCTAATTTATATCCTAAACCACGTATCGTTTTAATGTACGTCGGTTTTTTCGTATTTTGTTCAATTTTATCGCGCAAATGGCTAATATGAACGTCAACAATTCGTGTATCACCAGCGAAATCATAATTCCATACAGCACTTAATAATTGATCACGCGTTAATACGCGACTTTTATTTTTCGCAAGATAAACAAGTAGTTCAAATTCTTTTGGTGTTAATTCAAGCTTTCTTCCTTGGAAATAAGCTTCATAAAACTCCGGTAAAATTTTAAGTTCAGCAATTGTAATGCTCTCTTCATCTGACGATTCTGTAACTTGCTCTTCTTGTTGTAATTTCGTGCGGCGTAAAATTGCCTTCACACGCGCGACAACTTCCCTTGGACTAAATGGCTTCGTCATATAATCATCCGCCCCAAGTTCAAGACCTAGCACCTTATCAAATTCATCATCTTTTGCTGTTAACATTAAAATTGGCGTCATAACGCGCTGCAATCGTAATTCTTTACATACTTCCATACCATCCATTTTTGGAAGCATTAAATCTAATATAATTAAATCTGGACGTTCTGTTGTCGCTTTTTGAAGCGCCATTTCTCCATCCATCGCTGTTATCACTTCAAAACCAGCTTGTTGTAAATTAAATTCGATTAAAGTTAAGATAAACTCCTCATCATCAACTACTAAAATACGATTGTTCATTCTTTTCCTCCAAGTTATAGACTTGAAACCTTCTTCATCCTAGTATTTTCCCCGTTATTCTCATCATACTAGAAAACAAGGTCCCTCTCAATATAATTGTCTATTCATGGATTCGGATTGTGCAATTAACTTGTAGTGATCCATACTTTATACACTTCTATATCTTTATTAAATTCAATACTCGTATGGATATGATATTCTCGACTTTGCGCTAAGAAAAAGATACAGCGTACGCTATTTTATAATCTAGCGTTTCATATCCATCAAATAGTCTTCCATACATTTCATTCGCAACCCCGTCCGCCCATACTTCAGCTTCTCTTATCGTTTCAAAGATAACGTCTTCTCTCTTCCACTTCATCTTAAAAAAACCCTTTAATTGACTTTAATTACCAATTGATATATTATTAATTTTAATATATTAATAAATGCAATAAAGGAGCTATTATGCGAATATTACTATCTATTTTAACTTTATTAGTAACATGTTTCCTTACTTTTAACGTACCGAGCTGGGATACAATTAAAACGGGGTGTTCAGATTTTGCTGAAGGGTTCAAAGAGGGATTCTTCAACTAAAAATAGCGCTAGCCCCCTTATGAAAGGCATGCTAGCGCTATTCACATTTTCATGTTTTAAAAATTATCTAATGCTTTTTCCATAATAGAGACTGATTTGTAAGGTGGTGTTACTGTTAATGAGCCTTTCACAACAGTATCCCCTTTTTCATCATGAGCAGATACAAGCATATCAATTGTATGTTCCTCCTCAGAAACAGCCACAACTTCAAAGTGGATTTGTAACGTTTCATAATGGTGAACATGCTTCACGAACGTAAGGTCCTTCCTAGTAATATGACTACCTGGACCTGGTAAATATTTCGTAACTGCCGTTGTAATCATTCCAGTTAGCATAATGCTTGGTACAATCGGCTTTTCATACGGAGTTTGGGATGCGTAATCATGCTGAATATATAATGGATTGGCATCATTCGTTAACCCTAAGTACAATAACAAATCTTTATCCTCAATTTTTTCAGTGATAGATAATTTCTCTCCTACTGTAATTTCATCCATTTTACGACCAATTTGAACTTTTTTCTTTAACATGTTACAACCCCCTCCGATTTTTTCACCTTATTATCCTACTAAAAGCGATACTTGATCCGATATTTACTATGATGAGGGCAATGTATAGTATAAATCTACAGTTTCATTATAGGATATTACAAATGATAGCGTTTTCATGTTATTTCAAAAAAACATTTGTATAAATAGTAGAAAAAGATTCGGGGCCCCGAATCTTTTTCTACTTATATTTAATGATTAAACAAGAACCTTCATAACATTACGTACAGATTCTACAGAGCGATCTAACGCTTCTTTTTCATCTGCAAGAAGTTCTAATTCAATAATTTTTTCAATTCCGTTACCACCTAGAATTACTGGTACCCCTAAGTAAAGGTCACTATAACCGTATTCACCTTCAAGGTACGCAATAGCCGGTAATACACGGCGTTGATCTTTTAAGATTGCTTCTGTCATTTCAACTAAAGAAGCAGCTGGTGCGTAATATGCACTACCGTTTCCTAATAAGCCTACAATCTCGCCGCCACCTTTACGGGTACGTTCTACGATTGCTTCTAAACGCTCTTTCGGAATTAACGTTTCTAACGGAATGCCACCTGCATATGAATAACGTACAAGAGGTACCATATCGTCACCGTGTCCACCAAGAACAAATCCTGTAATGTCTTTCACAGAAAGATTTAATTCTTGTGCGATGAATGTACGGAAACGAGCTGTATCTAATACGCCCGATTGACCGATAACACGCTCTTTCGGGAATCCTGCTTCTTTAAATACAGAATATGTCATTGCATCAACTGGATTTGTTAATACAACAATAATCGCATTTGGTGAATGTTTTGCAATGTCGCGCGTAATACTTTTCATAATTTTGGAGTTTGTTGCTACTAAATCATCACGGCTCATACCAGGCTTACGCGCAATACCTGCTGTAATTACAACAACGTCAGAATCAGCAGTATCTGCGTAATCAGATGTTCCAATAATGTTAGCATCAAAACCTTGTACTGGGCTCGCTTCTAACATATCTAACGCTTTCCCTTTTGTTGGATTTTCCAGCTGTGGAATGTCCACTAATACAACATCTGCAAGTTCTTTTTGTGCTAATAAGAATGCTGTTGTTGCTCCTGTAAATCCTGCACCGATGACTGAAACCTTCTTGCGTTTGATTGTCATAATTTACCCCCCACTTTAATTATGCGTTTTTGATTATCGCTACATCCATGTTTTTAATAAGTTCATTAGCGAACTCAGAACATTTCACTTCTGTTGCACCTTCCATTAAGCGTGCGAAATCATAAGTTACTACTTTTGAAGCAATTGTTTTCTCAACTGAAGCAGTTACTAATTTCGCAGCTTCGTTCCATCCTAAGTGCTCTAATAATAATACACCAGAAAGAAGAACTGAAGATGGGTTTACTTTATCTAAACCTGCATATTTTGGAGCTGTACCGTGCGTAGCTTCAAAGATAGCATGTCCAGTTACATAGTTAATGTTTGCACCAGGTGCAATACCAATTCCACCTACTTGTGCAGCAAGTGCATCAGAGATGTAGTCTCCGTTTAAGTTCATTGTTGCAACAACATCGAACTCACGTGGACGAGTTAAAATTTGTTGTAAGAAGATGTCTGCAATAGAATCTTTTACGATGATTTTTCCAGCCACTTCAGCGTCTGCCATCGCTTTATTCGCTGCATCTTTGCCATCTTTCTCAACGATACGATCATATTCAGCCCAAGTAAATACTTTGTCGCCGAATTCTTGTTCCGCTACTTCGTAACCCCAGTTTTTGAAAGCACCTTCTGTAAATTTCATAATGTTTCCTTTATGAACTAATGTAACAGAAGAGCGTTTTTCGTTAATTGCATATTGAATTGCAGCACGAACAAGACGCTTTGTCCCTTCTTCTGAGATTGGTTTAATACCAATACCAGATGTTTCTGGGAAGCGGATTTTATTAACACCCATTGCTTCTTTTAAGAAAGCAAGAACTTTTTCTGCTTCTGGAGATCCTTGCGCATATTCAATTCCAGCATAAATGTCTTCTGTATTTTCACGGAAAATAACCATATCAGTATCTTCCGGACGTTTTACAGGTGAAGGAACACCTTCAAAATAACGAACTGGACGTAGACATACATATAAATCTAATTCTTGACGAAGTGCTACGTTTAGAGAACGAATACCACCGCCAACTGGAGTTGTAAGTGGACCTTTAATCGCGATTAAATATTCACGAATTAAATTTAAAGTTTCTTCTGGTAACCACTCGCCTGTTTGGTTGAATGCTTTTTCCCCTGCAAGCACTTCTTTCCAAACGATTTTCTTCTCACCATCATAAGCTTTTTCAACTGCTGCTTCTAGTACACGAGATGCAGCTGCCCAAATATCAGGACCAATTCCATCTCCTTCGATAAATGGAATAATCGGATTGTTTGGTACATTCATAACACCATTAGTTACAGTAATTTTTTCACCTGTCGTCAATGTGATAACCCCCATGTTTGAAATTTCATATGTATGAAACTGAGGGAATAACCCCTCAGTTCAAACCGTTAGTCAAATTAAAATATTCTAATCATTACATTTTTCCGAAAAAATCAGACTTTTGAAAGCGTATTTTCACTATCAAAATAGTGTTATTCGCTTATCGTTGTGCAATTGGAACATACACTTGATGTGTTGGTCCATTATAATCAGCACGCGGACGGATTAAACGGTTATTTTCATATTGTTCTAGAATATGAGCTAACCAGCCTGACATACGGCTAATTGCAAAAATAGGTGTAAATAAGTCATGGTCAATTCCTAAACAATGGTATACAGAAGCTGAATAGAAATCAACATTTGGTGGAAGACCTTTTTCTTTTGTTACAATGTCTTCAATTTTGATAGACATATTATACCATTTCTCTTCTCCTAAAAGCACGCATAATCTCTTAGACATTTCGCGTAAATGTTTTGCACGCGGATCACCCTGCTCATATACACGGTGGCCAAAGCCCATGATTTTTACTTTATTTTGAAGAGCATTATGAATATATGATTCTACATTTTCTTCTTCGCCGATTTCAGTTAACATCTTCATTACATTTTCATTTGCCCCACCGTGAAGAGGACCTTTTAACGCACCGATTGCTGCTGTAATGCCAGAATATACATCTGAAAGTGTAGCTACACAAACGCGTGCAGTAAATGTAGAAGCGTTTAACTCATGATCTGCGTGAAGTACAAGCGCCTTATCAAAAGCTTCAATTTCAACTTCATTTGGCTCGCGATCATTTAACATGTACAAGAAGTTTGCAGCTAATGATAAATCATTTCTAGGCTCAACAACATCTAAACCTTTACGGATTCTTGCATAAGCAGCAACTAAAGTACCCACTTGAGCCTGTAATTTAACCGCTTTCAAATAATTGGACTTTTCATCCATAATTTCAGCGCTCTCATCGTATAATGATAGCATGGAAATTGCAGTTCGTAAAACAGACATCGGATGTGCGATTTTTAAATCTACTTGTTTCAAATATGCTAAAATCTCACCTGGAACTTTATAGTATTCCGATACAATCTCATTAAATTTCGCTAGTTCTTGCTCGTTAGGAAGCTTGCGATGCCATAATAAGTACACTACTTCTTCAAATGTAGCATTCTCAGCTAAATCATCAATATTATACCCAACATAAGTTAATGTATCATCAATAATAGAGCTCACAGATGATGTTGTTGCTACTACCCCTTCTAAACCTCGAATAACAGTCATGACATTCTCTCCTTTTCCTGAAAATTCTCCCAACCTTGCTTCTTATATCTATTTGCTCCCCTTTTGAATTATGAACGCCCGTTCACTCTTTAGGCAAGCAAAATGCACGATCATGCAAATTTGTTGCGATGTTCCCCTCTTATTGTCCATTGTCTACATGGAAAGCATGAGCGTGAATGTCTCCCCGAATCCTCACGCTCAAAACAACAAGTTAGTGAGGAAAATGAATTCCGAAGAGTTTTATGATAAAAACAACATAAAACAATATCATTATAAAATTGTTTTATGTTGTTTTTATTTTATCTGGTGTAAAGTCTCTGCTGTTATGTAACTTTTCAAAGTTTCTAATCCTATTATAAACAATTATCTGACTTTTGTGAACAGAAAGAATTCAAAAATTTTATATTACTATAAAATTCCTTATTTAAACATCTGTATAATACTCATTACTGCATAGGCAATTCCAGCCCCAATTAATGGACCTACAGCGACCCCATTAAATAAAGCAACTGCTATAATTGTCCCGAAAACGAGCGCAGTTGTAATATGAGGATCTGTCGTTAATAATTGTACGCCACCTTTTGCTAACAGAGCAACTGCTACCCCTGAAGCTAAAGCAATCCATGCATAATACGATTTCGCTGCTTCTCCAAGTTGCTTAAATCCTATTTCCCCCGTCGCAATCGGTACGAGTACTGCTATTGTAATAACCGTAACACCGAGGTTAATCCCTTTCGTTTGTAGATAAGGAAAGACTTTATCCCCTAGAAATGTAAATTTTAATAGAAATAACACACCAATAGCTACAGTAAGCGATTGGTTTTTCGCAATAAGTCCTATAATAAGTAGTATGAATAAAAATAACGTTGACTGACTAATCATGTTTGCACTTCCTTTCTGAAAATAATGAACTCATTTCCAAACAAAAATACCTTTAAACCTATCGTTATACATGCTATATCGATGCCTATTCAACATGAATCACTTCATTTTTTTTACGCATTTTAAAATGACAAACTGAGACTTTCACCATCCAAATGTAAGCATGTATACATTTTAAAAAACGGGCGTCTCTCCTTTCTTTTCTAATTAGAAACAGGTAAAATAAAAAGAAGAGAAAATGAAGTTTTTACCATATAGTAGAAGCATCAACACCAAGCTTTCACAGTCACTCACGTACTGAAAAAGCAGGAAAATCCATCATTCCACTATAACATAAAGTGAAACTTTAATCAGTGGGGCACACTCGTTACAAGTTGAACGAAATAGGATAATCCAAATTGGAATTGGAGGTATACATCTTTGAATCGAAACTTACTATATATGATATTGCGACTCGTATTTGTCATTATAGCGACGGTAGCCGGGTTCTATGCATTACTATATATGTCAGGGCTTATCTACCCTTTTATTATCGCTTTCGCATTTGCTTATTTGATTAATCCTGTCGTCAATTTCCTTAATCAAAAACTACAATTTCCTCGCGCACTCGCAGTACTCGTTAGCTTAATTCTCGTATTTGGAGCTATCGTCGGACTCGTTACATATCTTGTAACAGAAGCAATATCTGCCACAACATACTTACTACAACTTGTTACAGTAAAATTTCCGGATATCGTTGCATTCGCTCAGCAGTTTGCACTTAATCATATTATGCCTCTCTATGATGATTTAATCTCTAAATTTAATCATCTTGGGGAACCACAGCGCTATACGATTACACAAAACATCCAAAACTTAGGAACCGAAGCAACGACACAAATGAAAGAACTTTTAACCGCCATTATAAGCGGGTTAACAAATTTCATTAGTGCACTACCAACCACTTTAACTGTACTTGTATTCGTTTTATTAGCCACTTTCTTTATTAGTTACGATTGGCATCGTCTTGCTCAGAAAGTAAGAAAGTTTTTACCCAACCGTGTTCATGGCTATGGAAAAACTATTTTTGTGGATTTAAGAAAAGCTTTATTCGGTTTTGTTAAAGCGCAACTTACACTCGTATCTATGACAACTGTTATTGTACTAATCGGACTTTTAATATTACGCGTACCATACGCCATTACTATCGCGATTATTACAGGGGTTGTAGATTTACTCCCGTATTTAGGAACAGGGGCTGTCTTCGTTCCTTGGGTTATATACGTATTTTTCACTGGCGACACTGCTTTCGCCATCGGTCTTCTCATTTTATACATCGTCGTGATTTTCCAAAGACAAATTATGGAGCCAAAGGTACTTTCATCTAATATCGGCCTCGATCCATTAGCAACACTGATTGCTCTATTTGTCGGCTTTAAGCTCTTTGGCTTCTTAGGATTAATCATCGGTCCAGTCACCTTAGTACTACTTAATACATTGCACAAAGCTCGTGTATTCCATGATTTGTGGAAATATATTAAAGGCTCACCTTCAAAATAATAGTTTCTAATTCATACACAACAAAAAACTTACATGTAATCAGTGGGAAATTCCCACTGATTATTCCTTGTACTTATTTTTCATACTCATTACATAAAACAAGAGAATTGCACTCAAAAAAGATAATTCTCTTGTTTTTTTGCATAAAAAACGCATATTTCGTGGTGATTTTACATATTTATTCTATTAATTTTATAATTATTACTTACATTTATTACTTTTTATGTAAATGAATAAATATACAAAATAGCACAGAATGAGACTTAAACTGACCATTTCCCTGCTCTTATTTAACTTTTTTCGTTCCAATTCATTCTTTTACATACAAAAACAATCTTAAGTTCAGATTCCCACTTTAAACACACTGATTAAGAGCTAATAACTCCTCAAATCGAAAAAAATACACAACAAATACAATAAAGCAAAACTTTAATCTACAAGGATCCTATCCCCATCGATTATTAACCGCCACGTTCGCCGCATGTTAAAACACATCTTTCGTTAACTGAACTTTAACCACCCTCTCATCCTGTTGCAGATAAAAAAATAGTACTTAGATCGCTATGATCTAAGTACTATTTCTGCACAATAATAGTAGAGTTCTTTCTAAACTTCCATTCCATCCACTTCATAACAAACGGTTTCAACAAAGCCCTCGTCACAGGAATAACAAAGATAAAACCCATTATATCCGTTACATATCCAGGAAGCACTAAAAGAATACCTCCTACAAAGATAAAAATACCATCTAGCACTGCCCCTCCTGGCATTTCTCCTCTATTCAACTTAGATTGAATCTCTCTAAGTACTTTAAACCCTTGTCTTTTCGCCAAATATACACCTACAACACCTGTAAATACGATCATAGCGAACGTAGACCACAAACCTATTACATGACTCGATCCAATTAAGACTGTAATTTCAATAGCCGGTATTAAAATAAACAAGAATAGTAACCACTTCATAGTTCTACACCCCTCTCATATACCATCACTTTTAACGCCCTCAAAACGCTCATATACACCACATGAAATCCGAATGCACTTTCCCTATCAAATTTCATAATAAACAGCTTTTAAAAGCAATTTCAGACGCCTCAAGCTAGTTTTATCTCATTTTTTGTGTAAAAAAAAAGAGAAGGACTCCGATCCTTCTCTCCGTATTACTTATAGCACTTCCGCATGTCCATTATAAACAATTCCGCGTGCTGCATCAACTGTTACTTCTTGGCCATTTTTTAAAGTTGCTGTTACGCCGTTTACACCAACGATAACAGGAATACCGATTGATACACCTACAACAGCCGCATGGCTTGTTAGACCGCCTTCTTCTACAACTAGAGCAGCAGCTTTTTCGATTGCAGGAATCATATCTTTATCAGTGCTTGCTGTAACAAGGATATCACCTTCGTTTACGTTCGCTACAGCTTCAGCAGCTGTTTTCGCTACAACTACTTTACCTTTTGCAGCTTTACGACCGATTCCTTGTCCTTTAGCAACTTCTTCACCAACAACGTGGATCTTCATTAAGTTTGTTGTACCAGTTTCAGCAACTGGTACACCAGCAGTGATTACTACAGTGTCTCCAAGTCCGATTAGACCTGCATCCATACCTGTTTGAATCGCTGTATCTAACATTTCGTCAGTAGAAGCTGCGCGCTTCTCAGCCATAAATGCTTGTACACCCCAAACAAGTGCAAGACGACGTCCTACTTGCTCGTCAGATGTTACAGCTACGATTGGAGATTTTGGACGGTATTTAGAGATCATTTTCGCAGTATATCCGCTTTCTGTTGGAGCTACGATTGCAGCTACATCAAGAGCAAGTGCTGTATGCGCAACAGATTGGCTAATTGCATCTGTAATTGTTGGAGTGAACTCTTTAATACGTTTTTTGAACATATCTTCATATTGTAATGACTTTTCAACACGTACTGCGATGTTAGCCATCATTGTTACTGCTTCTACTGGGTATTGTCCAGCAGCTGTTTCACCTGAAAGCATGATTGCATCTGTACCATCGAAGATTGCGTTAGCTACGTCACTTGCTTCCGCACGAGTTGGACGTGGGTTACGTTGCATAGAATCTAACATTTGTGTTGCAGTAATAACTGGTTTACCTAACACGTTACATTTTTTGATTAGACGTTTTTGTACTAATGGTACTTCTTCTGGTGGAATTTCTACACCCATGTCACCACGAGCTACCATTAAACCGTCAGAAACTTCTAAGATTGAATCGATGTTGTCGATACCCTCTTGGTTTTCGATTTTTGGTACGATTTGGATGTATTGAGCGTTATGCTCTTCTAATAATTCACGGATTTCTAATACGTCAGCTGCTTTACGTACGAATGAAGCTGCGATGAAATCAACTTTTTGCTCGATACCGAAGATGATATCTTTTACGTCTTTTTCAGTGATACCAGGAAGCTTAATGCTTACGTTTGGTACGTTAACACCTTTTTTATTTTTTACAGTTCCGCTGTTAAGAACTTTTGTACGGATGTTTCCGTCAGCTTTTTCGATTACTTCTAGCTCGATAAGACCGTCATCGATTAGAATGCGAGAACCTGGGTCTACATCGTCATAAAGACCAGCATAAGATACAGAGAACTTCTCTGCAGTACCTAATACTTGCTCAGTAGAAAGAACTACTTCTGCACCTGTTACAAGCTCAGCTTGTCCGTCTACGAAGTCATGAGTACGGATTTCTGGACCTTTTGTATCAAGTAAGATACCAACTGTTTTACCAGTTTTCTTTGAAGCTTCACGAATGTTTTTAATACGAGCGCCGTGCTCTTCATGGCTACCATGAGAGAAGTTTAAACGAGCAACGTTCATACCTGCTTCGATTAATTGCTCTAATTTTTCAATACTTTCACTAGCAGGACCTATAGTACATACAATTTTAGTTTTACGCATATTGCACCTCCGAAAATTATGAAACCGTTCCCAAATATCCGACATTACGCCGATTAGATGGATAATTCTTTAGATAATTGACACATATCTTTATCGATTGTATGTTTTTGAGCTAACGCTTCGATAATGTCATGATCAACAAGTTTATTATTTTGAATACCTACACAACGTCCACCTTTACCAGCAATTAACAATTCAACTGCTCTTGCACCAAGACGACTTGCTAATACACGGTCTTGTGCACTTGGTGATCCACCACGTTGTACGTGACCTAATACAGTTACACGAGTATCAAAGTTTGTTGCTTCTTCAATGTGCTTACCGAAGTCAATTGCACTTCCAACACCTTCAGCTACAACGATAATACTGTGTTTTTTACCACGTTCACTACCGCGTTTCAGACGAGCGATAACCTCATCCATGTCATACTCTTCTTCTGGAATTAAGATTGTCTCCGCACCATCAGCTAAACCAGCCCATAATGCGATATCACCAGCGTGACGTCCCATTACTTCGATAACATATGTACGTTCATGAGATGTAGCTGTGTCACGAATTTTATCAATTGCATCAATAACAGTATTTAAAGCTGTATCGAAACCAATTGTAAAGTCTGTTCCAGGGATATCATTGTCGATTGTACCTGGTACACCAACACATGGGAATCCTTGTTCAGTTAATTTTTTAGCGCCTTGGTAAGAACCATCTCCACCAATAACAACAAGTCCTTCGATACCATGTTTCTTTAATTGCTCGATACCTTTTAGTCGTACTTCTGGGTCTTTAAACTCAGGACATCTTGCTGTATATAATTTCGTACCACCGCGGTGGATAATATCGCCAACAGAACCTAGTTCTAATTTTTCAATGTGACCAGAAATTAATCCAGCGTATCCATGGTAAATACCATATACTTCAATATCATGGAAAATCGCTTTACGAACCACTGCACGAATGGCAGCATTCATACCAGGTGAATCTCCACCACTTGTTAATACACCAATACGTTTCATTTGTACTCACCTCATAAAGATTATTTGCCTTATAATAAAATAACACGAAAAAATATAAAAATACAATGGAGAAGATGTGTCTTTTCATAATAAAAACGTGCATTCGCGAAGTGGAACGCACGCTTTTCTTATTTTATCCAAATGGAAGCGTTTGAAAACGAAACTTGCCCAATTTTCATATATTTTTCATAACGTTTTTCGATTAATTCCTCTTTCGAAATTCCGTTTAATTGTTCAAAAGTTTTTCTAATCATTAAATCTATATTTTCTGACTGTTTCAAAATATTACGGTGTGCTCCACCTTTTGTCTCTGGAATAATTTCGTCAATTACACCTAATTCTTTCAAATCTGCTGCTGTAATTCTCATCGCCTCTGCAGCTTCCTTTGCTTTTCCTGCATCTTTCCAAAGAATTGCCGCTGCACCCTCTGGCGTAATAACAGAATAAGTGGAATTTTCTAGCATATGAATGTAATCTCCTACTCCAAGACCTAGTGCACCACCACTACCACCTTCGCCGATAACGATACAAATAACAGGCACCGTTAAGCCTGCCATTTCAAATAAATTGCGGGCGATCGCTTCACTTTGACCACGTTCTTCAGCAGCTTTACCAGGATAAGCTCCTTTCGTATCAATAAAACAAATAATTGGACGATTGAACTTTTCCGCCTGCTTCATTAAACGCAATGCTTTTCGATATCCTTCTGGGTGAGGCATCCCAAAATTACGGCGAATATTTTCTTTCGTATCTTTTCCGCGTTGATGCCCGATTACAGTTACAGGCATCCCTTTATACTTCGCAATGCCGCCGACAATCGCTGCATCATCGCCAAATAGACGATCTCCATGACATTCAAAAAAATCAGTAAATAAGTGCTCAATATAATCGAGCGTTGTCGGTCGTTCTGCATGACGAGCAATTTGAACACGGTCCCATACTTTCATATTGCCGTATATATCTTCCTCTAAATTTTCTAGCTTGTCTTCCAAAATACGAATCTCCTCACTGAAGTCCATCTGGCTGTTTTTCGTATAGTCTTTCAGTTCACGAATCTTATTTCTTAGCTCAACAACTGGTTTCTCAAATTCTAGCTCTGCCATACAGCCATTTCCCCTCCTTGATGAACTTCTAAAATCTTACGAAGCGATTCTCTCATATCATCACGATGTACCACCGCATCTAATTGACCATGTTCTAGTAAGAATTCTGCCGTTTGGAAATCTTCCGGTAGTTTCTCACGCACCGTTTGTTCAATTACACGTCTACCAGCAAATCCGATCAGCGCCCCTGGTTCTGCAAGATTATAATCACCAAGTGAAGCGAAACTCGCTGAAACCCCGCCCGTCGTTGGGTGAGTCATAACAGAAATAAATAATCCTCCTGCATTACTATGCTTTTTCAAAGCTACGCTTGTTTTTGCCATTTGCATTAAACTTAATATCCCTTCTTGCATACGGGCACCACCCGAAGCAGTAAAGATAATAAATGGAACTTGTAAGTCGTATGCCTTTTCAACCGCACGGGCAATTTTTTCTCCTACAACAGAGCCCATGCTCCCCATTCGAAAACGAGAATCCATTACTGCAACAACAACAAGCATGTCATCAATTGTTCCTTCACCAGTTACAACCGCTTCGTTCAAGTCAGTCTTCTTACGATCGCTCTCTAGTTTCTCTTCATAATCTGGAAACTCGAGTGGATTTAATGAAACCATTTCTTTGTCATACTCACGGAATGACCCTTCGTCCAATATACTATCAAGACGTTCCCATGCATTCATAGGATGATGATATCCACAATTCACACATACTTTTAAATTTTTTAGAAGCTCTTTCGTATACATGATTTTTTTACATTTCGGACATTTTGTCATAACGCCGTCTGGTACATCTTTTCGTACTTGTTCTGAAGGTATTGCAGCGTACTTTTTCTTTTTCACGAATAAATCTCTTAGCACAATTTGACCCCCTTCGTTGAGAGCTAAGGTTAGCGTAAGAAGAAAATTGGGCTAACACCAAAGTTTGATGTTAGCCTTATCTTCTCAATCTGTCTAATAACCTCACTCTTTACGTTTAACTTTAACCGCTACGCGATAGAATGTTTGTCATAACGTGTCATGGTCATTTCGACAAATTTTATACATTACGAGTGAAACTGTATATTCTCTACTAATTCATCGTAAATTTTTAGTGCATCATTTTCTTGTTTTTCTTCCAAAATAGCGTAAAGCTTTCTATACATATCGATAGAATCTCCTGAAACTTTACAAGAAAGCGTTGATACGTAATCATTTACGATCATCCAAATGCGATATAGTAAATAATTATCGACTTGTTCAATAAGTGTTTTAAAGAACGTTTGGTGAAGCATTGGAACTGAGTTTTCATTTCCTTCAAGCACTTGATGTAATTTACTTAGCACTTTAGAAAACATTTCTTTCGGTAAATTACATACAATTCGAATCATATCTTTCTCAAGCAATCGTTTTGTTTGTAATAAATCACGAATTGTTTTCTCATCTTGCAGCAAGAACGGAGCAATCAATTGTACAAGACCGTTATCGTAAAAGTTTCGAATAAACGTCCCTTCACCACGTCTCGTTTCAATTAATCCTACAAGTTCTAAAGCACGCAACGCTTCTCTTACAGAGGAACGTCCTACGTTTAAACGTGAACTTAACTCACGCTCAGACGGCAAACGATCCCCTGCTACCAATCCATCCTCTTCCATAATGGAACGGATTTTTTTTACAATTTCGAGATATACTTTTGTATTTGATGATGTCAATGGAAATTCCTCGCTTATTCTTTACCAATCAGCGCTAATTGTTTTGTTTTCTCAGCAACTTCATTTGGATCTACTTGACGGCGAGCTACTCCTGTCTCCATTGCAGCTTTTGCAACGTAAGCTGCTACTTGAGGCGCTACACGCGCGTCAAACGGTGCTGGAATGATATAGTCTGCATTTAACTCATCTTCTGCTACAAGCTCAGCAATAGCTTGTACAGCTGCCATCTTCATTTCTTCGTTAATTTGTGTCGCATGTACGTCAAGTGCACCGCGGAAAATACCAGGGAACGCTAGTACATTATTTACTTGGTTTGCGAAGTCAGAACGACCCGTTCCAACAACAGCTGCGCCCGCTGCTTTTGCCAATTCTGGCATAATTTCTGGAACTGGATTCGCCATTGCAAAAATAATTGCATCGTCATTCATTGTACGAACCATCTCTTCTGTTAATGCACCTTCTGCAGATACACCAATGAATACGTCCGCACCTTGTACAACATCAGCTAAAGAACCTTCGATACGATTCTTATTTGTATATTTTGCCACTTCATCCTTCACCGGATTCATACCTGTAGGACGACCATCATAGATTGCCCCTTTACGGTCACACATAATAATGTCGCGTACGCCATAGCGATATAAAAGTTTAATAATTGCAATACCTGCTGCACCTGCGCCATTTGCGACAACTTTAATGTCAGACATTTTCTTTCCAACTAGTTTTAGCGCGTTCACAAGACCCGCTACTGTTACGATAGCTGTTCCGTGTTGATCATCATGGAAGATAGGAATATTTGTTTCTTTTTTCAAACGTTCTTCAATAATGAAGCAGTTTGGTGCTGCGATATCCTCTAAGTTAACGCCGCCAAAAGTTGGCTCCATTAATTTTACAGTTTCAACAATTTTATCTACATCGTTTGTATTTAAGGCAATTGGGAATGCATCTACACCAGCAAAGCTCTTGAATAATACAGCTTTACCTTCCATTACTGGAAGAGATGCTTCAGGCCCGATGTTACCAAGACCAAGTACAGCCGTTCCATCTGTCACAACTGCTACCATATTTCCCTTCATTGTATATTCATATACCTTACTTTTATCGTCATAAATTTCTTTACAAGGTTCTGCAACCCCTGGAGAATATGCAAGACTTAAATCTTTTGCATTTTCTACTTTTACTTTTGATACAGTTTCTAATTTTCCTTGATGCACTTTATGCATGTGAAGTGCTTCTTCACGAAGTGTTGACAAACTATCCACTCTCCTCAAATTATTCTTGCTGATATCAATTTCTCCAAGTGGTCTGACCACGAACACTACTACTATAATAATCGAAATGTAGGGAAATTGTCCATTATATTTTCACAACCACATTTTCTTCCCCGACAATTTCACGAAGTGCTCCTAAACATTCTTCACTTGGATGAATCGATAAACTTCGTGATAATTGTACCATTTTATGTTCCTTTTCATAATAAATTAGTACTTTCGCAAAACCCGAATAGTCAAACAATATTTTAGTAACCTGATTTAAAAGCTTTTTCTCATATTGAGATGGCAATTTCACGTAAACAGACGCATCTTTCTTTTCTTCATACACATCCATTTCTTCTAACGGATATAGTCCATTTACAATCCATTGCAGCTTATGATTTCTAAGCTCAATCATGCCGTCAACTAAAACAATTGCTCCTTCTTGTAACTTATCTGAGAAATGTATATACGTTTCGGGGAAAAGAACTGCTTCCATTTCATCATTTTGATCACAAAATGTAATAAATGCCATCTTTTGCAACTTTTTCGTACGAATCACTCTCACGCTTGTTATGTACACGATAGCTCTTTGTACTTTTTTCTTATGTCGCATCGCCTGAGCGAGAGTTGGAATTTCTAATTCTTTCGCTAACTTCACATACTGCGCTGTCGGATAGCTTGATAAATAAAAACCTAGTACTTCCTTCTCTTTATTTAACTGTTCAATAAAAGAGAGCTCTTCTCCTTGTACGTATTTTGATTTCGGAACAGCATCTCCTAAATCACGTGCAAGATTGGCATACTCTAACGCTCCTTTAAGACTTTTCCATAAATTCGTTCTCGAAACACCGAAATCGTCAAAACACCCAGACCAGACGAACGCCTCTAAATTTCGCTCTGTTACAAACTTTGATGGCATGCGCAGACAAAATTCAAATAAATCTTCAAACATTTTTTTCTCTCGTTCTTCGATTAATGCTGTCACTGTAGCCATTCCGATGTTTCGAATGGAAAGTAAGCTGTAACGTATTGCATTTCCTTCTATTTGGAAATTGTAACCACTTATCTGAAGAGACGGCGGCAAAACATGAAAACCTTTTCGCTTCGTTTCGCGTATATACTGCACAATCTTATCTTCATTTCCAATTGCACTCGATAATAGTGCCGTCATAAATTCCAGCGTATAATTCGCTTTTAAGTAAGCAAGCTGATATCCAATCATACTGTAGGCTACAGCGTGACTTCGGTTAAAGCCGTAATTTGCAAATCTTACAATTAAATCGTAAATTTTCTCTGCAGATGTCTCGTCATAACCATTTTGTAAACATCCTTGCACAAAATGCTTACGTTCCTGATCTAAAATATCACGATTTTTTTTACTCACTGCACGGCGTAATAAATCGGCTTCTCCGAGCGAGAAGCCCGCCAACTTCGACGCGATTTGCATAATTTGTTCTTGGTATACAATTACACCGTATGTTCTTTCTAAAATCGGCTTTAAGTCCGGATGTAAATATTCAATTTGTCTTTTTCCGTGTTTTGATTCAATAAAGGTTGGAATTTGTTCCATCGGTCCTGGTCTATATAACGAGTTAACAGCAACAATATCTTCAAATTCATTCGGCTTTAACCCGCGAAGTACATTTCGCATACCGCCTGATTCAAGCTGGAATACACCTGTTGTATCCCCTCTACCTAACAATTGGAATGTCTTTTCATCTTGAAGTGGTAAATTTCTTATATCGATTTCTTTTCCTGTTTTTTGCACGATAAACTTTATAATATTTTCAAGTAACGTTAAATTACGTAATCCTAAAAAGTCCATCTTGAGCAACCCAAGTTCTTCTAATGCATCAGCTGGGTATTGCGTAACATACACATCGTTATGCCCTTCTTGAATTGCAACACTTCCGGTTAATGGCTCTTGGCTCATAATAACGCCAGCTGCATGAATAGACGTATGACGCGGTAAGCCTTCTACACGTTTTGCAATTTCAAACACACGTTCATGCAAAAGATTCCCTTGTATAAACTCACGGAGTGATTGCGATTCCTCATATGCATCTTTTAACGTTATACCAAGCTTTGATGGAATAAGTTTTGAGAATATATCAATATCTCGCGGCGGAAGCCCCATTACACGCGCAATATCTCTAATTGCCGCTTTCGCTGCCAACGTCCCAAACGTTACAATTTGTGCAACACGAAGCTGACCATATTTATCTTTCACATATCGAATCATCTCATCACGTCTTATATCCGGAAAATCAATATCAATATCTGGAAGTGTCACACGCTCTGGGTTTAAAAACCTTTCAAATAATAGATCGTATTCAATTGGATCAATATCTGTAATTTCTAATACGTAAGAAACGAGTGAGCCAGCCGCTGATCCACGACCTGGTCCTGTTAAAATATGATTTTCATGCGCGTACTTCATAAAATCCCAGACAATGAGGAAATAATCACTAAACCCCATGCTAGAAATCACGTTTAATTCATGATTCAAACGCTTTATATGTACTTCTTTCGGCGTACCATAACGTTTTTGTAATCCTTCTTCACAAACGCGGCGCAAATACATATCATTCGTCTCGTTAGATGGAACAGGGAATTTCGGTAATTGATTTACATGAAACGGTATTTCTACTCTACAACGTTCTGCAATTTCTACTGTGTTATAAATCGCTTCTTCTACGTGAGAAAATAGGGCTTCCATTTCATCTGATGATTTTAAATAATATTGATCTGTTTTCAGCCTCGGCCTATCAGGATCCGTCATTTTCGTTCCACTTTCAACAGATAATAAACATTCATGAACAAGTGCGTCACTTTGATTGATGTAGCGTACATCGTTCGTCGCTACAACTGGAATATTTATCCTATTCATAAATGCAGGTAATTTTTCTTGCAGAAGCAGTTCATCTTGAATCGCATGATGCTGTAAACTCATATAAAAACTGCCGAACATATTTTGATACATACGAGCTACTTCTTCAGCTTGACTCTCTTTGTCTTCTAATAATAATTGTTCGATTTCCCCATCTTTACCTGGTGAAATAGCAATTAATCCTTTCGCATAATGTGCAAGCCATTTCTTCGGAATACCTTCTTTTGACTTCGTCATAATGCTACTAGAGATCTTTAATAAATTTTGATAACCTATTTCATTTTCAGCAAGTAAGACAAGCGGATAAGACTTTTCTCCTTCTTCACTAAAAATAGAAGCTGTTAAGCCGATGATAGGATGTATACCATGTTTCTTACATGCTTTATAAAACGGAATAACGCCATACATAACATTTTCATCCGTAATAGCTAGCGATAAATAACCGAGCTCTTTCGCCCTAATTACAAGTTCATCAATTTTACAAGCACTTTTTAATAAACTAAAAACGGTTTGACATTGTAAATGCACAAACTTCACTGTTGTACCCTCTCTTTACCTATTTGACTACTTTTATTATAGGTGAAGAGGAAAGAGGAAATCAAAACATACTTCTTATACTTTGTCCATATATATGAAGAAGAAAGGGGAATGACGATGGATGTAAGAGAACACACTTTTTTCTCTCTGCTTATTATTAGTTATTTTATTGCCTTTGGGGTTATACTTGGTGGTTCATTAATTGGTGGATTTGGTGCATTTCTTATCGGAAAACCAACTCTCACTTACATTAATCAATTCGCCCAAAATTTAAGAATTTGGGCACTCGTTGCAGCGATCGGCGGAACATTTGATACTTTTTATAGTTTTGAAAGAAGTTTCTTTGGCGGGGATATGAAAGATATCGTAAAACAAATTCTCCTTATTTTTTTCGCAACAGGTGGTATGCAAACTGGTCTTATTATTATTAAATGGCTAACGCAGGAGCATGTATGAGAGTACCAAGTGCCAATACAGCAAAAAGATGGTATTTAGTTTTAGCTGGTGCTGCTGTTGGGGGCGTGTTGAGCTGGTTTATTTTTTTGTACATATACGGTGTTTTTCAAGAAGAACAAGCTAGTAAAATAGCAGAACAAAGAGAAATTATAGAAAAACAAGAAGCAAAGCTCCACGTCCTTCTCGAAGATCAAGAAAAATTAAATACTGAAAATAAACGGCTCTTAACCATTCAAGAGATTAAAATAAAACTTATAAATCGAGAAAAATACGATTTAGACAACCTTACAATTGAAAACATGACCACTTCTATCCATAATGACCTCCAGCATCTTTTAACGAAAAACATACAAAGTATCGCAAAAAATAAAGACCTACTCAAAAAAGTAATCGAAAACAAAACGTACAAACATTACGATCGGCTATACCGTTTCAAAGTCGATACAATATCTTTTGATACCGTGCTTGAAATTAGCATTACGATAGAGAAAGAAAAATAAAGAAGGAGGGCTTTAGCGCCACTCCTTCTTTTTGTTCTACTATATAATCTCTTATCTACACAGCTCACGTAAATCAGCAAAAAGACGATCCGCTTCTTCCCAAGAAGATGCTTTTGCACCAGAAGCCATCGGATGCCCTCCGCCGTTATATTGCATTGCTAATTTATTTATTACTGGCCCTTTTGAGCGAAGACGAACACGAATCACATCGTCTTCCTCTAAAAATAGAACCCATGCCTTTAATCCATCAATGTTACCAAGTGCTCCAACAACGCCAGATGCTTCAGAAGGAAGTACATCAAATTCTTCTAATACTTCTTTCGTTAATTTAATGTAAGCTGCTCCTTCTTCTACCATCGTAAAGTTTTGTAAAATATAGCCGTTTAAACGAGCAATCTTTTCTTTCGTCTTATACATTTCGTTGTATAAATCTGTAAACTTCACATCCATATCAACAAGCTCACTCACATAACGAAGTGTTTTCGCTGTTGTATTCGGGAATAAGAAACGACCTGTATCCCCAACAATACCCGCTAAAATAAGACGAGCTGCTTCTTTCGTTATTTGTAACCCTTTATCTTTTCCATAATTATAAAACTCATAAATCATTTCACTTGTAGAACTTGCTGTCGTATCTACCCACGTAATGTCTCCGTATGGATCTTCATTTGGATGATGATCAATTTTGATTAACATCTTCCCTTTTGTATAGCGTTGATCGTCAACACGTTCTTGGTTTGCTGTATCACAAACGATAACGAGCGCATTTTCGTATACACTATCTTCAATATCATCCATTACTCGTAAATATGCTAATGACGGTTCATTGTACCCAACCGTATAAATATTTTTCTCTGGAAACGATTCTTGTAGAATTGTACTAAGACCGCCCTGTGAACCTAACGCATCTGGATCCGGACGCACATGACGATGAATAATAATTGTATCAAACTCTTTAATTGCTCCTAAAATTTGCTCATGCATATGTATAATCTCCTTTTTATTCAACTTCTTCACTTCAACGTGCAGTAAAAGCCCAATGAATGCGGGCTAATCATTAGCGCGGAAACATCCCCACACTAATGAAAGTCTCACTTTATCCTCCATTATAACGGAAAGTATTTCATACATGCGAACAATTGCTTTATAATAAAAATTAGAAAGTTTAGATATTTCTTTTTTCTCTACTATTTTTTCATAAAGCGATGGGAGTGTGCATGATGCCAGTATTAGTCTTCTGTATTATCGTCTCATTTATGTTGTACCTCTTCTACAAAACAAAATACTTTCGTACAAACCGCCCAATGGAGAAAGGTTGGCTCTCAGGAAAATCCGCAATGGCACTCGGTTCATTCGTCTTATTCTTCGGGATAAACCAATTCTTTTTAGAACTTTCAACCGCTCGTATTATCGTTGGTATCTTATTCGTTCTATTTGGCAGTGCAAGTGCCTTTAATGGATTTCGCCAATATAAACATTTCTTACCATTAGCAGTTGAAGAAGCCGAAGTCTATGAAACAACGTAAAAAAGCATCAACATTGTGATGCTTTTTTACGTCCTCTAACTTTTAAAATCATATATGCGACAAACGCAGAAGGAATATTGAATGGATTGCCTTGCACATGGAGATGTAATTGTTCTTCCCCAAAAGACATTTTTTCATATAGTTCTCGCTGAGATAATCCTGTTTTTTTCTTTTTTTCATGTAAACCTTGTAAGTATAAATATTGAATCGGTATCATCACAAGGAAGTAAAATAGTGCGATACTACCAAAAAAGAGTACTGTTGATGACATCATGCATACCACCTTTCATAAATCCATTTTCTTACAATCAAATTATAACATAGTCTAGAATCCAAATGAATTAATATTCTGTTTTTTTATCAGACAATTGTCTTACTGCATAACTCCTCTTCCGCATACTGAATATATCGGCGAATGAAATAATCAGGATTCTTTTTAATAGGTTCAATATCAAGTCTTAATGGTATTTTCCCTGCCATATAAAAGATTCTTAAAGCAGTTCCAAGTCGAATGGCTGCTTCCGAAATATTTCCCCCATATCCCATCATGAAGTTCCCCCATGCCTCTTCTAACTGTCCAGAAGCAATTAAATGCAATCTAGGAACACCAATATCAAACTCTTTATACCCAAATCCACATTCATCAAAATCGAGTAAATACCAATCCTCTTTGTCTACAAGAATATTTCCAAAATGCATATCTCCGTGAACAAATTGTTTTTCTCCCAATTGAATTGAGTTTGTAAGTTCTTGTATTCTTTCTGCAATTCTCAAGCATTTATTTTTATCCTCATAAGATAAAAAAGAAGCATGTAATAAACATTGTAAAGGCTCATGAATCATCTTTTTCTCGCTATATATAGGTCTTTCATAACCCCTCCAAGTTTGCGGCACACTTTTAAGTACTCCATTTGTTTTTTCATGAAACATTCGCATGAGTGATCCAAGTTTTTCATAATCTTTATCCTTTGGTTCTATAATTTCACTTCCATTTATAAACCTAAAGACAACAAAATACTGGATACTTACCTCATCTTTCATAACAGGTGTGATCCAGTCACCATCTTTATTTACAACTACTTCTGGTACTAACATTTGTTTTTGTATCGCTATTAACCAATGTATTTCAGCTTCTATTTGCTCGGCTGTATAACGTCCTTCTCTATACTGCCTAACTACAAATTTATTTTTGTCCGATTCGAACATATATGTTTGATTTTCTCCCCCATGCAACAATGAAACTTTCGTAAAACTATTTAAATTATATTGCTTACATAACTGCTCTTTAATGTGAAAATCCATTCTTCTCCCCCCCTAGTACATATAGTGCAGCATAGTTTCCCTTTAATAATTAGTAGTGTAAGCTTTTCTATCGACTAACAACCAATTCTCTAACCTGATATAGATTAGCTAAAGTCTCCAACATATACTGCTATTTTTGCACTTCACTACCCAAACTCTTACGCAGCTTAAATAACAGCTTCAAAATCCAATAAAACAAAATAAAGTTAAAGAAAAAGCCTAATGGATTAAAAGATATTTCCCATCCACCATAATAAACAAATGTTTCAGCTGGTACACCAAAGTATAGAAAATCACCCTTATTTTCTCCAGCTGTAGAGATAAAGGAACAAACAATAGCGAAAATCAAACTTACTACATACAATTTCTTTTTCTTTATATCCATTCTTCGATGTGTTAACACATGAAAAGTTATTGCAAATACTACCCCTAAAAAGAGAATTATTACTCCCATTCGACACCTCCACAATTATTGTTCAAGCATCTTCAAATGATTGCACGCTTCTATTTATAAATATGAAACAGAACGTAATTTACCTTTTTTTTTGCAATTAAAAACATAATAGATTCAGTTGATAACTAAATTTTAAAAAGCTCTACTATACCTTCTTAAAAAAAATGGAACAAACCAAAGCGGCTTGCTCCATCTTTTTATTTATCGATCAATTGCACCATAAGTAATGCTTTCCCAACAACATTACCTTCATGATGTACTTCTACATCAACCTTACCAAATTTACGTCCAATTTCTAATACTTTCGGATGAACCGATACAACATTGTCAATTTGAACTGGTTTTACGAAATAAATTGTTAAGTTCTCAACAATTAAATCGCTCTTCTTTTGCGCACGAATAACGCGATTCGTTGCTTCTGTCACAATCGTTGCGAATACACCGTAAGATAGCGTTCCGATTGAATTCGTCATTTGCGGCGTCACTGAAAATTGATATAGATGCTCATTTTTCGCTTCTTTCGGCGTCATAAATTGATTCGTTACAATATCATCGATTGTTTCACCGACTTGCGGTTGACGCTGAATCATTTGCAACGCCTGAAGTACATCTTGACGGCTAATAATACCTTGCAACTTATTTCCTTCATCAACAACTGGAAGTAACTCAATACCTTCCCACACCATCATACGCGCCGCAGCTGCGACAGACATTTTTCCATTTACCGTAATCGGATGCTTTGTCATCACTTTATCAATTGGTGTTTCTTTCGCTACACCGATCATATCTTTTGAAGTTACAATACCTAACACCTTTTTATTTTCATCAACAATCGGATATCTTCCGTGCATCGTCTCTTCGTTATACGCATGCCATTGCTGCACTGTATCATCTGGCTTTAAATATAACGTTTCTTCAATTGGCGTTAAAATATCTTCAACGAGTACAATTTCTTTCTTAATAAGCTGATCGTAAATCGCACGGTTAATTAACGTTGCAACTGTAAATGTATCGTAACTACTTGAAATAATCGGCAGTTTTAATTCATCTGCTAATTTCTTCACATGATCTTCCGTATCAAATCCGCCCGTAATTAACACCGCAGCTCCGGTTTCTAACGCTAATTGATGTGCGTTCGTACGATTACCGACAATAAGTAAGTTTCCAGCTTCTGTATAGCGCATCATCGCTTCTAATTTCATTGCTCCGATTACGAATTTATTTAACGTTTTATGTAGTCCTTCTCTGCCTCCAAGTACTTGACCATCGACAATGTTAACGACTTCTGCATATGTCAGCTTTTCAATATTTTCTTTCTTCTTTTGTTCAATTCGAATTGTTCCGACACGTTCAATCGTACTAACATACCCTTTATTTTCTGCATCTTTAATTGCACGATAAGCTGTACCTTCACTTACACTCAAATCTTTTGCAATTTGCCTTACAGAAATTTTATGCCCTACTGGCAGGCTATTAATATGTTCTAAAATTTGGTTATGCTTGGTAGCCAAATGGTTTCACCATACTTTCTTTTCCCTAAATTCTTCATGTGTTGTATTTTCAGTATACTATATTTTCAAAACTGTTACACTCTCTCTTTGTATATCTGTACTATTTTTTTTATAACAAAATACACCTTACATTACACCACTTCTTCTATTACAACAATGTAATGGTATTGTCATCTCGTTCGATAGTTTGTCCAGCCACTTCCATATACAATGAAGACAAGAAATGAAACAAAGGAGCGGATACATGATGAAAAAATTATTAGAAGTTGTAGGTGCTGTATTGTTAGCTTTCGTAGACGGGAAAAAAGTTGCAATGGAATTGAATGAAACACCTGAACAGCCACTTCCAAAAAGAAAAGAATCATCAAAACAAGTACAACCTTTACAAGCTGTCCTACACACGTAAAAAACCCTTCACTTGTCTTTTCAAATGAAGGGTTTCTTTTCTATAGTGTAATACTTTCTCCAGCTTCTAATACTTTCCCTGTACAATTTTGTAGCTTTTCTACAAATTGATATGGATCTTGTTCAATAACCGGGAACGTATTGTAATGCATCGGTACAACAGTTTTCGCCTGAACCCATTTTGCTGCTAAAACAGCATCTTCTGGTCCCATTGTGAAATTATCACCAATTGGTAAAAATGCTACATCAATGTTATTTAATTCCCCAATTAATTTCATATCAGAGAATAGAGCAGTATCCCCTGCATGGTACAAAGTCTTCTCTTCTGCTGTAAATAAAATACCCGCTGGCATACCAGTATATGTAATCGTCTTATTTTCTTCATCAATATAACTAGAACCGTGGAATGCTTGTGTAAACTTCACTTTTCCGAAGTCAAATTCATGTGAACCACCAATATGCATCGGATGTGTTTTTACACCTTGCCAACTTAAAAATGTCGCTAGTTCAAACGGTGCCACTACAACTGCATTATTTTTCTTCGCAAGTTCTACTGTATCTCCAACATGATCACCATGACCGTGTGATAAAAGAATCGCATCTACTTTTACATCTTCAGCCTTTAAATCTGTTTTTGGATTTCCTGTTAAAAACGGATCAATTAAAATTACTTTTCCATTCGTTTCAATCTTTACAACTGAATGCCCGTGATAAGATACTTTCATTATTACATTCCTCCCCTTATTACATTCTCACTTTTTATTCTACATGATTTTTCAATTCCCTGTCTTTTCTAACATCGATTTACTTGTCATAACGCTTTCTTCCGAGTTAAAGTTATATTTGTAATTAAATATCTCGGGGGTGCCAATCGATGAATGCTAGATTAGAAAATTTAATGCAATGGCTAAAAGAAAAAAACGTAGAAGCTGCGTTCTTAACTTCTACACCAAACGTCTTCTACATGACAAACTTCCACTGTGAACCACACGAAAGACTTCTTGGTATGTTTGTATTCCAAGAAAAAGAACCTATTTTAATTTGCCCTAAAATGGAAGAAGGCCAAGCACGTAACGCTGGCTGGGCACATGAAATTATCGGATTTACTGATACTGACAGACCATGGGATATGATTGCAAAAGCAATTAAAGACCGCGGTATCAATGCAAATGCAGTTGCAATTGAAAAAGAACATTTAAACGTAGAGCGCTACGAAGAATTAACAAAATTATTCCCAAATGCAGCTTTCACGTCAGCTGAGGAAAAAGTTCGTGAACTTCGTTTAATTAAAGACGAAAAAGAACTTTCTATTTTACGCGAAGCAGCTAAAATGGCAGACTATGCTGTTGAAGTTGGTGTAAATGCAATTAAAGAAGATCGTAGCGAACTAGAAGTATTAGCAATTATTGAACACGAATTAAAAACAAAAGGCATACATAAAATGTCATTTGATACGATGGTATTAGCAGGTGCAAACTCTGCTCTTCCACACGGTATTCCAGGTGCAAACAAAATGAAACGCGGCGATTTCGTACTATTTGATTTAGGCGTAATCATAGATGGTTATTGCTCTGACATTACACGTACAGTGGCATTTGGCGACATTTCTGAAGAGCAAACTCGTATTTACAACACTGTACTTGCTGGACAACTACAAGCAGTTGAAGCATGTAAACCAGGTGTTACACTTGGTGCAATCGACAACGCTGCTCGTTCTGTTATCGCAGATGCAGGTTACGGCGACTTCTTCCCGCACCGTCTTGGTCACGGACTTGGAATTAGCGTACATGAATATCCAGATGTAAAAGCTGGTAACGAGTCTCCATTAAAAGAAGGTATGGTCTTCACAATCGAGCCAGGTATTTACGTACCAAACGTAGGTGGTGTTCGTATTGAAGATGATATTTATATCACAAAAGACGGATCAGAAATTTTAACGAAATTCCCGAAAGAATTACAATTTGTAAAATAATAAAAAAGGCAGCGTAAGTGCTGCCTTTTTCTATTTCCGCTTTAACACCATCTTCTCTTCATACTTATCATCCCATTTAATCACAATCTCTATCGGTTCATCTTTAGATAGAGGCGCACAACTTACACAAGAAGACTTCATTTCAATCTTTGCTCCTTTATGATTTTCTGACGTTTGTGTCATTGTGCTAAAGGCTCCATTAATAGCAATCTCTAAATTTTTAAATTCTGTATTTCCATCTCCGCCCTTATACCGAAATGTAAACATTCCATCTTCACTGTCATCCTTAATATGGCCTTTATATTGTCCCGTCCAACTTTTGCTCTCGCTAGAAAAAGTAACATACCAAATCGAGCAGCTTCCTAAAAAGAAAATACTAATGAAAAAGAATAATGCTCTCTTCATCATGCCCCTCCATTCAAATGCACTTATTTATTGTCTATTTCTTCCTTCTATTATACTATTAAAATACAGAATTTTCTAAAACAGGAGGTTTATATGTTACAACAACAGTTAGAAGAAATTCGTAATAATAATTACATGCTGGATAACAAAGTTAACATTGATTCTTTAAGTTCCAATATGCTTGAACATATCGGTGTTACTGATAGCTATTTAAGAGACAAACTTATTTACTCTACTTTTTATCATCTCATCAAAAAGGAATACCTTTCACACACGCAATTACAGAAACTACTATTAGAAAGCATCAGTGAAAAATATTTATTGTATAAGATTCATTCGGCTGATGAAGATGCGGTATTTACCCGTGCATTTACAACATTATTAATTGCCCTCATTATTGATGCTGATACAAATCATAATTTCTTATCACAGACTGATATTTCAAATGTAAAAGATCAACTAATTCTATATATGAACAACGAACATGATTTCCGGGGATATGTGCAAAACCACGGCTGGGCACATAGTATCGCTCATGCTTCCGATACATTTGAAGCGCTTGTTCGTAGTCCTAAACTGGAAACTTTACATTACGAAGAAATATTACAAACTTTATTAAACAAAGTCTGTGTCCATTCTATTTACTACAAATATGAAGAAGACGAGCGTCTCGTTTATCCGATTGTGGCAATGCTACAAAATGGCTTAAAGGAAGAAGCACTCATATCAGCCCTTCGTGATTTAGTAGCTCAATTACCCGTTCAAAAACAAACATTACATATTGAATCGTACGAGTTTCTATACGGAAATATAAAATCTTTCTTACGCAGCTTATTTTTCAGACTGCGCAAGCTTTCTATATGTGAAGAAACTGAATGTGAAGTTGAAACATTGCTACAAGAACTTCCAAAATATTATTAAAAAAAGAAGGCCACTTAAAAAGTGCCTTCTTCTATTTCACTAATATTTAATTGAAATTTCACAATCCAAACTGAGAAAAGGTGGACAAGAAGCGCAAACGCCATACATGCTCCGCTTAAAAAAGTTAGTATAGGATGCGAATACACGTGCCCTAATCCATAAGATATCGCCACGAAAAACATTGTTATGTAAATATAAATTGCTCCATGTATTTGCCTCATATAAACCTCCTTTTCATATAGTATAACATAAATTTTCTGATTATTCACATTAATAGACTGTAATTAATATTTCTCAACTGTTACACCTCTAACAGCCGCTTTAATATATGGCGCTCCTTGTAAACTTTGTAAATCCTCTGTTTTGCCTGTTACGACTATACCGTATATTGGTAGGTCTTTTGGTTTTCTGTTTTTTATTTCTTTATAGTTTGTCCTAAAAGATTCTTAATATCCCACTTTTATCTTCACTTAAAGATATCCAAATACAGCTTTTCTACATTTTTATCATAATAAAAAGCACATCTATTTTGATGCGCCTTTCACATATACTTTAGTAACATATAAATCATTTTTTGAAATAAAAACTCTTACTCATCTCTCTCCATACTATCTATGACTTAGTTGCCATAATAATTGAACGAGGATAAAACCCCAGCTTTTCATAAAACGATATAGCTTCATTTCCGTACACTACTGTTAATTCAATTTCATCTATCTTCTTCGCTTTAAACCATTCCACTGCACTATTCATTAATTTCAAACCAAATCCGTTTCCTCGGTGTTTTTCATCAACGAATAAAACTTCAATCTTTCCGTTTACACTTTTGCTATATGCTATACAACATCCTAATATATTATCTGTTTCCGTCTCAACTAATAATTCAATTCTATACTCTCCGTACTTTGAATTTTGTTTATAATTTTCAATACGTTCCTCAAATGACATTCTTGGATAGTCACCAGAAAAATGTTTTGATGTATTATTATGATATTCATGCAATTTATTTAAAGGTTCTCTTATTACTTCTATTTCATCGAGAGTGATATATTTATTACTAATTCTCATCCTACAGCATCTCCAATAATATATATTCCAACCAAAAAGATGACCATTTTACGATTATAAAATACCAATCTATTATTTCATCGCGTCCTTCACAATATCTTGAATCATAACGACTTCTGTTTTCATATCAACAGAGGGGACTTCCTCATCGATACATTCATACCAAAATTCCAAATGCTTTTTATCAATTTCATGATGAGAATTTTCGACAAGAGCCCCGCCTTCTCCTTGCACAGAATACCAATATAAGTACTCTTCTCCATCTCTTATTTCCCGGAAAATTGTCTCAACGTACATCTTTTCGTCATTTAATGTCAAAAGTACTTCTTTCATATTTTCATTCAGAAGCTGCATCCATTCATCTACACGATGACTTTTACCAGGCTTCACTTTAAATCTCGTTAACTCCACATTCATTTTTATTCCCCCGTTTTCTTCCGTACAAACAAGCTATATTCTATTGGATTATAAAAACTTAATTTACTAGCTAATTTTTGCGAAGGAATATTGTCTACATAACAATCCCAGCACGGTATAATATCATTTTGTATGCAATGTTCAATGAACCGTGTTGCAACCGCTTGGGCTAATCCTTTCCCTTGATATGCTTTATGCGTCACAATATCAATTTCAGCAAATCCATTCCCACGAAATATTGAAACACATTCCGCTACAATCATTCCCTCTAGTTCTATACAAAATCCAAAACCATCGTTTAAAAATGTTTCTTTTGATCCCCAATATTCTTTGTAGTACTCTTCTGTAAATTCACTGCTTCGTTCTATATATCTTCTATCAATACGCTTCACTTCATATGTATTTTTGTTACAATCTTGTTTTCTCTCTTCAAAGATTACGCTTTGAAACTTCATTCGCGGGATGTTTCGAAGTACATGACTAAAACGTTCTTCTATCATCATTTCCCACTCGTCACTCGAAGAGAACAATGTAAATCTCTTCTCTGTTTTTTCAATAGCCTTTTTTATAAAAGAAAATAAATCTTCGTTGTAATTTTGATCATCCGTATGACCAAATAAATAATAAATGCCATTCGCTGTACGAATTAGCCCTGCTGTTAACTTCTCGTTTACAAAAACATCACCATCTATCACTTGATCACATACCGCATAAGCAAACGTCGTCGTTTTTGTATGGCTTTCTAAAATCGGAAGGATTTTTCTATACTCAGCTACAGATAATTTTTTCATAATTGCTCCACTTTAATCGTATCCGCCTCTATATGTTCAAAACAAAGATTTACCGTTCTCTTTAATGCTCTCGTTCTATGAATCGTACATGCTGGAATTAAAATAGAATCATTCGGCTTTAATACCGCTGTTTCTCCATCTTCAAAATCAATAAGTAATTCTCCCTCTAACACAATAAATAATTCATCTGAATTAGAATGATAGTGCCAATCATATTCACCAGTAAACACAGCGATTCGTAAGCAATGACTATTTACATTTGAAACGACGAAGTTTTTATGTTGCTCTTGAATGTCTTTTGTTAGCTCTATTAAATTTATTTTCCCCATAGAATCTCTCCCCTTTACACCCCTTTATATACTTATCTTAAAATTAGCATAAGAGGTATTTTACTAACAAGAAAAAAATCCCATATTCTGAAATCAAAAAAGATCCCTAATCTTTCCTAACTATAAGAAAAATTAAAGATCTTTTTTTTATTTTATCGGAAATGTACTATCTCCAGCAGAAAGTACACCTTTCATATAACCTTTTGCAAAATCAGGCAATCCAATAATAAGTACTGCGGTTACAATTCCAATACCAATACCTCTTAGTTTCGGATTATTCTTCTTTTTACCTAAAATCATTGTAATAATTCCTGCTATAAGCAAAACAAATGACAAAATATCATAAATATACCCCATGTCGTGCCTCCCATTATCATCCTAATTTCTTATTATATATATTATAAGATGTTTTTATTTTAAATAAAAGCCCTCCTAAAAAAAGGAAGGCTACATATATTTTAATTATGATAAAGCAGGAGCTTTTTCAAGAAGCTCTTTCGCATCAGCGTATTGTAAACCGTGAGCTTCTGCAACTGCTTCGAATGTTACGTATCCATCTAATGTGTTAATACCTTTTAGTAATGCAGTGTTGCCTAAGCAAGCATCTTTGTAGCCTTTGTTCGCAATTTGTACTGCATATGGTACTGTTACATTTGTTAATGCAAGAGTTGATGTACGTGGAACCGCACCTGGCATATTAGCAACTGCATAATGAACAACGCCATGTTTTTCGTAAGTTGGGTTGTCATGAGTTGTAATACGGTCAGTTGTTTCAAAAATACCACCTTGGTCAATCGCGATATCTACAACGACAGAACCTGGTTCCATTGATTGAATCATTTCTTCTGTTACAAGTTTTGGCGCTTTTGCACCTGGAATTAATACTGCACCAATAACAAGATCAGATTCTTTTACGGCTTCTGCGATGTTGTATGGATTAGACATTAACGTTTTTACTTGGTTACCGAAAATGTCATCTAGTTGACGAAGACGTTCTGCACTTAAGTCGATGATTGTTACATCTGCACCTAAACCTACTGCAATCTTCGCTGCGTTTGTACCAGCTTGACCACCGCCGATAATTGTTACTTTGCCGCGTTTTACCCCTGGAACGCCTGCAAGTAAAATACCTTTACCACCCTTGTTTTTCTCAAGGAATTGTGCACCGATTTGTGCAGACATACGACCTGCTACTTCACTCATAGGTGCAAGTAATGGTAATGAACGATTGTCTAATTGTACTGTTTCGTATGCAATTGATACAACTTTGTTATCAATTAATGCTTTCGTTAATTCTGGTTCTGGAGCTAAGTGTAAGTATGTGAATAAAATTAAACCTTCACGGAAATAGCCGTATTCACTTGCTACTGGCTCTTTTACCTTCATAACCATATCTTGATTCCATGCTTCTTCAGCAGTTTCAACAAGTTTCGCACCAGCTTGTACGTATTCTTCATCCGTAAAGCCAGATCCTAAACCTGCTCCTTTTTGAACAAAAACTTCATGACCATTTTGTACTAAATGTACTGCTCCCGCTGGCGTCATTGCCACGCGGTTTTCATTGTTTTTAATTTCTGTTGGAATACCGATACGCATTATTAGTTCCCCCTTGAGTTATGAAATGACCCCTGAATCATTTTTTAAAGCGCTTTCTACGCTCTTATATTTTAACATAATATCTCAATATTTGACAAAAAATAATACAAGTTTTCCGATAGATTTAATTTTATATTAAAGGACAGTATTATCCGCACCTCTTTGCATAAAGGATAAACTGTCCAATTATTCGAAACTTCTCTTTATTTTTCTCTATCGATGTCTATGAATAACATCAACTGCACCAGTCACTTCAATAATTGTACCGGTAATCATATCGGAATCGTCCTCACATAAAAACACAATCGTTCTTGCAATATCTTCACCTGTTCCAGATCTACCAACTGGTGTGTTATGTTCTTTCAACTGACGTGCTTCTTGAATCGTCGCTTCTTTCATTTCACCAATAATATCACCAGGACATACCATGTTTGCAGTAATACCATATTCAGCTTCTTCGTAAGCAACTGTTTTCGTTAATGAAACAAGTCCTACTTTCGCTGCGGCAAAAGCTGAACGATAAATCCATCCCGGTGCGCTATCCGCCCCTTGAAATCCGTAATTAATAATACGGCCAAAGTTCTGTTTTCTCATAATCGGAACGACAAGTTTCAACAAATGAAACACCGCTGTTAAATTACCCTGAATCATTTCATTCCATTCATCTTCTTCATAATCGACTAACTTTTTTCGTTCAAATACATATGGACCAGCATTATTAATTAAGAAATCGATTTTGCCAAAACGGCTTATCGCTTCTTCTACTATTTTATGTAAATCTTCCTTTTTCGTGACATCCGCTTGCACGAATTGTAGACGCTCTTCCATATTTTTATATGTTTCTTTCATCTTTTCCATAGCCGTGATATCGCTATGATATGTTACTGTTACTGAATAGCCTTTAGCCAATAATTTTTCTGTTACTTGCTTTCCTAAACCTTTCGTACCGGCTGTAATGAGCGCGTGTCTCACAAAACGGCCCCCTTTTAAATTGCTATAGTTCATATGTAACAAGTTCTCGCACCAATTACAACTAAAATGAATCAAAACAGAGTTTTCGAAATTCTGTAACGTTTCTGGCAAGCGCATTACCAAAATTTGTTTTATAATAAAGTTGTAAACGGTAATAAAAATGATTGGGAGGAATTTACTATGAATAATACATATACAAATATTTTAATCGCGGTGGATGGTTCTAAAGAAGCAGAAAAAGCCTTTAAAAAAGCAATTCAAGTCGCAAAACGCAACAATGCAACATTAACTATTGCTCATATCGTTGATGTAAAAGCATACTCAGCAGTAGAAGCTTATAGCCGTGCAATTGCTGAACGTGCAAATCTATTTGCAGAAGACTTATTAGAAGACTACAAAAAAACTGCGCTTGAAGCTGGCCTTGAAAAAATTGAAACTGTATTAGAATTTGGTAATCCTAAATCAAAAATTTCAAAAGAAATCGCTCCAAATCATAAAGTAGATTTAATTATGTGTGGTGCAACTGGTTTAAATGCTGTTGAGCGTTTCCTAATTGGTAGCGTCTCTGAACATATTATTCGCTATGCGAAATGCGATGTCCTTGTTGTTCGTGGTGATGAGGAGCAAGGTGAGCTTTAATTTATAAAAATAAATAGGATAAATAAGAGGCTTCTCTTATTTACCCTATTTTCATTTATACTTTTGGAATTCTGTAATCTGGATTATGCTGTTCCCAGCCACCTTGTGTATGTACACTCGTATCGCCATCACCATCTACCCATATTGTTCTCCCGTCAGGTAAAACTCTTTCATGGGGTGTTACATGATGCGTATTCGGGTTTTCCTCCGCTGGATATTCTGCATCCATTACTTCTGGAGCTGATGCTTGTGCTACACTATCACCTTCTACTCCGTCGGCGATTCCATCCACACCATCAACTATATCAATAACTCCAACTGAGAAGACGCCTACAGCTGCAACTTTAGCTAATTCTTTCCCTGCTTCTATTGCTTTATCAGTATCTCCTTCTCTTATTGCTTGTACAGTTTCAACTCCCTTTTCCGAAACATGTACAATCCCTTTTCCAATTGTCGTTGCTGTATCTTGAACTGTTCCAAGTATTTCTTCGTATCCTCGCTTCGCTTGCTGTTTATCATCTGTAATAAGACCACCTATAGCATCATACGTCCCATCAGCAAGATTCCCAACGATTTCCCCAGTTTTCACAGTAGCTTTATTAACACCTTTTCCAACATCCTTTATGAAATTACTGTTCGTAACTTCTCCTACTGCTTCTATCGCACCGCCCACTACTTCGGCTGTAACTTTAGCGGCTGCTTTAGTTACTAATTTAATTAAACTCATACCGCATCTCCTTTTTAATATCATTATATAAAACTATTGCGATTATAATTATATAGCTGTAGTCTATATAACTACAACTTATTTCACATACTTTACTATAAACACAAAACAAACCACAACAACAATAACGATCGCCAACACATAAGGCGGAAGAAACTTCAAAGACCATAATGCCATCATAATCGTAGCTACTGTTAAATAAGATTGCCTTGCATCTTCTGTCATTTTTTTACGAAGGCAGAATACATACAAATAACCGATTGGCGGCGTAATAAAGCAAAGAACATATATAATTTTAGATTTCAAATACCATTTTTGTTCCCCAAGTTTCTGTATATCTTCTTCTATTCTCTTATGCTCTTGTTCTCTCGCTTCTTCTACAAGCGGATCTTCCTCTTCTCCTCGCTTTTCTTTCATATAAGGAAGAAAATGCATGAAAAAATAGTATGCAAATACGAACGCTCCAAATCCAATATTTAATCTTTCTATTGGAATATGTTCACTAAAACAAGCAGCGGCAATCACTAAAGAAAAACAATACGTCGTTATCCAAAATGAACGTTTTCTCTTTTTTCGTTCCATTTCTTTTTTATCTTGTACATGTTTTCTTTTCGAAAGCCATATCGAAATACAGCAGTCTACTACAAATAGAATAAAGATAAATATCCCGATATGTACTGTTTCTACATCCTCAAATGAAAAGATATTTGGGAATGCAACGTGCAATACAATTAGCGTATACAAAATTAACCCTATAAAATAAATACGTCTCATTTTCCATCCCTTTCTTATTTCCTAACATTACATTAACATACATTTTTTAGAAATAAACGGACAAAATATATATGTTTAGAAAAGGAGGGTGCTACATGGATGATTCTGAACGTATTATTTTAGATGTGAATGGGAAAGAAATCGAAATGTTAGATACAATTCGCGCACATTTTAGAGAAACACATGGAATTGAGCTAAGTAATGGTGCATTACTGCGAGATTTAATGGATATTGAGTATATTCGAATTACGGAAGATCGACATAAGTATGATTAAAAGAAAACGACTGCAGGCGAATGCCATCAGTCGTTTTTCTTTCTTTATTTAAGCTCTTGATGCTTCCCGCCCATACCACCTGGCTCATTGCTATCTTGGTGTACAGTTACTTTATTGGTTTTCGCATCTTTCAAAACTCTATATGTATATGATTCGTTTGGTTCATCTTTAAACTGTACATTCATACCGTAAGAACCGATTTTACTATAAAAGGCCGGTTTTATGTACGAAATATCACTTTCTTTATATCCTTTTTCTTGCAAGTGCCACATCGTTGCAAGAATCGCTTCCTCTCGCTTTACTTGTTCACCAACAAAGATATATTTGTCTAGGAGAAACACTTTAACATTTGCACTTAAGCTAATTAACAGTAAAACGATAAATATTATTTTTTTCATAGACTTCCCCTAAATTATTCTTTTTTACTATATCATAACTTAAATACTAGTAAAAAAGAAAGTACGCCAGACTTTAACAGACTGGCGTACTTTTTAACTCAATTCTTGATAACTTCTTTCGTTAATCCCTTCGCCTTCTCCAAAGCCTTTTCAATCTGTTCAAATCCTGTTCCACCAGCACTGTTACGACGCTTTACAGCTGCATATGGTGACAGCACTTCATACAAATCTTCTTCAAATAACGAGCTCATTTCTTTATACGTTTCAAGTGGTACATCTACTAAATAAATTCCTTTTTGTGTACAGTGCAGCACTAGCTTTCCAACAATTTCATGAGCTTGACGGAATGGTAGTCCTTTGTTTGCTAAGTAGTCAGCAATTTCTGTTGCGTTAGAGAAATCTTGCGTTACAGCTTGCCCCATTTTTTCTTTGTTGACAGTCATCGTCTCTAGCATGCCTGCCATAATATGAAGGCATCCTTCTACTGTTTTTACTGTATCAAACATTCCTTCTTTATCTTCTTGCAAGTCTTTATTGTAAGCGAGCGGCAATCCTTTCATTACTGTAAGTAAGCTAAATAAATTACCGTACACCCTGCCTGTTTTACCACGAATAAGTTCCGCCATATCTGGATTTTTCTTTTGTGGCATAATGCTGCTTCCCGTTGCGTATTGATCGCTCATTTCAATAAATTGAAACTCTTGGCTACTCCATAAAATAAGTTCTTCGCAAAAGCGTGATAAGTGCATCATAAGCATAGATGAGTTACTGAGGAACTCCAGTATGAAATCGCGATCGCTTACTGCATCTAAACTATTTTCATAGATTCCATGAAATCCAAGAAGCTCCGCACTATATTCTCGGTCAATCGGGAATGTTGTCCCAGCTAACGCTCCTGCTCCTAATGGCGAAATGTTAATACGCTTTAACGAATCTTCATAACGATTCACATCGCGCTCTAACATCCAAAAGTAAGCGAGAATATGATGCGCAAATGAAATTGGCTGAGCACGCTGTAAGTGCGTATAGCCAGGCATAATCGTTTCAATATTATTTTCTGCTTGATGAACAAGAACCGTCTGCAATTGTTTTGTAGCTTTTATAATATGCTCTACTTTTTCTTTTAAATATAAGTGCATATCTGTCGCTACTTGATCGTTACGACTTCGGCCAGTATGAAGTTTCCCGCCTACTTCACCGATTTTTTCAATTAACATCTTTTCGATATTTAAATGAATGTCTTCCGCTTCAACGGAAAAATGCAATTTATTTTGTTTCGCTTCTTCTAATAAATATTGAAGACCTATCTTTATTTTCTCTGCTTCTTCTTTCGTAACGATGCCTTGCTTTGCTAGCATCGTTACGTGTGCAATACTTCCGTTTATATCTTGATTTACTAATTGTTGATCGAAGGAGATGGATGCTCCGAACTCTTCAACCCATGCTTCCGCTTCTTCTGTAAAACGTCCGCCCCAAAGTTTGCTCACGCTTCCACCTTCTTTTGATTCACTTGGCTGTATACTTTCGTCGGTAAACCGAATAATGAAATGAATCCAACTGCTGCATCATGATTAAATTCATCCTGAGCAGTATATGTTGCTAATTTTTCATCGTATAAAGAGTATTCAGATTTACGTCCTTCTACAATTGCATGACCTTTAAATAATTTCACACGCACCATGCCTGTTACATTCTTTTGCGTTTCTTGTAAGAAAGCATTCAGCGCTTGTTTTAAAGGCGAGAACCATAAACCGTTATAAATAAGCTCTGTTATTTTTTGCTCAATCATCGGTTTAAAATGTGCTACTTCTTTTACGAGTGTTAAATCTTCAAGTTCTTTATGCGCCGTAATTAATGTCATTGCTGCTGGGCATTCGTATACTTCACGCGATTTAATACCAACAAGACGATTTTCTACGTGATCGATACGTCCAACGCCATGTTTTCCAGCAAGTGCATTTAACGTTTTAATAAGTTCTGAAAGTGGGTATGCAGTACCATTTAAAGTCGTCGGTACGCCTGCTTCAAAGCCGATTTCTACAAACTCTGGTTTATTCGGTGTATCTTCTAATGCTAATGTCATCTCATATGCATCTTCTGGCGGTGCTGCCCATGGATCTTCTAAAATGCCACATTCATTACTGCGTCCCCATAAGTTTTGATCGATTGAAAATGGGCTGTCTAAATTAATCGGAATTGGTACATCGTTTTCTTTTGCATAGGCAATTTCTTCTTCACGTGACCATTTCCATTCACGTACAGGCGCAATCACTTCTAAGTAAGGATTTAACGCTTGAATAGAAACTTCAAAACGAACTTGATCATTCCCTTTCCCTGTACATCCGTGTGCCACTGCAGTCGCTCCTTCTTGTTCTGCAATCTCTACTAATTTCTTCGCGATAAGCGGACGTGATAACGCTGAAACAAGAGGGTATTTCCCTTCGTATAACGTGTGCGCTTGCATCGCCATCAATGCATATTCATTTGCAAATTCTTCTTGAACATCAATCATATATGATTTAATTGCACCTACTGAAAGTGCCTTTTCTTTTACAAATGCTAAGTCTTTACCTTCCCCTAAGTCTAAACAAAGCGCGATAATATCATAATTCTTCTCTTGTAACCATTTAATTGCAACGGAAGTATCAAGGCCTCCAGAATATGCTAATACAACTTTTTTCTTCTCCATTTTGCATCCCCCTAAAGAATAAATATTCATTTTCTTTTATAATAATTCACACTTTAACACCTTTTACAAAATGTATCAAGAGTCATTTTCAAATTTTTTCAAACAATTTCGTCGAACTTCTTTCTGTTTTTTTGTACAATATAAGCAGGAAAACGGGGGTGAACTTATGGAAAAGTATTTCTTATACGATGAACATCTCGGAATTGAAATTCCGCATTTACAAGAAGACTGGGAAGATATCCCCGAAAAAATGCAACATGCGATTTTATTAAAATGGGAACAAGTTCGCGGAAAGATTCCTGATCGTATAAAAGAACTCGAACATTATATTAATGCAAAACAGCATCATTTAAATAACGAAGAAGACTTCGAAATTTCTTGCAAACTGAATTCAGAAATTGCCGATCTCGCTTCCATCATTAATGACCTTTGGCTTTGGTATCGACTCACTCAAAATGTATCTGAGGGGAAAGCACACCAATAAAAAAAGCATGCCCCTCAATTACTTTGGGTCATGCTTTTTTGTCGTAACACGATTTACAATATATTTCTTTTGCTGTTTTTGCCAAACACACATCAAATGGACCAACTAATATACTTCTTTCTTTCGGCAACTTTACAAAAGCAACAAGCTCTTCTTCATATTGAATCTTTTTCTGACATGAAACGCATATTAACTCTTTTCTTTTAAACATGTCTTTTAGCATATTCTCACTTTCCTCTTCATCTGTCTATATTAATATACTCTCATAATAGTTAAAACTTGTAAAAAAATGACACATTATAAAGTAAATGATTCATATACTATGTACAAAAGGAGGCCTTACACTTATGCGCGCTTTCGTTATTATCGCTTTAACTTTTTTAAGTGTGATTAGCTGGGATGCGTTTTTTAAAGATAAAAAGGATACAACTGAATAAAACCGATTTTTCTTACTTATTGGACAACCCGTTAAAAACTGTCCAATTCTGCGAAATAACTTAGGCTTTTCTACAAAAATATTTAAACATAACAATTTTTGTAGATTTCCTCCGTTTATTGTCGGTTTCCATCCGCATACATTTTTTGAAAGTATGATATAATAATATAAATCTTGAAGGAAGGGATTTTGATATCATGATCGCTCGAAGGAGCATGTGGCATCGTATTGACGAATCATACACGTAGCGTATTTTCCAGCTCAGATACTTTAGTCTAGCGAAAAAAATACGAGAGTGGGGAAATTATGATTGCCCGAAGGATAATTTGGCAAAAAAAAGACTCTTCTTACACATAGCGTTTTGTTTAGGGCTTAATTGTTACTAGCTAAACAAAACAAAGAAGAGCAGGATTGCTAAATGAAGAATCCTACTCCACGTTTTGTTTAGTCGTTTTAAGACTTAAACTAAAACGAAAGTAGGGAGAATTGATGGACGAGAGGATTATTCGTTATTTCTTCAGCGACATATAGCGTAGTTAGTTTTTTCGTAAACTAACTGAAGCTACATGTGAGCTCGTAGTTAGTTTACAACACAAAAAAGGACTACTAACTACGGAAAGAAGGAATAACGATGAGGAACATCCAAAGTCGACAAATTATTAAAGAAGTTTTTATGGTTTTAATCGGTTCATTTATTTTAGCAGCAGCGCTATATCACATTCACTTCCAAAACCACTTAACAGAAGGTGGCTTTGTAGGTATCGCACTATTCATCCAAAATTTTTATGATATTTCACCATCTATTTCAACTGTAATGATGGATATCCCAATTATTCTACTATGCGCTTCATTGTTAGGTAGAAAAATGGTTGGCTATTCATTCTTAGGTTCAATTTCATTCGGAGTATTTTATTCTCTTATGGAAAATTATTCTCCATTTACGGTCGATTTATCAAACAATTTATTTATAGCTGCAGTAGTTGGCGGTGCGTTAGCTGGTATTGGACTCGGTTTTATATTGCGATTTGGCGGTGCAACCGGTGGAGACGATATTTTAACAATTGTATTAAGTAAAAAAACACGTTTTACAATTGGGCAAATTTTCTTCGTCTTTGACGCGATTGTTCTTGCGCTTTCATTATATTATTTAAATTGGACAGAAATTGCTTTTACTATTCTTTCGATTGCCGTACAGGCAAAAACATTGGATTTAATTTATTATCCAAAAACAGAAAAAGCAGAAGAAAAGCAGCCAGTATCTATTCCAATGTCCAAAAAGCATGCAACAAATTAAAAAAGCGAAAGGCTTCGGCCTCTCGCTTTTTTTATGCTCTTTTTTCCTTCTCGACTATGTGGCGCACTTGATAAAATCTATTTGCAAATTCAGTAACGTTTCTTGTTAAACGATAATTCACTGTAGACCCGATTGCCATTCCAATTACCGGAATACCTTGGAATAATTTACGACGAAGAGCATAAATCGAAAATGTTTTCAAAATTTGTTTTAAAATAATTTCAGTCGAAGCTGGTTGTAACACCGCTTCATCTCCTTCGTAGAAGAAGGAATCTTCTTGTTCTAGCTCTTGCAGTAAATTGTACCATGCGTATTGCTGAAGTCTTCCTGGTAGTAATGACGCATGAAATACCTTTAACGCAAGCATCATTTCATAAGGCTTGTTCACATCATGCCCAAATGACGTTGCAATAAGTTGGACAGCCTTCACATTTAACGCAATCATAACCGGAAAATCAGCTGTTAATAATAATAAACCTCCAGCACCCGTTGCTCCGCCTTGTACGAATGAATATAGGCGATGGCGTGCTGTTTGCTGCTCTGCTATGTATGTTAATTGATCGATAGATAATGCTTTTAAATCCTCTAGTTGCTCAATCGATTCATCAAATAATCTCGATGTTCCTAAAATACGATTACGCGCCTCTAACTGTGATTGTGAACTTTGAATCAATGCATGCAAATGAAAGAGCCATCCATCTGCTTTCGTAAAGAAATCTTTTCGTTTTTTCTCAGGTAGTTTCGCAATTGTATTATGTACCCATTTATCAAACAGTTTTTGAAAATCAGTCGCTTCTTGCTCAACTAATTGCGATTCCCATTCTTTTATATTGTCTAAAATGGCTTGTTCTCGCTTCGATCGCATCGTAACAACCACCTCGTTCGATTTTTTTCTATTGTAACATATTTCTGCTTATTCTTTGCAAATATGCTTGTCTATCTTTATTCACATACCACTTTTAGTGACATAAAATATTAACAAAAAGGATGAGATAAATCACATGAATCTATCCGATATAAAAAAAGAATATCATGCAGTATTCAGTTTAGGACAAAACTGCTGGCCTGCTTGGGCGTTATATCAATTCAAATTATCGCCATTTTTTGGCGTTATTGATTTTATGCTAAGCCCATCATTAGAAAAGGTGAATATATTATTACAAAATCGATTCGACCGTTTTTTACAGTTAGAAAACCTATCCTTCATCTCATTTTGGGATGATGATGCGAAATTAAGACTACGGGACAATCTATATGAAATCGACTCCTGCCACGACTTTAAAACAGATGTAAACACACCAACTTCTTGGCCTTCTTATACAGAAATTAAGTTAAATTATGAGCACCGAATTAATCGTTTTCTAACTACAATTGACACAGCACAATCCATATTATTTATTCGAACTGGAGGAACATACGAAGAAGCACGTTCCTTGGAACACATTTTATCTCAAATCGTTACACATACATTCTCTGTCCTATTACTCATTCCTGAAGATGTACCAACTGTTACGGAAGAAGATTGGGGATTGCAAAATATTTGCGTTATAAAATGTCCTATTATGGATGTATTTCAGTACAATGAAGCATTTTGGAATGACTTATTTAATGGCATTGTAATTCGACCACATTCTTAAATACACGACACTTTTATTACGCAATACATTATAATCATCCTTATACAAAATAAAGTGAAACTTTAATCAGCCCTCACCAATCGGACTTTTACGGACAGCCCGACCCCCACCTAACTTCTTTGCTTCCGCTGAATTTTGAGGTGGGGGTCTTACTGCCCGTTAAAGCGGGATAAATAAGGAGTGATTGTATATGTATCCACGTGCAAAAGCTTTCAGTCTTGCTTTACATCACGAGCGGCTTCTCGTACAAGAATATCATACAGACGATGAAACATATTACCGGCCTCTTGGCGGTTCAATTGAATTTGGTGAAAAATCAGCACATACCGTTATTCGTGAATTTCAAGAAGAGCTTCATACAGAAGTGGAAATCACTGCTTATTTAGGTTGCTTAGAAAACATCTTTCATCTTGATGGAGAAATTGCTCATGAAATCATTCAACTATATTCTTTACGCTTATTAGACAAATCACTATATGAAATGGAAAAAGTGAATATACAAGATGAGCAAACAGTATCGTATGCGAAGTGGATCCCCATTACAGCATTCATTCAGAAGAAGAAAGTACTCTATCCAAATGGAATTTTAAACTATATCCAAAAGAAAAAAGACGAAATCCTATAGGATCTCGTCTTTCTTTTCATATATTAACCAATGTTTCCAAGACGTAGTACGTCACGAGCGATCATAACTTCTTCGTCAGTTGGAATTACAATAATTTTTACTGGAGAATGTGGGAAGTTGATGAATGCTTCCTCACCGAATACGTTATTGCGTTTTGCATCGAAGTATACGCCCATGTATTCAAGGCCTTCTAATACGCGTTCACGAATAATCGCACTGTTTTCACCTACACCAGCTGTGAAGATGATTGCGTCTACACCTTTCATACGAGCAGTGTAAGAACCGATGTATTTGTGGATACGGCTTACGAATACATCAAGTGCTACTTTCGCACGGTGATCGCCTTCTTCTTCTTTCGCAATGATGTCACGTAGGTCACTAGAGTAACCAGTAAGACCTAACATACCACTCTTCTTGTTTAATACGTTAACTACTTCTTCTACTGTTTGGCCTGTTTTTTCCATGATGTATGGAATTAACGCAGGGTCAATGTTACCAGAACGTGTACCCATTGTTACACCAGCAAGTGGAGTGAAGCCCATAGAAGTATCGATAGATTTACCGCCTTCTACTGCTGCGATACTTGCACCGTTACCTAAGTGACAAGAAAGTAAGCTTAAGCTTTCAAGTGGACGACCTAATAGTTCAGCCGCACGCTCAGTTACATATTTATGAGAAGTTCCGTGGAAACCGTATTTACGGATACCGAATTTTTCATAGTACTCATATGGTAAGCTGTATAGGAATGCAGATTCCGGCATTGTTTGGTGGAATGCTGTATCGAATACTGCTACTGCTGGTACGTTTGGTAATACTTCTTGGAATGCTTTAATACCAACAACGTTTGCTGGGTTATGAAGTGGTGCTAAATCGCTTAATTCTTCGATATCAGCTAATACTTCATCAGTAATTAGAACAGAGTCAGCAAATTTTTCGCCGCCGTGAACAACACGGTGACCGATACCGCCAATCTCATCTAGAGATTTAACGATTCCGTTTTCAGTTAATTTTTTTAGAAGCATATTAACTGCTACTGCGTGATCTGGAATGTTTGTAATTTCTTTTTGTTTTTCGCCATCTACAGTAATAGTGAAGATACTATCTTCTAAACCGATACGTTCTACTAAACCTTTTGTTAATACTGTTTCACTTGGCATTTCAAATAATTGGAATTTTAAGGAAGAGCTTCCTGCGTTAATCGCGATGATTTTTGACATCTAGTCTTTCGCCCCTTTTTCTCTTGGTAGTTGTGTGGATGTTTCCACAAACCGCTCGATTTTATCTGATCAAATTTACTAAATATGAAAACGTTTCATCATTAGCAAATTTTATACTCACGATTTTAATTTAAACATCGTACGACATATATTTCAAGTGAAAAAATTGTAACACCAAGAAAAAAAATATATTACAGATTTCAAAAAAATTCAGTTAAATCTTGTATATATTTAAAAATATGACATATCATATAAAACTGTACTACATGAATTACTAACCCTGTTACATATACCTAGCCTTATTTATGCGTTGCAAACCAAGTATTTAATTGGTCCATAATGTCCTCCATCGCCTTCATGTTGGAGAATTTAGGTAACTCCACTAATAATGCCTGTTTTGGCATCGTTACACTAGGGCCTTTCTTTTGGAGAACAAATATACTTTTTGCATTTTTCTCGTTTTTAAACATGGAAACAGGTAGCTGTAATAACCCCTGAATAAAGCATGTTTCTTTAATAAATGCATGTAATTTCGGTGCTTGATCACTTTCAAAAATGAAGTTCGGTACTAGGAAGAATAAGTAGCCGCCTTCTTTCGTATGCTTCACACTTTGTTCAATAAATAGGTGGTGGGCATATGACATTCCTTCATCTGCTTTTAATTTATATTCACTTGCACCGATTTCATTTGGATAGTAGCCAATCGGTAAGTCTGAAATAACTGCATCAACTGGATCAATATAAAGCGGTGCTAGTCCATCTTGATGGAAGAATTCGATTGCATGCTTTTGTAAATTCGCATTTACTAAGGCAAGTTTAATTAGCACTTCATCCACTTCTACACCAAATCCACTCATTGCTAGTCCTTCTTTGGCGCTATTAAATACGGTAGTCATTAAGTTACCTGTTCCAATTGCAGGGTCTAAGACAGCAATTTCATTTTGACCTTGCATAAATTTATGGAATAAGTAGCTCATGAACATACCAACTGCATCAGGTGTCATTTCGTGATTCGCTTGTACGCCTTCTTTCATTCCTTTTAAGATGGCTAACTGAAATGCTTTACGAATTTCTTCACCTTTATATGTTTCTTCATTAAACGTACTATATTCACGATTCAGCCTTTCAATTGCTGATTCTGATAATTCCTCTTGTAAAATCGCTCCTTCAAACAAGTTATCCCCTGTTTCTACAAGCGCCTCTAAATATGTTACATCTAATTCTTTACGTAAAACTACCGCAGAAGAATCAAAAATAGAAAATAAAGTTTCTACTGTCTGACTCACGTACATTCCTCCTTCTCTCTTTTACACATAACTTATATCATACCACAAAGTGTTTTTTTCCAAAAAGAAAAAGCGACCTCCTACAAAGAGCTCCCCTTTCAGTTATATATGATATAACGTTTTTTCTCATATATCGATGCCGTTACAGAGCAATATATGAGAAAAAACGACCTCTTTATAAGAGGTCATTTCTTTTGCATTATTTTGCAGCTTTAGCTGCTTCTAATGCTGCTTCATAGTTTGGATGGCTTGTACCTTCACTTACGTATTCTACGTAAACTACTTTGTCATTGCTATCTACTACGAATACTGCACGAGCAAGTAAACGAAGCTCTTTCATTACTAAGCCGTAAGCTTCACCGAATGAAAGGTCGCGGTGGTCAGAAAGTGTAACAACATTTTCTAAACCGTTTGCTGCACACCAGCGTTTTTGAGCGAATGGTAAGTCAGCGCTAATTGTTAATACTTTCGCGTTTTCAATACCTGCTGCATCTTGGTTAAAACGACGTGTTTGTGCATCACACACACCTGTGTCGATTGAAGGTACAACACTAATTAATTTCACTTCGCCTTTGTATGTTTCTAAACTTACTGGAGATAAGTCGTTTGCTAACACTTGGAAGTTTGGCGCTTGATCGCCAACTTTAACTTCTGTTCCAACTAAAGTCATTGGGTTACCTTTAAAAGTTACGTTTGCCACTTGAAAATCCTCCCTTATTTAAACAAAATATGTACAATGTAAATGATAGTTTGTCCCTATCGATAATGCAAATAAAATCGCTTTATTTACAAAAAAATTAAAGAAGCCAATCCATTGATCAGCTTCTTTATTCGTTAAATTTGAAATTCAGGATCATCTTCTTTTCGTTTATCCATCATTTCTTTCACTTTATCAACAGCTTGTGGCGCTAATTCAATTATTTTATCGATGACGTGTGTTTGCTTATCTAAATGTAACACTTTCACACCATCTCCATTTATAACAAGAAAAGCAACAGGATTAATAGAAACTCCTCCACCACTTCCCCCGCCAAATGGATGACGGCCTGAATGTTCTACTTTACCAAATTCACTTCCACCAGCAGCAAATCCAAAGCTAACTTTTGAAACGGTAAGAATTACACTTCCATCTGCCGCTTTAATTGGATCGCCCACAATTGTATTTACATCAGTCATTTGTTTTAAATGCTGCATTGCAGTTGTCATTAAACCTTGAATTGGATGGTCCATTCTATATCCCCCCTATGCTTGAACAGATTTTTCTGTCGTACCAGATCTTTGTCTTCTCATAAACACGAGTAATTTCACCGCTGTTTTTATAGTACGGAATATACGAAAAGATGCTGTTAACTCACATCTTGATGCAAATCCTTTCCCTTGAAAAACAGGAGTAATTTCAAATTCTGGTACGTCGACAATATGCATATATTGTCCTACAACTCCAGCAGCCATTCCTTTTGTCCCCCATGCATATCCGGTGACAATTCCAGTACTAGCTGCGTCGCCTGCTCCAATTTGCGTATGCCATTTCCAACCATTGATTTTCACTCGTTTGAGAAAATCTTTAACGATAGTATGAACTTCTTGCAGCTTTTTTATCAGTTCCCCAATACTATCAAGTTGTGCCATAATTTTATTATCAAGTCCGCCGTCCTCTTCAGCTTTTTCGATTTTTTGTCCTGTTTTCTTCTGCTGTTTTTCAATTCTTTCCAACACATCAAATGTATATCGGATCATCCATATTTTCACTTGAAGCAAACATTGCTTTTCCATTTCTGAATATAAAAATGTCACTTTAAGCTTTATTTTCGACAATAGTATAAACAAAATAAAAAGGAGAAGAATTATTATTCCAATTATGAGCCACTTCATACGTATCATCCTTTCACTCCGTACCCATTATCGACAACTTTATTCATCATTAAACAGCGTTTCATAAGATTGAATATAAAAATTTTTCTAAAAATAAAAAGGTATTTTGACAATTTATATCGAAATATATTATTTGAACATATCATCAGGGAACGGACTCTAATGATATGTAGCACGAAGCATAGAAAATTTAACTGCAGTGGAGGGATACATAATGGCAGATCGTCGCAATTTATTTTTCTTTTATGGTGATGACAAAGCAAAGCTCGTTGAAAAAATGAAACCAATCTATCGTATTTTAGAAGAGAATGGATTTACCATATTAGATCATCCAAAAAATGCAAACGCTATCGTCAGTGTTGGAGATGATGCAACTTTCTTACAAGCCGTTCGTAAAACTGGTTTTAGGGAAGATTGTTTATACGCAGGGATTTCTACGAAAGATGAAATTTCATTCTACTGCGATTTCCATATTGATCACGTTGATACAGCCCTTCAAGAAATTACAAAAAATGAAATTGAAGTGCGAAAATATCCAACAATTGAGGTAGATGTAGATGGTAGCACATCTTTCCATTGTTTAAATGAGTTCTCATTACGTTCTAGCATTATTAAAACGTTCGTTGTAGATGTTCACGTTGATAATTTATATTTCGAAACATTTAGAGGTGACGGTTTAGTTGTTTCTACTCCAACAGGAAGTACAGCTTACAATAAATCGTTACGTGGTGCAGTTGTTGACCCGCTTATCCCTTGCTTCCAAGTAAGTGAATTAGCATCTTTAAATAACAACACATACCGTACACTTGGTTCACCGTTCATTTTAAATCACGAACGTACATTAACTTTAAAACTAAGACCAGACGGTAACGATTATCCTGTTATCGGTATGGATAATGAAGCGCTTAGCATTAAACAAGTGGAAAAAGCTGTTGTACGCTTAAGCGATAAACAAATTAAAACAGTTAAATTAAAAAACAACTCTTTCTGGGAAAAAGTACAGAGAACGTTTTTATAAGATTAAAATAACCGTAGAATTATGGTGGCCCATAATTCTACGGTTATTTATTTACCCCGATTGGTGCGAGCAACAACCTCTCGCTATCCGGCCGATATTCTTGTCAGTTTTTGTCGGTAAGTCGATATATTCTAATAATCGCTGATATAATTCAGGTTACGTTCGATATATTTCAATAATCGCTGATATAATTCAGGTTACGTTCGATATATTTCAATAATCGCTGATATAATTCAGGTTACGTTCGATATATTCCGATAATCGCTCATATATTTTTACGCACCTTTTCTATAGACGACTTTGCCATCTATTACGGTCATCTCTGCTTGTACTTCTTTTATTTCCTCTGCCTCTATTTCAAAAATATCGCGGTCTAATATCGTAAAGTCTGCTTCATATCCTTTTGTAATTTGCCCTCGCTTCGCTTCTTTTCCAATTGCATAGGCACTTCCTGTTGTAAATAGATTAACAGCCTCATATGCCGTTAATCTTTCCTCTGGCATATAGCATACACCGTCAATAAAACTTCTACGTGTGACAGCACTATATATGCCTAGAAACGGATTTACTTGCTCGATTGGAGCATCAGATCCCCCGTTACAGTGTAATCCCGCTTCCAGTAACGTCTTCCAAGCATACGCATAACGAAGACGGTGCTCGCCTAGTTTTTCAATGACTGATGGAAAATCTGATGAAACAAAGACTGGTTGTATATCAATAATGGCTTGCAAGTTTTTCATTCTTTCAATCAACTCTTCACGAGCTAGCTGACAATGAATAATGCGGTCGCGTAATCCTTTTGCTGGCGGATACAATTCAAGCGCATCAATGACATATTCAAGCGATAAGTCACCGATAGTATGAATCGCAACTGGCATATGTAAGTCTCGTGCTTTCTTCACTAATTCCGCAAGTTCTTCACGTGAGAAAATGGCAACTCCATTTGTTTCTCTCGCATCTTCATACGGTTCACTTAATAAAGCTGTTCTTCCGCCAAAAGAACCGTCAGAAAAAATTTTCATTGCCCCAAACTCAATATAATGCTCATTTTCATATTCTTTTCGTTCATGTGCTACTTCATGGTGAACGAGTAAATGTGCTTTAAATGGCATTTCTTTTATAACATGAGAAAACGCATTATGCGTTTTTCTAAATCCACCGTAATAATTTAAATCTTCCGTATGCCCGCCAACGAGTCCATATTGCCAGCAGTCTTTAATTGCTGTTTGCAAAGCACTTTGTAAGTAGGCTTCATCAATTTCAGGCTGGACATGTTTGATTAACTCTTGGCCTTGTTCATATAAAAGTCCTGTTAATTTATTGAATGAGTCCCGTCCAACTTTCCCGCCTTTTGGATCTTCTGCCTTTTCTGTTATGTTCGCTTCTTGCAGTATGTATGAGTTCACCCATGTAACATGGCGACAAACTCTCTTTAATAAAATGGGATGTTCTTTCGAAATTTCATCTAAATCACGCGCGTGAACATCTTTCGTATCTGTAAAGTTATTCTCATTCCAGCCTTCTCCAATAATCCAAGAACCTTTTGGGGCTTTTTCTACGCGCTTCTGAACGAGAGTAAGTACTTCGCTATATGATGTGCAATTTGATAAATCTAGACGAAGTAATCTCTCCCCGTGACCAATAAGATGCATATGGCTATCAACGAGACCTGGAATCATTGTTTTGCCTTCTAAATTATGCAATGTAACCGCAGCATATCGGCTTTCTAACTCTTCTTTACTTCCAACATCAACAATCATACCGTTTTCAACGTAAACAGCGTCCAATTTTTCATTTTCTTCCCTCATCGTGTAAATGTTGCCGCCATACCAAATTTCCCCCATATATTTCATCTCCTTTGTTTTATTGTATAAAAAAAAGCACCATTTCAAAACATGGTGCTTTTCTAAACATTACTTTTGTTCAGTAGTAGACGTTGTAACTTGCCATTCAATATTAAATTTATCTTTTACTTGTCCGTATGCTGGGCTCCAGAACGTTTCTTGAAGGGGCATAATAACTTCGCCACCTTCTTGTAACTTATCGAATACTTCTTTCGCTTTTTCCGCGTTACTAATTTGAATTGCGATTGTTACTTGAGATCCAATTGCATGCCCTTGACCTGGAAATGTATCAGAAATCATAAGATCCGTACTACCAACTTTTAAAGTAGCGTGTAAAACGCGCTCTTTCGCTTCAGCTGGAACCGGGTATTCTGGATTTTCAGGCATATCACCAAAAGTTTGCATGACTTCCACTTTTGCATCTAACGCCTCTTTATAAAACTGTACAGCTTCTTGCCCACTACCATCTAAAACTAAGTACGGATTAATACCTAAAATCATACGGACACCTCTTTTTTCAATTTATAAAATCGAACTTGTGTTCGTTTTTATATTATCATTGTTTTCCATTTCATTCAACTATTTCCTTCACTGTTTTCAAATTTATTTTGACGGAATCTCCATCTCTTGTTTTCTAAGCTCAATACGGCGAATTTTTCCAGAAATCGTTTTTGGTAGTTCATCTACAAATTCAATTTTGCGAGGGTATTTATATGGTGCAGTAAGTTCTTTGACGTGTTGTTGGAGTATTGGAATTAATGTTTCTTCGTTCTTTTCTATATTCTCTCTTAATACGATAAATGCCTTCACGACACTTCCGCGAATTTCATCAGGACTTGCGACAACTGCACATTCTCTCACGTAAGGGTGCTTTACGAGCGCATCTTCTACTTCAAACGGCCCGATTGTATAACCAGAGCTAATAATAATATCATCACCACGCCCTTCAAACCAGAAATAGCCGTCTTCATCTTTCTTTGCTTTATCACCGGTAATATAATAATCACCGCGGAATTGCATCGCTGTGCGCTCATCGTCTTTATAGTATTGTTTAAAGAGGGCTGGTGTTTCAATGTGAACCGCAATATCACCAACCTCTCCTACCTGTACCGGAACGCCTTCTTCATCTACAATATCAACGTGGTTACCTGGCGTCGGTTTCCCCATTGATCCTGGTCTAATATCCATTCCTTTCATTACACCAACAAGCAATGTATTTTCCGTTTGCCCATAGCCGTCTCTCACTGTAATATGAAAGTGCTTTTGGAACGTTTCAATGACTTCTCTATTTAACGGCTCACCTGCGGATACAGCGCTATGTAACGCCTCTAAATTGTACTGTCTTAAATCTTCTACCTTTGCCATTAACCTATACTCAGTCGGTGTACAACAGAGCACATTCACCTTATTATCGTCTAATAAATTTAAATACGTTTTTGGTTCAAACTTACCGTGGTATACAAACCCTGTTGCCCCCGAGCCTAGAGTTGCTAAAAACGGGCTCCAAATCCACTTTTGCCATCCTGGACTAGCTGTTGCCCATACAACATCATTCTCTTCAATTCCAAGCCAATTTGGAGCGCTCGTACGTAAGTGAGCGTATGCCCACGCATGCGTATGAACAACACCTTTTGGATTTCCTGTCGTTCCTGACGTGTAAGATAAAAAGACCATATCTTCTTTATCTGTCTTTGCCATCTCTAACATGTCACTTTCTGTTTCTAACGCTGTTTTTAAATTGATCCATCCATCTACTGACTGCTCGCTCAGAACGAATTTTTGAAGGGACTCCATCGCTTCTATATCATCAAACTGTCCAATGTAAGGCTCGTAACTTACGATTGCTTTTACTTCCCCGTGTCCAATGCGGTATTCAATATCCTTTTTGCGCAACATTTCCGAACTCGGAATTACGACAAATCCTGCTTTAATCGCAGCGATATACGTCATGTATGCTTCAATTAAACGCGGCATCATAATGAGGAGCTTGTCCCCTTTTTGCAGACCACTCTTTATAAAAGCGTTTCCAATTTTATTTGCACCTTTCATTAACTCAGCGTATGTAACTTCTCGTCGATTCCCTTTATCATCTTGCCAAATTAAAGCAAGCTTCTCTTTATCACCTGTATATTTCTCTATTTCAGAAACTAAATTATAAGACGGTGGTGCCAACAATTCCTCTCTCTTCATAAACATCCTCCTTTTTCTTTATGCCTCCCTTATATAATAAAGAATTTTCTGTCAATTTTGAACCCTCATCTTTTGACAAATTTTTTAGTTCTGTCGAATATATCGAACACAACTTAGAATATATCAACAAAAAATTAAATATATTGACTTACCAACAAATAGCGACACAACACAAAAAAGAAAGAGCGGGAGAACCCGCTCTTTCTAAGCCATCATATGGGATTATTTTTGGTAACCGCCTAATTGTTGCTCAGCTAGTGAAACTAGACGTTTAGTGATTTCGCCACCAACAGAACCGTTAGCGCGAGCTGTTGCATCAGCTCCAAGTTGAACACCAAACTCTTGAGCGATTTCGTATTTCATTTGGTCTAATGCTGATTCAGCACCAGGAACCGCTAATTTATTTGTGCTACGTGCCATGTTATATCACCTCCTTGTGAGTATAGAGTGTGATAAATAACATGACTTCATACACGTTTTAGATATGGTAATTTATGGTTTTAGAAAAGTTCTTCAAATTTTTCTTCTTCCGCCACTACTTCTACCGTTTGTAATACCATAGTTTCTTTGTTCGCTACAGCTTCATCGATCAATGGTGTGAAATCGTATTTCGCTTCAAAACGATTCGCTTTTTCACGCTTCGGCTTCGTCGCTGGGCTTGCTGGTGTAAATACTGTACAGCAATCTTCGTACGGACGAATTGAAATTTCATATGTGCCGATTTCTTCAGCGATTTTAATAATCTCTAATTTATCCATCGTAATAAGTGGACGAATAACTGGATAGTTCGTTACTTCATTAATCGTATGCATACTATCTAATGTTTGACTTGCTACTTGTCCAAGACTTTCACCAGTCGTGATTGCTAGTGCGTTACGCTCCTCTGCGATACGCTCTGTAATACGCATCATCATACGGCGCATAACTGTCATTGAATAGCTAGATGGGATTTCTTTATTAATCGTTTTTTGCACTTCAGTAAATGGAACAAGGTGAAGTGTTACACGTTTACAGTATTTCGTTAATTCTTGTGCTAAATCGATTACTTTTTGTTTCGCGCGCTCACTTGTGAAAGGTGGGCTATGGAAGTGAACTGCTTCCACAGATACGCCGCGTTTCATCGTTAAGTACGCTGCTACTGGGCTATCAATACCGCCAGAAAGAAGTACCATTACTTTTCCGCCAACGCCAACTGGTAAACCGCCAGCTCCCATACGCTCATCGCACATAATGTAGCTATAACCACTGCGAATTTCTACACGTACATTTACATCTGGATTATGAACATCTACAGTAATATCTTCTGTATTTTCTAGAATGTGTCCACCAATCTCAGGTAATAATTCCATCGTTCTCATTGGGAAATGCTTATAAGAACGGTGTACAGTAATTTTAAATGTTTTCACATCGCCTTTTACTTGTAAGAAAGCTGCTAATGCACCTTTTTTAATATCTTCTAATTCTGATGGTACTTTCATCGCTAAGTTAAACTTATGAATACCAAATACATCTTTTAATCTTTCAGATACCGCTTCATGATCTTCGCCATTTAATTGGATGTACATACGGTCATGCGTTGCATCGATTTTAATATTTGGGAATTTTTTCAGTTTGAACTTCACGTTATCTTTTAATGTGCTTACAAATTTAGAACGGTTCTTACCTTTAGTCGTCATCTCTCCATAACGAACTAAAATATATTCATATGTCATCATATTCCTTTACCTCATCACTTCATATAATTTTGGCATCGTCTCTTTCACAATACCTTCAAATTGCTTTACTTCTTCCATCGTGTTTTCTGGCGCCAAACTAATGCGAATAGCACTTGCAGCAGCGGCATGCGGTACTCCCATTGACACTAACACTCTGCTCACTTCATTTGCTTTTGAAGAACAAGCCGATTTCGTTGATACATATACACCGTGCTCTTCTAAAGCATGAACGACCACTTCTGGTTTTAAACCTACAAATGATACATTTAAAATATGCGGTGCTGCGTATGCAAGCGACGTATTAATCGTTACATCTTCCATCTCTTTAAAGAAACGAACAAGCTCTGCTTGTAAACTTTGCAAATGAGCTACCTTTTCTTTCACTTGTTCCATTGTCATGCGAAGTGCTTTCACCATCGCTACAATGCCAGGTAAGTTCTCTGTACCAGAGCGATACTTCAGCTCTTGTTGACCACCTGATAAAATTGGATCTAACCTTACGCCATCACGTACATAAAGAAGACCCGTTCCTTTTACACTGTGGAATTTATGTCCAGATATTGAGCAAAGATCAATATGAGAAGCGTATAAATTAAGCGGTACTTTTCCTATCCCTTGTACATGGTCCACATGGAATCTTATTTTCGGATAATTCGATAATAACGTTCCAATTTCAGCAACGGGCTGAATTGCTCCAGTCTCGTTGTTCACGTGAATAATTGACACAAGAATCGTATCTTCACGAAGTGCTCGTTTTACATCCTCTACCGATACAACACCATGCTCATTAACCGGTAAATATGTTACATCAAAACCGAGATCTTCTAATTGTTTATATGCTTCAAACACAGACGCGTGTTCAATATTTGTTGTAATGATATGTTTACCGCGCGAACGATTCCTCATCGCTATTCCTTTAATCGCAAGGTTATTCCCTTCCGTTCCACCTGATGTGAAAATAATTTCAGAAGGTTTAACGTGAAGAAGCTGCGCTGCAATTGTTCTTGATTGTGTTAATAGACGCTCTGCCTCTCCTCCAAGCGAATGAATAGAAGAAGGATTCCCAAAATATTTCCCCGCAACCGTTACGTACGATTGAAGAGCTTCTGGATATGGCTTTGTCGTCGCACTATTATCAAAATAGATCATCGTTCTTCCCCTTTCAGCGCTGTCACATCATATAATCATATCACAAATACGTGTCATTACGCTAAGACTACTCAAAGGTTCCGTTATATTTTAAAACGAATAACCTTACTGTATTCCGCTCTTCATTATAGCAACATCGCCTGCAAAATTACACAAAAAAACAAACCCTTATGAAAGGGTTTGTTCATTGTCTACATATTCAGCTATTTTTTGAACAACGCCAGGCTCAAGTTGCTCTAGTACAGAAGCCGCTTGTTCTAAAGCTGCATCGTATTGATATTCACGGAATAATTTCTCCGCATAATTTAAGCTCTCTGCAAGGTTCTCATCATGACTGCGGTAACGATTACCGTATTGAATTAATTTTTCAACTAAATACGCTTGTCCAATTAACTCTTCTGTCATTTCAGCAACACCATTAACAGTTGTGTAAGCTTCTTCTAAACTGCTATTTACAGCATTCATATTTAACGGCTTTACTTCTAATTGCTCATATACAGCTTGCATTGCCATTTGTCCTCTTTTTAAATCTTCCATAATACTCTCTGGAAGACCTGGCAAATTCGACTTTTGCATAAAGCGTTTCGTTTCGAAAATAGTATTTCGCATTTCTTGTAACTTCTCACGTGCTTCAAATTCTTCTTTACGCATCGTTTGCAGCATTTCTTTATATTCTGCATGAAGTACTTTTAATGTTTCACATTGCTCATAAACCTCTTCTAGTTCCTCACGAATAATAGAGAAGGCAATATCTTGTTCCGCAACGCGTAATTGCAGCATTTCAAAACGTTTCATTAAAATGTGCATTTGCTTTTCAATTACTTTTTGAGACTCAATGTCCTTATCTTGTAACTGATAACTTTGTTTCACAAGTTGCGTTTCTGCTTTTGTTTCAATCGTTTCAATGCGAATTTCTTCTAAGTCTTCATAAACAGAAAGTGTTTTTTGCTCCACATAATGTCTCGCATGCACTTCTTGTTCCAGTTGATCATAGAAGCCATCTAAACGCGTTTTTAAGTTTTCTACTTTTTCAGCCGCTTCCGTTATGTGAAGCTCTTGTATATCCATTAAACATGTTTGTAGTTGTTTCGTCATATCGCGAACTTCTTTAGGGACTTCCAAATAATCTAATACATAACCTTGTCTTACCATATCATTATGTCCGTGTAATAAATCTTCCAGCTGAACTGGTAACGTCGCTTGACACTCTACCAATAAATCTGGAATTTGGTGAATAATGATTTCTAAATCTGCTAAACCTTCTTCCAAACTAATAACAATTTCTCTCGCTTTTAAATAGTCGCCATTGTTTGTTGCTTCTTCAAAGGTTTTAAATTTCTCAGATTCAGCGTCTAGCATCTCTTCGATTTTCTGCTCTGCTGCTCCATACATATGTCTATGAGCAAGAACACTCTTCTTCATACTACGATATGTATCACGTAACCCTTCGATTTCTGAGCTATTTTTTTCATGGCTTTCTAACAATTGCTGTAATTCATTTAAAATGTCTGTAATACGATTATCAGCGTCATCTAAACCACTTATGGATTCATTCATCGCATGCTTTGCTTTTCGGAAGGAGAATTGCGAGGCGAATTTTCGCGCTTGCGCTAAATCTTTGTCAGCTTTCGGAATGGTTGTTGATACAATTTCATCCCATTCTTCACGCCATTTACCAAACAGTTCTTCTGTTTGACCCGTCATATTTAAATCTTTCACCCGTTTTAGTTCATCTGCCACAGGTTTATCTTTTATCTCTTGTTTCCACTGCTCAAGTGCTTCAATATCTTTATATGAACGATTTCTTATCACAAGCTCTATCATGAGCAGCACTAGAATAGAGCTTACTACAATGATAACGATCGTCAGGATAGAATCCATGCAAAAAAGCCTCCTAGTTATATCTCTTTTTTTGTCCGTTCCGTTTATGAAATGGAAGGCATTATGTATAAAAAGGGAATTCCCCTATATTTAACAACTAACAATGTACTAATCATACCATGTAATGGTTTGTTTTTGACCTAGTTTTTTTTAAAATTTCATGTTTCTTTCAATGCAATTGTAATCTTTCTCAATATTCCGTTTGGATTACCTCTCATCATCAAATGAATGCAATACAAGGCCTTCTTCCATATGAGATGCGAAATAAATTTTGCGCAAAAGTGGCGGTTCAATAGAAATCGCATGCACATTTCCTTGCCTTACCGCTTGCTCTACTGCTATTTCTGGAAGTAACGTAATGCCAAGTCCAGCACTGACCATCGCAAGCATCGGTTCTGCATAAGAAGTTTCAAATGCAATAATTGGTTTCGCACCTATCCCTTGAAACATATTCGTAATCATTTTCCTTACATCACAGATTTCTGGATATACGATTAACTTTTCATTTTGCAAATCTTCCATTTGGATTACTGTTTTCTCTTTATAAAGATGATCATTTGAAACGACACACACAATTTTTTCTTCTCGCATTTCTTTTATACACGTAGCGCCTTCTACTACTGAATCGATGAACATCGCTTCAATCTTACGTTCTTTAAAGAGTCCCATCAGTACTTTCGTATGCTCAATTTTCCATTCTACTTCGAACCCGTCACCTAATATATCTTTACATTTTGATATGTAATGTGCTGCTAAACTTGGCAATATGCCTATAGAAATGTTCCGCTTCTCTTGAAATTTCTTCATTTCGGCTTTCACTTCATGTATGTGTCCCAAAATCGGTAACATTCTTGTTATGAATAACTCTCCAGCACTTGTTAATTCGACTCCTTGCGCGGAACGTTTTAATAAAGTAACCTCTAAATCCGCTTCTAACCTTTGAATTTGTTTACTAAGCGCCGGCTGAGAAATATGTAAAATCTTACTCGCCTTTGATAAACTTCGCGTATTCTTCACTTCAATAAACGATCGTACTGCCTCTAAATCCATCGTACACACCTCTAACAAAAAGTTATAACTGTCATAAAAAATCGATATTTCCTTCTATAAACAATTACTCTTTATACTTATTTCATCAACTTACTATAACGAAATGTAAAGGGGAAAGATACTCTTGAACAAAAAACAAATGCTAATCGGGTCCCTCCTATGCTTACTTGCCGTAACGGCTTGGGGATTTATGTTTCCTGTCATGGCAAACGCCTTACAGTTTATCGATCCGTTCTTCTTCACAACGATTCGCTATGGATCAGCAGCTATTATTTTTCTTATTCTGCTATTACTTACCGAAGGGACAAAGTCACTCCGCTTAGAAAAGAAAACACTTTCGTTACTCTTTTACGGAACAGTCGGTTTCGCAGGATACGGTTTTCTCGTTTTCTACGGACAACAACTTGCCGGACCGTCTGGAGCCATCCATGCCGCGATGATTCAGTCTCTTATGCCACTCATCGCTTTATTATTGCAGTGGCTAACAAAAAACAAACGTCCACAAAACTACACTTTCCTTTGTATGTTCGTTGCACTTATCGGTGTTATGCTTGTCATTTCAAAAGGAAATATTCACTTATTATTTGGAGCTGCCAGTCACCTTTCAACGAATATACTTATGTTATGCGGCGTTACTTGCTGGGTCATTTATACAAACGGTGGTGCTAGTTTTCAATCTTGGTCGCCACTTAGGTATACGACGTTAACTTGTTTATTTGGCTCAATTTCACTCATCACTATCGTCACTTTTTTAACTTATACAAACGTCGTTACTGTACCTTCACTATCGACAATTATGAACGTTCGTTTTGAACTCTTATATATGTCTATTATTGCAGGCGTTATCGCAGTATTTTGCTGGAACGCAGGAAATCGCTATATCTCATCTATTAATGGCATATTATTTATGAATTTAGTTCCTGTACTTGCACTTATCGGTTCCATCTTTCGAGGTTATACAGTCGACAAAATTGAAGTTGCTGGAGCCTCATTAACAATTATCGCGCTATTATGCAACAATTTATGGCAAAGAAAAGAAAGCACAGAAATCCCCACCTCAGTTCGTTAGGTGGGGATTTCTCACATATGAACAGCTCTTGGCCATTCATAATACATATTCGTTATACATAATGTTTGTTCCATCCATTGTTCAATTTCTTTCGTGTACATTTCTAAGAAAAAGGTCTCAGATGGAAAAGAATGCAACACTTCTGATATATATTGCGGATATAAAAACGGCATATTTATCATGCCTTTTAATTGCGTCATAAACATTGTAAAAGATACCTTCTTAAACTCTTGTTTCATTTGTCCCTGTCTAATCATTTGCTCTATATAATATCTTTCTTTAGAAAAATAAACGGTCATCACTTCGCGAATTAATGTCGTATCAAGCGAAAGCTCTCGGTAAAAAAAACGTGTCAGTTCCCTATTATCAAATTGATATCGTAAAATCCCGCGCACCATTTGCACCATCACATCTTTAGCCGACAAATATTCTCTCTGTTCAAAGGACGTTTCAATCACATGAATATACCCTTCTAAAAAATTAGTAATAAGCTGCTCTAATAGGCCTTGCTTTCCAGCAAAATAATATGAAATATTCGCTACATTCACATCCGCTCGCTTTGCAATGTCTCGCACCGACGTTCCATCATAACCTTTCGTGTTAAACAACGATATTGCCGCATCAATTACTTTTTGTTTCGTCTGTTTCATGCGCTCACTTCCTCTCACTGAACAGCTATAGTGTAAATTTCTTGACTTTTAAGACAAATTCCTTTAATTTTCTATCGACAAAGTCATGTGAAATACATCGTATTTTGCTAATATTTTACACATCTCGATAAAAAAGGAGCTGTTTCCATGTTTACTAAAGAAAGTTATACAGGATCTCGCGTGCAGCAATATGAGACAGTAATAAAACAACTGGATGCATTATTAACTGGCGAATCAAACGTAGTCGCAAACTTATCAAATGCGTCCGCATTATTAAACCAATTTTTGGATCGTGTTAATTGGGTTGGCTTTTACGTAACAGAAGGAAATCAGCTTGTTCTTGGACCATTCCAAGGAATGCCTGCTTGCGTACGCATTCCATTTGGACGAGGCGTTTGCGGCGTTGCAGCTGAAACGAAAACTACGCAGCTTGTAGCAGACGTTCACCAATTCCCAGGACACATCGCTTGCGACAGTGCTTCAAATTCAGAAATCGTCGTACCGATTATTAAGGATGGGAATGTCATTGGTGTACTTGATATTGATAGCCCTGAAAAAAAACGTTTCGACGAAGTAGATCAGCGCTATTTAGAAAAGTTTGTGGAAACACTCCTAAAACATATGTAACAAAAAAGAACTAGTTATCGATTAAGTACATGACGTACAAAATCGATAGCTAGCTCTTTTTTTATTGATTACTAACAGTAGATATTTTCTTTAACGCTTGCTCTAAATCAGAAACGATATCCTCCCACGATTCTAAACCGACAGATAAACGTATTAAATTATCATAAATGCCCATTTCTTGTCTTAACGCAGCTGGAATCGCGGCGTGCGTCATCGTTGCCGGGTGCTGAATTAACGTTTCTGTATCTCCTAAACTTACCGCAATTGTAATAAAGTGAAGGTCATTAATAAACGCCTGCGTCTCTTCTTTCCCGCCTTTAATTGAAAAAGATATAACGCCGCCCCCACGTTTCATTTGGCGAGATGCTAACTCTCCTTCTGGATACCAAACACCTTCTACCGCATCATGATTTTTTAGGAACGATACAATTTTTTCTGCATTATCACAATGACGATCCATTCTTACTGCTAGTGTCTTTAATCCGCGTAACAATAACCATGCGTCAAACGGTGCCATAATACCGCCGATATCTTTTCGCATCGGGCGGATTTTTTCAGCTAACGCTTTCGTTTTACAAATTGTTACACCCGCCACAACATCACCGTGACCACCAATATATTTTGTCGCACTATGAACAACCGCGTCACAGCCAAGTTCAAGCGGTCTTTGTAAATAAGGTGAACAAAACGTATTATCAACAATAACAAGTAACCCATTTCGCTTCGCAACCCGAATCATTTGTTTTAAATCAATTAATTTCATTGTCGGATTAATCGGTGTTTCAACGAAAATAAGCTTTGTATTCGGGCGAATTTTATTTTCCATATCAGCCTCTGTCTCCATATCACAAAACGAATGCGTAATCATAAATTTTTCTTCTAACACTTCTAAAAAACCGTATGTGCAGCCGTATAATCCATTTGAACAAATAATATGATCTCCAGCTTTTAAAAAGCCAATTAACGTTGCGGAAATAGCTGCCATACCGGATCCGAAAGCAAGCGCTTCTTCTCCTCCTTCTAACACCGCCATACGTTCTTCGAATAATTTCACAGTCGGATTTCCAAGTCTTGAGTAAATATAAGATGGATCCACTCCCGCAAAACTCGCCTCTCCTTGCTGGGCAGTCTCAAATGTAAATGTAGACGTTTGAAATAAAGGCGGTGTTAAACTTCCTTTATGTTCCTCTGATGTATAACCGTGATGAATTAACGCTGTCTCCATATGCTTCTTTTTCATAAAAACATCCCCTTTTATGTTTTTATTGCCGCATATTCATCATTAAAACTTTGATGAACGTTTTACTTCATTTTATGTAAGCGTTTTATTTGTGTTTCTATCTCTTCTTTTATATCGTTTTAAATTCCTTCTTGTTCATTTCCAAAATTTATATGCATAAAACAAAAACGTACTCGCTTGACGAAACTCTGGGTAAAAGATATAATAGCGTTTGTGTAAAATAAAAAGGCAGCCTTGTAATGTGAGTTTATCGTTTGTATTTTGTTCCTCTACGGAGGTGTATCTCGTAACTCCCTGCTGCTGGAGCGAAGGTACATGAAAACAAAATGCCCGTAAATATCGATTACGTCTGTTTTTATTTTACGTAAATAAAAACATTTTAAAGGAGGAGTCAACTATGGCTCGTTATACAGGTCCAGCTTGGAAACTGTCTCGTCGTCTTGGAATCTCTCTAAGCGGCACAGGAAAAGAATTAGAAAAACGCCCTTACGCACCAGGTCCTCACGGTCCTAACCAACGTAAGAAACTTTCAGAATACGGTTTACAATTACAAGAGAAACAAAAACTTCGTCACATGTACGGCATGACTGAGCGTCAATTCCGTCGCACATTTGACCAAGCAGGTAAAATGCCTGGTAAGCACGGCGAAAACTTCATGATCCTTCTTGAAGCTCGTCTTGACAACTTAGTTTACCGTATGGGCTTAGCTCGCACTCGTCGTGCAGCTCGCCAATTAGTAAACCACGGTCACATCATGGTTGATGGCGCTCGCGTAGATATCCCATCTTACCGTGTAAAACCTGGTCAAACTATCAGCGTTCGCGAAAAATCTAACAACCTTGTTGTTGTTAAAGAAGCGATCGAAGTTAACAACTTCGTACCAGAATACTTAACTTTCGATGCTGACAAATTAGAAGCTACTTACACTCGTCACGCTGAGCGTGCTGAGTTACCAGCTGAAATCAACGAAGCATTAATCGTAGAGTTCTACTCTCGTTAATGACAAAAAGCCAATCCTGTGGATTGGCTTTTTTCGTTTATATATAAAATAAAGTTATTTATTTTCCTCTTTCTGAACATATACATAAGCATCTTTCTGCTCTTTATGTACATCCACCTTCGAATTCTCTGCAAGCTGACCCGCATTTAGCAAAGAAAAAATAATGAGCGCTTCTAGTGACATTTCGTTTTACCACTCCTTTCTAGTTGTTATACATTTATCATACCGCTTACATGTGATTTCCGTATGAACTCGAAAAGGAGATTACAACAAAATGGTTACAAGTATATGAATGCACGCTATAATAACCATAAAATAGGAGGTTGATTCATTTTGACAATAAACCAAATGGTTCAGTTAGGCAGTGCATGTATGTTGTTTATTACTTCCGCGCTTATTAATTGGTATCAGGGAAGTAATTTAATAGATGATCCTGATGAATGGAAATATAGCGCTAAGTTTACGAATTACTTCAAAGGCACCGTTTCAAATTACGAAGATATTTATCAAATTGATTTCTTTATATATGCAGCAAAATTTTATCCAACAGCATTTATCGTTATGCTAGTGAGTTTACTTTATATGCTCATATTAATTCTTTATATTCTATTTAAAAGAAAAGATGCGGCGTTTTAAATCCATACATAAAAACCCCGAATCATAAACTTTTCAGCCTACAATTCGGGGTACTATTTGTTTATATTCGTTTCGGATTAGTAACGAATTAAGAAATATTTCTTTTTACCGCGGCGAATGATTGTGAATTTACCTTCGATGCGGTCTTTTTCTGTTACAACGTAGTCTAATGCTTGTGTACGCTCACCGTTTACGTAGATTGCGCCGTTTGTTACATCTTCACGTGCTTGACGTTTTGATGGAGAGATTTTGCTTTCTACAAGTAAGTCGATTAATACTGTATCTTCTGCAGTACGTTCTACAGATGGTACGTCTTTGAATCCTTGCTCGATTTCGCTTGCAGTTAGTTCTGCTACAGAACCGCTGAATAATGCAGCTGAAATTTTAATCGCTTGTTCTAATGCTTCTTCGCCGTGAACAAGTTTTGTCATTTCTGCACCTAATGCTTTTTGTGCTGCACGTTTTTCTGGTGCCTCGGCTACTTGCTTTTCAAGCTCAAGAATTTCTTCATGAGATAAGAATGTAAAGTATTTTAAGTATTTAACAACATCACGGTCATCTGTGTTAATCCAGAATTGGTAGAACTCGTAAGGAGTTGTTTTCTCTGGGTCTAACCAAATTGCGCCGCCTTCTGTTTTACCAAACTTCGTACCGTCAGATTTTGTAACAAGTGGAATTGTTAAACCGAATGCTTTCGCATCTTCTTCTGATTTACGGATTAATTCAAGACCAGCTGTAATGTTACCCCATTGGTCACTACCACCGATTTGTAGGCGGCAATTATGGTGTTGGTATAAGTTTAAGAAGTCGTATGATTGTAAAATCATGTAACTAAACTCAGTAAATGAAATACCAGTCTCTAAACGGGATGCTACTGTATCTTTTGCTAGCATATAGTTTAAACCGAAGTTTTTACCGATATCGCGTAAGAATGAAATGACATCTAAGTTACCAAGCCAATCATAGTTGTTAGCCATTGTTGCTGGGTTGTCCACGTTTTCGAACTCTAAGAAGTTTGAAAGTTGGTTTTTAATGCTTTCTGTGTAGTAAGCAACTGTATCTTTCGTATTTAATGTACGCTCTGCTTTTTTACCACTTGGATCACCGATCATACCAGTACCACCGCCAACAAGTGCGATTGGTTGGTGACCAGCTAATTGGAAACGACGTAACATTAATACTGGTAACATATGACCGATGTGTAAGCTATCCGCTGTCGGGTCGAAACCACAGTATAATTTAACGCTTTCTTTTTCTAATAATTGCTCAAGGCCCTCAGCGTCTGTTTGCTGATTAATTAGACCGCGAAATTCAAGATCTTGTAAAATACCCATATCCTACATACTCTCCTTTAAGTTCATTACTGGCGTGAAGGTTAAAAACATAAAAAAATCGCCCCTTCAAATAAGGGACGATTTTGATTATCGCGTTACCACCCTAGTTGCAGACCAAAAAAAGCCTACCACCTTATTTACATAACGGCTTAGCACCGTCTCTTCCCTTTTGAATACAATTCAATCGAAAAAAGATGCTCTAGGGGCGTAATTCGCGATCATCTATGTGCTGATTTTCACCGGCCATCAGCTCTCTAAAACAGGGAAATGATCACTACTTCTCCCTTTCCACGCTCAATTATTCATATACTTTTCTTTATACCATCATTTATATAGGCGTGTCAAATAAGGTCGGGTTTCTCTTCTTGCCAATCCTTTACAACGTCATAAAGAGTATCGTAATAAGAGAGAGAATTGGAACCCCAACTAATAACGATACGTGAAACACAACTGATAAATCATTCCCAATTGTCGCTTCCACAGGATCTTTCGCCGGGGAACCAAGAAACCCGATTAATCGATCGAATCGACTTACCATTTTTGGAAAGTCCGGTACTTCTACATGGTCACTATCTAAATGCTGTTTTAATTTATATTCACTCTTAAAGGGATTTTCGCTCAATTTCGTCCACCTCCAGCAATTGTTTCAATTTCTTTATCCCGTTATGAAGTCTCGACTTCACCGTTCCGACTGGAATATCTAATACCTCTGCAATTTCTTTTTGCTGCATGTCATGATAATAAGAAAGGATTAGGACTGCTCTTTGCTCTTCTGGAACTTTCAAAATTGCTTCTCTTACTGTGAGCCGATCTTCGTGAGAAAATTCTTTTTCCGGAATCGGCACTAAAAATGGCAAAAGCGTACGCCACTTTTTTCTCCTATTTAATTTATTAATCATAAGACGATAACCGATTTGAAATAAATACGTTTTTATTTTTCCCTTTTCAAGTTCATACATATGTTTCTTTCGTTCTAATGTCAAAAACGTATCTTGGACAAGGTCAATACTTAATTGTTCATCCCGGTTAAATCGATACAAAAATGTATATAGCGCCGGTTTGATTAAAACGTATAGTTTTTCCCCAGCCTGCTTATCTCCGCTTTGATATGCAAGCATAAGTTCCTCCTCAATCCCAATCTGCGCCATGATTTTTAATCTCCTTTATTCCTTTTAACGTTAATGAAATACGGGAAATTAAATAGCAACTTGCGACAATAATCCATACTTGCGATTGATTCGTAAAAAATTGAACATACGGATTTTGTATCGTATGACCACTTGAAACTAAAAAGTTTAATACTTGCACACATATACATGCATACACTGCAAGACAAACCGAAATCGTATCAAATACATTCCAGCGAAAATACACTTTTGTTTTTGTAAAATCAATTTTATATCCATTTTTCCGTACTATATGTTTTCTATCAAATGGAATAATGATTGAAAACATAACACTCATCATAACTCCAGCTGTGAACATTGAAACTTTAAATCCAATTGGCATTGGCAAAAACATTCCACAAGAAAATACAACTATAATTCCGATTAAAGCAAAAGTAAGAAGTAATTTATTAGACATAAAAAAGCCTCCCTCATCTATTCTTTCATAAATGTATACAGATGAGGAAGGCACTTCGTTCAAATATTATTTTATTTTTTTATAATCTTTGCAGGATTTCCGCCAACTACTACATGATCTGGCACATCTTTTCATACAACTGGATCAGTCGGTATATATATTTCTCCTAGTATCATTTTTTCTTTTTCTGTTTTCATTTTCTTTCCTCTTTATATGTAGGTTAAAGAGAGAAGAAAAAAGAAAGGTCTGAACGCTATTTCGTTCAGACCTTTCTCTCTTAATCTTCCATCGTTGATAAGTCACCTGTTGGTAAGTTTAACTCCCACGCTTTTAATACGCGGCGCATAATTTTACCGCTTCTCGTTTTCGGTAATTTATCTCTAAATTCAATTTGTCTTGGCGCTGCATGAGCTGCTAGACCTTTCTTTACAAATTGACGAATTTCTTCTTTTAATTCTTCAGATGGTTCGTACCCTGCACGAAGCGCGATAAATGCTTTAATAATTTCGCCGCGCACCGGATCAGGAATACCAATTACACCCGCTTCTGCAACAGCAGCATGCTCGATTAATTTGCTTTCTACTTCAAACGGACCAACGCGCTCACCTGACGTCATAATTACATCGTCAATACGTCCTTGGAACCAGAAGTATCCATCCTCGTCCATATAGGCAGAATCACCTGATACGTACCAATCGCCCGGCATAAAGTAAGATTCATACTTTTGCTTGTTATTCCAAATTCCACGCATCATAGCTGGCCAACCTTTGCCAATTGCTAAGTTACCCATTGTGTATGGAGGCACTTCATTTCCTTCATTATCAACAATCGCTGCTTTCACACCTGGAATTGGTTTACCCATTGAACCTGGACGGATTTCCATACAAGGGTAATTACAAATAACTTGTCCACCTGTTTCTGTCATCCACCACGTATCATGAATACGAAGTCCAAATGCGTTCATACCCCAGCGAATTACTTCTGGATTTAACGGTTCACCAACGCTTAACACGTGGCGCACTTGTGATAAATCATATTTTTTAATTGCATCTTGTCCAGCACCCATTAACATACGGAAAGCTGTTGGTGCGCTATACCAAACTGTTACACCGTAATCTTGCAATGCTTCATACCAAGCTTCTGGACTAAAGCGTCCGCCTAAAATAACATTTGATGCTCCGACTAACCACGGCGCGAAAATACCGTAAGCAGTTCCCGTTACCCAGCCTGGGTCAGCTGTGCACCAATATACATCGTCTTCTTTTAAATCTAATACCCATTTCGCCGTTTGGTAGTGCTGAACCATTGCGTTTTGTGCATGAAGCACACCTTTTGGTTTACCAGTAGAACCAGACGTGTAATGTAGAATCAAACCGTCTTCACGGCCTAACCATTCAATATGTAATTCTTTTGAAGCTTGTTCGAATAAAGGATTGAATGCTACCGTTTTACCGCCTTCTTCTACATTATCTCCAACAAGGAAGACTGTTTTTAAAGCTGGTAAATCATTTAATGGTACGCGCTCTAACAATTCAGGCGTTGTAATTAACACCTTTGCTTCGCTATCTTCTAAACGATCGCGAACTGCGCCTTCCATAAATGCTTCAAATAGCGGACCAACAATTGCTCCCAACTTCACTGCACCAAGAAGTGCGAAATATAACTCTGGGGAACGCGGCATAAAAATAAAAACGCGATCGCCTTTTTCTACATCGCCATAATTTTTTAGGACATTTCCTGCTTTATTAGAAAAATCCTTCATTTCCTTAAATGTATACTTCTCTTTTCGAGATCCATCTTGATAATAAAGGGCTACTTTATTCTTCCGATCGGATTTCGCATGCTTATCAATTGCCTCATACGCCATATTCACTCGGCCTGTTTCATTCCAAGTAAAGTTTTTATTAACCTCTTCCCAGTTAAAATTCGCGTATGCCTCATCATAATTCGGCAAATTATTTTCTCCTTTAATGACAGGAAGCGTTTCTACTTTCATACTTTACATCCCCCTCCTATGTATTCTATTATCTATTATAATAACATTATTTAAAATTTTCAGTATATTTGTTGATTTTTAGACAAATTTTTAATGACAAATTTCGATTCACATCGCATATATTATAAAGTACGATATGAATAGATTCACAAACCCTCAAGGTGGTGAGCAATACATTGATCCATAAAAAAATATATAATGCTAGAAACTTAAAAACAGCGAAAGGCACTTTAATTATTGAAGGGCCTGTCTCTACACATAACTTAGAAATGTATGAATTTCATCCAGATTTAGTTGCGTTTCGTCCTGCCGAGCAGCAATATAAAGCAATTGTCGAAATTTCTAAATTGCCAGAAGCTCGTCTCATTATTGCTAGACATGACCAAACGATTGTTGGATATGTTACATACTTGTATCCTGATCCACTTGAACGATGGTCAGAAGGAAAAATGGAAAACTTAATTGAGCTTGGGGCAATTGAAGTGGTCCCAGCCTTCCGCGGGAGTTCTGTCGGAAAGAACTTACTAGAGGTTTCTATGATGGACGATTATATGGAAGATTACATTATATTGACGACTGAATATTATTGGCACTGGGATTTGAAACAAACAGGCTTAAATGTTTGGGAGTACCGAAAAGTAATGGAAAAGATGATGAATGCTGGCGGGTTACAATGGATGGCTACAGATGATCCTGAAATTTGTTCACATCCTGCTAACTGTTTAATGGTCCGCATCGGCAAACGCGTTGATACGGATTCTATTCAAGCATTTGATCGTCTACGTTTTCACAATCGTTTTATGTACTAAATAAAGGGGGCAACTGGAATGATTGTAGAAGAAATTATGAATCAAGATGTGGTGACACTACACCCAAACGATACAATCGAAACAGCAATCCGAACGATACGCACGAAAGGCATTCGGCACATTCCAATTGTCGATCAAAATAATCATGTTGTAGGCATTATTTCGGATCGGGATGTAAGAGATGCAAGTCCGTCTATCTTAGATGAACAAGTTTCACTCGATATGCTGAAGCAACCGCTCGAACTGATTATGAAACATTCTGTTATGACTTGCCATCCTCTCGACTTTGTTGAGGAAATTGCTACTTTATTTTTTGAAAATAAAATTGGCTGTCTTCCTGTTACAAAGGCAGGAAAGTTAGTTGGAATTATTTCTGAATCTACTGTACTGCACACGTTAGTGAAATTAACAGGAGCACATCAACCGAGTTCACAAATTGAAATTCAAGTAAAAAATGAACCTGGCATTCTCGGAAAAGTCGTTGCTATTTTTAGTGAGTTACAAATAAATATCGTGAGCGTTCTCGTCTCCCCAGCAAAAGATGAGAATGATAAAGTACTCGTTTTCCGCATTCAAACGATGAATCCGCTAAAAGTGATTGATGCACTTGAAGCAGAAGGCTACCGCGTATTATGGCCGAACATTATGGGGATGCAAGCATGAGTAGCGCGTTTATTTATTCGGATGACTTTCGGGGCTATTCATTTAGCCCTGATCATCCTTTTAACCAACTGCGCGTCACACTTACGTACGATTTATTACAAAAGGGTGGTTTCATCTCTCCTTCTCAAATCATCTCACCACGGATGGCTACAGATGAAGAGATTGCCTACATTCATACAGAGGAGTACATAAATGCGGTAAAACGTGCTGGAGAAGGTAAGTTAGAAAAATCAATTGCGATGACATATGGACTCGGAACAGAAGATACACCGATGTTTCCAAATATGCACGAAGCAAGTGCATTACTCGTTGGCGGTACATTAACAGCTGTTGACGCTGTTCTTTCTGGAAAAGTAAAGCACGCGCTTAATTTAGGTGGCGGCTTACATCACGGCTTCCGCGGCAAGGCATCTGGCTTTTGTATTTATAACGACAGTTCCATCGCAATGAAATATATTCAGAAGAAATACGGTTTACGCGTTTTATATATTGATACAGATGCTCATCACGGTGATGGTGTACAGTGGTCTTTTTATGACGATCCTAACATATGCACCATTTCACTACATGAAACGGGGCGATATTTATTCCCTGGAACTGGCGCTGTAAATGAACGCGGACAAGGTAATGGCTATAGTTATTCTTTTAACGTTCCACTCGATGCTTTTACAGAAGACGAATCGTTTTTAGATTCCTATCGAACTGTCGTAAGAGAAGTGGCCGCATACTTTAAACCGGATATTATTTTAACGCAAAATGGTGCTGACGCACATTATTACGACCCACTTACACACCTTTGCGCAACGATGAATATTTACCGCGAGATACCGAAGCTCGCTCGCGAAATCGCTAACGAATATTGCGAAGGTCGCTGGATTGCTGTCGGCGGCGGTGGCTATGACCACTGGCGCGTCGTCCCAAGGGCTTGGGCACTCATTTGGCTCGAAATGAACAACATCCAAAACATCTCAGGTTATCTCCCTCCAGAATGGATTGACGCTTGGAAAGGACAAGCTGAAACAGAACTTCCTCTCACATGGGAAGATCCAGACAACATGTATAAACCTATCCCCCGAAAACCAGAAATTGAAGAAAAGAATGCATTAACTGTAGCGAAATCCCTTGAAATTATTCGGAATAATATGAAAAAATCTTTGTACTAAACGAAAAGGAGGCTCGTTTTTGAATAGCCTCCTTTTATTTAAAGTTTGCTATTATTGTCGATTTCTGTCGGTAAGTCGATATATTTTGATAATCGCTGATATATTTCGAGATACGCCGATATATTTTGATAATCGCTGATATATTTCGAGATACGCCGATATATTCTAATAATCGCTGATATATTTTTATGTACTAACGGACTTTATAAGAAAAGGTCGTGATATTATGCGGAAACAACAAATGGTCAACACGAAACGTGGCACATTCGAGCTTTTTACTAAAGGCAGTGGCGAACCGCTTTGCATTACACATCACTATTCCCAATTTAATGAGACTGGTGATTACTTTGCGGATGTTTTCACTTCTACGCATCGTGTATTGCTCATTAATTTACGAGATGCTGGTAACTCCGCAAAAGCCAATTCAGAAAAAGAATTAAGTATGATTGAAACGATTCACGATTTAGAAGCGATACGAGAAGCTTTACAACTTCCAATATGGCATTTCGCTGGCCACTCAACAGGTGGTATGCTTGGACTTCTATACGCAATTACATATCCAAAATCCTTACAATCACTAGTCGTCGTTGGAGCGGCAGCAAGTAATTATACCGAAACACCATTTTGCATTTATCATCCGGAACATCCTCAGTTTCATTATATGCAACAACTCATCGAAAACTTAAAAAACCCTCTCCTTACAAGTGAAGAACGGAAAGAGCTATCTACTGAGAGAACAAAATTATCATTATATAAACCGGAAAACTATAATTCTTATTTTTGTAAACCAATTGTAAAAACAATATCTGCTAGCCGGATGAATGCTTTTTCTCACGAATATCCAGCATTTAATTTACGAGAACATTTACCTTCTATGAAAACAAAGACACTTATTATATGCGGAAGACACGATGTGCAATGCCCGATTCAGTATTCTATCGATATGCATGAGGGCATACGTAGTTCTATTTTTGTGATATTTGAAGAGAGTAATCATTATCCTTTTTTAGAAGAAACTACTCTGTTTACTTCTACCACTCAAACATTTTATAAATCATTACGCCAGTACCGTTATTATTAAGGAAAGCTCACAGCCTCTATGAGACTATGAGTTTTTTTCAAAAGAAATATTTCAACTAGTAACAATTAAAAGAAGAACACACAAAACCACTAAACCTAAATCAATAAATACTGCCTTTTTATCTCCTTCTTTTAAACTTATTAGAAAACTAGAAACTATTTTAATTGCAAAAAAGACCATCATAAACAACCCACCGAAATGATCATTTGTATAATCTTCATCATAAAACATTTGTATTGCACCAATAATTAATAAGATAAGTATAATATTAGTCCCGATTTTTAAAGCCTTGTGTGATTTATTATCTTTTAATGTATCTCCCAAAATGTAGCACGCCCTCTCACACTCTCCTATGTTTTATCTCTCTTTATATTTTAACATAAATTACCTATTATTCCCTTTTGATCACATAAAAAACCTGCCAAAGCTTTGACAGGTTCCCTACACGTTAAAACGATAACCAGCCCCCCATACCGTTTCAATATATTGCGGGTGAGCTGGATCTCTTTCAATTTTTTCACGTAACTTTCTAATATGAACGACAACAGTTGCTAAATCACCAGCGGAATCTAATCCCCAGATGCGCTCAAATAACTGTTCTTTATTTAATACTTGATTTGGGTTTGTGACAAAGAATGTTAATAAATCAAATTCCTTCGTTGTAAACGCAATTTCTTCATTGTTGATAAACACTTTCCTCGCCCGTTGATCAATAGAGATTCCGTGAATATATAACGTATCGCGTTGCTTACTTACATTCCCTGATAATCTTTCATAACGAGAAATATGCGCTTTTACTCTTGCTACTAGCTCACTCGGGCTAAACGGTTTCGTTATATAATCATCCGCTCCTAAACCGAGCCCGCGAATTTTATCTATATCTTCTTTTTTTGCTGAAACAAGTAAAATCGGAATATCTTTTATAGCTCGAATTTGCTTACAAATTTCAAATCCATTCATTTTCGGAAGCATAATATCTAAAATAATTAAATCGTAGTCTTCTTGCAGGGCCATTTGTAAACCTGTTTCTCCTGAATGTTCGACATCAACTTGAAAATCATTAATTTCTAAATAATCTCGCTGTAATTCTGCAATGCTTACTTCATCTTCTATTAGTAAAATTCTTTTCAATTTACTCACCACATTTCTCTACTTTTTCCAATGAGAAGAAAATGCTTGTACCTTCCCCAAGCTCGCTTTCCGCCCAAATATTCCCGCCATGTTCTTCAATAATTTGCTTCGCTATCGCTAAGCCAAGTCCACTTCCACCTGTACTAGAATTTCGCGATTTCTCTGCACGATAGAAACGTTCAAAAATATAAGGAAGTGTATCAGATTCTATACCTGATCCGTTGTCCATTACTTTCACAATCACTTTATTGTTATCACTCGATACTGTTACAGTAATTTTCTTTTCTTCTTTATCCATGTATTTCACACTATTATGAATTAAATTTGATATCACTCTATTTATCTTTTCGCAATCAGCCTTTACGTAAAGTGGTGATGCATGTAATTGTAAGTTAACTTCTATACCTTCTTTACTTAAATCCATCTGCATCTCTTCTATTAATTCTTGCATAAACATATTTAATTCAACCGTTTCAAACTGAAAGGGAACTCGATTCAAATCGAGCTTTGAGAATAAAAATAATTCATCAATGAGTGTATCCATATGTCTTGCTTTCGTATGGATAGTTGTCAAATACTTATCCATTTTTTCTGGCGTATTTGCTACTCCGTCTTTTATTCCTTCTACATATCCAATAATAGATGTAATTGGTGTTTTTAAATCGTGAGAGATGTTTGAAATGAGCTCTTTTCGATTTTCTTCATACTGCGTTTGCATCTCTATCGATTCTTTTAATTTCTTCCTCATTTCCTCAAATCCTTGATTCAATTGCCCAATTTCATCGTGCGATGTAACTGGTATTTGAAAATCTAAATTTCCTTCTTTAATTTTTTCAGTCGCATCTTTCAATACAAAGATTGGTTTTATAACACTTCTTGAGACGAGGTAACTTAATAATCCAATAAGTAAAATAGCTAACAGTAAAAGTGATACGAACAAAATCGGAAATAACTTTTGTGTAAGATCTACAAATGAACTTTGCTTCTTTAATACAAATATACTCCCCTCTTCTTCCTGAGGAAAATAAAAATCAAACTTTACATATCGATAAAATGTATCGCCGAGTTCCGTTGTACCACGACTATTAATATTTGCAGATTCAAATTTCGGAAGGGCTTCCTTTAAAGCCCCACTTTCAAATACTTTTGTAGCATAAGAAATGTTTTCTCCCTTTCTTACAACGATTTTCACCCCTTCTTTTTCAAGTGATGAAACGAACGATTCATCTAATAGTTGCGATTGATGTTTCTTTGCTGCCGTCTTTAACTCAATATACGCATTCTCTTCTTCTGACGTAAGCGGCTTTTGAATATAGGAGCTTTTATAGAAATTTCTCACTGCTTCCAAGTCACCTGTTATCGAAAAAACGATTAAAAATCCCGCGATTAATATAAGCGTAATGGAAACGAGAATGACAGCGATATAAGAAAATAAAAACCTTGTTTTAATAGACATATGTTACATCCTCACTTTATCAAACCTTATTATTTAAAGCATAAGAATATATGTTCAAATACTCAAGCGATTTTATAGTAATTTTAGCGTCAGTTTATAAAAATTTAATGTTCTTATTTTACAGTTGAAATGAGGAGGTTGAGATTCCATGTTCAAAAAAACAGTAAGCATGATATGTTGCGTAATTTTTTTACAAGGTTGCTCGCAAGAACAAGAAGTTAAAAAGGAGATGACAAACATGGAGACAGCGCTACTAACAGCTACTGAGAAACAAGAAACGAATACTGTTATATCGTTACTCAAAAAAGGGGCTGACATAAATATAACAGACAATAAAGGACGCACCCCTCTTATGATTGCTACATACAAAAATGATGTAAAAACCGCAAAAGCGCTTATCGATGCTGGTGCTGACGTAAATATCCAAGATGATATGAAAAACAATCCCTTTCTATACGCCGGGGCAGAAGGTTACTTAGATATTTTAAAACTAACAATTGATGCTGGCGCAGATCCATCGCTTACGAATCGATATGGCGGTACAGCTCTTATCCCAGCCTCAGAACATGGCTATGTTGATGTTATAAAAGAACTCCTCACGCGAACAAATATCGATGTAAACCATGTCAATAATCTCGGATGGACAGCTTTAATGGAAGCCATCGTACTAAGTAACGGAAATGAAACACAACAACAAGTTATCCGCCTTCTTATTGAGCACGGTGCAGATGTAAACATTCCAGATAATGATGGTGTTACTCCGCTAGAGCATGCTCGTGCTCATAACTTTGAAGAGATAGAAAAGATTTTGCTAGAAGGACATAAGTAAAAAGCTAATTTTTGCCTTCCTCCCCCACCCTATGCTACATTTAACCCGTTACATTACTATTAATAGGGTGGGAATACACATGAAAAAACCTAAAATTGGGATGATTGGACTTGGAAGTATTGCACAAAAAGCTTATCTTCCAACACTTACAAAAGAAACAGATTGGAATTTTGTAGGGGCGTTTACACCTAACGCGGAGAAAAGAAAACAAGTTTGCCAGCAATACCGCATTCAAGACTTCCATTCTATTGAAACGTTAGCTTCGGAATGTGATGCAATCTTCGTTCATAGTTCAACTGCATCGCATTATGAAATCGTTTCTGAACTTCTGAAAAAAGGAATCGATGTTTACGTTGATAAGCCGTTAGCTGCTACAGTGGAACAGGCTGAAAAACTAGTCGAGTTGAGCGAAAAATATAACCGAAAGTTAATGGTCGGATTTAATCGCCGCTTCGTTCCTATGTATGTTGCGGCAAAAGAGCAAGCTCATCATATTTCATGGATTCGAATTGAAAAGCATCGTACAAATAAAGTCGGGCCCTATACGTACGACTTTACGATGTTAGATGATTACTTACATATTGTAGATACTGCTCGCTGGTTAGCTAACGATGAGCTTAACGTCGTCCATAATATGATGCAAATCAATGAAAAGAATGAACTTCTTTACGGACATCATACATATACAACTGCAAATGGAATGTTACTTTCTACCGCAATGCATCGCCATGCCGGTACAAATTTAGAACAAATTGAACTTGTAACGGCGGGAAAAATCATTCGCGTAAAAAACATGAACACATTTGAAGTTGAACAAGAAAATGCAGTTTCTCAAATTGGTTCCCCATCATGGGATACGACGTTAAAACAACGTGGTTTTGAAGATGCTGTTCATCATTTCATTGAATGTGTACAAGGAGATACAAAGCCTGTTGTAGATGGATTAGAAGGATTAAAAACGCAGCAACTTTTGCAATCTCTGCTGCATAATGTAAACAAAAATTAAAACGGATACATTTTTCAGAATTTACTTTCATTCCCATTCCCTCTTTATTTCTCTCGAAAATTTCTATAGAATATGTTGATAGGAATTATAAATTTCATAATGAATCGTGGAAAGGATGGGATTAACACATGTGGAACGAGTTTAAAAAGTTCGCTTTCAAAGGGAATGTCGTTGATTTAGCTGTCGGGGTTGTAATCGGTGCTGCATTCGGTAAAATCGTTAGTTCTTTAGTAAAAGATGTTATTACACCATTACTTGGTATGGTATTAGGTGGCGTTGACTTTACAGATTTAAAACTTACATTCGGTAAGTCATCTATTATGTACGGTAACTTCATCCAAACAATTTTTGATTTCTTAATTATTGCAGCGGCTATCTTTATGTTCGTTAAAGTGTTCAACAAACTAACATCTAGAAAAGAAGAAGAAGAAGAAGAAAAAGAGGAAGAAATTCCAGAACCAACAAAAGAAGAAGTTCTTCTTGGCGAAATTCGCGACTTGCTAAAACAGCAAAACTCTTCTAAAGATAGAGCATAATTGAACGGATAAAAAGGCATGTCCCAAGGGGACATGCCTTTTCTATATGCTATAACGTTTCCGAATTCATATGAATAAATAAAATAATACCAGCAACCATAAGTACCATAATACTACTTGCAAATAGTGTAATCCCCATAAACATTAAACTTGTGCTCATATCCACTGATACACTTTCAATAAAAATAGAAATTACATACGTGATAAGGGCAATTCCTGCAAGAATACTTCCTGGAACAAATCGCTTTAAACCATTTTGTTTTAACGTCATATATGCAAAAATAGCAGTCATACAAAGCGTAATTATCCAAAGAACGATCATCTCTTCTCCCCCCTCACAAGCCTTTTCTTTCTATTATACATGACATTGCCCTATAATAGTTATTTTTACACTTATGTGACATATAACAAGGAACAATACCATTTTGTAGCGAAGTCACCAATAAGCCATATACTCGGGAGGATTTCAATTGGAAGATGATATTGTAGGATACTGTAAACAAGTAGAGCGATATGATTATATTATAATTGACTTAGACAAAAAGTTTTTTTACATGGAAGTTGTACAACTAAAAACAAATATAACTTCGCTAAAAATATCACTTAACTTAGATAAAGATGAAACTATTATTGCTGGCAATGTGAAACAATATGATCCTTCTAGGTTAGAACAATTCATACAAAGCTTTAAACACACTGCCCAAACATGTCTTGAACATAATTTACGAAGTCCTGAAGAACTTTTTGCATTTTGGAAAGGAAATTGACCACTAGAAACAAATGGATATTATTCGTATAAATTGATATAATTACCATATATAAATATTCTTTATAAGGGAGTGTTCATAATGATTTGGATTTCACTAATCGTATTAGCCTATTTCATCATTCTCGTCCCAATACAGTATAACTACATTAAAATACTCAAAGAAAAACAGAGGAAAATGAATGTGTCACAAAACGAATTATATGACAACATGTCTTATGAAGAATCTCAAGTACATTACCATTACCAAAGTAACGTATTTACAATACCTGCTTCGCTTGTCGCAAGTATTATTTATAAGGTGAAACATGCAGCATGATATATATGCTGTAAAATTATTGTTTGAATCTGTTCATTCTGGTGAGCCTGATCCTACGAAAATGGATGAGCATTATGAAGAAAATCACGATACACTTTTTGAAGAAAGTATTATTCTTGTTAAGGCACACAGTTTGGAAGAAGCTCATGCACTAAGTGAACAGATCGCTATACAGTCTGAGCATACGTACGTTAATATGTACGATGAGCAAATAACATGGACGTTTCGAAAACTATTACATGTGTTTGAATTAGACGATACACCATTTGAAACCGGAAAAGAATTATACGCAAGATTTTTACACGTTAAGAAAAATGAAACGGTGGATACTATAGTTCAAACATACTATCCTGAATATAAATAAAAGCTCACAGCAATCGCTGTGAGCTTTTTTATACTTACTTCGTTGAATCTCTAAATTGGATACGGTGAGGTAAGATAACAGTGTGATCTTCCACTTTTTCTTTGTTCATATACTTTGTTAATAGACGCATTGCTACTGCACCGATATCATACATCGGTTGTACAACTGTTGAAAGTTGTGGACGAACCATTAATGCAAGGCGTGTATTATCGAAACCAAGTACTTCTACATCAGTTGGTACGTTTAATCCAGCGTCTTGTGCTGCATGGATTACACCTAGTGCCATTTCGTCAGAAGATACGAAGATTGCTGTTGGCTTTTCATCAAGGCCCCAAAGCTTTTCGAATGCTTCGATACCTGAATCATATGTGTAATCTCCATCGATTACAAGATTTTCATCATATGAAATACCTGCTTCTTCTAAAGCTTTTTTATAACCTTGTAACTTCTTCGCGCTTCCCGCTTTATCAATGAAAGGACCAGAGACGAAACCGATACGCTTATGTCCTTGTTCAATAAAGTGCTTCATTGCGTCGTAAGCTGCTTGTGTATAATCAATGTTTACTGATGGCGTTTCATTTTGCTCATCAAATGACGCTGCTAATACGATTGGTACTGGAGACTTTTTAAATTCTTCAATGTGAATATCTGTAATATCTTCACCCATGAAAACAATTCCGTCCACTTGTTTTCCAAGCATCGTATTTAATAAATGGAACTCTTTCTCTTTGTTTTGGTCAGAGTTACTTAAAATGATGTTATATTTGTACATTGTTGCGATATCTTCAATTCCACGAGCAAGTTCTGCATAAAACGTATTTGAGATATCAGGAATAATAACACCTACTGTAGTTGTCTTCTTACTTGCTAATCCACGTGCTACCGCATTTGGGCGGTATCCTAAACGATCAATTGCTTCTAATACTTTCTTTCTTGTTGTAGGCTTTACATTTGGGTTACCGTTCACAACGCGTGACACGGTAGCCATTGAAACGTTCGCTTCGCGCGCTACATCATATATTGTTACGTTCATCTCATCGCACACTCCTTCTATTTTTGCTATCTATTTTTATGTATCGGTTACTTGAATGAAAAAAAGACATCAACTCTATTTGCAGATGCCACCAATCGTCCCGAGTTCTTCCTTTTACTAATGATACGATAAAAACGCAGGCTCATACAATATTTTCCCGCAAAAGTTTCGAAAAAATTCGCTTCTTTTCTCGTATTTTCGTATTTTTTATGAAAAAAAGGGCATTTTTTGTAAAAATATAGATATCTCATGCGTAGAAACCTTATTTTAAGCAGTACGATAGTAAATGAAATTTATATCAGCGATTTTCCAAATATATCGACTTACCAACAAAAATCGACAATGCAAGGGGTAAAATAGGTTTCTTTCTTTGAGATTAGTACAGCGGAAATATGGAGCGTATTACATGACGCCCTGTCCCATCGTCCCCTTTCATTTACAGTAAAAAAAGACAGTTTAAACACTGTCTTTTTTTATAAGAAGGAAACAAACGGTTTATCGCTGTTTTTCTCTTTTATAACAATTGCCTCAATTTTATTCTCGGACTTTATCTGCAATTGTACTTTTGCATCTTTCGGTAATTGGTCTAACATACTTTGAGCGGCGAGTTGAGTAAGAGCCATTAATTCTGTTTTACCGTTATATTTAATAACAATATCCATATTTAATGTATCCATTTGATTTTTCTTATAAGAAACTTTAGCATTTACTGGGATAAAGTCTCCAGGAGAAAAACCTTTCATTGCCTCAGCAAATTTATTTATTTTTTCATTATCTTCTCCATGTGCTTGTGTAAATTCATCGGAAGGATATGAATACGCTTTTTCTTCAATTGCATTCCAATTTCCAAGGTTCGTATCATTCTTTTGAACGGTAGCACTAGCAATATACGTGCCATTTTTTAAAGAACTTGTACTTTCTTGCTTAAAGATAGCAAACGTAATTGGGGATTTATTATACTTGTCATTTTTATGAATAGCTTCAATAAGTTGCTTAGCAACTTCAGTCCCCTTAGACATTGCCTCTTCATTGGATACACTTGAAGACATAGCTAACCCAATTACAACGCCAGATAAACTTAATTCATTTGAATTCTGTTTCCCGAAATAGTCTTGTTCTATAATATTTGTCAAAACGGGTGCTTCTACTTTTGCGACTAGTTCATCAACTAACTTCTCAGGAATATACTGATTTAATTGAAGCACATGGTTTTCTGTATCAAATTGCTCTTTTGCAATATTCATTAAACCATTTTCATACTCTGCTAAATCTAATTTAGAATTTGTTTTTACATTAGCTGTATTTATAACCTTTTGTTCTTTTAAAGGAATTACAGTTCTATAATAATCTTTAGAAACAGCAGTTCTTGGAATCATACTTTTTTCTTTCGTATCCTTTTGTATAACTTCATCCTTCTTACTAATCGTATCATTACTACAAGCTCCTAGTAATAAACTTACGACCGCGAAGGATAATGCCATTTTCTTCATTACTTAAAACCTACTTTCAACAATCTAGTTATTTAATTTGAACTAATAACAGTGTACCATTAAATATATTTCAACAAAAACAAAAAAAGAAGCAAGCACCTTTCGCTTGCTTCTTTTTACTTAATATTCTCTTCTAAAGCGTCTTTTTTTATGTTCCAATGAGACGTATTCCATACTACCATCCCATCTTTTATGTATAACACTTGCGGAGATTCATGTTTCATGCTGTACTGTTCTGCAACACGATTCGAAACATCTCTCGCATCTTGTACGTATAAGTAATACGCTGGCACTGCCCTTTCTTCACTACAATAAGCTTGAAATTCTGTATAGGCACCATGACTAATCGGACATGTCGTACTATGTTTAAAAAGAACATAAGGTTCGTTTTTTTCTACTAATACTTCAAGCTCTTCAATTGTTTCAAGTTTTGTCATATTCATCACGATTCACCTCTCATACGAAGTCTAGAGCGCTTCTCTTTCTTTTCAGCTTTTTTCTCAAGTCTTTCTAATTTACGCTCTTCTTTTTCAACCTTTTTCTCTTGTCTTGTCGCACGATAATGATTGTATACTTCAATTGCTGCGCTACTCCACTGTACAACTTGCGCTACTTTATCTGCATTATTTTCAATTTCGTCCGTAACAGACTCTGATACATTACGAAGTTTCGTATTTAAAGAATGGATTGTCGTTCCAATTCCATCTACACCCGACACTACTTTATTTAATGATTGTGACTTCTGTTGAATGTCATCAGCTAACGCATTTGTTTTATGTAATAATTGCTCCGTTTCTACGCTAATCCCTTGCATTTGCTTTTCTAAACCTTCTAACGTGCTTGCAACGTTTTCTAACGTCTTCTGAACCGATAACAACGTTCTGCATACATACACTACTAATACAGCGAAAGCAACCGCGATAATAGCTGCACTTACATATAAAAGAACTTGCATTTCATCACTTCCTTTATCTTTTTCATACTTTCCCCTATTATACAATCATTTTCCGTTTCGTTCTAATCCCTATCTTTCCATTAGAATTTTCATACTTATTCGTTAACTTTAACATAAATGATTCAACAAATTCCACTAAGTAGGTTACAATAGGAGAGGATACATAATTAGTAGGGAGGCTTTACATATGAAAGATCCACGCATTGAAAAGTTAGCATACAATTTAATTAACTACTCTATTCGCTTACAAAAAGGCGAAAAAGTATTAATTGAAAACTTTGGCTTACAAAAAGAACTTGTAACTGCACTTGTTAAAGAAGCATATGCAGCTGGTGGTTTCCCATTCGTTTCTTTAAAAGATCATCAAGTAGATCGCTCTTTATTAATGGGTGCTACTGAAGAACATTTTGAACAAATCGCAGCCTATGAAGCAAACGTAATGAAAGATATGGACGCTTATATCGGTCTTCGCTCTGGCGATAACATTAACGAACAAGCTGACGTGCCAAGTGAAAGAATGCAAATTCACGGTCAAACAGTTGGTAAGAAAGTTCATAGAGACATTCGCGTTCCAAAAACACGCTGGGTTGTTCTTCGCTACCCAAATGCTTCTATGGCGCAACTTGCAAAAATGAGCACAGAAGCTTTCGAAGACTTCTACTTCGAAGTTTGTAACTTAGACTACGGTAAAATGGATAAGGCAATGGATAGCCTTGTTACATTAATGAATAAAACTGATAAAGTTCGCCTAACTGGCCCTGGAACTGACTTAACATTCTCTATTAAAGACATTCCAGCAATTAAATGCTCTGGTCATTTAAACATTCCAGACGGTGAAGTATACTCTGCACCAGTTCGTGATTCTGTTAACGGTACAGTTTCTTACAATACACCATCTCCTTACAACGGTTATACATTTGAAAATGTACAACTTAAGTTCGAGAACGGCCAAATCGTTGAAGCAACTGCAAACGATACAGAACGCATTAACAAAATCTTCGATACAGACGAAGGCGCACGCTACGTTGGTGAGTTCGCAATTGGCGTAAACCCATACATCTTACATCCAATGGGAGATATCCTATTCGATGAAAAAATCGATGGCAGCTTCCACTTCACTCCTGGACAAGCTTACGACGATGCTTGGAACGGTAACAACTCGAACATTCACTGGGATTTAGTATGCATCCAACGCCCTGAATACGGCGGCGGCGAAATTTACTTCGACGACGTACTAATCCGTAAAGACGGACGCTTCGTTGTACCTGAATTAGAAGCTTTAAATCCAGAGAACTTAAAATAATAAAAAACGCTCGGGATTTTTTCCGAGCGTTTTTTTATCTTCACTCTATATTGAGCTACTTTTCTCACTTTTTGTTTGCTGGAAGTGAAAATAATACAAAAGCGCCACTGCAATAGTACCAATCAATATAGGAACATATAAAGGCAGATCCCATTTCATATATACTCTAGTGCAACCAACAAGTACAAATAATATTTCCAAGCAAAACAAAGGTTTTACATATTTCATTTCTTCCCTACCATTTCTATTTTCACATGTGGATTCTCTTTTTCTACAAGTGATAAAAACTGCTTCATATGTTGCGGCATCGCAACCATATGTACTTTGTATGCATTCGTCGTAATTTCAAGGTAGTTTCCAACTTGACTAACAACTCTTATATCTTTTAATACAACATCATCATTTAAAATACCGTACTTTAATACACCATCTTCTACTTTATGCTTTTTAATAAATACTTCCCAAACGAGTGGTACATTAACAAGGAAGCATAAACTCATCCCAATTAACGCTGTCATCCACTGCTCTTTATTTGCGACAATCATGACGAGTGGATACACAAACATAAAAGCTAACGTGAGACAAACGAAAATGACTACTGACTTACTTCTTTGAATCGGAAAATTCATACATGCACCCCCTAACCTAAATTATACCACTTTTTCCATTTTAGTTCATAAAAAAAGGCCATTTCTATATGACCTTCTTAAACAATATATCTATAAAATTTCTTATCCACCTGCAACACTGGAAAACTTTTTGGCAACTCATCTATACTCACACTTTCAAAACCATTCTTTTCATAAAAGCGATGCGCCGCTAAAAATTTCACTGTCGTTCCTAAGTAAATATCCTTCAGCTTTTTATTCTCAGCCCACGAAATTGCTGTTTGGAGCAACTTATGTGATGCACCCCACTCTTTTCCCCGAAATTCTTTTTTTACGAACATTTTTCTTAACGCTACTTGATGATTCCCAATATCTAATAAAGCTACTGTTCCAACTACTTTACCATCATAAATTGCTACCCAAAAGTTGCCATGATTCCTTTGATAAAATGTTTCTATTTCAAGCAGGTCCGGCTGCTCTTCTTTCATAATGGGGACATTGTACTCTTTTTGCTGAATATGAACGATAAGGTTTACTACTTCCTCTTGAAATGTACTTTCATACGGAACAATATGAATCTTCTCGTTCATCGAATCTCCTTCCATTCTGAAGCTAATAAACTATATACAGCGATATCGTGGAAGTGATCGTATAGCCATTCTTCATCTCTTAAAATACCATCTAACTTAAATCCTAAACGCTCTGGGATCGCGCGGCTTTTCACATTTTCAACACCGCATCTAATTTCCATTTTATTTAATTTTAAATTCTCAAATGCATAGTGAAGTACAGCCTTCACGCTACGCGTCATAATACCTTTCCCGCCAGCATCTTCTGCAAGATAATACCCAAGACTCGTCGCTTTCTTCCCCCAGCTCACTGGATGAATGCCTACCATCCCAACGAGCTTTCCTTTGTAACGTATACCACTTTCAAAACCGTCTCCCTCTGCAAACTTCTTTAACCACATCGGAAAAATTTCATCATAAGCATCAGCAGATTTCGTCCCATCTACCCAAGGGAGCCATCTTCTTAAATGAGTACGGTTTTGATTTATTAATTGATATAGTTCCTCTTTATGATGTTTTTCTAGTAATTGTAGTTCGATTTCGTCATCTACCCGGAGTGTGAACATGTTTTTTAGCTCCCTTTTTATTTTTCTTATTATTCTAACATTTCTAAGCAAAAAATGTTAAATATTCACACTTTCTTTTGATTTTATTTGTATAAAACCTGATGAACACAATACTCCCGTAATAACCAATAGCATCCCAATACATTGTGCGGGTGCTATATTTACTCCCTCTACAAAAGAAATAATCATTGTAACTACAGGCACTAGATTAAAAAATAAAGATGTCCTTGCTGCACCAATTTGAGCAATTCCATTATTCCACCATAAGTAACCTAGCACACTCATTCCGATTGCCATAAAGAGAATCGCTCCCCAAGCTAATAGGGTGATTTCAAAAAGTGGCACTGTACTTTTTTGCGTAAAAGACATGATGGTAAAGGCAAGAGCACCAATAGTCATTGTATAGGTTGTAGTCTGTATTGGGCTCCCAGTTTTAATAAACTTTCTGCCTAGTACACCGTATAACGCCCAGCAAATATTTCCTAATAAAATATAAAAATCCCCTTTTGAAAATGATAAATTTTGTATTGCGATAAACGAACCTTTCGTAAGCACAAAAACAACACCAATTAGTGCAAGTAACATTCCAATACCTTGACGCTTTACTATTTTCTCCCGTAAAATGACACTTGCTAACAGCGTCGTAACAAGCGGGTTTGTCGCCATAATAAGTGCACCATTCATAGCTTCTGTATGTTTCATTCCTAAAAAGAAAAAGAAGTTAAAACCGAATACACCAACAATGCCTAACAAAAGGTAATAGATCCTGTTTTGCCTCCATACCTCCACCTCAAAATCTTTTCGTATTTTTAACAGACATAACATCACAAATGCAGCAATCCCAAAACGCCATGCTGCTATATGAATCGCTTCGAAATACTGCACCGCATATTTCGAAGCATTAAATGTTCCACCAGTAAATATCGCAAATCCTAATAACTGCGCATATACTTTATTTTTCATTGTCGGCCTCCAAGTCTTTTCCTTCTAGAAAACCGTAATAGATTTCTAACTTCTCTTCTGTTAGCTGGACAACTTTTCGCAATTGTTCTTGCTGTTCTTTTAATCTTTCTAAATGAGTTGTTAAAATTAAAATTCTCTTTTTTACTTTCGCTGGCACTTCCTCTTTCCTCTGCCTAATTTCCTCTATAATGCATCCATCACTTGCAAACTCAGCCATCTCTTCTAATGACATTCCAGTTTGTTTTAATGAACATAAAAATTTTAATAGGCGCACATCACCTTCTGTATATTGACGAATCCCGCTATTTCGCGTTGGTGGTGGTAATAATCCTAATTTCTCATAGTAACGCAAAGTATGAATACCCATCCCTGTTAATTCTGCTACTTCACCGATTTTATACATGTTCTCTCCCCCTTGTTTTTACATATTCATCTTACAACCTAGAGTTAGCTCTAGGTCAATACAGAAATAAAAATCCGCTATATATGATTGATATCTAGATATGAATCGTATATAGTTAAAGTATGGAAAAAAATGATAATTTTATAATTCAATTACGTAAAGGTGTTTTTGATCTCGCTATTTTATCCTTAATAAGTAAACAACCTATGTACGGATACGAAATTACAAGTGCATTACAAGAAATCCCTGTATTTCATATCCCCAATGGCTCGATTTATCCTATATTAAATCGAATCACGAAAAACAATTGGGCTGTTTCCTATTGGGAAGAGTCTGGTGATGGCCCAAAAAGAAAATACTATCGCATTACAGACGAAGGGAGAGAAATTTTACATAGTCGCTTACATGATTATGATGCCGTGTATCAAGCTCTAATGTTACTAGCTAAAGGAGAGGATAAAAAATGAACAAGGAACAATTCTTTGCAAATGAACTCATTATTTCTTTCTTACACGATTTTCAGAAAGGTTTAATGAACTTACCTACATCAGCACGCGAACAACATGTGCTAGAAATTAAATCTGATTTATACGAAAATGCATTAAGTAAAGAAAGTGAAGGGATACCATCAGGAGTCATTCCTTCACAAGTGATTGCAGAATTTCTTCCTCCAAAAGAACTAGCAAAGGAAATTGCAGTAGAATATACAGATGTGATTGAAAAAGCACATCAATCTACGAATACATTTATTAAATACTTTACAGGATTTTCAATTGCTCCACTTGGCGCTCTATCAATACCGATTGTACTTGGTTTTATCAACATTTCAGCTTGCTTGCCATTTTTACTAGCCTTTATCGCGAGCAACATTTGGTTTATTTGTAGAGAAAATCATTGGAATACAAGTCAATTAAAGTTTTTAAAAACAGTTATTTCCTTTAGTACTAGCGTTTTAATTGCCCTTCCATTTGGATTTTTCGCGATTCGAATTATGATAACAAAACAATTCGATCTGTTTTCATTCTATTATTTAATTGGATATGTACTTTTTAGTTTACTATATATCGTTTTCTTAAAACAAAACTATAAAAAGAACAATACGCACCAACATATCAACGCTTTTTAACATATATCTAACACAACAAAAAAGACGCACAGCTAAGCTATGCGTCTTTTCTATTACTTCTCTGCAACTTGAACTTCTTTTACGTAAGCTGCTTCGAATTTTTGGATGTCTCCTGCGCCCATGAAAATGAGAACGCCGTTTTTATGTTTCTTTAATACATCCGTTGTTGTATCTGTAATTAATTCTGCACCGTCAATACGCTTTTGCAGATCTTCGATTGTTAATTCACCTTTGTTTTCGCGCGCTGATCCGAAAATATCACATAAGTATACTTGATCAGCTTTGCTTAGGCTTTCAGCGAACTCATCTAAGAACTTTTCTGTACGTGAGAATGTGTGCGGCTGGAATACAGCGACAATTTCACGCTCTGGATGTTTTTGACGAGCGGCTTCAATCGTTGCATTAATTTCTGTCGGATGGTGTGCGTAGTCATCAATAATAACTTGCTCTCCCATCGGCTTCTCATTAAAGCGACGTTTTACGCCTTCAAAAGTTGTTAACTGATGCTTAACTGCTTCTACATCAACATTTTCATAATGGCAAAGCGCGATTACTGCTAATGCATTTAATACGCTGTGATTGCCGTATCCTGTAATTTTGAACGTGTCATAGTACGTATTACGAACGAATACATCGAAAATAGTACCATCTGTTCTCTTTTGAATGTTACGTGCTTGGAAATCATTATCTTCTCCAAATCCATAGAAAATAACAGGTACTTTCGCTTGAATTTTTTGAAGTTCTTCATCATCTCCACATGCAATAATGCCTTTTTTCACTTGCAATGCCATCTCTTGGAATGCACTGAATACATCATTGATATCTGTGAAATAATCTGGATGATCAAAATCAATGTTTGTCATAATCGCATAGTCTGGATTGTAAGACAAGAAATGACGACGATACTCACAAGCTTCAAATACAAAATACTTACTATTTTCTACCCCATGCCCTGTTCCATCTCCAATAAGGTAAGATGTAGGGTGTGCACCTTGCATTACATGGGCTAACAAACCAGTTGTTGATGTTTTTCCATGTGCACCAGTTACAGCAACACTTGTGTATTGGTTCATAAGGTCACCTAAGAAGTGATGGTAACGATGTACTGGGATGTTTAATTCTTTTGCTGCTACGATTTCTTCATGCGTATCAGGAAATGCATTTCCTGCAATAATCACTTGTCCTTCTTTTACATTATTTTTATCAAAAGGAAGAATCGAGATACTACGCTTTTCCAACGCTGTTTGTGTAAAGAAACGCTTTTCATAATCAGACCCTTGAACAGTATGCTTCATGTCATGAAGAATTTGCGCTAATGAACTCATTCCTGTTCCTTTAATTCCTACAAAATGGTAAACTGTCATCTTAAAGAACCTCCAACATTTCGAACTAATACAACGGCCTATCTATAAGACAGTATATGAATCTTTTCTTATTTTGGTAATCATCATACATTTTTGATGTAGTGAAGTTATTCTTCCCTTCACTTATCAGGATAAACTCGTACGTACTTCTTTTTTATGTCCATAACAAATCCATTATAGCAAAAAAGAAGCCGCTATACTATGATAACAGAAAAACTGATAGGGTCAATCACCTATCAGTTTTTCTCTCTCTTACATATCTTCTCTTTTTTCTAATTGAACACGTTCTAGACGTGGGTTTGGACGATATTTGCGACCAGCTTTCGCCTCTGGTTTTCCATTTAATTCTACGTTATCACCAGTAAAGCCAATATTCATTTTTAATAAGCTACTTCCTACTCCGTATATATCAACAGGTACGTTTTGAGCTTCAAATTCACGAATACGTTTCTCATCAAATCCACCAGTTACAACGATGTCTACATGCTGGAATCCTTCTTCATCAAGTGCTTTACGAAGTGCGAATACAAGCGATGGGTTTACACCACGTGGATCGAATGTTCCAAGTACTTCTGGGTGGCGAATGAAGTATTGATCAATCATCGTGCGAGACGTATCTACACGTACACCTTTTAATGTTGATCCAAATTCACGTGCTACGCGAAGTGCATCTGTAATGACATCATTGTTGTAATCAATTAATACAACTAATTCATCTTCTGGGAATTTTTTATGATATGCTTTTGCCGCTTCCACAACATCACCATTAAACATTTGAATTAATGCGTGAGGCATTGTCCCCATACCACTTTTGCCCCACCATTCATTCATCGCATGCGTCGCTTGTGCGCTCATACCACCGATGTATGCTGCATAACCGTCACCAGCTTGTTGTGTATAATGATCATCACGGTCTCCCATGAAAATAACTGGTTTTTCTTTATCTACGCTACGCGCAGCTTGGACAACGTTATATACGTTTGTTGCAACCGATGTACGACGAGCTAAAATCCCATCAATAACACCTTCTAAAAATCCGAAATTTTCATAAGGACCATGAATTGTTAACACTGTTTCAAATGGACTAATTTTATCGCCATCTTTTAAAGAGTTAATCTCAAGTTCCTCAGGATTTTTAGCGAATGTTTGTAGCAATGCAATAACTTCATCTGTTCCGCAAAGAACTGCATTTTCCTTTTGGAAAAATTGCATCGTTACAACACTTTTCGGGCGAAATTCTTCGATGATTTCTCTAGTCTTTAAAAAGTAAACGGCAGAGAACCAACCTTCTCCAACGCGTTCGTCAAATTTAAATGTTTTATTTGTTAGTCTATTTATTTCACCTTTTAATTTTAATTCAATTTCTTTCATGTCGCTTTACTCCCTACTTTACTATCCAACATTTTCTCTTAGTATACAGCAAAACCGTTTACTATACATTTGTTTCCTGCATAGCGGCAAATTCATCCTCAGAAATAAGGACATCTCTTGGCTTCGTTCCTCGTGCTTCAGAAATAATTCCTTGCGATTCCATCTCTTCAATGAGACGTGCCGCGCGATTATAACCGATGCGGAATTTTCGCTGTACAGAAGATGTGGACGCTCCCCCTTGTTCTACAACAAATTGACATGCATCAAGGAACAATTCGTCTTCCGACTCAGCCTGTTCTGTTTTCGCTAATAAATCCTCTTGCTTAAATAAGTAATTCGGCTTCATTTGCTTTTTCACATGATCAACTGTCTTTTCAATCTCATCATCCGATACATATACACCTTGTACACGAACTGGCTTAGACGTACCGTTCCCTAAGAATAACATATCACCACGGCCAAGTAATTTCTCCGCGCCCCCAATATCAATAATCGTACGCGAATCAACTTGAGATGATACAGTAAACGCAATACGCGTTGGAATGTTCGACTTAATTAAACCTGTAATAACATCTACAGATGGACGCTGCGTCGCTACTAATAAATGAATACCACAAGCACGTGCTTTTTGCGCAATACGACAAATCGCTTCCTCAACATCACCAGGTGCTACCATCATTAAATCGGCTAGCTCGTCAATGACAATAACGATATAAGGTAATGTCTCTCCCGGAATTTCTCGCTCACTTACAATCGTATTGTAACGGGTTAAATCACGAGCTCCTGCGTGCGCAAATAATTCATAACGGCGCTCCATTTCTTCAACTGCCCATTTTAATGCAGCTGTCGCTGCTTTTACATCCGTAATAACAGGTGCTACAAGATGTGGAACAGAATTGTATGGTGCAAGCTCAACCATCTTCGGATCGATTAACATTAACTTCACTTCATGTGGTTTCGCTTTATATAAAATGCTCGTTAAAATGGCGTTAATACACACACTTTTACCTGAACCTGTTGCACCTGCAATAAGTCCGTGTGGCATTTTTCGAATATCCGTTACAATTGGATCACCTGAAATATCAAGTCCAAGCGCAACCGTAAGCGGTGATTCACTCTTTGTAAACACAGGACTTCTTAAAATTTCACGAAGAAATACTGGCTTACTTTCTTTATTGGGAACTTCGATTCCAATCGCACTCTTCCCTGGAATCGGCGCTTCAATACGAATATCTTTCGCAGCTAAACTTAGCTTAATATCATCACTTAAGTTTGTAATTTTATTTACTTTTACACCTGGGTCTGGCTGTACTTCAAAACGAGTTACTGCTGGACCTTGCGATACATTAATAACATGTGCGCCAACGTGGAAATTATTAAACGTTGTATCTAATAATTCTTTCTGTTCTTCCAACCATTCCGTATTATCTAACGCTGCTTGCTGCGGAATCGATAGTAATGTTAATGATGGAATCGTATACGTCGGTGGCGTTTGCAATACATTGCGCACATCATTCTCTCTTTGATTTACAACATATGCTTTCTCTTCTACTTCCGTACTTGAAATTGGCTTTTGTACTTGCTCTGCCACTACTTGTTGTACTTGCTGCACTTGTGGCTCCACTACTTGCTGCATTGGCTTTTCTTCCACTTGTGGTTCCACTACTACTTGTTGCATTGGTCTTTCTTCCACTTGTGGTTCTACCACTACTTGCTGCACTGGTTGTTCTTCCACTTGTGGTTCCACTACTACTTGTTGCATTGGTTTTTCTTCCACTTGTGGTTCCACTACTACTTGTTGCATTGGTTTTTCTTCCACTTGTGGTTCCACTACTACTTGTTGCATTGGTTTTTCTTCCACTTGTGGCTGTTCTTCTACTTGATGTACAGGCTTATTCTCTACTCGTTCACTCATAGAAGGTTGCATTGCATTCGTTCTAGCCGCATGTCTTTCCATTAATCGCGTTCTGTCTTGTTTCAACATAACAACATTAAATGGTACGTGACGCTTTTTCTCACGTTTTGGTTCTTCTTTTTGTACAACTGTTTGTTCTTCTACGACTGGTGCTTCTTCTGCAACTGGCTGTTCTTCTGCAATCGGTGCTTCTTCTACAACTGGTTGTTCTTCTACGACCGGTGCTTCTTCTGCAGCTGGTTGTTCTTCTACGACCGGTGCTTCTTCTGCAGCTGGTTGTTCTTCTGCAATCGGTGCTTCTTCTACAACTGATTGTTCTTCTACGACCGGTGCTTCTTCTGCAACTGGTTGTTCTTCTACGACCGATGTTTCTTCTGCAACTGGTTGTTCTTCTACGACCGGTGCTTCCTCTACAACTCGTTGTTCTTCTGCAATTAAAATATCCGCAAAGCTTTGAACATCTTTTTTCGTTTGTTCATCAGCCTCAGCAACATGTATGCATTCATTCTTTTGTTCAATTGCTTTATTTAACACCATTTCTTGTTGCATTTCCTCAAGTGCTACAGGTTCGGCTTCTTCTGGTTCTTCTGTTTCTGCAATTACTTCTACTTCTTCTAACTCTTCAGCTTCTGCAATTACTTCTACTTCTTTTGGTTCTTCTGTTTCTGCAATTACTTCTACTTCTTTTGGTTCTTCTGTTTCCGCAATTACTTCCACTTCTTCTGATTCTTCAGCTTCCGCAATTACTTCTACTTCTTCTGACTCTTCAGCTTCCGCAATTACTTCTACTTCTTCTGACTCTTCAGCTTCCGCAATTACTTCTACTTCTTCTGACTCTTCTGTTTCCGCAATTACTTCTACTTCTTCTGACTCTTCAGCTTCCGCAATTACTTCTACTTCTTCTGACTCTTCTGTTTCCGCAATTACTTCTACTTCTTCTGACTCTTCTGTTTCCGCAATTACTTCCACTTCTTCTGGTATTTCTACAACAATTGTTTCTTCAAGTTTTTCTTCTGCTTTGACAATCACTGATTCTTCTGGTGCTTGTTTTTCTACTTCAATAGTAGGTTGTTCTATTTCTGTACTACGTTTCATTTCTTCTGATAATATTGTATCCTCGTGCTCTACTTTAGAATCTACTAATTCCTCTTGTAGAATGTGTTTGTCCACTACATCACTTTCTTGCTTCGCACCTTCCATGCGCTCAGCAATTGTTTCATGAAGTAATTCAGCCGCTGGAACTTCCTGCGGTGCACTCATTTCTTGAACCACTTCTTTTTCTTCTACTATAGGCTCTTGGCGTTCGATTTCATAACCGTTTTTCTCTAGCCATTGATCGACAACTGACTTTTCTTCCTTTTTACTCTCTTCATATTGTCGCTCTCCTTGCTCGTTAGCAGCTCCATGACTAGAAGAAGTCGGTGCTTGTCCATCTGAGAAATCAGATAATGTATATCCTTTTTTCTCTAACCATGCATCAACGACTGATTTGCCCTCTACAGATATTTCAAGGTCTTCTCTTTCCTTTACTTCCTCCTGCTTTTCTTCCTTTTTCTCTACTGAAGGACGATTATATCCGTAAATTGGCGAAATCATTTCTGTTGGACGAAATGGTCTACGGTTACTTTCTTGCGCTGGTGTAGATGCTTTCTTTACGACAGGTTCTCGCTCCGGTTCATATTGCATTTCCGGTTCTTCATATGTAGAAACTACCTTCTCCACATACTGTCGTCTGCTTCTTTCCACTTTGATTCCTCTTTGAATAGGCTCATTTTCATATGTTACAGCTTGAACAGGTTGTTCTTCAAAATGCCCTGTTTCTATAACATCCTCTTCATCGAACCCATTATCCGGTACTAATGGAAAACGGCATTTACCTGCATTCCTACTTGCCATTTGTGCTTCTCTTGCTTCAGTGTAGTGGTTTACACGAGGAATTTTCGGCTGACTTTCAACTTGCTTTGGTACTTCTTTATTCATCGCTGTTTGTTCTTCCTCTTTGTTAAACAGCTTTTTCATCCAATCTAACATGCTTACCACTCTTTCTACTAAATAGTAACATCCTTTATTGTATCAGCATTCGGCAAAAAGTGCAGGTAAAATTAAGCATGTCATATTTATCCATAATATTCTAATTTACGATTGTTTTCATATAGAAAAACGCACCCTTACATGTAAGACTGCGTTTAAGCTTTACTCTTCCAATATTCATCTACACTATCCGTTACACTTTGCACCGGCCTCAAAGTTTTTTATAATTGTTTTATAATCTCATCTATATTTCCAATATGAACGGGTTGCCACACTTCTGTACCACGCTCTGCCGTATACACTGGATACGCATCATCATCGATATTCACGAAAACTGGGTCTCCCATATCTGTTTCATATCCAATAACAATCCATTCATCTTTCCATTTTCCGTGTTCTTTACTTATTAATGAATTTTTATGTTTATCATATCGATAACCAATTTGTCCTTTTTCTAATTCAATTTCACTAAACAAATATATCTCATAAGTACCTAACTCGATATCTTGCTGTTTTGAAGTTTCAATTCGTTTCAGAAGTTCTGCGATTTTTGGTTGTTGTTTCATACGTCTATCCCCTTCTATTTTTCTAAATTTTAACTAGATTGTTTATAAAATACAATATAGATTTTGTGAAAAAAGGTGACATCCTTATAATATGAATGATTTTTTGAATATATCTGTCACAACTCGCAATATATCAACGATTTTTCAAATATATCTACCGTAACTCGCAATATATCAACGATTTTTCAAATATATCTATCATAACTCGCAATATATCAACGATTTTTCAAATATATCTATCGTAACTCGCAATATATCAACGATTCGACAATGAATATCGACTTACCGACAAAAGATGACAAAACGAAAAGAGAGGCTGCCCAAAAGGACAACCTCTCTTTTCTTATATCAATTAAAATTTAAACTCTTGTCCAACTTCAAAGCTATCTTCTAATACAAGAATACCTTTTTCTTGTGGAGCATCTGGAAGCTCTAATTCACGTGCTGAACAAATCATTCCAGCAGAAGGAACTCCGCGAAGCTCAGCTGGCTTAATTAACATACCGCTTGGCATTACAGCGCCGATTTTTGCAACGACAACTTTTTGTCCTGCATCAACGTTTGGTGCGCCACATACGATTTGTAATGTTTCTGTACCGATTTCTACTTTACAGATGTTTAGCTTATCGGCATTTGGGTGTTTCTCTTTTTCAGCTACATAGCCTACAACAAATTTCGGAGAAAGATCTGCTTCTACTGTTTCTTCAAAGCCGTTCTTCGCTAAAATTTCGTTGATTTTTTCTACAAGTTCTTTCGTTAACGTAAGGTTACCTGTTTCTTTTACTTCTAAGTAAGAAGATGCATTAAAGATGTTGAATCCTGCTGTTACATTGCTTTCACGATCGTATACGCGTGCAACATCTCCTTTGCGATCAAAAGTACGGTTCTCTAAAGTAATATCTTGTAAGGCAACAATTAAAGTGTCACCAATTCCTTCAAGGTTGTAAAAAACGTTCACTTCGTTCATCCTTTCTCTTTTCCATCTGTCTTCTTCCGATTCTTCGCTAAAATAAAGATTGGTTCAAAGTCCCCATCTTCATATACGAATGAAAGTGATGTAATCGGAACATGCCCTTCGGCAAAAAATTTCATTGTCATTTGTGCAATAATATCATAACCGATTTCGTTGACGATATCAGCAATAATTAATACATCTTGGTGAGGAACAGCAACAACCATGTCACCAGAAATCTTTTCACGCATCGATTGTAGTAATGATTCGTTTAAAATACGCGTCGCATCATACCCATCATTTGTGTTTAAAAAGTAGAATGTATTACCTGCTACTGTGTCTTGTTTAAATTCATAACTTAATGAGCGAGCGTTGAATAATGCCATTTCACGTACTTGTTGCTCTGTAAGCCCTAATTTTTGTAATAAACGCTCGTCAATGAGACGATATGTTTTATTCGAATCTAGCGCATAGTAAATACGTGTTTCCGCCGTATGATCCGTCATAATAAACGGATTTCCTTCTTCTGCTTGTTTCGGGAAAGAAGTAGAGCGAATAACAGGTAAAATTTTCGCCGCGCTATTTTCTTCCTTATGCATCGCAATTAACGCTTCTTGTACGTAATAGGCAACCTCTTCGATTGCTTTTTCTTTATTCACTTCCCATTTTGCCACAACTCCTGGAAGCGATACGTTAATACCTTTTTTCGAGTCTTTCTGTTCTATACGTAGAACCTCTTTCTCGCTATCATACTGAAAGTCCCATTCCGGGCGAGATAATTTCTTCATTAACTCGTCTTTCATCTTTTTACTTGTCATCTTCATCTCTTTTTCCTCCCTTCCAAAAAAATAACCTCCCCCGCGAAGGTAGAGGTTGTTTTACAATTCAATTGGCAAATTGCCTTATTTTAAACCTTCAATGAACTCTTCGATTTGTTCTTGTGTTTTACGATCTTTGTTTACATAGCGACCTGTTTCTTCACCTTTATTGTACGCTACAAAGCTCGGAATGCCAAATACGTCTAATTTTACGCATAGATCAATAAACTCATCACGATCTACGTAGTAAAATGAGAAATCACTATATTTCTCTTCTACTTCTGGCATAAATGGATCTACAAAGCGGCAGTCTGGGCACCATTCTGCTGAGAACATAAAGACTACATTCTCTTCATTTTTTAACTCTTGGAATTGCTCCATGCTTTCTAATGATTTCATCTATATTTCCTCCTCTAACGAGTGCATTTTTCATGTTATAATCTTTCTTTTATACTACCATACATCGCGCACGGTGCAAGGTTTATGCTTGTTTTTCATCATACTTATATTGCCCAACAAGTAACTTAACAACATGTACAAATAATTCCGTGCGGTCCACATAATCATCCGTAAAAATACCGATAGCACCTTCATGACTACGAATATCTTTTCTCTGTACAAACTCTTCCATCACTTCACTTAACTCTTTGCCATCTTCAAGAGGTGCTAAAAAATCATCTGGTAACGTAATACGTGCTCCGCCGGCAACGAACGTTTTACCATCACTTGTTGCTAGCGCGCCCCAGTTACACATAAATAAACCGTGCTCCGTTTTCATTACGCCGCCTTCTAGTCCAATGCCAATTTGAGCTTCCCCTTCCTCTAGCGCCCGCTTCGCTCTATTGATCGCTCCTTGCATCGTCTCTTCATCTGAAAACGGTTGTGCTGCTACTCCTGAAGGAACAGAAAGAGATGTAATTGTAGCATCTTTCCAAACCTTCTCCACAGCTCCAACCTTCGTTTTATTCTTCGATCCAACTACTACTTTCATTTCATTCACCTCTATAAAAATTTATCATTTTCCCTTAATCAAATTGTTCTTTATACACGGGAGCACGGCCACCACACATCGCTTGTTTGTCTCTTCACTCTGAAAAAGAAGAGTTTTTCTCACAACATTGCAGACCTCGAACCCAAAAGCAACCTTACTCTCACTTCCTACCTGGGGTTTTAATCCCCGTACGAGAATCAATTAAGCACTGACCGCTACCATATATCGCTCGAGCATCTATTCAATCCAAAAAAAGAAAGGCTCTTCAGCCCTTCTTCTCTACGCGTTATTCTTAATTGTCTCTAACGTCGTTTTATCTGTTGCTCTTACAAGCTTCGTAATTAACTCTTTTGCTGCTGCATAGTCATCAACATGTAAAATAGAAGCATGTGTATGAATGTAACGTGCGCAAACACCAATCACTGCTGATGGGATACCTGAGTTACTTGTATGTACACGGCCCGCATCTGTACCACCTTGCGAAATAAAGTATTGGTACGGAATGTTATGTGTTTCTGCTGTATCTAAAATGAATTCGCGCATTCCTCTATGCGTTACCATCGTACGGTCATAAATACGAAGAAGAGCACCTTTTCCTAATTGACCGAACTGTGTTTTATCACCAGATGCGTCGTTGGCTGGACTTGCATCAAGCGCATAGAAAATATCTGGTTGAATCATATTTGCAGCAGTTTGAGCACCGCGAAGACCAACTTCTTCTTGTACAGTCGCACCAGAGTACAATGTGTTTGGTAATGTTTCGTCTTTTAATTCTTTTAGTAATTCGATTGCAAGGCCACATCCATAACGGTTGTCCCAAGCTTTCGCCATAATTTTCTTTTCGTTTGCCATCGGCGTAAACGGGCAGATTGGCACGATTTGTTGTCCTGGTTTTACACCAATTTCAATCGCATCTTCATAGCTATCTGCGCCTATATCAATTAACATATTTTTTATATCCATCGGTTTTGCACGTTGCGCGTCACTTAATAAATGAGGAGGGATAGAACCAACAACCCCAATAACAGGACCATTCTTCGTCATAACTTGAACGCGCTGAGCTAATAGTACTTGGCTCCACCAGCCGCCTAACGGTTGAAAACGAAGCATTCCGTTTTTCGTAATTTGCGTAATCATGAAACCTACTTCATCCATATGACCTGCTACAAGAACACGCGGGCCAGTTTCGTCCCCTTTTTTCAGACCAAATACGCTACCTAAACCGTCTTGTACAATTTCATCTGCATATTTGCTTAATTCTTGCTTCATAAAACGGCGTACATCATGTTCGAAACCTGATGCACCTTGTAATTCTGTTAACGTACGAAATAATTGTAATGTCTCTTTATTCACGAAGTCCCCTTCTTTCAAACCTTAGTAGAATACCTCTTTTATTGTAACGAAATTTTCGAAATGTTTCTAGTTTCTTCTTTTTTAGCTGTATTTGATTTATAATTATTATCGGTACACTATTTTTATTTTATAGAATTGAGGTGAATATATGAGCTGGAAAGGTTTAGTAGCAGGTCTTGGCGTTGGATTTGCAGCTGGTTATTTCGTTGCAAACAAAGTACAAGAACAATCCCATATTTCTTCAGAAAAAGCATTGAAAATGGTAAAACAAGCATTAAGTCATAAAGGTGAAATTACTGGCTCTTGGGTACATATGGTTCCAGAGACATTTGAAAAATATGATGTCGCGTATGAAGTGTATCGCGGCGGTCTTACAACGATGTTAAATGATATACAAGAACGATTTGAATTTTTAGTTGATGCTAAAACAGGTACTGTTCTAGAGGTTATAGCAGCATAAACAGGAGGGTTCCCATTAGGTGAACCTCTTATTTTTTAATTGCAGATAGTGCTTGAAATTATATCGGCGTTTTTTCGAATATATCGGCTGCAACTCCAAATATATCAGCGATTTTTGAAATATATCGACCGTAACTCAAATTATATCGGCGATTTTTGAAATATATCGACTTACCGACAAAAAACGACAACAAAAAGGAGACTGCTCCAACAGACTGCTGGAACACCCTCCCATTTTTATGCTTCTATACCCGTTTTCCGTTCTATTTTTTCTACAATATACCCTTCCTCATTCCACTTTACTGCACGGTAATACGCGTCATGATAAAAAGTGAACCAAGCATCCTTTTCAGCTCCATACTTCATCCACTTTTTCTTATTTTCAATCGATGTCATCGGATAATCATCATAAGCCATGACCCATAATACATTTTGATGAGCGTGCGTCGGCAATAGGTCTGCTAAATGCAGCATCGTTTCCCCTTTGCTTTCTAAAGCAATCACTGCGTGTCCGTCACTATGGCCGCCCGTATGCGCCATTTTTATTTCATCCGTAATTTCTATTTCTTGCTGAAACGTAACAACTTGATCTACAATCGGCTCCCAATTTTCCTTCCAATATGTATTACGGGATCTAATATTTGGATTTCTCATTTCATTCCACTCTGTTTCACTTACGTAAACTTTTGCATTTGGAAAAGTTGGTACAAGTTGATCACCTTCCCATTTCGTTAAACCAGATGCATGATCAAAGTGAAGGTGCGTCATTAAAACGTAATGAATATCTTCAGGCTTTAGTCCCATCTTTTCTAAAGAATTCTCAACTGACGACTCTTCCGTTACACCTTGATTCCGCTTCATCTTTTCATTCAATTTACCATTTCCTATACCAGAATCAATGAGCATGTTGCCATCTTTCGTTTGTAAAAGTAACGGATCTGTTCGTAAATAAATATGATTTGTATCATTATGTTTATATTTACGTGACCAAAGTACTTTCGGCACAACGCCAAACATTGCTCCTCCGTCTAAATGTGTGTTCCCACCTTTTAGCCACGTCACTTTTATATCTCCAACTTGTAACTGTTCCATTTTTCATCCCCCTTTTCTTTTAATACTAACATAAAATTCTGATTATTTTAGACACAAAAAAACCTATGCATTACTGCATAGGCTCTGTACGATATTTTGCTTCTACTCGGTAAATGCGATGACCTTTACTAGAGAATTTCTCTTCGTACTCAGTCATAATGTTACCTTCAAAGTCGCTGTTATGAAGATCTAAGCTTAAGTAAGTTAGTAACATACCATACTCCGCCATACTCATAAGAGAATATTCAAATAAACCTTGGTTATCTGTTTTGAAATGAATTTCTCCGCCTTCTACTAACACTTCTTCATAATTGCGTAAAAACGTTTTGTACGTTAAACGACGCTTCGTATGACGTTTCTTTGGCCATGGATCTGAGAAGTTTAAATACACGCGATCAATTTCACCTTTTGCAAAGAAAACTGTTAAATCTTCAGCATCTTTATTAATTAACTTTAAGTTCGGTAATTCTTCTTCAATTAATTTATCAAGTGCATCTACAACAACACTTGTGAATTTTTCAATTCCAATATAATTAATATGTGGATTGGCTTTTGCCATATCATACATAAAGCGGCCACGACCTGTACCTACTTCGATGTGAATGGGTTGCTCATTTCCAAATACTTCTTTCCAGTTACCAGCGCGCTCCTCTGGGTTTCCGATTACGATATGTGAATACTCATTAATTCGATCCATTGCATATGGTTTATGTCTTAAACGCATAGATGTTTCCCTCTCTTTACATAGCTATTTTAAAGGAATAATTCCTTCTTTCTGTTTTTAATCAATCTACCAAACAAAAAACCAAGTACGTACGAGCACTCGGTCCGTTTCTTTCAAGTATAAGATGTACCATTTTGATAAAAACTACATACAGCATTAAACATTCCATGACGAAACAGCTTTTTCTCTTACTTTTCTAAGAAGAGAAAAACAATCGAAAGGATGATCCGTTCATGCCAATTAATCAACAACATCAATTAGAAGTGCTGAAAGATATTTTAGTCAATCACCAAAGTGATTGTTGCGGGACAGTTTCTGAATGCGAGCAATTAGAGCGTCTCATTCAATCGTTACTCGCAAACGATAATATAAGTAGTGACGCTAAAGCAATGCTAAACGATGTATATTCTTATAGTCAATCGGGTAAATCTTCCTCTAATTTGGACAACCACATTTCCAATAATCAAGAACAACTTACTCAGTGGATTGCTGGAATGGACAATTTTTCTTAAGTATTACTCTGAAGCAAGTAGTTGCTGTAAATATTGATGCCAATATTCAGCTTCTGCTTGCTGTTTTTTTGTTGTATGCCATTGAATAGACAAAATCGTTTGTGCTATCACATACCATCTCATACGTTTAAGCAGCGATTCATCCATTTCAATATCATAGTAACCGAGCCACTCACTCCATTCTTGGCGCGGAATGTACCAATATAATAACATACCGAGGTCTAGAGCTGGGTCAGCAATTACAGCTCCATCCCAATCAATTAAAAACAACTCATCTTCATCCGACAATAGCCAATTGTTATGGTTTACATCACAATGGCATACAACGAATTCATTGTATTCAATATCTTTTAATGAATCCATTAAATATTGAAGACCTTGCTGAATTGTTTCCTCATCCCTTATATCTCCTCTTAAAACAAGTTGCAGTTGTTGTAATAACTCTTGTGCGTGAAGCGGCTGCTTCCCAAGTCTCTGAATCATCTGCACAAGTGCTTTAGAGGAGTGTATTTTCTTCAAAAGTTTCGCAACACGTTCTAGTTTCATATCCTCTGGCTCTAACTTCTGTCCCGGAAGCCATTTTTGAGCAGAAATTACATCACCGTTCGTTACCCTTCTTGTCCAAAGTAATTTTGGAACAATTCCTTCTGCTGACAATACCGCTAAAAAGGGCGATGTATTCCGCTTTAAAAATAACTTCTGTTGTCCGTTTTGCGCAATATATGCATCGCCCGTTACTCCACCAGCCGGTACAAGACTCCACTCTTTTCCTAATAATTGTTCCAACCATTCCATATTCATTACCCGTTAACAAATCCTTATCTTTTATAGTTATGAAAAGAAAAACCGCAACATTTCTACACATGTTGTGGATTCATATATATTTTACTGTAAATGAAAAGAAAACTTGGCATAAGCCAAAAATTCTCTATTTTATTTTACAAAACCAGCCATAGAATGACAACTTATCAAAATCGTCACCTTTGTCAATTCTACATTTATTACATTCTCATCGTCAAGTAGCGATTTGTCACATTATCGTCAATATATACGTGCTAATCGGAGCGAGCCTAAGTTCCTTTCCTCTAAATGAAGAAATTGGCTCTATTTTCGCTTGCTTTTCGTTTACTAGCACATGCCACGTTTCTTCTTTCGGCAGTTGCACCGTTTTCGCTTCTAAACTGCTATTAAATAAAACGACAATTTCTTTCCACGGTCCAAACGACTCTACATGTTCTAAATGATATGCAAGTACTTCTGGGGATGTTTGCAAAAAAGTCATATACTTTTTTATAAGGTCTGCATTTTGTAACCGGAATGCTCCGTGCTCTTTACGAATAGCAATTAAACCTTTTATATAGTTAACGGTTTCTATTTCTTTCTCTTTTCGATCCCAATCTAATTGATTAATTTCATCATTTGCATTATAACTATTTTCATTTCCTTGCTTCGTACGATAAAACTCTTGCCCAGCATGTAAGAAAGGGATGCCTTGCGACAGAATCACCATTGCAGTTGCTAGCACGTGACGTTTTTTCAAAATCTCTTCCGACTCTTCATTACTGCGCATTAGTTTATCCCACATCGTCATATTGTCATGACATTCTACATAGTTAATGCTTTGCACAGGCTCTAGAAACAAACCTGTTTCTTTCATACTCAAAAGGCTTCCTGATGCAATATACTGCAAATGATTACAGTCTACATACCCACCAAATGCAAAACCACGTTTATTTATATGAAAGGTACTCCCTTTTATCCCATCACGAAATTGATCATTAAATTGCGCAATATGCGGCATTTTCTTTGCGTTATTTAACGTTGCTTTTTCCTCTAGAGGAAGTGGTGTTTGTAGATCCCATCCTTCTCCTAATAGCAGTGCATCTCGCTTTATGTTTCGCACTTCTTTTTCTATTATATTTATTGTATCAACATCTAAAATTCCCATTAAGTCGAATCGAAATCCATCAACATTGTATTCTGTAAGCCAATATAAAATAGACTCTACAATGAATTTCCTCATCATTTTCCGTTCAGATGCTATATCATTTCCGACTCCCGTCCCATTAGAAGGCATACCATTTTCACCATGACGAAAATAATATCCTGGAACAAGCTTTTCAAATGACGATAGCTCTCTTTCATACACATGATTATATACAACATCTATAATCACTCTAATACCGTGCTCATGAAATGTTTCAATCAGCTGTTTACACTCTACGATCCTGTTATACGGGTCAGAAGGATTTGTAGCATAAAATCCCGTTGGTGCGTTGTAATATAATGGATTGTAACCCCAATTATACGCAGAGGAAGGGTTTGCCTCATCTACACCACCGAAACAATATAAAGGTAATAGTTCAACATGTGTAACACCTAAATCTTTTATATGAGACAAACCTGTTAACGTCCCATTTTGTCCTGTTGTCCCTTCTTCCATTAGCCCTTTATATGTTCCTTTTTTACTCACTCCACTATTCGGATGAATAGTAGCATCACGAATATGCAGTTCATACAATATGGCGTCTGTCATTGCTTGTAAAGGTGGTAATTGCCCTCGCTTTGTTACATTCGTCTTTTCCAAATCAATAACAACGCCGTACTTCCCATTTACAGTCACTGATTTTGCATAAGGATCCACAGCTTCGTTCCATATTAAATTTATACAAACAAGAAATGTATACTTTTCTCCGGCTAAATCGCCTTGTAATGTATGAGCCCATACCCCATTTTCTTCTCTGTGCATTTCGTGATCGGTATATTCTTTATCACTTTTATAAATTCTTACTTTCGCAAGCCTCGCAGTTGGAGCCCATACTTTAAATGTAGTTGCTTCCTTTTGGTGTACTGCCCCTAAATCTGTACCTTCGTAATAATACTTTTCATCGAAAATCGCTGTTCTTATGACAGCACCTATTTGTAAATCTGTTTCTTCATTCCGTTCATCTCGTACTGTATAATACTTCCCCACATCTAGCGGCTCTTCTATAAAGCACTCATACTTCGTTGCATCCGGAAGCGCAATTGTATGAGCAATCGGTAAATCTTTCACGTTACTTCCTTCTTGCAAACGAAATGTCCGACTTGTTCCATACGCATGTGGGAGCAAAATTGTAATTTTATTCATTTCATCTAAATAGGCATCAAATGGACGTTTTACTTTCAACATAAAAAAATCACCATCATTCTTAAAGTTAAAATGAAACGAGCTGCAAATGATAAGGCTTTTCTTATCAGCGAAGCCCTATACAGTAACACATTGTTCTTTATAGTATATTCACCTGTATAAAAAACGTTTTCATACATTCTATTTTTGTAATTTTATTTCAGCAATTGCTTTATATTTCGGCGTCTCCTTTACGTGAGATTCGTATAAAGTAATCGTATCCGCTTGAAATGATATTTCAGGCACTTCCTTTATATGTTCTAAATCAAACTTTTCTTCTCCTACCCATTTACGTGCAACAGTAATATGCGGATGATATGGGCGCGTTTCTAAAGAAAATCCATTCTCTTCACACATAACGTGTACTCGCTTTTGCAATTGAAACAAATCTTGATTTTCGCTTACCTTTGCCCAAAAAATACGCGGCCTGTCTTCCATACCAAACGTTGAAAATCCTTGTAATGTGAACGATAGTTCTTTCATTTGTATAAGTGTTTGTAATCCATTCTTTATTCCTTCTAATTGTTCCTCTGTCGCACTCCCTAAAAAGGAAAGGGTAATATGATAGTCTTCTTTATGTACCCACGAACGAAATGGTAATTTCTCCTGCATTTCCTCTCTATAGTTAGACAGCACTTCTTTTATATGATTTGGTAACGTAATCGCGACAAAATAATGCAGTTCCATGTACATCTTCTCCTTCTTTCTATTGTTGCTTTTCTTTCTTATCTCATTCCATTAAAAAGAATCCAACTTCCCTACAAGTCTAACCAAGTTCAGGTCGCGTTAATAGATGAAATGATATCGACATTTCGACAAGGAACATCTGCTTACCAACAAACGACACGTAATAGAAAACCGTCCCAAAGTATGTATCGGGACGGTCTTTTATTATTTATATATCCATTACTTCGCTAATTCATAAATTGCTTGCGCGTAAATTGCTGTTGCCTTTAATAAGTCTTCAATTTCAATATACTCATCTTTTTGATGTGCAAGTTCTTCTTTTCCAGGGAACAATGGGCCAAATGCAACACCAGCTTTTAACGAACGAGCGTAAGTACCGCCGCCAATTGCTAATAGTTCTGCTTTTTCACCTGTTTGTTCTTCGTATACACGTTGCAACGTACGAATTAATACATGATCTTTATCAACATGATGCGGGCGAGAGTTCGAATAATCTGCCACTTCAAATCCATGAGTACCCATATATTCTTTTAACTTTGCAATCGTTTCTTCAAAGTTAGTCGTAACTGGGTAACGTACGTTTAATCCTAAATTACCACCATTCTCTTTCGCATAAGAAAGGCGACCAACATTCACTGTTAATGGACCACTAATATCGTCTTTATAAGAAATACCAGCTTTCTCTCCTAAAGTATCTCCTGTAAATGTTTCTGTTGCAAACGATACAAACGATGCCCCTTTTCCATCAAGAGCAACTGTAGTTAAGAAGTTTGCCAGTAATAAGCCTGCATTTTCTCCCTTCTCCGGAGTAGATCCGTGAGCTGAAATCCCTTTAATTCGCAATGTCACTGTATTACCTTCTACAATTGCTTCACCTATTTTTTTAGCAGTTTGTAAATACTCTTCATATGCTACTGTAAGTGCACTTACATCCTCTCCTGTAACAACCGCTTCTGCAAAATCAGGAACCATATTTAAACGGCGACCTGACTCAAATGAAACAAGTTCATATGTACCTTTCTTCTCTTCACTACCATTTTGCACAACTTGTATATCAGAAATTCCTTTTTCTGCATTAATAATTGGAAAGTCCGCGTCTGGCGCAAAACCGATTGTTGGCATTTCTTCGTTTTTAAAGTAGTGATCTACACATTTCCAATTGCTTTCCTCATCTGTTCCTAAAATCATACGAACACGTTTTGAAAGAGGTAAACCTAATTCTTTCACAATTTTCATCGCATAGTAAGCTGCCATCGTTGGGCCTTTATCGTCAATTGCACCACGTGCAAAAATCTTCCCATCACGAATATCTGCACTATATGCAGGAGTCGTCCAGCCATCTCCTTCTGGTACAACATCAACGTGACAAAGAATACCTACTAATTCTTCTCCTTGTCCCATTTCAAGATGACCTGCATACCCTTCTAAATTTTTAGAAGTAAAGCCTTCCGTTTCTCCTTTATGTAACATGAAAGATAAAGCTTTTTCTACACCTTCACCGAATGGTGCGCCCTCTTTCGCCGATTCTTCTTCCCATACACTTTTAATTTGTAAAAATTGTTGTGTATCACGAATTAAATCATCTTTTCGTTTTGCAACTTCTTCTGTCCAATTAATTGCTGACATCACGCATCCATCCTTCACTATATTGTTTCTTTCATCATAACAAACCGAAATCTCTTATGCCATATACGAAAACCAAATACCGAACAATTGTAATATTTCAGATATTTCTTATTAGTTTTTCTTTTATTTTTTCAAAAAAATTTGCAGGAATTTGGCGTTTTACGTAGAATTTTATGTGTTAGTTGACTGACCATATATACAATGTCAACTACCAATATTTTTCTATATGAATATTTGTTAAATTTCTGTAAAATTTAAGTAGATTAAAGCATGAATTTTATCATGTAGAGTACAATGGTAGTAACGACCTTCTTTCCTGAATGGGGTCAAAAAAACTAGTAGAGGAGTGGTTTTCTCTTGAAACCTACAACTACTCGTATGCTAACACGCATTAAATCAATTTATATGTACATCAATGAAAACGGAACGGTAACGACGAAAGACCTTGTAGATGAGTTCGGGATCACACCGCGAACGATACAACGTGATCTAAATGTGTTGCAGTTTAATGAACTCGTGTATAGCCCTTGCCGCGGTAAGTGGACAACAACAGGAAAGAAAGTGAGAATGACCTCATAACGAAAAATAATTGTATGTAAATAAATACATACCCCTTTCTAACTCATTAGAAAGGGGTCTTTTCTGCACCTAAAAATAGCACTATTTGTCAGTATCTACTTGATATGTTTTTAACATCTCTACTTCTTCATCTGTTAACTCTCGGTATTGTCCAAGTTCTAGCTCTTCATCTAACACTAACGGTCCCATCTCTGTTCTCTTTAAGTAGACTACTTTTTTCCCTACCGCTTCAAACATACGCTTCACTTGATGGAACTTTCCTTCTGTAATGACAAGCTCGATTTCAGAAATATCATCGCTTTTTAATATTGTAAGTGCACCTGGCTTTGTTTCATAGCCATCATCTAGAATAACACCTTTAGCAAACTCTTTTACATCCTCTTCCGTTACTACTCCTGCAACGTGTGCATAATATTTTTTCGGCACATGCTTTTTCGGAGATAACAATTGATGTGATAACTTCCCGTCATTTGTTATTAATAAGAAACCTTCTGTATCAATATCAAGTCTTCCCACTGGGAACGGATTAAAAATCGCATCTTCTAACTCTAATAAATCTATTACCGTTTCATGATTATCATCTTCTGTAGCTGAAATAACGCCTTGTGGTTTATGCATCATTAAGTAGACAAACTCTTTATATTCCACGACTTCACCGTGAATCATAACTTCTTGTTCTTCTACATTTACATGAACCTTTGCATCTTTCACCGGTATTCCATCAATTTTCACAACGCCGTCTTTCAATAATTTCTTTACTTCTTTTCTACTTCCATATCCCATATTTGCTAATAATTTATCTAATCTCACGTTTTTCACCTTCTTTATTTATCATAGAAAAGGGGACGTAATTACGCCCCTTTTGATTTCAACTTTATTTTCAATCTATTGCCAAGTTTACGCTGGATTTTCTCTAACGCTTCTCCGCCGAATACTCTTTCAAGTACTCCTGTGCGAATTGCTAACAATCCGTAAACGAGACCGCCAAGACCTGCACAAATCGCAACTGTAATAAGAGCGCCAACTCGGCCATCCGGCGAAATCATGAAGGATAGAATCCATTGTGATAGTTTTACGACCACAACCATTACAAATGTTAATACTGCAATTTGGAACGTTCTCTTATATACAACACCGAATGAATAGTGTGCGTATTTTTTAATTTGTTGATTTGTGTACCAAACAGAAGCTAAGAAACCAACAGCTGTTGCTAGAATCGCCCCTACTGTACCGAAATAACGAATAAAGATTACGTTACATACAAATTTCAAAATAACACCCATTATAAGTGCGATAATCGCATGCTTTTGTTGGTTAATACCTTGCAAAATTGCCGCTGTTACTGTAAATAAAGCAAATAACAACGCAACCGGTGCATACCACATTAATACTTGTCCACCTAATGGATCTGAATCGTAAAATGCAGTATAAATTGGATATGCAAGTGATGAAATACCGACAACTGCTGGCAATGTTAAGAACATATTTGCCTGGAATGTTTGTGTAATTTGTAACTTTAAATAACGGTATTGCTTTTCAGTAAATGATTTTGTAATCGCTGGTACGAGCGTTAAACTAAACGCTGTCGCAAGTGATACAGGAATCATAATTAATTTATGCGTCCACATTGTGAAAATACCGAGCGCTCGCTCTGCAATATCACCTTGGCCAATCGCTTGCATAATTGAGTTAAATGTCAATGTATCAATTTGTTGATATAAAGGAATTGTTAACCCAATTACAACGTAAGGAATCGCATATGCAAATAATTCTTTAAATAATTGAACAGTACTCACTGTCGATTCTGGTACAGTTTGTTCAATTAAATATTGATCCAAATGTTTTTTACGTTTTAGCCAGTACCAAATGAGTACACCGAGCGCTCCAACTGCTGAAACGAATGCAGCAAATGTCGCTACCCCAACTGCTGTTGCAACTGTACCGCCAAGTACTTTAATAACGATAAAACTACCCGCTAATAAAAAGACGATACGAATAATTTGTTCAATAATTTGCGAAACAGTAGTTGGTCCCATCGATTGGTGACCTTGGAAATAACCACGAATTAAACTCGCTGCCGGCACAACAATAAGCGCAAAACTTACAAGACGAATAATCGTCGTAACTTCTCCTATATTACTGTGTACACTTTGTTTACCAAGCATTGCTTCTGCAAACAACGGCGCCGTCATGTACAGTACTAGGAATGAAAGAACTCCTGTTACTATCATCATAACCATTCCCGAGCGGAACATTCTCCGGCTCGTTTTATAATCGCCAAGCGCATTATATTTGGAAACGAATTTTGAAACAGCAAGCGGCACCCCTGCCGTTGCAATACTTAAAAAGATCGTATATGGAATGTATCCATATGTATAGAGCGTTCCGCCTTCTGTCCCTACTAATGCATGAAACGGAAAGACGTAAATCATGCCTAAGAACTTCACTAAAAATGTCCCTAACGTAACGATAAGCGTTCCGCGCAGAAATTTCGAATCGGACATACAAAAATCCTCCTACATCTACATAAAGTGAAACTTTAATCAGTGGGGTGTTCTTCCCCACAGATTATTAGCCCCCACCAATCGGGCATTTAGGGGCAGTTAATCTCCCACCTACTTCTTTGACCTAAGCAAACTTTAAGGTGGGAGTCTTACTGCCCGTTAATGCGGGGTAAAGTGAAACTATAATAAATTGAACTATTCGAGCATTCGAGAACTATTAGACTTCCCCTAACTCTTAAGGTTTTAGTCCTATGGCCCACAAATAGCAGGATAGTGCTGAACTCTAACTTTTGTATTGTACCACAATTCTCTCCTTAAGCAGTACTTCACTCTATTTTTCTTTTAAGGGAAAACATGCTATTCTTTTAGGCAGGAAATGTAGAAAATGAGGTCGATATATTATGCATTATGATGTTATTGTCATCGGCGGCGGGCCTTCTGGGCTAATGGCTGCAATCGGTGCTGCAGAAGAAGGCGCAAGTGTCTTGCTTCTTGATAAAGGAAATAAACTAGGGCGTAAACTTGCGATTTCAGGTGGTGGCCGTTGTAACGTAACGAACCGTCTACCACTTGATGAGATCGTTAAACATATACCAGGAAATGGCCGCTTCTTATACAGCGCTTTTTCTATTTTCAATAATGAAGATATTATTACATTCTTCGAAAATCTCGGTGTAAAACTGAAAGAAGAGGATCATGGCCGCATGTTCCCTGTTTCAAATAAAGCCCAATCGGTAGTAGACGCACTTTTAACACGATTAAAAGATTTAGGTGTAAAGATCCGCACGAATACACCTGTTGAAACGATTGAATATGAAAATGGTCAAACGAAAGCAGTCGTACTAAAGACTGGCGAAGTGCTAGAAACAAATCACGTCGTTATCGCTGTTGGCGGAAAATCTGTTCCTCAAACTGGTTCTACTGGAGACGGATATGCTTGGGCAGAAAAAGCTGGTCATACAATTACAGAATTATTCCCAACAGAAGTACCAATCCTTTCAAACGAACCATTTATTCGAGACCGTTCACTGCAAGGCCTCGCTTTACGAGACGTAAACTTAAGCGTATTAAACCCGAAAGGAAAAGCTATCATTTCTCACAAAATGGACATGCTCTTCACTCATTTCGGCCTATCTGGTCCTGCTGCCCTTCGCTGTAGTCAATTCGTTGTAAAAGCACTGAAAAAGTTCAAAACGAATACAGTGCAAATGAGCATCGATGCATTGCCAGAAGAAAATAGTGAACAACTATTCCAGCGCATGCTGAAACAAATGAAGGAAGATCCGAAAAAAGGAATTAAAAACGTTTTAAAAGGTTATGTTCCTGAACGTTACTTCCTATTCTTATTAGAAAAAAATGAAATTGATGGCAGCGAGCAAGCTGGACAAGTTTCTCATGAGAAGATTCGTGCACTTGTGAAAGACTTTAAAGAATTTACTGTGAATGTAAATGGTACGCAGTCCATTGAAAAAGCATTCGTTACTGGCGGCGGTGTATCCGTTAAAGAAATTAACCCGAAAGAAATGTCTTCTAAATTTACAAATGGCTTATATTTCTGCGGGGAAGTTCTTGATATTCACGGTTATACTGGTGGCTATAACATTACATCTGCCCTTGTTACTGGTAGAATTGCTGGAACAACAGCTGGAGAAAATGCAAAAATGCAATATTAAACTGAGAAACAGGGATTCCTGTTTCTTTTTTTATAGGTACATGAAATTATATCGGCGATTCTGTAAATATATCAGCGATTCTGCTACTTATATCGGCGATTTTCCAAATATATCAGCGATTCTGCTACTTATATCGGCGATTTTTCAAATATATCGACTTACCGACAAAAAACGACAAATATCCCCTCCCCTTAACTTCCCAGTGCTTTTTTATTGCTTTATATACCTTAGTAGCTTTATATTTTATATTGTTGAATATTTGAAAAAGGGTAAGGGGAAATCATATGCGAAAAAAAGTCATGATGTCTTTAATGCTAATGACGTTTCTTTCTGCTGTAGAAGGAACGATTGTTAGTACAGCGATCCCTCGTATAACGAGTGATTTATCAGGCGTTGAACTTGTTAGCTGGGTTTACGCAATTTACATGCTTGCCACAGCGGTTTCAACTCCAATATACGGAAAGCTAGCTGATTTATTCGGCCGTAAAAAAGTTCTACTCATCGGAGCTACAATCTTTTTAGTCGGCTCTGCACTTTGCGGTGTCGTTACATCGATGGAACAACTTATCGTCTTTCGTGCCCTTCAAGGTTTAGGTGCTGGTGCTGTCATGCCAATTACTATGACAATCATTGGTGACTTATATGACGAAGCGAAAGACCGCGCAAAAGCACAAGGATGGATAAGTGCTGTTTGGGGCGTCTCAGGTGTTATCGGGCCATTAGTAGGTGGATTTTTAGTTGATTCTCTATCTTGGCGCTACATCTTCTTCTTAAACGTTCCATTTGGAATTATCGCTTGCTTAATGATTGCAATTTATTACAAAGAATCTATTAAGCCTGCTAAGCACCATATCGACTATCTTGGTGCAACAGTATTCTCATTAAGTACAATCGCTCTACTATATGCATTATTAACAGGTAGCAGTAAGCAAAATTGGGGAGACATATCAATTATCGGCCTATTAATCTTTGCTGTCGTTGCATTCATTCTTTTCTTATACATCGAGAAAAAGTCTCCAGAACCATTAATTCCGTTAGCACTTTTCTCTAACCGTACATTATCTACGATAAACATATTAACTCTTATGGCTGGTGCAATGATCATCGGTATTACAATGTACCTTCCAATTTGGAGCCAAGGTGTATTAGGGAAAAATGCGACTGAAGCTGGACTTATTTTAATGCCAATCCCTGTTATGTGGACATTTGGTGCTATTTTCTCCGGTAACTTAGTCGGCAAATTGAAAACGAAACAAATCATTTTACTTGGAGCTAGCATTTTATCAGTCGCTACCTTCTTACTATTTACATTGTCAACTACTTCACCATCATTCCTTATTTATGTATCAGTCGGATTATTCGGATTAGGAATGGGACTTGTAACACCTATTTATATGGTAACAATTCAAGCTGCCGTACCAGCTCAAACACGCGGGACAGCAGTAGGTTTAAACACATTTATCAATACATTTAGCCAAACATTAGGTGCGGCAGTATTTGGCACAATCTTCAATACGATGATTCACGCACGTGGTATTAAAAACCTTGACCTTGTATCTGGCGGACACGGCGGAACTACAGCAAACGTAGTAAGCGAATCTCAATCCGCATTAGCATCAAGTGTACACGTCATTTATATGAGCACTTTCGTATTAGCAGTATGTACATTAATTATCGCTTGGCTTTTATTAAAGCCCGCTACACAAACAAGTGAGCAATAATAAAGAGGATGACCATTTTGGTCATCCTCTTTTACTCTTCATTCTCCACAATATGTTTCAGCATGGACAATTTATTATCCCAAAAACGTTCATAATACGAGAGCCACTGTTGTAATTCCTCTAATGGTTCTGGATGCAAGCGATATATTTTCTCTCTTCCGCTTTTTCTTCCACTTACTAAATTCGCTTCTGAAAGAATATGAAGGTGCTTTACAACCGCAGTACGACTCATCGGAAAATGATCCGTTATTTTGGAAATCGGTAACTCTTTATCACTTAATAACCGTATTACTTCTCGGCGGGTTGGATCAGCAATTGCTTGAAACACATCATATTTCGCTGCTGATGAGGACACTTAGCCTTCGACAACCTTTTTCAGTTTTTCATTTACAATCGCTACCCAGCCTCCGCTCATTCTGTCGCGAATAATAGAGCTCTTCGCATTCGCTTTCGGAAGAATTTCATCAGGGTGTTTCCAGCCGCCGTGAATTAACGTAAATTCTGTTTTATTATCTCCTAGGTCTTTCAGATGAAATGAAACAACCCAGCCATCTGTATCCCATGAAAAAGATAGATGATTTGGCTCATCGATTTCTAATACTTTACATGGTGATGGTCCAAATGGTGATTGTATATGAAATTCATGTCCTACCTCTAATACGAAATCATTTGGCATAAACCATGAGGCAATCCCTTCTGCAGTTGATACTACATTCCACACCTTTTGAATAGACGCGTTAAAAACGATCGTTTGTTTAATGTCAGTTAATGTATTTTGTTGTTCCATTTCCATTCTCCTTTATTCGGTAATCAAATATAACACCTTTTGGTTACACTTCGATAATATAACACCTTTTAGTTTCATGTCAACACTAACTCTTTTTTACTGTTGAGAAATTCTCAACATTTTTTCAACAGGACAAACACCCTCCGAACATTTCCTCATAATATACTCACAAAGGCAACAAAAAATAAAAACTTCTCTCAACATGAAACTCCATCATTCATCTTGGAAGAAGCGCCTTACGTATATCATGCGTATTTCGTCTCTCCTCCTTCCCTCAGGGACACTACGCGAGATATGAAAAATCAGAAGGAATATGCCCACCATTTGAGTAGGTAGTTATTTCTCTTCTCCTCAACATTTCCTTAGGAGCGAAATGACTACCGACTCACTTTTTTCAAACAAAAATAAAAAGGGGTTGAACGCTATGTTCTATTGCATTAACTGCTCTGATATTCACCATGAAAAACATCCGAATGATAAAGTATTCAAAAACGGTTTTTATATTGATCCATTTTTAGGTGATCGCTATCACCTTGGTATGTGTAAAGATGCCCAAAATCATGAGACAGGTGAGCCTCTTTTAACGACAAAGAAATTAGGCGCAACCCAATCTATTATGAACGTATTACCGACACATGTTGTCCCAACATAAAGCATAAAAAAGAGCTGGCTCATCCAGCTCTTTTTTATGCTTTATAAACGATCATTGCTGAAAAACAATAAATTTGGTTTTCGTCATCGTTAATAGAAACACCGACTTGGTACTTAATGTCTACAAAGTTACTATCATCAATCTTTTTCAAAAAAACATTTACAGCGTCTTCTAAGTCTTTTTCGTGACTTTCATCAAACACTTTTACACGAATCATGTTAACACCATCCTAGATCGCAGCCCTCCGCCGCTTGATTATTGCCACGGTGCGTATCTATGATGCGATAAAACTTTCCGTCTTCATATATATATCCGTCTTCTAACACATATTGTTTACCTTCAGTATAGACATAAAACTTACCTATCATAAATTTACTCGTATACAATTCCAAATAATCTGGTCTAAATTTAGCTACCACTTTATTTGTAATATCGATTTTTATTGTGCGCCCCACCTTCTCTCCCTCCTTTGCAAAGAACGGATTTAGGTATATTGTATTAGCGATTTTACATTTTATGCTTAAAAATAAGTGGATATGCCTCCTTTCTTCACCTGTACTATTTTTCTAAAAAAATCATCCATAAATAAAAGCAAAAAAATATACATAAAAAGAGCTTTTACTTATTGACTCAAATATAATTATTATGGTATTATATAAAATTTGACATTTCCATTTACTTATGCTATCATTAAAGATGGTTACCACATATGGAGGTGGATGATTTGTTTCAAATTGGTGATAAAATCGTTTATCCAATGAACGGCGCAGGAGTCATCGAGGCCATTGAAGAGAAAGAAATATTAGGAACAATACGTCAATATTGTGTAATACGTATCATTAGTAAAGATATGCAAGTAATGCTTCCGATGGATCAATTACAAAAATCAGGTATTCGTTATATCGTAGATAAAGGTACGTTAGATGATATACTTCTTGAATTTCAAAACGGGGAATCAGATACATCACTTTCCTGGAAACAAAGATATACAATGAATATGGAAAAAATGAAAAACGGCAATCTGCAAGATAGCGCAGAAGTTGTTCGGGATTTACTTCGCCGCAATAAAGAGAGAGCTTTAAATGCGAGCGAAAAACAAATGCTAGATAATGCCCGAAAAATGATGATTAGTGAAGTTGCACTCGTACAAAATGTTTCTGAACATCAAGCAACAGAATATCTTCAAGATACAATTAATCACTAAATTTAAAATAGCTGGCCGCTATTTTTTTTTTGTAAAAAAGGACGAAGAGTTTTATCTCTTCGTCCTTTTCTATTACCCACGCCCAGCTTGAAACGATGGATATAACGTCATTCCACCATCTGCAAATAGCGTAATGCCCGTTACATAACTCGCCTCTGAAGAAGCGAGCCAAGTTGCTACTGCTGCAATTTCTTCTGGTTTTCCAATGTAGCCCATCGGTATCATACTTTCTACGTCAGCACGTTTTTTAGGATCAGCAAACTTCTCTGCATTGATCGGCGTATTAATTGCACCTGGCCCTATATTATTTACTCGAATACCTTTTGGTGCATATTCCATCGCTAACGTTTCTGTCATTAGTTTCATACCGCCCTTACTAGCTGCATAATGCACGAATAGCGGCCACGGAATTTTCTCATGAACACTCGACATGTTAATGACAGATCCTTTAATATCATGTTCTACAAAATATTTAATCGCTTCACGGCTTCCTAAAAAAGCACCTGTTAAATTTGTGTTAATTACCCTATTCCAATCTTCAAGCGGCATTTCATGCGATGGTACCGCAGTTTCTATCCCTGCATTATTAATCATAACGTCAAGCGTACCAAACTCTTTCACAGCAGATTGAATGAGATTCGCCACATCTGATTCGACCGTCACATCACCTTTTACAGCAATCGCTTCTCCGCCTACCTTTTTAATTTCTTCTAACACATCATTCGCTTCTGACTCCCGTGAGCGATAATTAATCACTACCTTTGCTTTCTCCGCAGCAAACCTTACTCCCATTGCTCTCCCAAGACCACTTGCTGATCCTGTAATAACGACAACCTTTCCTTCTAAATCACTATACATTTCCATACCTCCTTTAACTTTTTGCTATACCTAGCATAATTCCGGCTGCGATAATAAAAACGATACCGACAACGATACCCGTTAATTGGCGTTTCGTTTTTCTTTCACCTAATATAAGAATCCCGCCAAGTGTCGAAATAATAATTCCCATTTGCGATAACGAGAAACTTGTTGCCACTCCAACACGCGGCTGTGAAATGAATAAAAACATATTTCCAGCTGCCCAAATTAATCCTGGAATAATATTTCGTATTGCATATTTATTAAATGGATGATGTTTAAAAGTAAGCAAAATCCCTCCTAACACCATACCAACTGCTTGTGGCAACAAAGCTGACCAACCATCTACGTTAAACAGTCTAATCACTACTACATAAACTAAATAACCAACTGTTGAAATTAATAAAATGATAATGCCCCTTTTAAAATTCCCCGCTTGCTCTGCATTCTTTTCTTCTTCACTTTGAAGAGATGTTAAAATAACACCAATAATAATACAAACGAGAGCTAATACACCAAGGACGACTGATATTGTTGTGGACCACTCATGAAATACGATGACTCCAAATAAAGTCGTCGAAACTAATTGAAGTCCCGTTGAAATCGGCATCGTTCTCGAAACGCCCATTAAATCAATACTTTTTAATTGATTCGCCTGACCGAGCGCCCAAAATAAGCCTGACACAATTCCAACTCCGATAACAGTTGGGGTCAACACTGGTTTCATAAAAATATAAACAACAATCGAGAAAATAAGTGCGCCAAACGTTGTACCGAGCGTTTGACTATAAGGCCCCCCGCCCAGTTTTACGTTAAATAGCACAATACTTCCCCAAAATATAGCTGGTAAAATCGCTAAAAATATATCCATCGCTCATTACCTTTCTTTACTAAATGTCATAGGTTATCACTCTGAATCAGTAGAGTGAGCTTTTATTTTTTCTTTTTCCCTTTCACAAATTTTTTCTGCAATAGCACCAGAAACATTCTTTTCTCGCTCCACTTTCTTTATCCTTACGTGATCTAAATAATCTTCCAAAGTAAGCGTAACTTTATCATTTGGCGGATTATGTGCTCCTTGAAATGTAAGAAATTGTAGCGTCACTTCATATCTAGGAACGAACTCACCATTCTTGCCGAGACGCTTTATATTGATAACTGAAGCACATTCATATTGATCTTCTGTCACTTGTCTTATCACAGAATAATATCGATTTAATAATGCACTTTCTAAAAGTTGTTCATTCGATTCTTTTGCCAAAGAATAACTTGGCAAAAAGGAAAAGATAGAACATATCATTGTTAGCATTACACATATTTTTTTCATAACGCCCTCCTTGTTCTATACGTTAGTGTTCTCAAAAACGCCATAAAAAAAACGACTTTCCCTATATAGGAAAGTCGTTTTAATGAATCCAATATTAACCACCGCTCACTGGTGGGATTAGTGCAACAACATCACCAGATTGAATCGTATCATCCTCATTTGCATATTCTTCATTAATCGCAACCATAATTGGTTCTGTGACTGGTACATTATATTCTTTTGCAATAACATCTTTTAACTCTGCAACCGTAATACTTTCTTTCTCTATTTGTAATTCACTTCTTCCTGCTTCTTCTTGCAAGTTCGCAAATAACAATACTCGAATCATACTTATAGCTCCTTCCCAGGCTCTCCCGCCGGATATGGCGTTTTTTCTAATTGATCGCCAATCCAAGAGTCTCCATCTTCCCAAAACTCCTTTTTCCAAATCGGAACAATTTGTTTTATGCGTTCCATAATGTATTCATTTGCTTCATAAGCCGCTTTACGATGCGGCGTTGAAACAGCCACAACAACCGCGATATCAGAAATTTGCAGTGTACCGATGCGATGTGTAATCGCAACGTGTGTATCTGGCCATTTCTCTTTCACTTCTGATCCGATTTTCTCTAGCATCTTTTCTGCCATCGTTTTATAAGCGACATATTCTAAGTATAATGTACGACGCCCTTTCGTAAACTCTCTAACCGTTCCAATAAATGTTGTAACAGCACCACATTCGCGGCGAATAACCTTATTCGCTACTTCTTCAATTGAAATTTCTGTATCAATTACTTCATAATACGTATGTGTCATTTCGCACTCCTTACCGTTTGTACAAACCAATCTATATACAAATCTTCTTCTGTTATATGAAATACTTTATATTCTTCTCGTAAGTTTGCAGGAGCATCATACCACGTAATAACTGCTACTATATTTTCTACTTTATGTAAAAGTTCAACGTCTTCCTCAGAACGAAGTAACACCACTTTCGGATAGCTCTCTTTTTTATAGCCCTCAATTAAAATTGTATCCACTTCAAAAAACTCGTATAAACGGATAATTTTTTGCAAGGACCATTCCTCTCTTAATGACGACAATGAAAGTAATCCAGCGCCTTCTACACTACTTACGACAGCACCGGCCTTTCTATGCCTTTCACTATCTTTTTGCGCTACTTCTGGAAACCCTCCATGCCCGTGATGTTTAATCGTAGCAACTTTTATTTTCCGTTCAGCTAATGCATGTACAATTTTCTCTACAAGTGTTGTTTTCCCGCTATTTTGATACCCTACTATTTGTAAGATTGAAGGGGCTTTGCCCATGGCCAATCACATCCCTCAGCGTGCTCTAACAATAATACAGACACTTTCATCCCTGCCTCAAAGCCTCTCGTTCCTCCAGGCAACACAATAAAAGCATTCGCATCTGCAAGTGAAGATACCGCACTCGATTTATCTAAACCGACCGGCGTCGCGTGTAATGCCCCGTCCACGATTGTCACCTTTGCTCTTACAAAACGAGTAAACGGATTTGGTTTTGGAAAATCTTTTTGTAAAATAGCATCTGCTCTATATACGTGGGGTTCCTTCGCATACAAATAAGTTTTTATAACCGGATGCACAAATAACTCAAATCCCACATAACAAGCTGACGGATTCCCTGATAAACCGAAAAGTAACTTTCCATCCACTTCAGCTACAGTCGTTACACTTCCTGGTCTCATCGCTATTTTATTGAAGAGTACATTCGCTTGTAATCTTTCATAAATAGCCGGCAAGTAGTCATAATCTCCTACCGACACACCGCCTGTCGTAATTAAAATATCAACTTCATCCATCGCTGATTGAACAGCTGTAAAACATGCATCTAACTCGTCGGCAAGTTGGCCATAATATCGGACTTTACCTCCAGCTTTCATAATTTGAGCAGCAATCATATAAGAGTTACTATTTCTAATTTTCCCCGGTTGTAACGACTCATGTACTTCTAACAATTCACTTCCTGTCGTCACAATACCAACAACAGGCTGTTTTACAACTTTCACAGTACTATATCCAAACGTCGCTAATAAGGCCGCAACACCTGGATTAATTGCAACACCTTTCTGAACGAGAACTTGATTTTGTTTTATATCTTCCCCTTTACATGACACATTGTCGCCACTATGAAAAGGACGCTTTAACTTCATATATGTTTTTCCGTCCTTCTCAAAACCTTCCGTCAGTTCTAGCATTACGACTGCATTACAATCCGCTGGAATAGCTGCTCCTGTCATAATACGAACCGCCTGAAAAGATCCTACTGTATCTAGAAAAACAGACCCCGCCCCGATTTCTCCTATTACTTCAAACTCAATTGCATTCTCTTGATTTGCTTCTTTCGTATCTTCCGCTCGAATTGCGAAACCATCGTAAGGGGAACGATCAAAATGAGGAACGTCATGATCAGAGACAACATCCTCCCCAAGAATTCTCCCGTAACTTTCCGTAATAGAAACTTCTTCTACTTCACCAAATTTCGCATATTCCATTACTCTCTCTACTGCATCAGCAACTTGAATCGGAATTCGTTTTTCTACCATCGTTTCTCACCCCATATTTGCAATTTTTTTTATCTCGATTAAACTTTATATATTAAATAGAAATTACTTCAAGGAGGAATTCCATGTCTTCATTCACACACTTTAATGACCAAGGACGCGCGAAAATGGTTGATATAAGCGATAAAAAAGCAACCGTTCGAACAGCAATTGCGCGCTCTAGCATTGTCGTTACGAAAGAAATTTACGATAAAATCTCTCATAATGAAATCGGGAAAGGTGACGTATTAGCAGTTGCACAAATCGCTGGTATTATGGCTGCGAAACGCACTTCTGATATTATCCCAATGTGTCATCCTTTATTATTAAAAGGTGTTGACGTTTCTTTCGATTGGAAACAATCCGATGAACAATATCGATTACTGATTGAAGTAAAAGTTAAAACAGAAGGTAGCACCGGTGTTGAGATGGAAGCTTTAACAGCTGCTTCCGCTACCGCTCTTACCGTGTACGATATGTGTAAAGCTGTTGATAAAGGTATGATTATCGGCGAAACGTACTTACTTGAAAAAACAGGTGGAAAAAGTGGAGATTATGCGAGAAAGTCTTAACCTTCTCCCTGTTGAACCTAAAGGACTTCCCTTTAGGTTCAACCTATATATCTTGCATATAAACGTTTTGCTACATTTATATCATTCGTCCCATGAATAAAAGCTCTGCCATCTGTAAATAAAACAAAACGAAATTCCTCTACTAGAAACGATACTAAATACGGAGTAGCCTTTACATCCACACTTCTTTGTAAGCGCTTTTTAATTTCTTCTAAATTAAATTCATTCCGCACACCTGGACGGATTTGTACTGTATTTCGTCCACATAACACTTCTGTTTTCGTTTGTGCTTCAAATGTTAAACTCGGATATGTACGTAATCTTCCGCAAGATAAACACGTTTCTTTTTTCTGTCTATTCACTTTAAATGCCATCTGTTGATTATTCCAAAGATCAAACGATAACATCGTTTCGCGAAGCGCCCCATAGTCTTCTACTAATATTTTCAACGCTTCTGTTATTTGATGCGCAACTACTAATTGCACCGCCGGCTGTATAATACCAGCCGTATCACATGTTGCTCCGCTTGCTGGATGCTCCATTAAACAGCGGAAACACGGTGTTTTTCCTGGTACAATTGTATACGTTACTCCGTAGCTTCCGACACAACCACCATATATCCATGGAATATTATACTTTTGTGAAATATCATTAATAAGAAGACGCGTTTCAAAATTATCTGTCGCATCTAATATTAAATCTACACCCTTCACTAACTCTTCCATTTCCTGCACTGTTACATCAGTTACAACCGGATTTATTTCCACCTCAGAATTAATCGCTTTTAAATGCTCTGCCGCTGCTACCGCCTTCGGTTTATACTGCTTTGCATCTTCTTCTGTATATAATTGTTGCCTTTGTAAATTACTCCACTCTACATAATCACGATCCGCAATTGTTACTTTTCCAACACCTGCTCTAACAATCGCTTCTGCATTTGCTGCACCAAGAGCTCCCGCACCAATAATAAGCACATGCTTCTCTCTAATTTTTCTCTGTCCTTCTTCTCCAACACCAGAAAATAATATTTGCCTTGAATATCGCTCCTGCATACGATAGCCTCCCTTCTTATCCTCCTATATAAGACATTTCAATTTTCGGACGATTTTTCGCACTTTCTTCTGTCCGTTCATCCGAATACCTATCTTTTCTATTCATCCATACATCTTGTATAACGCTTACTAACTCCTCATCCGAAAGATTTCCTCTAAGAAGTTCCCTTAGGTCGAGTCCCTCTGTCGCAAATAAGCAAGTATAAAACTTTCCATCTGCTGAAATTCTCGCTCTCGTACAAGAGGAACAAAAGGACTCAGAAACAGAAGTAATAAAACCGACTTCAACATTTGTTCCAACGTAACGATATCGCTTCGCAACTTCACCAAAATAATGCGCTTCAGCTGGCTCAAGCGGATACACGCGATGAATCATCTCAATTAACTCTCGCTTCGTAACAACTTGATCAAAATTCCATCCATTTGTACTACCAACATCCATAAACTCAATGAACCTAAGCGGGATTCCTTGCTCTTTAAAATACGCAGCCATCGGAAGTACTTGATGATCATTCATCCCTTTTTTCACAACCATGTTTACCTTTACATCAAGCCCGGCCTCTTTTGCAGCCATAATTCCCTTTATAACAGGTTTCGTATTAATATTTCGGCCATTAATAGCCTTAAACACATCATCATCTATTGCATCCAAACTAACATTTACTCTATGTAATCCAGCTTCTTTTAATACTTTTGCTTGCTTCGTTAAATGAATTGCATTGGTCGTTAACCCTATATCTAATAGCCCATCAATTTTCACGAGACGTGCAATAAGTTTTGTTAAATCTTTACGAAGTAGTGGCTCGCCACCAGTAAGTCTAATTTTTCGTACACCGATGTTCACAAATAGTTTTGCTAAACGCTCAATTTCATCAAACGTCAGTAAAAACTCATCTTTCAAAAAAGCATAATCTGGCCCAAACACTTCCGCTGGCATACAATATGTACATCTAAAATTGCAACGATCAATGACAGATATGCGTAAATCTTGAAGTGGGCGTCCAAAAAAATCTGTAACCATCTCCTGCATCGCCACCCTCCCTTTCTGCCAAATTTCTCTCTTTTCATTCTATTATAATATATTTTCGAACTGCGATGTTTTTACTCATGTGAATAAAGTAAAACTTTCCTAATCAATGAGACTACATACAAATAAGGAGATAAAAAACCTTGAAGCATAAAAGCCCCAAGGTTTTCTCCTTATTAACTTAATCTAATAATCGTTAAAGTAGCTCCTGGCGTTGCCGTCGATAATGTAGCCAACGCAACTACTCCAAATAATTGTAAGCTAACAGCAGCTCCAGCAGGCAAGTTAGCAATGATTGTTGCACTAAATGAACCAGTAGCCACTGTCGGAGCATTTATCGTTCCCGCAAGTGGGCTGCTATTTACAGTTATACGGGAACTCACAAGTAAACCTGCTGTTAAATTAATTGTATAGGCTATATAATAATTCCCTGCATTTGCAACTGTAAATACAGTATTCCCACCACTAACAGTTATTCCCGGTCCAATATTTTGATTGTTTGGTAACGGAATATTCGTGCCACCTAACAAAACAGAAATAACACTTCCTGATGTATTATTTGCAAACGCGTACGTTGCAGTTGTACTAACTCCAGTCGCCCCGGTCGCTCCCGTGTCTCCTGTTGGACCGATACTTCCCGTTAGACCGGTGTTTCCTGTCGCTCCCGTACTTCCTGTTGCTCCGGTATTTCCGGTTGGGCCTGTTGAACCTGTCGCTCCCGTACTTCCCGTTACTCCCGTATTTCCGGTTGGGCCTGTTGAACCTGTTACTCCCGTACTTCCCGTTGGACCTGTGTTCCCCGTCGATCCGGTACTTCCTGTCGGGCCCGTATCTCCCGTTGCCCCGGTATTTCCTGTCGCTCCCGTACTTCCCGTTACTCCTGTATTTCCGGTTGGGCCTGTTAAACCTGTTACTCCCGTACTTCCCGTTGATCCCGTACTTCCCGTTGGACCTGTGTTCCCCGTCGATCCCGTATCTCCCGTTGCCCCGGTATTTCCTGTCGCTCCCGTACTTCCCGTTACTCCCGTATTTCCGGTTGGGCCTGTGCTTCCTGTTGCTCCCGTACTTCCTGTTGCTCCCGTACTTCCCGTTGGACCTGTGTTCCCCGTCGATCCGGTACTTCCCGTTGGACCCGTATCTCCCGTTGCTCCTGTATTTCCAGTTGGGCCTGTTACTCCCGTATTTCCCGTTGATCCCGTGCTTCCTGTTGATCCCGTACTTCCCGTTGGACCTGTGTTCCCTGTCGATCCGGTACTTCCTGTCGCTCCCGTGCTTCCCGTTGATCCGGTACTTCCTGTCGGGCCCGTATCTCCCGTTGCCCCTGTATTTCCTGTCGCTCCCGTACTTCCCGTTACTCCTGTATTTCCGGTTGGGCCTGTTACTCCTGTGGCTCCCGTACTTCCCGTTACTCCTGTACTTCCAGTTGGGCCTGTTACTCCCGTTGAACCCATGCTTCCGGTTGGGCCAGTGCTTCCTGTTGCTCCCGTACTTCCAGTTGGGCCTGTTACTCCCGTGGCTCCCGTTGATCCCGTGCTTCCGGTTGGTCCTGTTGAACCTGTTACTCCCGTATTTCCCGTTGATCCCGTACTTCCCGTTGGACCAGTGTTCCCCGTCGATCCGGTACTTCCCGTTGGACCCGTATCTCCCGTTGATCCTGTATTTCCA